>NZ_JAGOLP010000057.1 GCF_017994015.1 Ferrovibrio sp. | reverse complement strand
GTCTATAGCATGGGCAAAGCCACCGGGATAGGGCTTTCGGCGCATTTCCGCGCCATTCGACGCCTTGTATCAAGCGCCTGATTTAGCGGGCTTTTTCGCCTTGGTCTGGTCGCAATGCAACATCGCCTGGCGCTCGGCGAGCCACTCGGCGGCATAGCCGCAATCTCGGAAATCGTCGTAGAACGGCCCGCCCGACGTGTAATGCAGGTTGCCCGGATCGCTGATCGGCGGATCGTAATCCACCAGATGGTTCCAGCGCGGCGGAATTTCCCCGATGCGGCCGTCATCACCGAGCCATTTGAACTGATGCAGCTCCAGGCCGCTGGCGCTGTTGACATAATCCGGTGTCAGCGCGGTGCAGGCGGCACAGTTGAACAGCATCACGCTGGACCAGTTTTTCTTTTCATACTTGGTCTGCACCCGTTCGAGGAATTTCACTTCCTCTTTCGGCACATGGTCATGCTTCACCACCTGCACCGCATAGGCCGGATCGCGCAACGCCCACAGCTTGGCGATATCGTCGCGGAACAGCATGTCGTCGTCGGTGAACAACGCCCAGCCCTGGAAATCGCACAGGCTGGGCACCAGGAAGCGCGAGAAGGAAAAATCGGTGGATTGCAACTCGTGGCGCGGCCGGGTGTAGAGGCCGCCAAGCTGGTTCAGCGCCAGGTAGCTGATCGAAACCGGCGCCGAGGCGCGGCTGACAATGCTATGCGCGGCCACCGAGGAGGCAACCGGCGCCGAGCGGCTATAGCCAAGAAAGACCCTGATCATGGCCACCATCCTGCCCTGGAAGTGCGACAAAATGGTTAAAAAATCCCGCTTCCCAAAACCGGCTTTCGGGCGGATGATGGCGGCAATAGCGGTATTAAAATACCGCAACCCATCTCCCTGGCTGCCTAACCTGGACTCCAATCATGCTGCCGAAACTGATTACCGTGCTACGCGACGGCTATACGCTGGCACATTTGCGCAAGGATGCGCTGAGCGGCCTGACCGTGGCCATTGTCGCCCTGCCGCTGGCCATGGCGATTGCCATCGCTAGCGGCACCACGCCAGACAAAGGGCTGATTACCGCCATCATCGCCGGCTTCCTGATCTCGGCCCTGGGCGGCAGCCGGCACCAGATCGGCGGCCCCACAGCGGCCTTTGTCATCGTGGTTTACGGCGTGATCCAGCAACATGGCTATGATGGCCTGTTGCTCGCCACACTGATGGCCGGGCTGCTGCTGCTGGTGGCCGGCCTGCTGCGGCTGGGCAGCCTGATCCGCTTCATTCCCAATCCGGTAATCACCGGCTTCACCGCCGGCATTGCCGTCACCATCCTCTCCACCCAGGTGAAGGATTTCTTCGGGCTGAAGCTGGAAACGGTGCCGGCCGAATTCATCGCCAAGCTGGCCGCCTATGCCGGCGCCGCCGGCAGTTTCCAGGCCATCACTCTGCTGATCGCGCTGCTGGCACTGGGCATCATCATCGCATTACGGCTGTGGCGCCCGGCCTGGCCCGGCTTCCTGATCGCCATTGGTATCGCCACTTTGCTGGTGCAGCTGCTGCATCTGCCGGTGGAAACCATCGCGGATCGTTTCGGCGCCATCCCGAACAGCCTGCCCGCCCCCAGTCTGCCGGCGATCTCGGCGGCGCGGCTGCTGGAATTACTGCCTTCGGCTGCCACCATCGCGCTGCTGGCCGGCATCGAAAGCCTGCTATCCTGCGTCATCGCCGATGCCATGACCGGGCGCAAACACCGCTCCAATATCGAACTGGTCAGCCAGGGTGTAGCCAATATCGCCTCGGCGCTGTTTGGCGGCCTGCCTGCCACCGGCGCGCTGGCGCGCACCGCCACCAATATCCGCGCCGGGGCGCATGGCCCGGTCTCCGGCATGCTGCATGCGGCTTTCCTGCTGGTCTTCATGCTGGCGCTGGCACCGCTGGCCGGGTTATTCCCGCTCGCCGCGCTGGCTGCCTTGCTGGTGGTGGTGGCCTGGAACATGAGCGAGATTCATCAGATCAAACGCACCGCCCAAGGCCCATGGCCGGATTTCCTGGTGCTGCTGCTCACCCTGGCGCTCACCATTCTGCTCGACCTGACCATCGCCATCGTGGTCGGCACGGCGCTCAGCTATGCGCTGAAACTATTGCCGCAGCCGCCGCAGCACCGGGCGTAAAGCCTCGGGCAGATCGTCGGCGATCAGGCCGGGGCCGCTTTCGGCCGCCGCCGCGCCATGCAGCCACACGGCAGCACAGGCGGCCTCGAAACTCGGCATCCCCTGGGCCAGCAGGCCGGCGCAGAAACCGGCCAGCACATCGCCGGCCCCGGCGGTGGCGAGATCGGGTGGCGCATTATCGTTGATCACGGCGGCACCATCCGGCGCGGCAATCACCGTATCCGGGCCTTTCAGGATCACCACTGCATTGCTGCGCGCCGCCGCCTGCCGGGCGCGGTGCAGCTTGTCGGGGTCATGCCGCAGATCGGGAAACAGGCGGGCAAATTCGCCGTCATGCGGCGTCAGGATCGCCGGCACATCCTGCATCGCGTCAAACAATTCCTGCGGCCGGAAGGCAAAGCTGGTCAAGGCATCGGCATCCAGCACCACGCCGCCCTGGCCGGCCGGGTGCTGCACGGCGAGAGCCGCCAGCACCGCCAGCCGCGTCTCGGCACCAACGCCATTGCCCGGCCCCAGCAGAAGGACATTGCGGCGCGGATCGGCCAGAGCCGCCAGCCAGCCCTCGCGGCCATCGGCTTCCACCCGCATCAGCGCATCCGGTGTTATCGCCTGGTGCATCAATGCATGCGGCAGCGCCAGGGTGCAGAGCCCGGCGCCGATGCGCAAGGCGGCCCGGCCAGCCAGCCGGGCGGCGCCAAGCTGCTGCCCGGCGCGGATCAGGGCATGGCCACGCGCGTATTTGTGGCCATCCAGGCGCGGTTGCGGCAGCAGGGTGCGCCACACGTCCGGTCCATTGCGCCACTGCCGGGGCTTGATGCTGTCCAGCACCTTGGCCGGAATGCCGATATCTGCCAAAGCCACGGCACCGCATAGCAGCCGGCCCGGCAGCAGCAGATGACCCGGCTTGAGGCGGAAAAAAGTGACTGTACGATCCGCCCGGATCGCCACCGCGCCATCATCGCCGAGCAGCCTGCCGCCCAGCACCTGGCCGCTATCGCCGGCCACGCCGCTGGGCAGGTCCACCGCCACAATGGGTTTGCCGCTGGCATTCGCCGCCCGCACCAGCGCCGCCGCAACGCCGCTTAATGGCCGCGCCAGCCCGGCGCCAAACAGTGCATCGATGACAACACTGGCCGCAGCGCAATCCGCTTCCGCCGGCGCCAGCACCGGGCCGGGCCAGCGCGCCGCCATTACGGCGGCATCGCCCTGCAAGGCAGCGCACTCACCCAGCAAAACCAGGCGCACCGGCCAGCCGGCCTCGGCCAGCAGCCGCGCCGCCACAAAACCGTCGCCGCCATTATTGCCCGGGCCGCATAGCACCAGCACCGGGCCATGCGGATAATTCAGGCGCACGGCATCGGCCACCGCCGCGCCGGCCCGCTCCATCAGATCAAGACTCGCCACACCGGCAGCAACGGCAAGGCGGTCGGCCTCGCCCATTTCCGCAACGGTGAGCAACACGCTCACAATACGGGCCGCCGCTTGTGCCAGTCGGTCACCGCCTGATAGGCGGCACCGGCCTGCAACACCAGATCATCGCGATGCATCGGACCAACAAACTGCAAGCCGACCGGTAGGCCCGCCGCGGTGAAACCGCATGGCACGCTCAGCGCCGGCTGCTGGCTCAGATTGAACGGATAGGTGAAGGGCGTCCAGGCGGTCCAGTACACATCGCCCATCGCCTTGGGCGCCACCCTTCCGGCCTCGAAGGCCGGCACGGCCAGGGTTGGCGTAACCAGGAAAGCGTAGGTTTCATGGAATTGCCGCATCGCCGTGCCAAGCCGGCCACGGGCATTGGCGGCATCCAGATATTCGCTCATGCCGATGGCGCGGCCACGGGCGTGGCTATCCTGCAAGCCGGGATCAAGCTGGGCAAAAGCCGCCGGCGAGAGCGCGCGCGTGGCATTGTAGGCGCCCATCCACCAATGCACATGGAAGATATCGGTGGGATCGCCAATCGGCGGATCTACCTCCTCGATGATGGCGCCCAGGCTTTCCAGCACCGCCACCGCCTCGCGCACCCGCGCCGCCACTTCCGGGTCCACCTTGGCATAACCCAGTGTTGGGCTATAGGCGATTTTCACGCCCTTCAGGCTGGCTGCCAGCCCGGCCGCATAATCCTTGTCTTCCCAGGGCAGGCCGAACCAGTCGCGCGCATCGGGCCGCGCCATCTCGCGCAGCATAAGCGCCGCGTCAAGCACATCGCGGGTCATCGGCCCAAGATGCGCCACGGTGCCAAACGGGCTGAGCGGATAGGCCGGCACGCGGCCGAAGCTGGGTTTCAACCCGGTGATGCCGGCAAAGCCTGCCGGAATTCGGATCGAACCACCGCCATCGGTGCCCACCGCCAGCGGGCCAAGCCCCGCCGCCACCTGGGCCGAGGCACCGCCCGAGGAGCCGCCCGGCGTGGTGGCCAGATTCCACGGGTTGCGCGTGATGCCGGTGAGTGGCGAGTCCGTCACGCCCTTCCAGCCGAATTCCGGTGTGGTGGTTTTGCCGATAATCACGCAGCCGGCTTCGCGCAAGCGCGCCGTCACCGGCGCATCATCCAGCCAGGGCTGCGCCGGATCAACGGTTTTGGAGCCGCGCAAGGTGGGCCAGCCGCGTGTCAGGATGATGTCCTTGATCGAGGCGGGGACGCCATCGATGGGTGAAAGCGGCTGGCCGGCGCGATAGCGTGCCTCGGCAGCGCGGGCATCGGCCAGCGCGCTGGCCTCGTCCACCAGATTATAGGCATTGACCTGCGGATTGACCCGGGCAATGCGGGCCAGCAAGGCCTGGGTCACTTCCACCGGCGACAGGCTGCCGGCGCGAAACGCCGCCGCCATCTCGGCCGCACTCATGAAACAGATATCATCACTCATCGAAGCCTCGTTATCATCGGCAGGCCGGGCTGCGGCCGCAGGGTGATTTTCGCCACCGGCACCACAACAGCGCCCGGAGCCAATTCAAAACGGAAACGCCGCGCCAGGGTGGCCAGGATCAGCACCGCTTCGGCCATGGCAAAGCCCATGCCGATGCAGATACGCGGCCCGGCGCCGAATGGCAGGAAAGTGAAGCGCGGCCTTGCCGCTGCTTTTTCGGGAGCAAAATTCTCCGGGTCGAACCGATCCGGCTCGGCCCAATAGCGCCGATGGCGATGCATCAGCCAGGGCGAAACGATCACTGCCGTGCCTTTGGCAATCTTTACGCCCATCACTTCGTCATCGGCCAATGCGATACGCGAGGTGCTATGCGCCGGTGGATACAGCCGCATCGCCTCTTCCACCACCATGCGGCAATAAACCAGCTTGTCGAGATCAGCCCAGACCGGATCGCGGCCAGACAACACCGCATCCAGTTCGGCCCAGAGTTTGGCCTGCACAGCGCCATCCTGGCTCAGCAGATACCAGGTCCAGGCCAAGGCGGTGGCGGTGGTTTCATGGCCGGCGAGGAAAAAGGTGGCCATATGGTCGCGCACTTCGCGATCGTCCATGCCCTTGGCCCCGGGCGCCGCTTCCGCGTCACTGGCGGCCAGCAGCAGACCCAGCAGGTCGTCGCCGGCCGGCGCACCTTTGGCGATCTGGCTGCGGCGGCGCTCAATCAGGCCGTTGATGATGGTGTCCATCTGGCTCAACGCGGCGCGGCCCTTGGCAGCGCCCGGGCGCGGAAACCAGCCCGGCAGGCCCAGCAGATCGGCGATGCCGGGCTTCACCGTGGCCTGGTAGGCATCCATCGCGGCGCCAACCTGAGATACATCGGAAGCCGGATCGGCGCCGAACATGCTGCGCGCGATGATATCCAGCGTCACATGCATCATCGCCTCGGCCATGTCGATCCGCTGGCCCGCCTGCAACGTTTCGGCCAGAGCGACTGTGCAGCCGGTCATCAGCGGACCGAAAGCCTGGATGCGGCGCGGCGCAAAAATCGGCGCCATCAGGCGGCGCTGACGTTTCCAGTCCAGCCCCTCACTGGTCAGCAGGCCATTGCCCAAGCCCGGCTCCAGAATGCGCTGGCCCAGCGGATCGCGCACGTAATTCGCCACATTATCCAGCATCACATGGCGGATCAGGTCGGGGTGATTGGCCAGCAGCACCCGGCGCATGAACATCTGGTAGAAGATGTAATCACGCTCATAGGCTTCATCGCTCCAGGCCGCGATGGCATTGTCGCGGATGGTGCGGATGATCTTCACCAGATTACGCGGCCCGCGCATCGGCGCCGGCCGCACCGGGATGAATTCGGCTTCGGCCACGGCCATTATGCGCCCCCTCAGCCGAACAGGGTGGTGGTCATGCCGCCATCCACCACCAGCAGATGGCCATTGACATAACCGCCAGCAGGCGCGGCCAGGAACAGCGCGGCGCCGGCCAGTTCGGCTGGCTGGCCCCAGCGGCCCAGCGGTGTGCGGCCATTGACGAAGGCGACAAATTCCGGCCGCGCCATCAATTCGGCATTCAGCTCGGTTTCAAAATAGCCCGGCGCGATGGCATTCACCGTCACGCCCTTGGGGCCGAGTTCGGCGGCCAAAGCCTTAGTCAGCCCGAGGATGCCATGTTTGGACGCGGTGTAGGCCGGGATCGTGGCGCGGCCAAGCACCGACAGGATCGAGCCGATATTGATAATACGGCCAAAACCCTGTTCGGCCATTTTCAGCCCGGCGGCCTGCGACAGCACAAAGGCGGCGGTGAGATTGGTGTTCAACACCTGCTGCCATTCCGCCAGCGTGTAATCCGCCAGTGGTTTGCGGATATTCATGCCGGCATTGTTGACCAGAATATCAAGCTGGCCCTGCTCGGCCTGGATCCGTGCAATGGCCGCCTGGGCCGCGTTGACATCCGCCACATCGAAGGCGGCGATGCTGGCCTGGATACCCTCGCCGCGTAAGGTCTCGGCACAGGCTTCCAGCGTTTCGGCATGGCGGCCATTCAGCACCACATGCGCGCCGGCCTGGCCGAACAGCCGGGCGATTTCCAGGCCAAAGCCCCGCGATGCCCCGGTGATCAGCGCCACGCGGCCATCAATCCGAAATGCCTGCACCTTATGCACTCCCTTTTATCATTCGTTGACAGATAGTTTAGCCATTGGCGCGCTTTACACCAGCGCCACGCCGCGCCTAGAATCTTATCGTAAGGTCAAGCAAGAAGAGAGGAAAAGCCCGTGTTGCGCAGTTATCAGGTCGCCGAATTCGCCAAGCCGCTGGTTGCCAGTGAAAGCCCGCTGCCGGAACCCACCGGGGCACAAGTGCTGGTGAAGATGGAGCGTTGCGGCGTGTGCCATAGCGACCTGCATATCTGGGATGGCTACTGGGATCTGGGCGGCGGCAAGAAGATTGTGGCGGCCAATAATGGCAGCCTGCTGCCGCTGACCATGGGGCATGAGATTGTCGGCACCGTGGTGGCCAAGGGGCCGGAAGCCAGCGGCGTGGAAATTGGCCAGCGCCGCCTGATTTTCCCGTGGATCGGCTGCGGCACCTGTGCGGTATGCCAGAGCGGCGCCGAGCATCTCTGCGCCGGCAAGGCCCAAGCCCTGGGCGTGTTTCTCAATGGCGGCTTTGCCAGCCATGTGCTGGTGCCGGCAGATCGTTATCTGGTGGATTACGGCAGCCTCAACACCGAACTGGCCTGCACCTATGCCTGTTCCGGCCTCACCGCCTATTCCGCCCTGAAGAAGATCGGCAAACTGCCTGATGGCCAGAGCCTGCTGATCGTCGGCGCTGGTGGCGTCGGCCTCAACGGCATCGCCATGGCCAAGGCGGTGACCGGCCAGGCCCCCATCGTGGTTGATCTCGACCCGGCCAAGCGCGAAGCGGCACTCAAGCTGGGTGCCAAGGATGCGATTGATCCGCGCGCCGAAGGCGCCGGCAAGGCTTTGGTGAAGGCTACCGGCGGCGTGGCCGGCGCGGTGGATTTCGCCGGCTCGCCGCAGAGCTTCGAATTCGCCTATGGCGCATTGCGCAAGGGCGGCCATCTGGTCAGTGTCGGCCTGCTCGGCGGCCAGACCACGATCTCACTGCCGCTGCTGGTGATGAAGGGCGTCAGCATTTCGGGTTCCTATGTCGGCAGCCTGGTGGAGCTGAAGGAACTGATTGCGCTGGCGCAGCAGCAGCACCTGCCGGCGCTGCCGATCGAAGTGCGGCCGCTGGATGCGGTGAATGGCGCGCTGGAGCAGCTCAAGGCCGGCGGCGTGGTTGGCCGCATCGTGCTGTCAAACTGATTAGTAATTAAAGAAACAGCGTCAGCACCCCGGTATAGCCATAGAGGCGGGCGGCGGCGATTTCGCCGCCGCAATACATGCACAGCACCGGCAGGCCGGGGAAAGCTGCCGCGATCCGCGCCAGTTCACCCGGCTCCTGCACAAACTGATCCTGGCTGCGCGCCATGCAGGAAAAATACACCGCGCCACGCGGCTCGGCATTGCCGCAGCGGCGTTTCAGATCGGCCAGCATACGATCCATGTCGCGGCCGGCACTTTCAGTGTCGCGGCGGCAGAAGAACAGGCCGTCGCCCTCCTCCACCAGCGCGCCGATGGCCAGCGCGCCGGCCTGCGGATCAATGCCCATGATGTTGCGCACCAGATAATCCGGCCGGTCCGAGCCGCCCACCGGCAACCCCACCATCAGGCCGGCGCCGAGCCGGCGCAAATCCTGCATCGAGCGGATGTTGAAGGCATCCTGCAAGGCCGCATAGGCCGGCTGGTGATCCAGTTCCAGGATCATGTTGCCATCCGCAGCCGTTATGCTGTGCAACGGCCCCACCTGGGTGCAGCCCTGGCTCAGGCCGGCAATGATCGGCTGGGCTTCGGAAAAGATCACGCCGGAGATGCCGTCTTCAACCAGCCCGCCGGCCCATTGCGGCTTGGCCTCGCGCGCCGCTGCCAGGCCGCCAACCAGATAGGCGCCGGAAGCCTCGCCGATATCCTGCAAAATCTCGGGCAAAGCCGGCACATGCGGATCAGCATGCAGAATGCCAAGCCAGCCTTGCGGAATCCGGTTGAGCTGCGAAAACAACGCCGCACTGCCTTCCGGCACAGAGCCGATCAGGCAGGCCACCGCCGGCTCATCAAAATATTCCCGCTCGCCGGCCGCAATCGAATGGCTCACCGCACCCAGCAGGTTGCTGATACCGGTGGCTTCCGAAATACGGCGCATCACCTGCGGCATCTGCCCGGCCAGCCGCTCGGTAACATAGACAAAGCCGATATTGGCGGTATCGCCCACCGGCATAGCCTGTAACAGGCTGCCATCCACTGCCATGCGCCAATCCGCCGCCATGGCAGCACCAAGGCGGAATTTGGAACCAAGGGCTTGCTGACTCATGGTGCCACTCCTGTTGACCGCCTGGAAGCATACACGATCCATTGCGGCTTGCGCAGTCTTGACGCAAAAGTGTGATTGCTGTCGGATATTGTGACAAATACTGTCGGAGCCACCATGCTGCGCGCGCTGATCCTCATGCTGACTGTTTCGCTGTTGCCGCTGGCAGCACAGGCCACAGATCCGGCTTCACCGGTGGGCCGCTGGCGCACGATTGATGACGACACCAAAAGCGAGCGTTCAATTGTTGAAGTAACCAAGGTGGGCGATGAATTGCAGGGCCGTGTGTTGCGCATCTTCTATCGCCCGGATGAAAAGCCCGATCCGGTCTGCGACTTATGCGAAGGTGCGCGCAAGGATCAGCCGGTGATCGGCATGACCTTTCTGTGGGGCCTGAAGCCGGATGGCGGCAATGACTGGGCCGGCGGCGCCATCCTCGATCCCAAGAATGGCAAGATCTACAATGCCAAACTCAGCCTGACTGAAGCCGGCAGCCAATTGCGTGTGCGCGGGTATATCGGCACGCCGCTATTGGGCCGCACACAAACCTGGCATCGGGAAAAGGAATAGGCTTCAGCGCACCAGCTTGCGCCGTGCAGCCAGGATGCGCCACAGCGTACCGAGAAACTGCTCGATCTGGATCGGCTTGGTCAGGTAATCGTCAAAACCCGCAGCACTACCGCGCTCCTTGGAGCGGATATCGGCATCGGCGGTGAGCGCCACCACCGGCATGTCGCGCAAGCGGGCATCGTCGCGCAACCGTTGCAGCACTTCAAAACCGTTGATATCCGGCAGGTGAATATCCAGCAGCACAAGATCAGGCTGCTCGGCCTGCGCCACCGCGATGCCGCTGGTGCCATTCTGCGCCGTCAGCAGCATGGCATTGGGCACCGCCGCCAGCACACGGCTGATCAGCATGATGTTGGCGGCATTATCCTCAATATACAGAATCTTGGCGCTTGGCACATCGGCATAAAGCTGCGGTTCAACCATCGCAGGCGCCTCGGCCACTTGTGGCGCATCTGTGCGGGCGAAACGCACCCAGAAGCGGCTACCCTGTTCGGGCTGGCTGCTGAAGCCGATTTCTCCCTGCATCAATTCGGCCAGCCGCTTCGCCGTCACCAGGCCGATGCCGGTGCCTTCGATATTGCTGCCCTCGCGGCCCAGGCGATTGAAGGCTTCAAACACCTTTCCCTGCTGCTCAAGCGGAATGCCATAGCCATTGTCGGCAACATAGAATTCCAGCCGGTCGTCCCCGGTCGCCACACAGCCAACCTCGATCTGGCCACCAGGGCGATTGTATTTCGCCGCATTGGACAGGAAATTCACCATGATCTGGTTGAAGCGGGTCAGATCAACCAGCACATGCGCAGCCTGATCCAGCGGCTTGACTAAGACGCTCTGGCCCCGCTTGGCAGCCAGCGGCTTGGCAAAGTCTTCCAGATCTTCCACCAGCATATCGGCCTGGCAGCTCTCCATCGACAATGTGATACGCCCGGCTTCGATCTTGGCCAGATCAAGCACCTGCTCGATCAGCGACAACAATTGCCGGCCGCTGGCCTCGATATAGCCGATATATTCCTGCTGGGTTCCGGTCAGGCGGTCTTTGGTGCCCATGGCGAGCAATTGCGCAAAGCCAAGCACCGCGTTCAGCGGCGTGCGCAATTCATGGCTCATACTGGCCAGGAAGGCGGATTTCGCCTGATTGGCGGCTTCGGCCTGTTCGCGTGCCTGGCGCAGCAATTCCTCGGCCTGGCGTTGCTCGGTGATATCCAGCACCACGCAATCCCAGATCAGCGAACCATCCGGCGCCAGGCTGGGGCGCACATAATTGCGCAGCCACTTCTCGCTGCCGCCGGCAGGGTTGAGCCGCGTATCGAGCATGAATGGCAGCATATCCTGCCGGCTGCGCTCCACGGCGGCCATGTGGCGCGCAAATTCGTCACGATCCGCCAGCTTGGCCAACAGCATCGGATCGCGCTGGATCGCCACAGGCTCAAGCCCCAGCAGATTGCGCGTGCCGGCGCTGACAAAAGGATAATGCACACTGCCATCCGGGCGTTGCACGCGGCGATAGAGCGCACCAGGGAAGTTCCCGGACAAGCCGGCGAGATGCCGCTCCAGCTCGCGTCGCCGCGCCAGCAGCAGGATGCTACCGCCGAGGATGCCGGTGCCGATGCCGACCTGCAAGGCGAAGCCAATCGCACTATCTTCCAGCAATTTGAGCGCCAGCGGCCGATCAATCAGCATCAGGAACAGATAGCTGGTGGTGGCGCCCAGCCCGGTAAGCGGCGCCAGCAGCGCCAGATGCCGGAAACTTGGCCGCACCAGGCCGTCACCGTCCTTGGCCCAGCGCCAGACGGCAAGCCCGAGCAGCGCCACAACAAAAACCGAACCAACTCCACCCAGCGCACCCGCACCGCCAAGCCAGAGCCGATAGGCACCGGCCGCCGTGGCCGCAGCGAAAGCCGCCACTGGTCCACCCAGCAGCGCCCCCAGCCCCACCGCCACATGGCGTGCATCCCAGAAAATACCGGCAATCTGTGCTGCCGGCATCAACATGCTGATGATTGCCGCTAGGCCGAAGCTGATGCCAACCGCGAGAGCATAAGCCTGCCGGTGTTGCACCAGACGTGTGCCGGACAGCCAGTCATGAAACAGCGCCAACGCCAGAAACAGCAACAGGTTTCCGGCGAAGCTGCTGATACTGTCGGTTGGCAGCCAGTCCATGATTGAAATTATAATGATAAAATAGGACCGCTTGCAAACGGCACTTGGCTCCGCTTAGGCTCGCAACATGGAGCAGGCGCGAGGCATTGCCGAGCCGGAAACGGCTGAAGCGGAATACAAGGCCGGACGCTGGCCGGAACGTTGGCAGCGCGGACAAGTCTGGCTGCGCAACGCATTGCCCACGCTGGTGATTTCGGTGGCGCTGGCGGCCAGTTTCTACGGCCATGCCTTGCTGCGCGACCGCGCCGCCGATCAGACCACAGCACAATTGCGCCTCGACAGCGCCCGTCTGGCCGATGAAATGCAGAGCCGTATTGCCCGGGTGGAGTATTTCCTCACCGCCACCAATGCCTTCTACGCGGCATCGCAGACTGTGACGTCGGCTGAGTTTTCCGGCTTCACCGGCCTGATCCATGCCGGGGCGAATATTCGTGGTGTGGATTATCTGGCCTATGTGGCGGCGACCGATACAGCAGCTGGCCTGTACACGCCAATGCACGGCCTGATTTTCAACCCGCGCCGCCTGGCCGATATCGTATCGCCGCCGCAACAGCCAGCCTGGCGCAGCACCATAGAACAAGCCGCTGCACAACGTCGCCTGGCGATTTCACCGGTGCTGGCGCTCAGCGATACGACCGGACAGACCAGTGATACCGGCCTGATCGTGGCAAGCCCGGTGGTGCATGAGGGAGCGGGCGTTATCTCGGGTTATCTGGTGTTGCTGCTTGATCTGGGGCCTTTGCTGGCCGAACCACACGCCACATTGCGCGATCATATCGGCCTGCGCCTGCTGAATGGGCCGGAGGCGGAGGCAGCTCTCGTGTTGCACCGCAATGAAAAATTGCCCGCTGCGCCGGGCCTTGGCGAAACCACCACGATCTCGCTGTTCGGCACGCCCTGGCGGCTGGAAACCTGGGGCCTGGACAAGGCCCTGAGCAGCGATGCAAGACTGGCCAATATTGTGCTCAGCATCGGCATCGCGGTCAGCCTGCTGCTGTTCTTCGCGTCGCTAGGGCAAAAATATGCCCGCATCGCCGCCGACCGCGCCCAGCGCCAATTGCTGGATGCGCTGGAAAGTATCAATGATGCCTTTGCAGTTTACGACCGTGAAGGCCGCCTGGTGGTGTGGAACAGCAAATATGCTGAAAGCTACCCCAAAAGCGGCCGGCTGATTCGCAAGCACATGCCCTTTGATACCCTACAGCGCGCCGCAATCCGGCTCGGCGATTATCCGGATCGCAACAACCGGGAAAACGGCCGCATTCTGCAGCACCAGCGCGGCCAACAGCAAAGCGAAGAACGCCTGTCGGATGGCCGCTGGCTGCGGATCAGCGAATATCGCACCTCGGAAGGCGGCATCGCCGTGCTGCGCAGTGATATCACCGACAGCAAGCGACATGAGGCCCTGCTCACCTCGCAGCTTGGCATCCTGGAGCGGATAACACGCGGTGGCCGGCTGGATGAACTGCTCGGCGAGACCATCTGCTGGCTGGAAAACAACATCGCCGACTCAAAAGTGTCGCTGCACCGGCTCGACAATGAAGGCCGCCGCTTCGCCGCCACGCTTTCAAGCAGCCTGCCCACCGCTTACACGGACCAGTTGAACGGCCTGGAGATCGGCGCCGGCGTCGGCTCCTGCGGCACCTCGGCCGCAACCCGGCTTCCGGTGATCAGCGCCGATATCGCCAGCGATCCGAACTGGGTCAACCATCGCTACCTCGTGTTGCCGTTCAACCTGCGCGCCTGCTGGTCAACGCCGATCATCGGCGAGAACGGCCATGTCTTCGGCACGCTGGCGGTTTATTCCGAACGGCCGCGCGAGCCGAGTGCGACGGAGCGGCAAATTCTTGGCATTGCCGCCAATCTGGCCCGGCTGGCGCTGGAACGCGAAGCCTATCTCGGGCGTCTCACCAGCCTGGCGAAGATGGATGCGGTGGATCGCCTCTCTGGCGGCGTGGCGCATGATTTCAACAATCTGTTGCAGGTGATCGAACAATCCACCGCCTTGCTGCGCGACATGCTGGCGAATGACCGTCAGCGCCTGCTGGCCGACCTGACGCTGGAAGCAGCGCGCAAGGGCGCGGCGCTGACCCAGCGCCTGCTGCTTTTCGCACGCGGCCAACCCTTGCAGCTAGGCGGTTTCGACCTGACTGCCGCGATCCACGAGCTTGAACCTCTGCTGCGTCAGGCCTGCGGCAAGGGCGTGACACTGGAATGCCAGGTCGCCGAGGATCTGCCCAGTGTCAATACCGACCGCATCCAGCTTGAAACTGCCCTGCTCAACCTGGCAATCAATGCCCGCGATGCCATGCCGGAAGGCGGCAAGCTGACGATTACTGCAAAACGGCAGGATATTGCCGAAGCCGATGCGCTCTTGGGGCTGGCTCCCGGCCAGTATGCCTGTATCAGCCTCAGCGATACCGGCACCGGCATGGATAACGAAACCCTGCGTAATGCCATCGTACCCTATTTCACCACCAAACCAGTGGGCAGCGGCAGCGGCCTGGGCTTAAGCATGGTGTATGGTTTTGCGCGCGAAACCGGCGGTGCACTGCACTTGCAGAGCCAGCCCGGTGTCGGCACCGTGGTGACACTGTATCTGCCGCTCGGCAAGGCCTGAATTTATCCCGGGCGCGGCCGGGCCAGCACCTGCTGCAAGGTGGCAAGCAGGGTTTCACTGCCAAATGGCTTGGCCAGCGCGGCATCGGCACCAAAAGCCTCGGCAAATTGCAGGAAATCCTGGTTGCCACGGCGCCCACCGCCCGACATGGCGATGATGTGCAAGGCCGGCGCCAGGACCCGCACGGCACGGATCAATTCCAACCCATCCATATCCGGCATCAGAATATCAGTGATCATGGCATCAAAGGCAGCATCCTGCTGCAACCACTCCAGAGCCGCGCGGCCATCATTGCAAACCACCACGTCGTGGCCCTGGTTTTCCAGGGTCATGAGCAGCGTTGTGCTGACAAGTTGGTCATCATCGACCAACAAAATGCGCGGCACCGGCTTCCCCCCACGGCTTGTTCAATGCCGTGAGAAAACTATACCAGCCCTGCCGCTGCGGCAATCAGCCATAGCGGATCGACAGCACTTCCAGGCTGTCGCGCCCGGTTGGGGTGCGCATTTCCACCACATCACCCACTCGCGCCTTCAGCAAGGCGCGCGCCACAGGCGAGATCCAACTGATCTCACCCAGTTCCAGCCGAGCTTCGTCCACGCCAACAATGCGGATGGTACGTTCCACATCCTGGCTGTCGACATAGGTGACGGTGGCGCCGAAAAACACCTGCGCACGATTTTTCTGCAAGGCGGGGTCAACCGGCTCGGCAATTTCCAGCCGCTTGAGCAGAAAGCGAATGCGACGATCAATCTCACGCAACCGGCGCTTGCCATAGATGTAATCGCCATTTTCGGAGCGGTCGCCATTACCCGCCGCCCAGGAAACGATCTCAACCACTTTGGGGCGTTCCACGGAACGTAACTGGCGCAACTCGGCGCGCAGCCGCTCCAGGCCTTCAAGGGTAATGTAATTTTTGGCGCCAACCGGCAAGGCGGGGCCGGCTTCGGCCTCGTCATCCTCGTCCGGGCCGTCGCCATCTGATTCTTTGGTGAATGCTTTGCTCATTGCTCCTGGCCCAAATGGTATTCTGGTCGAATGTAGACCCGACAGGCTTGGCGGCGCGAGCCATTGCCAAAGCCTTTTCCACAACACGCGGATCGTGGATCATGCTTTGGGAAAAATGGAGGATAGCATGCAAACAGGCGCCCAACCCGCCGCAGCCCTGGATTTTTCCGGCAAGAGCGTGCTGGTCACCGGCGGTTCGGATGGCATCGGCTATGGTGTGGCGCGCGCCTTTCTGGCTGCCGGCGCCAGCGTGAGCATCACCGGCACGCGCGAGGCCGGCGCCTATGAGCAGGATTTCAGCGGCATGAACTTCATCCGCCTGGATGTGAGCGATGCCGCCTCGGTGGCCGCCCTGGCCGGGCAGTTTACTGCGCTGGATGTGCTGGTGAATTGTGTTGGCACCGTGCTGTATAAGGGCCAGGAATTTGAGCGCGCCGGCTTTGCCCGCGTGCTGGAGATCAACCTGACCGGGGTGATGGATCTGTGCGCGCAGTTGCAGCCGGCATTGGCTGCGCGGCGCGGCGCCATCATCAACCTGGATTCGGTGGTGGCCGAGCAGGCGGCGCGCAACAACCCGGCCTATTCCGCCAGCAAGATCGGCCTGAAACATCTGAACAAAGTGCTGGCGATCAAATGGGGCCGCCAGGGCATCCGGGTGAATGGCATCGGCCCCGGCTTTGTACCCACCAAGCTGACCGCCAACCAGGCCGGCAACCATGATGCGGTGGCTGCCCGCCTGCCGCTGGGCCGCATCGGCACGCCCGAGGATATTGCCGGCGTGGCGCTGTTCCTGGCCTCGCCGCTGGCCGGCTATGTCACCGGGCAATCCCTGCTGGTGGATGGCGGGCTGACATTGCTGGGCGCGCTGTAGAGTTGCAAATTCGCCTTTTGTTCTGTACACTTGGCGGCAGTTTTTTCAATTTCGCCGCAAGCGCGAACGAAGTGCGACAAATCAGCGGGAATGTCTGCGAAGCGTGGCGAAGCATCGGGAAGCTTTGCGAAGCGCTGTGAATACCAGGGTAGCAGAATGCAGCTTAAGCCAGCCGCCCCGCCCACTCCATCCTGCAGCCTGGCGGTTTTGCCACTCAGCTGTTTCCCACCCGGTCGCGGCTTTCGCAGCGGGCCGGCCCTGCCCTACACTTGCCGGCACGAGGGAGGATTTCATGGCCAATATGCAGCGGCGCGCCGATGATATCGAGGATGCCGGCGAATTCGATTATGTGATTGTAGGCGGCGGCACGGCGGGTTCGCTGCTGGCCAACCGGCTCTCTGCCGATCCGAAAAACCGCGTGCTGCTGCTGGAAGCCGGCGGCAAGGATGACTGGATCTGGTTCCATATCCCGATCGGCTATCTGTTTGCCATCGGCAATCCGCGCTCGGACTGGTGTTTCAAGACCGAACCGGTGCCGGGCCTGAATGGCCGCAGCATCGGCTATGCCCGCGGCAAGGTGCTGGGCGGCTGCACCGCGATCAACGCCATGGTCTACATGCGCGGCCAGGCCGCCGATTATGATGGCTGGCGGCAATTGGGCCTGACCGGCTGGGGTTGGGAGGATGTGCTGCCGTATTTCCTCAAGCATGAGGATCATTGGTCGGATGGCGCAGCCCCCTTGCACAAATCCGGTGGCGAATGGCGGGTTGAGCAGCCGCGCGTGACCTGGGACATCCTGGATGCGGTGGGCCGCGCCGGTGCCGAAATCGGCATTCCGCCGGTGGATGATTTTAATCGCGGCGACAATGAAGGCGCTGGCTATTTCCAGGTCAACCAGCGCAAGGGGCGGCGCTGGTCGGCGGCCACCGGCTTCCTCAAGCCGGTGCTCAACCGGCCCAATCTGGACGTGCGCATCCAGGCCCATGCCGAGCGGATCGAATTGCAGGGCAAACGCGCCAGCGCGGTGATCTATCGCCAGAATGGCCGGCGCCTGCGGGTGCGCGCGGCGGGCGAGATCCTGCTCACCGCCGGCGCCATCGCCTCGCCGCAATTGTTGCAGCTTTCCGGCATCGGCCCCGGCGCGCTGTTACAGCAGCATGGCATCAATGTGCGCCATGAAGCGCCCGGAGTAGGCGAGAATTTGCAGGACCATCTGCAAATCCGCCTGATCTACAAAGTGAAAAACGTGGTGACGATCAACGAACTGGATCAGTCATTGCTGGCCAAGGCCAAGATTGCATTGGATTACGCGCTGTTCCGGCGCGGCGCGCTGACCATGGCGCCATCGCAATTCGGCATGTTCACCCGCTCCAGCCCGGAACATGCCACCGCCAATGTGGAATTCCACATCCAGCCGCTCTCGCTGGATAAATTCGGCGATCCCTTGCACAAATTCCCCGCCTTCACCGCCAGCATCTGCAATCTGCGCCCCACTTCGCGCGGCCATGTGCGCATCACCAGCAGCGATGCCGCCCAGGCGCCGGCGATCCAGCCGAATTACCTCGCCACGCCGGAAGACCGCCGCGTGGCGGTGGATAGCCTGAAGCTGACCCGGCGGCTGGCCCAGGCCCCGGCCCTGGCACCTTACCAGCCCGAGGAATATCTGCCCGGGCCGCAGGTGCAGAGCGAGGAACAGATGTTCAAGGCGGCCGGCGATCTGGGCGCCACCATCTTCCATCCGGTCGGCACCGCCAAGATGGGGCCGGAACATGATGCCATGGCGGTGCTGGACGGCGATTTGCGGGTGCGCGGCATCCAGGCCTTGCGCGTGGTGGATGCCTCGGCCATGCCGCTGATCACCTCAGGCAACACCGCCTCGCCCACTCTGATGATCGCCGAGAAAGCCGCGGAAAGTATCCTGCGCGATGCGCGGGGGCGGTAGCTTAACATGCGTCACCCCCGGACTTGCCCCACGGCTGTCCGGTTTAATTTTTGTCGGAGCGTCGAAAGAAGCGGCATTGCTGAGGTTTTGGAACTTGGTGCCTTGAGAAGACACGAAATCAGCGCTGCTGGAATATCGCGGCGCTAAATCCATCCCCCTCTCCATCGTCATGCCCGGGCTTGACCCGGGCATCATATTTTCCCCGGAATTCAGCCATATTTTTTCAAAAACGGGATGCTCGCCTTCGCGGGCATGACGACTTTCTGGGGGGCGCAAAAAAGCGGCATCAGATTAAACCGGACACCAGTGGGCTGGACCCGGGGGTCTAATCGGGATTGGCGAAGCGGCAAAAACAAGACCGCCGGGTCAAGCCCGGCGGTGACGATCAAAGCGATTGGATACTGTATCAGCGCAGGCCGGCTGCCCGCACCACGCCTTCGGTGATCAGGCGCGAGGCTTCCTCGGGCCCGACCCAGCGCGTGTCCTTGACGAACTTGCCCTTCTCCAAATCCTTGTAATGGCTGAAGAAATGCTCGATCTGCGCCAGCAGGCTGGGCGGCAGGTCTTCGTAGGATTTCACGTTGGTGTAGAACGGGTGCAGCTTGTCCACCGGCACGGCGATGATCTTCTCGTCGCCGCCGGCCTCGTCTTCCATCATCAGCGCGCCGACCGGGCGCGAGCGGATCACCGAGCCGGCCACCACCGGAATCTGGCTCACCACCAGGATGTCGCAGGGGTCGCCGTCACCCGACAGGGTGTGCGGGATAAAGCCGTAATTCGCCGGGTAGAACATGGCGGTATGGATGAAGCGGTCAACAAACAGGGCGCCGGAATCCTTGTCCAGCTCATACTTCACCGGCACGCCGCCCGCCGGAATCTCGATCACGGCGTTGACATCATAGGGCGGGTTCTTACCCACGGGAATACGGGCGATATCCATGGCTGGCTCCTGGGGAACTTCTGGGTGACGCAAGGGAGTGCTGCACTGCGGCGTGTATTTACTGCGGCGCAACATGGGCCGCAACGCTCCGGCGCGGCAAATCGTGCATTTCCCTTGGGTTGCCGGCCGCTTGCGCCTACCCTGGAACGATAGAGGGAATCGCCATGAACCGCACGCGGAATGTCAAAATCGTTGCCACGCTCGGCCCGGCCTCGTCGCGGCCGGACCAGATTCGCGCTCTGGTGGCAGCCGGGGCGGATGTGTTCCGGCTTAATTTCAGCCA
Organism: Ferrovibrio sp.; assembly: GCF_017994015.1. Taxonomy (GTDB): domain Bacteria; phylum Pseudomonadota; class Alphaproteobacteria; order Ferrovibrionales; family Ferrovibrionaceae; genus Ferrovibrio. The sequence continues at coordinate 326 of NZ_JAGOLP010000057.1, read as the reverse complement.
TGGCAGCCATGACGACCACCGGGCGCGGATTCAGGCAGTGCGGGCGCTGGAGCGTGAACTCGGCCGGCCGATTGGCCTGCTGGCCGACCTGCAAGGGCCAAAACTGCGTATCGGCAGTTTTGCCGATGGCGCGGTGGAATTGGTGGCCGGACAGCGTTTCCGGCTGGATGGTGATGCCACACCCGGCAACGCGAGCCGCGTTGCCCTGCCGCATCCGGAAGTGATGGCGGCCCTGCGCCCCGGCACCGAGTTGCTGCTGGATGACGGCAAGTTGCGGTTGCGGATTGCCAGCCATGGCCCAGGCTGGGCCGAGGCCGAGGTGGTGG
>NZ_JAGOLP010000107.1 GCF_017994015.1 Ferrovibrio sp. | reverse complement strand
ACTGGCGCTTGTCGATTTCAGCCAGGAAGGTATCGACCTTGGCGCGCACTTCCGGCGGCGTGTCGGTGGCTTCCTTGACGCCGAGGAAATAACTGCGCGCGGTCTCGAACGAGCCGAGGCGGAAATACAGCGCCCCGAGTTCGACGCGGATACGCGGCAGGTTCGGGTTGACGAACAGCATGCGCTCCAGCGCCGATACTGCACCTTCCAGATCGCCGACGCGGATCGCAGCTTCGGCATAGGCGAAAGTCTTGTCCAGGTTGCCGGGGTCTTTGAGCATCGCCTTGAAGGCATCGTCATAGGCCGCATCCGGCGTGATATTCTGCGCCTGAGCCGCTTGCGGCAGCGCCAGCAAAAGGCCGGTGCTTAGCATCAGGGCGGGAAACATAGAGCGCAAAGTGGCGGCGCAACACCGCCACCGCATAGCCCGTTGCTTGATCTGCATCACGCTAAGCCTTCCCCCGACACTGAAACTATCGCCGCTTGCAACAGACCACAGAATAAGCAATTTTTCCCGCGTTGCGAAGCTGGAATTCCGGGCTTTTTACGGCTTGCCGGTTATACTAAGGCGCAGCAGGGGGACAGGAGTGCGCAATGCGAATTCTTAAGCAGACCGGTCTTGTTGTGCCGGCCCTGGTTTTGCTGCTGGCCTTGCTGCTGCGCGGCCTTGATCCCGCCGGCCTGCTGACCGATTTTCGCGTTATTGTATTTGATTACTATCAACGCATCGCGCCTAGAGAGTATCAGAAGGCGCCAGTGCGTATTATTGATATCGATGATGACAGTCTGGGCCGGATCGGCCTGCAATGGCCCTGGCCGCGTCCGGTGGTGGCTGAGATGGTGGCGCAACTGGCCAATGCCGGCGCGGCGGCCATTGTGTTTGACGTGGTGTTTGCCGAACCGGATCGCACCTCGCCGGCCCAGGTGGCGCAAATCTGGGAAAAACTCACCGGCGCCGGCGATATTGCCGGCCGGCTGGGCGACCTGCCCGATCATGATGCCTTGCTGGCCGATATTATCGGCCAAGCCAAGAATGTCGTGACCGGCTTTGTGCTGGTGGAAGACGATAACGGCCAGAAGCCGCGCACACGCGCCGGTTTTGCCGCTGCCGGCGACGATCCGAAGCTGTTCCTGCCGGGGTATTTCAAGGGCGCCATCGTCACGCTGCCGGCCTTTGAGCAGGCTGCCGCCGGCAATGGCTCATTCAATTTCCATCCCGGCCGCGACCTGGTGATCCGCTCGGTGCCGCTGCTGTTCCGGTTCAACAACCAGTTGCTGCCCAGCATTGCCGCCGAAGGTTTGCGGGTTGCCCAGGGCGCCCGCAGCTATGTGGTGAAATCCTCCGGCGCCAGCGGCGAAACCGCTTTTGGCGCCGCCAGCGGCATCAACAATATCAAGATCGGCGCCTATGAAGTGCCAACCACGGCGAGCGGTGAATTGCAGGTGCATTTCACCATGCCGGTGGCAGAGCGTTACCTGCCGGCCTGGAAGATTCTGGAAGGCGAGTTCGATCCGGCGCTGATCGAGGGCAATATTGTGCTGATCGGCACCTCGGCGGCGGGCCTGCGCGATATCCGACCCTCGCCGATCAACCCGGTGATGCCGGGTGTGGAAGCGCATGCCCAGGCTATCGAGCAGATTCTGCTCGGGCATTTCCTGCAACGGCCGGATTGGTCCGAGGGGCTGGAATGGGTGTTCACGATCCTGCTCGGCGGTGGCCTGATCCTGCTGCTGTTGCGCGGCGGTGCGCTACGTGCGGCTTTGTTTGGCGCCGGCGCCATTGCGCTGGCGATTGGCCTGTCCTGGTTTGGCTACCGGGCGCATCAATTGCTGGTCGATCCGGTTTCGCCCAGCCTGGCCGGTTTCATGGTGTATATGTCTGGCTCGCTGGCCGGGTATCTGCGCACTGAAGCCGAGAAGAAGCAGGTGCGTGGCGCCTTTGCACAATATCTGTCGCCGGCCTTGGTGGAGCAGCTGGCCGCCGATCCGGGGCGGTTGAAGCTGGGCGGCGAAACCCGCGAGATGACCTTCCTGTTCTGCGATATTCGCGGCTTCACAGCGGTTTCCGAGCAGTTCAAGGGCAATCCGCAGGGCCTGACCAAACTGATCAATCGTTTCCTGACGCCGATGACAAATGTGATCCTGGATCGCAAGGGCACCATCGACAAATACATGGGCGATTGCATCATGGCGTTCTGGAATGCGCCGCTGGACGATCCGCAGCATGCCGACAATGCCTGTGCCTCGGCCTTGCGCATGTTCGAGCGGCTGGAAGAGTTGAACGCCAAGCTGGAAAGCGAAGCCAAGGAACAGAATATTCCCTTTGTGCCGATCAATATCGGCATCGGCCTCAATACCGGCGAATGCGTGGTCGGCAATATGGGCTCAAAGCAGCGTTTCGATTATTCCGTGCTGGGTGACGCGGTGAATCTGGCCTCGCGGCTCGAAGGCCAGTCCAAAACCTATGGCGTGGATGTAGTGGTGGGCGAGGCGACCCGCACCGCGGCGCCAAGCTGGGCGATGATGGAACTCGACCTGATCGCGGTGAAGGGCAAGACCGAGGCGGTGCGTATCTTCGCCCTGCTCGGCAAGGCGGAACTGGCTGCCTCGGCCGAGTTCCAGCAAATCGCGGCGGCGCATGATGCCATGCTGGCAGCCTACAGGCGGCAGGATTGGGATGCGGTGGAAACCGCCCTGCCGGAATTGCGCCAGCGCCGCCCGGAACTGGACGAGCTTTACGATCTTTATGCCGAAAGAGTGAGCTTTTTCCGTGCCGAACCGCCGGGCGAAAGCTGGGATGGTGTATTCCGCGCCACGTCGAAGTAGCAATATCAATAGCTTGGGGTATTTAACACATAAATTAATGTTGAAAAATTTTATTAGTTATAAATATTTGTAAAACTAACTTGATTCTATCTCATCACTGTAAAATATTGCCTGGCATAGCCGCGCCGGCAATGGCTCGGCGTGTTTTTGCCCCAGCCGCCAGGATAACCCACGATGTCCTCCTTCCCGATTTCCCTGAACCTGCGCCAGCGGCCCGTGCTGGTGGTGGGCGGTGGCGAGGATGCGGCGCGCAAGATTCGCTTGCTGGTACAGAGCCAGGCTGCGGTTACAGTGCTGGCGCCGGCCCTCAATGCCGAACTGGCCGGCCTGGTCGCCGATGGCACGATCCGGCATCGCGCCGAAGCCTTCACGCCGCCGGCGCTGGATGGTTTTCGGCTGGTGATCGCTGCCGACAAGGCAGTGAATGAAGCCGTGGCCCAGGCGGCGCAGGCGCGTGATGTGCTGCTCAATGTGGTGGATCGCGCCGATTTGTCTGATTTCACCGTGCCGGCGATTGTGCGCCGCGGCCCGATCACCATCGGCATTGCCAGCGATGGCGCAGCGCCGATGCTGGCCAGCCGCATTCGTGCCCAGATCGAAGCCTTGCTGCCTAGCCGCCTGGGCGATCTGGCCGGTCTGGCTGGCGAATTCCGCGCCAGCGTAGCCCGTATGCTGCCCGATGGCGAAAGTCGCCGCCATTTCTGGCGCCGTATCTTTGATGGTCCCGCAGCGACCCAGGTGCTGGAAGGCCGCCTGACTGCGGCACGCGAGACCATGCTGCGCGAATTGAACCGCAGCCAGGAAACCGCCAGCGGCATTGTGCATATCGTCGGCGCCGGGCCGGGCGATCCGGATTTGCTCACCATCGCTGCGCAGCGTGCGCTTGGCGCTGCCGATGTGATTTTTTACGACGAGCTGGTGGCCCCGGCTGTGCTGGACCGCGCCCGCCGCGATGCCGAACGGGTGCCGGTGGGCAAGCGCAAGGGCAGCCATCGCATCGATCAGGCCGGCATCAACGATCTGCTGGTGCAGGCTGCCCGGGCTGGCCGCCGTGTGGTGCGGCTCAAGGCCGGCGATCCCTATATCTTCGGCCGTGGCGGCGAGGAGGTGGATCACCTTGCGGCGCATGATATTGAAGTGGTGGTGGTGCCGGGCATCACCGCTGCTTTGGGCTGCGCCGCCGCCGCCGGCATCCCGCTGACACATCGTGACTTGAGCAGCGCGCTTACCCTGGTGACGGGCCATGCAAAAGGCGGTGCTGCTGCGCTGGATTGGGCCGCACGGCTCAAGGCCGGCGAAACCCTGGTGGTCTATATGGGCCTGAGCCAGGCCGGCGCGATCCGTGCAGCGCTGCTGGGCCATGGTGTGGCGCCCGACCTGCCGGTGGCGCTGATCGAGAATGGCAGCCGGCCGGATCAGGTGGTGAGCCAGGGTGCCGTGAACGACCTGCCGCGCCTGGCTGCCCGCCATGGCGATGGCCCCACCTTGCTGGTGCTCGGCGCTGTGGCCGCCCGCGCCCGTGTCACCGCCCCGGCTGTTATTTCCATTCGCAAGATTGCCTGAAAGAAGCCCCGATGGCCAAAGCCCCCAAGCTCAAGCACAACCCGCAGATTGTCACCGCCAATCATCTGGCGCGCGGCGATGCGGTTTACCTGACCCGGGATTTCACCTGGAGCCGCAGCATCGCCCAGGCCGTGGTGGCGCCGGACGAGGGCGCCGCCGCCGATCTGCTGGCCGAGGCCAATCTCCAGGCGGCGCGTAACATCGTGGTGGCGCCTTATCTGGTGCCGGTGCTGCCCGGCAGCCAGCCGCCAGTACCTGTGCAGTTCCGCGAGCGTATCCGCGCCAGCGGGCCAACCACCGAAGCGGCATCGCTGGCCGAAGCGGCAGCGTGAGGAAAAGCCATGTATCAGTATGACAGCCTGGATCAGCAATTGATCGATGAACGCCTGGCGCAATTCAGCGGCCAGGTGGCGCGGCGGCTCAAGGGTGAATTGAGCGAGGATGAGTTCAAGCCGCTGCGTTTGCAGAACGGCCTCTATCTGCAACTGCATGCCTATATGCTGCGCGTGGCGATTCCCTATGGCACGCTGGCCGCCTATCAGTTGCGTGGCCTGGCGCGGGTTGCCAGCCGCTATGATCGCGGCTGGGGCCATTTCACCACGCGGCAGAATATCCAGTTCAACTGGATCAAGCTGGAAGATGCGCCGGCTGCTCTGGCATTGCTGGCCGAAGTGCAGATGCATGCCATCCAGACT
>NZ_JAGOLP010000056.1 GCF_017994015.1 Ferrovibrio sp. | reverse complement strand
GTTTTCTGTGGCACTGTCCCTGGGGTCGCCCCCGCCGGGCGTTACCCGGCACCGTGTATCCGTGGAGCCCGGACTTTCCTCGACACCCCTTGCCCAAGGGCAAACAGGGTGCCGCAGCCGTCCAGCCATCTGGCACCGGGGCGAGCAATAGGGCTTAGCGCCGCCGAAGGCAAGCGGTAAGCCCGGCGTTCAGGCTTCAAGCTCTCTGGGCAATATGATGAATCAGGCTGGTGGTTTCCGGATCAGCGATGCCGTCGATCCGCGCCGGGCGCCAATGGCGCTGAAACGCCCGCACGGCAGATTCAGTCATCGGATCGAACATGCCGCTGCCCTCGATGCCATAACCGATACGATCCAGCGCCACCTGCAAATCCAGCACTGCGCCGCTATTCATGCCCGGGCGCAATTCCGGCGCATGTGGCGAGGCGCGGAAATCAGCGCTTGGCCACAAGCCGAACCCCGCCTTGGCCAGCCGCGCCCAGGGAAACAATTCGCCCGGATCTTCCTTGCGCTGCGGCGCCACATCGGAATGGCCAACAAAGCCGGCCGACGGGATATTGTGGCGTGCCTTGATGCCGGCCAGCAACTCCACCAGCGTGGCGATCTGCGCATCCGGGAAGGGCCGATAACCGAATTCATGGCCCGGATTAACCAGCTCGATGCCGATGGAACGCGCATTCACATCGCGCACACCGCGCCAGAAGGCCATGCCGGCATGCCAGGCGCGCGCTTCCTCGCTCACCAGCCGGATCAGGCTGCCATCCTCGTCGATCACATAATGCGCCGACACCTTGGCCTCGGGATCGGTCAGCCGGCGCAGGGCATCCTCGGCGCTGCGCATGCCAGTATAATGCAGAACCACCAGGTCAACCGGCTTGCGGCAACGCCGCTCGTCAAAATTTGGCGATGGTCGTTCGGCAATCAGCATGCAGCTAACTCCACTCAATCGGCTCAAGGCTTCACATCAACCGGCGTTGCCGGCCGTTTTTCCGCAAGCTGGCTTTCACGCAAGGTGACAATCAGCACGCCCACCAGGGTGATGGCAGCGCCGATCAAGGCGCGTTCACTGAGCCTTTCACCCAGGAAAACCACACCCGACAGAATACCCAGCACCGGCGCCAGGGTGAGGCCCGGATTGACAATGGCGACTGGATAGAGCCGCAGCAGGTAATAGGCACCGGCATGGCCAAACAGCGACACGCCCAGCACGGAATAAGCCAGCAAGGACCATTCCAGCGCGCCTGCCGTAAGTGACGCCTGCACCTGGCCCTGTTCAAACAGATACGACAGCACAAACAGGCCGGGCGCACTGACCACGCCGATCCAAGCCTGCATCGCCAGCGGATCAACCTGACGGATGCGGCGCACCAGCACCTGGCCATACGACATCGAAACGACACTGAGCAGGCAGATCAGCACGGCAAGGCCATAGCTGAACACGGCAGGGTCAAAACTCATCAGCACAGTACCGCCAAAGGCCAGCAGGATGCCCAGGCCACGGCGCCAGCGCACGGTTTCGCCCAGCATCGCCCAGGCCAGCATGGTGCCGATCGGCACACCCAACTGCACCACCACGGCGATGACGGAAACATCACGCGCCATTTTCAGGGCATTAAACATTAAGGCGAAGTGCATCGTGCCCATGAAAAAGGCAATTTGCAGCACCAGAGTCATCTGGCCCTTGTGCAATTTCAGCCATGGGAGCAACAGCAGGCCAAGGCAACAAAAGCGCAGAGCGGTGAAGAAAACCGGCGGGAAATGTGTCACCGCCAGTTTCGACACGACAAAATTAAAGCCCCATACGGCGCAGATGACAATGAGCAAAATTAAGTGTTGGGGACGCATTGCGGGACACTAGCAAAGCCGCCCCGGTGGAGCCAGCAAGGATATCGCTTCGGCCATGCAGCCGCTGCATGACGGTTATGCACGAACGAGCGAAATCGCCGCCCCTTGCCGCCGGCCAAAGCTGGCTTTACTGCTTGACCGGGTAAAATTCAGGGGGCCAGCCATGCCGGCAAAGCGGAAACCAGCGGACAGCGCGCGGGCACATCGCCCCATCGTCTCTTCGGCGCACCTCGCCTCTGAACAACTTTCCGATCTGAGCGAGTTTGAATTCGCCCTGATGATGAGCGCCAATGCCTTCAATCGCTGGATCGTGCGCTGCATGAGCGCCAGCGGCATCGGCGACTTGGCGGCGCTGGATGTGATGGTGCTGCATAGTGTTTACCACCGTGACCGGCCGAAGCGGCTGGCCGATCTTTGCCTGGTGCTGAATATCGAAGATACCCACACGGTCAATTACGGCCTCAAGAAGCTGATCCGCATGGGCCTCGTGCAAGGCGAGAAGCGCGGTAAGGAGATTCATTATTCCGCCACGCCGGCCGGCCGTGAAGCCTGCCTGAACTACCGCCGTGTGCGTGAGCAATTGCTGGCCGAGGCGGCCACCCTGATCGGCCGCAAGCCGGGCGAACTGGCGCGGATCGCCGAAACCATGCGGGCGCTGTCCGGGCTTTACGACCAGGCCGCACGGGCCGCTGCTTCGCTGTAAATAACGTTGATTTTTTATTGACAATTTGTCAACGTTCTGTAGTTTCGCCACCGACTTCAAACGGGAGAGTTTCATGACCAGCCAGTGGGAATTCTGGATTGATCGCGGCGGCACCTTCACCGACATTGTCGGCCGCAAGCCGGATGGCGGCATCGTCACCCACAAGCTGCTCTCGGAAAACCCGGAACGCTACCAGGATGCCGCCGTGCAAGGCATCCGCGACTTGCTTGGCCTGCGCGATGGCGATGCCTTGCCGCAAGGCGCCATCAAGGCGGTGAAGATGGGCACCACGGTGGCCACTAATGCGCTGCTGGAGCGCAAGGGCGACCGCGTGCTGCTGCTGGTGAGCGAAGGTTTTGCCGACCAGCTGCGCATCGGCTACCAGACCCGGCCGAAGCTGTTTGCGCTGCATATCCAGTTGCCCGAAATGCTTTATGAGCGCGTGGTGGAAGTGCCGGAGCGCGTGCGTGTTGATGGCAGTATCGAAACTCCGCTGGATCTGGCCGCTGCCGAGGCGGCGCTGAAAGCCGCCTATGCCGATGGCATCCGCGCCTGCGCAGTGCTGTTCATGCATGGCTACCGCTATCCCGACCATGAGGCCAAGGTGGCGGCTTTGGCCCGCAAGCTCGGCTTCAGCCAGGTTTCCGCCAGCCATCAGGTCAGCCCGCTGATCAAGTTTGTCAGCCGCGGCGACACCACGGTGGTGGATGCCTATGTCTCGCCGATCCTGCGGCGTTATGTCGATCAGGTGGCCGGCGCGCTGGATGCCGAGAAAAATGCCCTGCGGCTGATGTTCATGCAGTCGAATGGCGGCCTGGCCGATGCCAATTTTTTCCAGGGCAAGGATAGTATCCTGTCCGGCCCGGCGGGCGGTGTGGTTGGCCTGGTGCAAACCTCCACCCGGGCCGGCTTCGGCAAGGTGATCGGCTTCGATATGGGCGGCACCTCCACCGATGTGAGCCATTACGACGGCGAATATGAGCGCGCCTTTGAAACCATGGTGGCCGGTGTGCGTATGCGTGCACCGATGATGCTGATCAATACCGTGGCGGCCGGCGGCGGCTCGATCCTGCATTTTGACGGCGCACGCTATCGCGTCGGCCCCGATTCGGCTGGCGCCAATCCTGGCCCGGCCTGCTACCGGCGCGGTGGGCCCCTCACCGTCACCGATTGCAACGTGATGCTGGGCAAATTACAGCCGGATTTTTTCCCCAAAGTGTTTGGCCGCGACGGCAACGAGGCGCTGGACGACGCCGTGGTGCGCGAAAAGTTTGCCGAATTACATGGCCGCGTGCAGGCCGTGGCCAAGGATGGCCGCAGCATCGAGGAAATGGCCGAAGGTTTCCTGGCCATCGCGGTGGAAAACATGGCCAATGCGATCAAGAAAATTTCCGTGGCGCGCGGCTATGATGTGACCAAATACGTGCTGTCCAGCTTTGGCGGCGCCGGCGGCCAGCATGCCTGCTTGGTGGCCGATGCGCTGGGCATGACCGAAGTGCTGCTGCATCCGCTGGCCGGCGTACTCTCCGCCTATGGCATGGGCCTGGCCGACATGCGGGTGCTGAAGGAAAAAACCGTCGAGCGCGCCTTCGAGGCCGCCGCCCTGCCCGATCTGGCCCAGGCGCTGGATGCACTGGCCGTTGAGGCGCGCGCCGAAATGGCAGCCCAGGGTGTGCCGGATGAAAAGATCACCGTGCTGCGCAAACTGCATCTGCGGTATGGCGGCTCGGATTCGCCGTTGGTGGTGGATTTTGCCGATCTAGCTGCGACGCAGGCTGCTTTCGAGACCGCGCATCGCCAGCGTTTCGGTTTCATCAGCCCGGAAAAGCCGCTGATCGTCGGCTCGGTGGCGGTGGAAGTGGTGGGCGAAGGTGAACGCGCGCCGGATCATGTCGAAGCCATCACGACGCCGCGTGCGCAGGCCGAGATCCCGGCCCTGGCACAGCGCCGCGCCTATATGGCCGGCGCCTGGCGCGACACCCCGGTTTATGACCGCGAAGCCTTGCGGCCGGGCGAAACCCTGCTCGGTCCGGCGATTGTCACCGAAAGCACCTCCACCATCGTGCTGGAGCCGGGCTGGCAGGCCCGCCTGACCGAGCGCCGCGACCTGGTGCTGAAACGTGTGGAGGCCCTGCCCGAGCGCAAGGCCATCGGCACCGATGTTGACCCGGTGATGCTGGAAATCTTCAACAACCTGTTCATGTCGATTGCCGAACAGATGGGCAGCGTGCTGGAGAAAACCGCCTATTCGGTGAATATCAAGGAGCGCCTGGATTTCTCCTGCGCCATCTTCGATCTGGACGGCGAATTGATCGCCAATGCGCCGCATATGCCGGTGCATCTCGGCTCGATGTCGGAAAGCATCAAGACCATCATCAACCGCCGCGCCGCCACGGTTCGGCCGGGTGATGTGTTCATGCTCAACGCGCCCTATGCCGGCGGCACGCATCTGCCCGATGTCACCGTTATCACCCCGGTATTTGATAAGGCCGGCAAGGATGTGCTGTTCTATGTCGGTAGCCGCGGCCATCATGCCGATATCGGCGGCACCACGCCCGGCTCGATGCCGCCGGATAGCCGCACGGTTTCCGATGAAGGCGTGCTGCTGGATAATGTGCTGCTGGTGGATGCCGGCCGTTTCCTGGAAGCCGAAACCATCGCCATCCTGAAATCCGGCCAGTATCCGGCGCGCAATCCACAGCAGAATATTGCTGATCTCAAGGCACAGATCGCTTCCTGCGAAAAAGGCGCGCAGGAATTGCGCAATATGGTGGATCAGTTCGGCCTGGATGTGGTGCGCGCCTATATGCGCCATGTGCAGGACAATGCCGAGGAATCAGTGCGCCGCGTCATCACCCGTCTCACCGACGGTGAATACACCATGAAGATGGATGATGGCTGGCAGATTAAGGTGAAGGTAACGGTGAACCACGCCGCCCGCACCGCCAAGATTGATTTCACTGGCACATCGGGCCAGCATCCCACCAACTATAACGCGCCCAAGGCAGTCTGCGTCGCAGCGGTGCTCTATACCTTCCGCTGCCTGGTGGATGCCGATATCCCGCTCAATGGCGGCTGCCTCAAGCCGCTTGAAATCATCATCCCGGAAGGCTCGATGCTCGATCCGCAATATCCGGCCGCCACCGTGGCCGGCAATGTGGAAACCAGCCAATGCATCACCGATGCGGTCTTTGCCGCGCTGGGTGTGATGGCCGGCGCGCAGGGCACGATGAACAACTTCACCTTCGGCAATGATACCTATCAGTATTACGAGACGGTGTGCGGCGGCTCTGGCGCTGGCCCGGATTTTGATGGCTGCGACGCGGTGCATACGCATATGACCAATGCGCGCCTGACCGATCCGGAAGTGCTGGAATTCCGCTTCCCGATCCTGCTGGAAAGTTTCCGCATCCGGCGCGGCTCGGGGGGCAAGGGCAAACATCGCGGCGGCGACGGCACCATCCGCCGCCTGCGCTTCCTGGAAAACATGACCGCCACGCTGCTCTCATCGCACCGCATCATCGAGCCCGCCGGCCTGAATGGCGGCAACAATGGCGAGATTGGCAAACAATGGGTGGAGCGCAAGACCGGCCAACGCGACGAGATGGAGGGCCGCTGCTCGACACCGATGTTGCCGGGTGATGTGTTTGTGATCTCGACGCCTTCGGGCGGCGGCTACGGCAAAGCCTGATGGCCGAGGCGCTGAAGGATTTTTTTGATGCCGCCGTGATCGACGAGATTGCGGCGCGCATCAAGGCGCGGCATCGCGGCTTCGATGCCAAATCCTTCCGCCATGGCCTGCTGGCCGCCTTTCCCGATCTGACCCTGATGCAGCGCGGCCGCGCCATCGCCGATGGCCTGCGCGCCCATCTGCCGCCGGATTATCCGCAGGCACTGGATATCATTCTGGGCAGCCTGCCGCCGCCGGATGACAAATGGCGTGAAGGCAGCGGCATGGCTGCCTTCCGCCATCTGCCGCTGCTGAATTTTGTCGGCGCCCATGGCCTGGCGCATCCACAATTGTCGCTGGCTGCGCTGGCGCGGCTGACCGGCTATTTCAGCGCCGAATTCGATATCCGGCCCTATCTGGAACAGCATTACGACCTGACCATGGATCATGTGCGGCGCTGGCTGCATGAGCCGGATTGGCATCTGCGCCGGCTCTGTTCCGAAGGCTTGCGCCCGCGCCTGCCCTGGGGCTTGCGGCTGAAACGCTTCATCGCCGATCCGGCGCCGGTGTTGGAAATCATCGAACACCTGCGCGCTGATCCGCATGACAATGTGCGCCGCTCAGTGGCGAATAACCTCAACGATATCGCCAAGGATCATCCGGCCCTGGCGGTGGCGACAGCGCAGCGTTGGCAAAGCGAAGACGCCGCCGGCACCCGCGATGCGGTGCGCCATGGCTTGCGCAGCCTGGTGAAACACGGCAACCGCGATGCGCTGGCGCTGATGGGTTTTGACTTCGACATACCGGCCAGCCTTTCCGGCCTGACACTCGGCGCCGCGCTCTATCAAGTCGGCGATACGCTCAGCTTCGGCTTTGAATTGCGTAATGCCGGCAAGGCCGCCGCCACCTTCTCGGTGGATTACGCCATCCACTGGCGTAACGCACGCGGCGGCCAGCAGCCGAAAGTGTTCAAACTATCCAAGCCGCGCCTTGAAGCCGGCGCCAGCCTGCGGCTGGAAAAGCGCCATGCACTGAAGCCGATCAGCACGCGGCGCTATCATGCCGGCGCGCATAAGCTGGAAATCCTGGTCAACGGCCAGAGCCTGGGCGAAGCGGCATTTGAATTGCGGCTCTGAGGCAAGCTAAACTTCCTCCAATCATAAAAGGAGGAGCCCCCTGATGCCGCGTATCCCGATGCCGACACCTCAAACCATGACGCCAGAGCAGCGCCAGGTCTGCGAGGCGATCCTGAGCGGCCCGCGCGCTTCTCTACAGGGGCCGTTTGTGCCTTGGCTCGCCTCGCCGGAACTGGCCGACCGGGCTCAGCGGCTTGGCGAATATCTGCGTTTCCGCAATGCGCTGCCGCGTGATCTTTCCGAACTGGCAATCCTGGTGACGGCGCAGCATTGGCGGGCGGAATTCGAATGGTGGGCGCATGCCCGCTTCGCCCGCGAGGCTGGCTTGAGCGAGGCCAAGATCGAAGCCCTGCGGCTCGGCCAGCGGCCCGAAGCAATGAGCGAAGCCGAAGCGGTGGTGTATGATGTGGCCAGCACACTCTGGCGTGACCGCACCATCGATCAGGCGCTGTTTGACCGCGCGATAACCTTGCTGGGCCAGCAGGCCTTGACCGACCTGGTGGGCGTGATCGGCTATTACGCCCTGGTTTCTGCCACGCTCAACGTATTTGACATGCCGCTGCCGGAAGGTGCGGCGAAAGCCTTCGGCCCCTGACGCAGCGGCAGGCTTTTCAAGTGCGGCAAGGCTGCTAGACTCGGCCCAAATTTTCCGGGAGAGACGCCATGAGCGCGCAGCAGGCTTTCGAGACGCATGAAGTGTTCAACCAGCCGCCGGCGCTGGAGGGGCATAACCTGTTCACCTCTGACCGCGCCCTGGTGGATGCAGCCGCACGCGAAGGCGCCGCCTGGGCGCATACCGACCTGGCCGGCTATGGCGCCAAGCTGGGCCAGCCGGACATCATCGAAGCCGGCCGCCTGGCGCATAAATTCCCGCCGCAATTGCAGCTTTTTGATCGCTTCGGCCATCGCCGCGACGAGGTGGAATTCCATCCGGCCTGGCATCAGATCATGGGCCTGATCATCGGCCAGGGCCTGCATAGCGCGCCCTGGGCCGAGCCAAAGCCCGGCGCCCATGTGGCGCGCGCGGCGGGCTATATCATGCATGCGCAGATCGAGCCGGGCAGCCAATGCCCCACCACCATGACCTATGGCTCGGTGCCGGCCTTGCGCCGCGATGCTGAACTGGCCGCCACCTGGCTGCCGAAAATCTATGCCCGGGCCTACGACAAGCGCTCGCTGCCGATGGAACAGAAAAGCTCAGTGCTGATCGGCATGGGCATGACCGAAAAACAAGGCGGCTCGGATGTGCGCGCCAACACCACACGCGCCGAACCCGATGGCCAGGGCGGCTTCAGCATCACCGGCCATAAATGGTTCTTCTCGGCGCCGCAATGCGATGCGCATCTGGTACTGGCGCAAGCGCCGGGCGGTTTGAGCTGTTTCTTTGTGCCGCGTTTCCGCCCCGATGGCACACGCAACGCCATCCGCATCCAGCGCCTGAAAGATAAGGTCGGCAACAAATCCAATGCCTCGTCGGAAGTGGAATTCCATGGCGCTTGGGGGCGTTTGCTTGGCGAGGAAGGCCGCGGCGTGCCCACGATCATCGAGATGGGCACCTATACGCGGCTCGATTGCGCGCTCGGCTCGGCCGGGCTGTTGCGTGGCGCGGTGGCGCAGGCGCTGCATCACGCCAGCCATCGCCGCGCCTTTCAACGCCATCTGATTGATCAGCCGCTGATGACCAATGTGGTGGCCGATCTGGCGCTGGAATCGGAAGCCGCCACCGCGCTGGCCCTGCGCCTGGCGCGAGCCTTCGACCGCCGCGATGAGGATGCGGCGGAAGCCGCCTTCATGCGGCTTTGCACCCCGGCGGTGAAATACTGGGTGTGTAAGCGCGCGCCGATGGCGGTGGTGGAAGCCATGGAAGTGCTCGGCGGCAACGGCTATGTCGATGAAGGCCCGATGGGCATGCTGTACAAGGAAATCCCGCTCAATTCGATCTGGGAAGGCTCGGGCAATGTGATGTGCCTGGACGTGCTGCGCGCATTGATGAAAACCAGCGATGCGCTGGATGTCTTCCTGGCCGAGATCGAAGCGGCCAGCGGTGCCGATAAACGCCTGGATCAGGCCATTGCCGGCCTCAAGGCGGAATTCGCCGATGCCACCGATATCGAAAGCCGCGCCCGCCGCGTGGTCGAGCGCATGATGCTGACCCTGCAAGGCGCCATCCTGGTGCGCGGCGCGCCGGCAGCAGTGGCCGATGCTTTCTGCGCCTCGCGCCTCGCCGGCGATTGGGGTCATGCCTTCGGCACCCTGCCCAAAGGCGCCGACCTGCGCGGCATCGCCGAGCGGGCAAGGCCGGCGTTAAACTGAATCAGCGCCTGCCGAACAGCTTTTCGATATCGGCCAGATGCAGCTCCACATAGGTGGGCCGGCCGTGATTACACTGGCCGGAATGCGGCGTGGCTTCCATCTGGCGCAGTAGTGCGTTCATCTCGTCTAGTGTCAGGCGGCGGCCGGCACGCACGCTGCCATGGCAGGCCATGGTGCCGCAGACTTCCTCAAGCCTCTCCTTCAGGCTGAGCGCGGCATCATATTCGGCCAGATCGTCAGCCAGATCGCGCACCAGGCCCTTCACATCGCCATCGCCCAGCAAAGCCGGCACTTCACGCACCAGCACGGCGCCGGGGCCAAAGGCTTCCAGCACCAGGCCAAGCTCGGCCAATTCCTCAGCGCGGCCGGCCACCCGCGCCGCCTCTGCCTCGCTCAATTCCACCACTTCCGGCAGCAGCATGGCCTGACGCGGCACCTTGCCGGCGGCGAGATGCTGCTTCATCCGTTCATAAACCAGCCGCTCATGCGCCGCATGCTGATCCACGATCACGATGCCCTGCTCGGTCTGCGCCACAATATAGGTGGCATGCAATTGCGCCCGCGCGGCGCCGAGCGGGAAATTGCCGGGCGCAATCTGCGCCGCTTCATCGCCGCGTGCCTGTGGCGCAAGGCCGCTTGGCTCCGGCGCGTTATACAACGCTGCCGCATCGGCCAGCATCGGGCTGAAACGCTCCGGTTGGTAGCTATAGGCATTCGGCCGCGAAGCCGTGCTGCCGGCATTGAATGGCAGCGGCATGTTGGGCAAAGCCGCCGGCCGCGCCAGGGCGCCAAGCGCCGCCTGCGCCACCGTGGTGCTGGCGCGATGCCCGGCGGCGGCCAAAGCATGGCGCAAGGCGCCAACGATCAGGCCGCGCACCAGGCCAGGATCGCGGAAACGCACTTCTGCCTTGGCCGGATGCACATTCACATCCACCTGCTCGGCCGGCAATTCCAGGAACAAGGCCACCACTGGATGCCGGTCATGGCCCAAAAAATCCGCATAGGCGCCGCGCACTGCGCCAACAAACAGCTTGTCGCGCACCGGGCGGCCATTCACGAACAGATACTGATGCTGCGCGTTGCCGCGATTATAGGTCGGCAAGCCGGCATGGCCGGTGAGCCGGATACCCTCGCGCTCGGCCTCGATCGCCAGCGCATTATCGGCGAAATCCCGCCCCAGTATCTGCTCCAGCCGGCGCAGGCGGCTCTGCTCGGGCAGCATCTCGCCCTGCGCCGCCTCAACCCTGAAACTGACCCGGCCATCTTCCTGCAAGCTGAAGCTGACATCGGGATGCGCCATCGCCAGGCGGCGCACAATCTCCTGCACCGCCAGGGATTCAGAGCGTTCGGATTTGAGGAATTTCAGCCGCGCCGGCACGGCATAAAACAGATCGCGCACCTCCACGCGGGTGCCGGGTTGCGCCGCCGCCGGCTTCACCGCGCCAAGCCGGCCACCTTCCACCTCCAACACATGGCCGCTGGTATCGCCCTGCCGCCGGCTGGTCAACGACAAACGACTGACCGCGCCAATGGAAGGCAAGGCCTCGCCACGGAAGCCGAGCCATTTGATATCGAGTAAATCATCGCCCGGCAGCTTTGAGGTGGCATGGCGCTCCACCGCCACCGGCAATTCATCCGGCGCCATGCCGCAGCCATCATCACTGATGCTGATCAGGCTGCGGCCGCCATTGCTGATCACGATATCGATGCGATGCGCGCCGGCATCCAGCGCATTCTCCACCAGTTCCTTAACCGCCGAAGCCGGCCGCTCCACCACCTCGCCGGCAGCAATGCGATTGACCAGAGTCTCCGGCAGGCGGCGGATCAGCATTGCGGGTTCAGCCGCCCAGGCCAACCGGTTCGCCCACCACCACCACCAGCAGGTCGCCACTGGCAAACAGGCGCTCGGCAACGCGGCGGATATCGGCTGCGGTCACGGCATTGATGTAATCCGGATAGCGGTCGATGTAATCCATGCCCAGATTGGCCAGCTGCATGGCGCTTAACATGCCGGCAATGGCGGCATTGGAGGAAAGCCGCAGTGGGAACGAGCCGGTGAGATAGGCCTTGGCATTGGTCAATTCGGTTTCGCTGATGCCGTCGCGTGCCACGGCCTGCAACTGCTCGCGCACCAGCGCCAATGCCTGGCCCACCTGATCGTTGCGGGTGGAAAGCGAGCCGGCGAACAGGCCAGCCGCCGGCATCGGCTGCATGCCGGTGGAGACCGAATAAACCAGGCCGCGCTTCTCGCGGATTTCCTCGGTGAGGCGCGAATTGAAGCCGCCACCGCCCAGCACGTAATTCAGCACCGTGGCGGCATAGTAATCCGGATCGTCGCGCAGCAAGCCACGCCCGCCGAACAGCACTATGCTCTGCGGATTGGCATAGGGAATGACAATCGGCTTCGGCGCCACCTGCGGCACCGCCACCTGGGGCAGCGTCAAGGTCGGTTCCAGTGGCAATTTGCCGAAGCTCTGATCCAGCAGGCGCTTCAACTCCTCGGGCGTGATATCGCCCACCACGCCGATCACCAAATTGCGCCGCGCCAGCACACCGCCGATGAAAGCTGCGGCATCGTCACGCCCAAGCCGCTCCAGGCTTTCCGGCGAAGCCTGCGCTGGGCGGCCATAAGGATGGCCGGGGAAAGCATTGGCCATAAAGCGGTTATTGGCGATGCTGCTGGGTGATGCCAAGGCGCGTTGCGCTGCCACCAGCAATTGCGACTTGATCCGCGCCACAGGCTCGGCATCAAAGCGTGGCTGCGTCAACATCTGTGCCAGCAGCGCAAACGCACGGTCACGCCGTTCTGACAATGTGCGCAGGTTGAGCGTGACATAATCGCGATCAACACCGGCACCCAATGAAATCGCATCGGCGCGCAAGGCGGCCTGAAAGTCTTCCGCTGCCAGATCGCCGGCGCCTTCATCCAGCAGTGCGGCCGCCAGTTCGGCACGGCCTTCCAACCCGGCCGGATCGCTGGCCGAGCCGCCGCGCCACACGGCCTGCAAGGCGATCATCGGAATCTTCGGTTCGCGCACCAGCCAGGCTTCCACACCGCTGGCGCCAACCACACGTTCGATCTTCGGCCCGGCCAGGGTAGCCAGCGGCAGCAGGGCAACCAGCAGGGCAGCAATAAATACGCGGCGCAACATCAGCTTTGCTCCTTCGGCAGCAGCAGACCGGTAACCGAACGGCGCGCATCAAAGACATAACGGATCGCCTCGTTCACCTGTTCACGGGTGACGGCGCGCACCAGTTGCGGCCAGGCTTCGACCTGCTCCACGCTGAGCCCGGCGGTGAGCGCCACGCCAAAAGTGCGGGCGGCGCCGAACAGGCTGTCACGGGCATAAACCGCCTCCGCCAGCATGACATTCTTGGCCGTTGCCAGATCAAATTCGCTGATGCCATCGCGTTGCAACGTCTCGATCAGTTTATCGAGCGCGGCTTCCACTTCCTCGATCTTGCGGCCGGGCTTGGGCGCGGCAGAGAGGGTGAAGGTGTTCGGATCGAGCGACAGCGATTGATACCAGCCGCCGGCCGAGGCCGCCGGGCCGTCACCGGCAACCAGATTGCGGTGCAATTGCCCGGTGCTGTTGCTCATGATCTCGGCCAGCACCGCCAGCGGCACGGCATGGCGGGTTTCGCCGGCCACCCGGCTGGGTGCCAGATAGCTGCGGGTCAACGAGGGCTGGTTGACCCGGGCATCCTGCATCACCAGACGGCGTGCCGCCAGTTGCGGTGGCTCCTGCGGCCGGAAACGCGGCGGCACCGGGCGCATCGGGATCAAGCCGTAATATTTTTGTGCAAGGGCGCGCAATTCACCCGGCGAAACATCGCCGGCCACGATCAGCACCGCGTTATTGGGCGCGTAATGTGTGCGATAGAAGGCCATCGCCTTGTCCAGCGTCAGGCTCTTGATCTCATGCGCCCAGCCGATGATCGGCCGGCCATAGGGATGCGACAGATACTGCGCCGCATCCATCTGTTCGCCAAACTGGCCCCGCGGCGAATTATCAGTGCGGCTCAGGCGCTCTTCCAGCACCACCTGCAATTCCGGCAGCGCATCGGCTTCCTTCAGGCTGAGCCGCTGCATGCGGTCGGCTTCCATACGCATCACCAGTTCCAGCCGGTCGCGCGCAATGGTTTGGAAATAGCCGGTGTAATCCGACGAGGTGAAGGCATTGTCGCGGCCACCTTCACGCGCCACGATCTTGGAGAATTCGCCCGCCGGCACACTGGGCGTACCCTTGAACATCAGATGTTCCAGGTAATGCGCCACGCCGGATTCGCCCGGCGCCTCGTCGGCGGCTCCCACCTTGTACCAGACCATGTGATGGACGATGGGGGCGCGATGATCCTCGATCAGCACCACTTCCAGGCCATTGCCCAGCATGAAGCGGGTGGGCTGGAAAAGCTGCGCCCGGGCCGGCAGGGCGGCCAGAAGCGACAGGCTACAGAATAAGGCAGCAAGGAGCAGACGGCGCACGTAACCTCCCGGCAATCAATGCGAATGGCAGAGGCTTATATATAGGGCGCGCCGAGGCATTGCCTACCCGACGGCGCGCCGCAATAGAGCGAATTAGAAAATGCCTTCCAGCACGCCGCGCTCGCGGCGCTTCACGGTTGGCACATCGCCACTGGTCACACTTTTGCCCTGGGCGGCATTCTGGCGCAGGCGCTGGGCTTCCTTTTCGGCATCCACCACGGTGCCGGCCGGCTCCTGCGGCTTCTGCCAGAAGACCAAGCGATCCACCAGGCGGCGGTCGCGCTCGGCCAACTGGGTGAATTCATCATTCACCTTGCGGCGGATATCCGGATCGGGATTGGCCGCCCGGGCCTGCTGCAACAGCACGGTTTCACCGGCGCTGCGCTGCACATTCTGCGCCGTGCCGGAGCGCGCCAGCGGGCCGAGCTGCCCGGCGGCCTCGCCGGTGCCACGGCCACCCAAAGCGGATTGCGCCCGTTCACGGGCCGAAACTTCCTGCGGTCGCGGCGCACCCGGCTCGGGCGGGCGCAGGCCAAATTCCGGCGGCAGCACCAGCGGCGCCTTGGTCACCACAGCGAATTCGTCCGGTGCCTTCTTGTTCAGCCCCAATGCCTCGCGCGCGGTATCACAACCGGCCAGCACCAAAGGCAGCAGCAGCAGCGCAAGCTGCGCCGGATGGCGTCGGCCGGTGACGGTCGGTCGACTCATGGCGAGTATCCTTCTCTTGCGACAAGCAACGGCCCCTAATATCGCCTCCCCGGGCCGAAGATACAAGAGTGCGGCATAACTCGAAGATGGAGGCTTTTGCCGCAATTCCGCCTTAAAGTTTGGTCTGACCGGCGCCAAAATCGCTGCTTTGCGGCGGTTCAACGCAATCGGCGGATGTTCTAAAATGCACTTTCTGTTACACAGCGAGCCTAATTTCCTTGGGAGGAATCAAAATCATGCGCTTCGCATCGCTCTCGCTTACCGTTTTTGCCGCCCTGGCCGCAGCCGGCGCTGCCCAGGCCCAGACCGTCATGCGCATCAGCCATCCGGTGCCGACGGCGCATCATGTGCACAAGGCCGTGGAAGCCTTCAAGGCCGATCTGGAAGCCCGCACCAAGGGCACCATGCGAGTGGAAATTTTCCCCGCCGAACAGCTTGCCAAGCAGTCTGAAAACCATGCCAGCGTGGCGCGCGGCGCCTTCGAGGCCGGCGTGCTGACCAATTTCACCTGGGGTAACACCATCCCCGAGATGAATGTGCTGACCATCCCCTATCTGCTCACCGACCTGGAAAAGATCAAGAAATTCCCCGGCTCGCCGGCGGCACAGATTCTGGAACAGGCGCTGGCCGCCAAGGGTGTGAAGAATCTGGCCTGGTTCTACACCACGCGGCAATCCATCTTCACCTCCAACAAGAAGCCGCTGGTGCAACTGGCCGACCTCAAGGGCCTGAAGATTCGCGGCCTGTCGGCAATCTCGGATACCGGCCTTGCCGCCGTGGGCGCAGCCCCCACCCCCACCCCGGCGCCGGAAGTGTATCAGGCGCTGCAATCCGGCGTGCTGGATGCCGGCCTTACCGACGTGTCGGCGGCGGTCAGCCGCAAATTCTTCGAGGTGCAGAAATTCGGCACCGTGGCGCCGTATTTTGCGGTGTATTTCCACATGTTCGCCAATCCGGCCTGGTATAACCGCCTGACCACCGGCGAGAAGGATGCGATGGCCGCGGCGGTGAAGAAGGCCGAAGCCGACATGATCGGCCTGACCGAAGCCACCGCCGAGGCGGCGATCAAGGAATTGCCGCAGAAAGGCATGACCATCCATATGCAGACCCCGGCCGAAGCCGCCACCTGGAAGGCTGCCCTGCAGAAGCCGGTGATCGACGCCTTCGTCAAGGCGGCGCCGCAGAACGGCCCGAAGCTGGTCGAAGCTCTCAACAAGCTTTGAGGCCAGAACCATGATAACGCGCGCCGTCGCCTCGATCTGCCGTTTCGCCTCGGCCCTGGCCGGCCTTGCCGCCCTGGTCTGCCTGGCCCTGGTCGGCATCGGCGTCGGCGCGCGCTATTTTTTCCATGCCTCGCAAAGCTGGATCGATGAAACCGCCACCTGGCTGGTGGTGATCATGGTGATGCTGGCCATGCCCGAGGCGCAACGGCTGAACGCCAATATCGGCGTGGATGCGTTGACGCTGAAATTCGGCTTGCGCGGCCAACGCCGGCTGGCGCTGTTTTCGGCGGCTTCAGTGGCCGTGGTGGGTGGGCTGATGCTGTGGGCCGGCATCGAAACGGTGAGTTTTTCACAGATGATCGGCGTGATGGCCAATACGTTGGCCTGGGTGCCGCTGTGGTGGGTGCAGATTTTCCTGCCCATCGGCGGCAGCCTGCTGCTGCTGGTGGCACTGGTGCAGTTTGGCGCAGCACTCCGCTCTGATTGGCAGCCGCCAGCCAGCGACGATCCGGTGCACGGCACCCGCAGCCACGAGTGAGCCGTATATCATGAGCTTTTTTATCATCCTGGGTCTGCTGATCGCGCTGCTTTACACCGGCATGCCGATGTTTGCCGGCATGTTCCTGTTTTCCGCCGCCGTGCTGTTCTATGTCGAAGGCAGCATCCCCACGCTGGGCGAATTCATCATCGGGCAGTTGGATGGCTATCTGCTGGTGGCCATTCCGCTATTCATGCTGATGTCGCATTTCATGGTGCGCGGCAAGGTGGTGGACGATCTTTATGGCGCCGCCCACACCTTCCTGCGTCACATCCCCGGCGGCCTTGGCATCGCCACGGTTTTTGCCTGCACCGTCTTTGCCGCCATCTCCGGTTCCTCGGTGGCCACCGCGCTCACCATCGGCGCCGTGGCCATCCCGCAGATGCTGAAATACGGCTACAGCCCGCGCGGCGCCTATGGCGTGGTGGCCGGCGGCGGCACGCTCGGCATCCTGATCCCGCCCTCGGCGCCGATGGTACTGTATGGCGTTGCATCCGATACCTCGGTGGGCGCGCTGTTCATGGCTGGTGTGTTCCCAGGCATCCTGATGGCGCTGCTCTTCGCCGGCTATTGCTGGTTCACCGAAGGCCGCCGTGAACAGAAACTGATCCATGCCGGCGCCTATATTCGCCCGGCCCGCGCCTCGCTGCCGGAAATGGGTTCGGCGCTGAAAAAATCCTTCTGGGCGCTGACCTTGCCGCCCTTTGTGCTTGGCGGCATGTATTTCGGCATTTTCACCGCCACCGAAGCCGCCGCCACCGGTGCGCTCTGGGCGCTGCTGATTGCCACATTGGTCTACCGCAAATTCGGCCTCAAGGATCTGTGGCAAGGCGGCCAGGATGCAGCGCGCACCTCGGCAGTGCTGTTCCTCATTATCGTATCCGCCGGCCTGTTCGGCCATATGCTGACCAAGCTGCACATCCCGGATCAGCTCGTCAGCATGGTGGTGGATAACAATCTCAGCAAATACCAGTTCCTGGCCATTCTGATGGTGGTGATCTTCATCCTGGGCCTGATCCTGGAGAGCTTCTCGATCATTCTGATCACCACGCCGGTCATCCTGCCGGTGATGGCGGCGCTGGGCATCGACAAGGTGTGGTATGGCGTGCTGCTGACCATCAATCTCGAACTGGCGCTGATTTCCCCGCCGGTCGGCATGAACCTGATCGTGATCCGTTCGATCACCGGCGCGCCGCTGGTCGAGGTGGACAAGGCCGCCATCCCCTATATGCTGATGATGGCCGTGGGCATCGCCCTCATCATGCTGTTTCCGGAGTTGGCGCTATGGCTTCCCTCCCAGATGCAACTCGGGCGCTAGTCAGCCGCCGCAGCGTCCTCAAGGGTTTTGCCGCTGGCGGCTTGCTGGTCGGCGTGCCACTGCCGGCCTTGGCGCAGAACCAGCAACGTGTGCGCAGCGTGCAGAGTTTTGCGCTCGGCATCTGGCTGCATGTCGGCGTGGATAACCGCGCCACCGTGCTGGTTTGTCAGTCTGAAATGGGCCAGGGGGTTTACACCACCTTGCCCACCCTGGTGGCGGAAGAACTGGAAATGCCGCTGGAGCGTATCGATGTGCGTGCCGCGCCGGCCGATGCCATCTATCGCAATACCTACCTGGTGAAAGCCATGCTGGCCGGCGGCCATCCGGAAAGCCTGAGCGCGCCGGCCAACTGGCTGTTGGAACGCATGGGCCGCATTGCCGGCCAGCAGGTCACCGGCGGCTCCACCTCGGTGCGCTGGCTGTGGCAGCCGCTGCGGCTGGCTGGCGCCCGCGCACGGCAGCAGCTGGTGCAGGCGGCAGCGCAGCAACTGGGTGTGCCAGTATCCGAATGCCGCGCCGAAGCCGGCCATGTGCTGCATGCCGCCAGCAATCGCCGCCTGGCCTATGGCGCCGTGGCCGAACTGGCCGCCAGCCTGCCCGCGCCGGAAGAGATCACCCTCAAGCCGCCCGAGAGCTGGAGCCTGATCGGCAAGGCGCTGCCGCGCCTGGATACACCTGCCAAGCTGGATGGCCGCGCCCGTTTCGGCCTGGACGTGCGCGAACCGGGCCAGCTTTACGCCGCCCTGCGTTTCGCCCCGCAACTGGGTGCCAAGCTGCTCAGGCTGGATGATACAGTCGCCTTGCAGCAGCCGAATGTGAAAGCCGTGCTGCGGCTGGACAATGCCTTTGCCGTGGTGGCTGAGAATTCCTGGCGCGCCATGGCGGCCTGCGATGATGTGCAGGCGGAATGGGGCCCGGCGGCACAGCCGATGCTGGATACCGCCGGCCATTGGCGCAGCTATGAGCAGGCGTTGACCAGCGGCAAGCCTGACAAAGTGCAGGCGGCGGGCGATGCCGATGCCGCGCTCGGCAAGGCGGCCAATGTGCTGACGGCGGAATACCGCCTGCCGCTGCTGGCACATGCGGCGCTGGAACCGATGAATGCCACGGTGCGGCTGGGCCGCGATGGCTATGTGGATGTGTGGGCACCGACCCAGGCGCAGGATGCCGCCCGCAAGGCCGCCGCCGATGCCACCGGCATCGATGCCGACAAGGTGCGGGTACACACCACCTTGCTGGGCGGCGGCTTCGGGCGCCGCGCCGAAGCGGATTTTGTCAGCCTGGCGGCTCAAGTGGCGCGCCAGGTGCCGGGCATCGCGGTGCAAACCCTGTGGCCGCGCGAGCAGGACATGCGCAACGATTTCTACCGCCCGGCCAGCCTGCATCGTGTGCGCGTCGGGCTGGATGCCGAGGGCAACCTTTCAAGCTGGAAACAGACGATTGCCTGCCCGTCGATCATGCGCCGGGTGTTTCCGCCCTCGCGCTTCCTGGGGCCTGATGAAACCGCCTTCGAGGGCGCACATGAACCGGCCTATGGCATAGCCGATCATCACTTTGCCTGGCTGCCGGTGGAAACCCCGGTGCCGGTGGGTTTCTGGCGCTCGGTGGGCCATTCGCACACCGCATTTGTGAAGGAAACCATGATCGACCAGGCGGCGCGTGCCGCCAAACTTGATCCGTTGCAATACCGGCTGCGCCTGCTGCGCGATGCACCGCGCCACCGCGCCGTACTGGAACTGGCCGCGGAGAAAGCTGAATGGCAACGGCCGCTGGGGCCGAAGCAGGGCCGCGGCATTGCCCTGCATAGCAGTTTCGGCGCCATCGTTGCGCAGGTGGTGGAAGTCAACCTGAGCCATGGTGCGCCGCAAGTGGAGCGCGTGGTCTGCGCCGCCGATATCGGGCGCGTGCTCAATCCGAATATCGCCACGGCGCAATTTGAGGGCGCCATCGTCTTTGCCCTCACGGCTGCGTTGCATGGCGAAATCACGCTGAAAAACGGCGCCATCGAACAGGGCAATTACGACGATTACCCGATGCTGCGGCTTGCCGACACACCGCCGATTAATGTGTTTTTCGTCGCCAGCCAGGCCAGCCCGGGCGGTGCCGGCGAACCCGGCGTGCCGCCACTGGCACCGGCCTTGGCGAATGCGATTCAGGCAGCGGGGGGCCAGGCAATTACACAATTGCCGGTGCTGCGCGCCTCAGCCTGAACCAAGCCGGGCCTTCAGGCGCTGCACCAGCCAGGTGAAATGCAAGGCCGCAGCCGGCGATATGCTGGCTGCACGCAGGAAGCCATGGATCATGCCCTCGGCATGGTGGAAATCCACTGACACACCGGCATTGTGCAGTTTGGCGGCATAGGCGGCGCCTTCATCACGCAGCGGATCATGCTCGGCCACCAGCAGAATAGCCGGCGGCAAGCCCTGTAGCAGCTCATTCCGCAGCGGCGCAATTTCGGGCCGACCCTGCGCACCCTGCCCGGCTGTGTAATGGCCCCAGAATGCCCGGGCCAGCGCGCGCGTGAGAAATGGCCCTTCGGCATTCTGGTGATACGAGGCAGTGTCGAAATAATCATCCAGCGCGGGATAGACCAGCATTTGCGCCGCCAGCGGTATGTCGCGGCATTGCTGCGCGATGGCAGCCGCCAGATTGGCGCCGGCACTATCGCCGCCAATAGCCAGGCGGCCCGGATCGATCCGCAGCGCCGCAGCCTGCTCAGTCAGCCAGCGCAGCGCATTGATGCCATCAATGAAGCCGGCCGGAAACGGATGCTCCGGCGCCAGGCGATATTCCACACTGAACACGGCGATGCCGGCCTGCAAAGCCAGCGCCGCCGTGATCGGCTCATGGCTGGCGATACTGCCCATCACCCAGCCGCCGCCATGGAAATACAGCAGGGCCGGCAGCACGGCCTCGGCGCCGGCCGGGCGATAACTGCGCAGCGTCACCACCCCGGCATCGTGGCCGGCATCGTGATCTTCAACGCGCAATTCCGGTGGCAGCGCGGCAGCCGGGCCGGCCAGTTCAGCCATGCGCCGGCGATAGTCCGGCACCGGCAGTAATTCCGGCGCTTCCGGAAAAGCTGCCGTCAAAGCGGCAACAAAAGGCGCCAGCGACGTATCCACAGCCATTGCTCAGCCACCAACCAGTGGGCAGCCGCTGGCCTGCTCGCTCATGAAGGCTTCCGCTGCCGGCAGGGTGCGCAGCAGTTTGTAGTAATC
>NZ_JAGOLP010000055.1 GCF_017994015.1 Ferrovibrio sp. | reverse complement strand
GGCCAGACCGCACGGCACAAGGCTTCGTCCCGCCGGGCAAAACAGGCCAGCAGAGTTTCAACGGTGCAAAGCGGAGTTTGGTCGCAGGCCTGTGCTGCGGCAGGGCCGCCGATCAAGCGGTATTGGCCGGGCGGATCAGGCTGCGGCCGATCCGTGGCATGGCTGCCGCTGGCGGCAACCAACAACAGGAAAACAACGAGTGTCTGGCCAAATCGCATGGCTTCCTCCCGGCATGCTGCTGCCGGGAGGATAGCACAGGATAGTGCAGTAGAACTGGCTTAGTGCAGAATCTGACCCAGGAAGGTGCGGGTGCGCTCGTTCTGCGGGTTACCGAAGAACTCGTCCGGGGTGTTCTGCTCCACGATCTCGCCACGATCCATGAAGATCACCCGATGCGCTACCGCCTTGGCGAAGCCCATTTCATGGGTGACACAAAGCATGGTCATGCCGCCCTCTTCGGCCAGCCCGATCATCACATCGAGCACTTCCTTGACCATTTCCGGGTCCAGCGCCGAGGTCGGCTCGTCAAACAGCATGATCTTGGGATTCATGCACAGCGAGCGGGCAATGGCGACGCGCTGCTGCTGGCCGCCGGAAAGCTGGCCAGGGAATTTCTTGGCCTGCTCCGGGATACGCACCCGCTCCAGATATTTCATCGCCGTGGCCTCGGCTTCGGCCTTGGGCTTCTTCAGCACCCAGATCGGCGCCAGGGTCAGGTTCTCCAGCACAGTGAGATGCGGGAACAGGTTGAAATGCTGGAAAACCATGCCAACGTCCTTGCGGATCACCTCAATATTCTTGAGGTCGTTGGTGAGTTCCGTGCCATCCACCAGAATCTGGCCCTGCTGGTGCTCCTCCAGCCGGTTGATGCAGCGGATCATGGTGGATTTGCCTGAGCCGGAAGGGCCGCAGATCACGATACGCTCGCCCTTGGTGACCGACAGGTTGATATTGCGCAGCACATGGAACTGGCCATACCACTTGTTGACGTTACGCAATTCGATGGTGGACTGGGTTGCCATTGGATCAAATCTCCTCAGCGCTTATGGCCGGTGGCAAGCCGGGCTTCCAGGGCCTGGCTGTATTTCGACATGGAGAAGCAGAAGGCGAAGTAGATCACCGAGACAAAGATATAGGCTTCAACCGAGAAGCCCTTCCATGCCGTGTCGGTGAGCGACGCCTTGGTGGCGTTCATCAGATCGAAGATGCCGATGATCACCACCAGCGAGGTATCCTTGAACACCGCGATGAACAGGCTGACCATTGGCGGGATCACGATCTTGAGCGCCTGCGGCAGGATGATCCGGCCCATCTTGTTCCAGTAGCTCAGGCCCAAAGCATCGGCAGCCTCATACTGCCCCTTCGGGATTGCCTGCAAACCACCACGCACTACCTCAGCGATATAGGCCGCCGAGAACAGGATGATGGCAAGCTGGGCGCGCAGCAGCTTGTCGATGGTGACGCCTTCCGGGAAGAATAGCGGCAGCATGATCGACGACATGAACAGCAGCGAGATCAGCGGCACGCCACGGATCAGCTCGATATAGACCACGCACAGGGTCTTGATCGCCGGCATCTTGGAGCGCCGGCCGAGCGCCAGCACCAGGCCGAACGGAAAGGCGAAGCCGATACCGAAGGTGGCCAGGATCAGGGTAAGCGGCAGGCCGCCCCAATTGGTGTTCTGCACATAGCTGAGGCCAAACACACCACCCCACATCAACACCGCGATAATGGTGAGGCCGCCAATCCAGATATAGAGCAGCTTCATGTTCCAGAAGCGCCGCATGCAACTGGCCACGATCAAGGCCGTGTTGATCGCCGCCGCCAGCAGCGGGCGCCACTGCTCGTCATAGGGGTAGAGGCCAAACAGGATCAGCCGGTGCTTCTCAACAATGAAGGCCCAGCAGGCGCCGCCACTGCCGCGACAGGCTTCGGCGGTGGGGGCGGTCCATTTCGCCTTGATGAAGGCCCATTCGATAAAGCCGGGCAAGGTGAACAGGATCAGCAAAGCCGCCAGCACGGTGAGGATGATGTTGAGCGGCGAGGAGAGCAGCTTCTCCCGCACCCAGCCGACAATGCCGGTCTGGCCCGGGGGCGGTGCGAGGGTTTCGGTCATGGTCGCCATGTCAGCGCTCCACCAAGGCGATATGCTTGTTATACCAGTTCATGAACAGCGAGATCGACAGGCTGAAACTGAGATACACCCCCATGATGATGAGAATGCCCTCAATCGCCTGGCCGGTCTGGTTCAGCGTGGTATTGGCAATCGACACGATATCGGGATAACCGATGGCGATGGCCAGCGAGCTGTTCTTGGTAATGTTGAGATACTGGCTGGTCATCGGCGGCACGATAACGCGCAATGCCTGCGGCAGCACCACCAGGCGCAGCACCAGGCTGCGGCGCAGACCAAGCGCCGCAGCAGCTTCCCATTGGCCGTAATACACCGCCTGGATGCCGGATCGCACCACCTCGGCGATGAAGCCGCCGGTATAGATCACCAGTCCGGCCAGCAGGGCGGCATATTCCGGCGACAACGTGGCGCCACCGGAGAAATTGAAGCCCTTGAGTTCCGGGATATCCAGTTCCATCGGCGCGCCGCCGATCAGCCAGCCCAGGATCGGCAGGCCGATGATCAGGCCAAGGCTGACACGGATCAGCGGAAAGGACTGACCGGTGGCATCCTGGCGCTTCTTGGCCCAATTCGCCACCAGCACTGCCAGAACAATGGCAAGCAGGAATCCAAAGGCCGCCAGATCATAGGCAAAATGATCGGTGGGCGCCGGCACCTTCACGCCGCGATTGGAGATGAACACGCCGGGCAGCGGATTAAGCGCCTGGCGCGGGCCGGGCGCAATTTCAGTGATCAGCGCATACCAGAAGAAAAGTTGCAGCAGCAGCGGGATATTGCGCACCACCTCAACATAGACCGAGGCGATCTTGGCGATCAGCCAGTTCTTGGAAAGGCGCGCGATACCCATGATGGTGCCGAGCAGGGTGGCCAGGATGATGCCCACCACGGCGACCCGCAATGTATTGAGCAGGCCAACCAGGATGGCGCGGGCATAGGTGTTTTCCGGGCCGAAATAGATCGGGCTTTCGCCAATGGCGAAGCCGGCTTCCTGTGCCAGAAAGCCAAAGCCTGACGCGATCTTGCGCGTCTCCAGATTATGCAGCGTGTTGCTGACCAGATACCAGATGCCAAGGCCAACCAGCCCCAAAGCGACAACCTGATAAACGACGGCACGAACCGTCGGGTCGTTCCAGCTCAGGCGACGCTTAGGCGGTGCCGAGCCAGTGATCCCCGTATGAGCCATGTGCCCCCCATGGCTAGATGTTGCACTTCCCGGCTGCCGAAAACAGCCGGACTACCTTGATACGCAAACGGCCTGGGAGAGTCCCTGCCCCCAGGCCGCCGCGTTTACGCTATGGCTTTAACGGCCACCTGGCTCAACGGATCGGCCAAGCATACATCAGGCCACCCTTGGTCCACAGTTCGTTCGGACCACGATCCAGCTTGAGGGCGCTGCCCTTGCCGACGTTACGCTCGAAGCTTTCGCCGTAATTGCCGACCTGCTTGATGATGTTGTAGGCCCACTTCTCGTCAACGCCGAGCGCCTTGCCCATGCCCGGGGTGGCACCCAGGATGCGCTTCACGTTCGGATCCGTGGAAGAAGCCATCATCTGGTCAACATTGGCCGAGGTGATGCCGTATTCCTCGCCTTCAACCATGGCGAAGAGCGACCAGCGCACCAGATCCATCCACTGGTCGTCGCCATGACGCACCATCGGGCCGAGCGGCTCCTTGGAGATCACTTCCGGCAGCAGGATATGCTCTTCCGGCTTCGGGGTCTGGGTGGCACGCACCGAGGCAAGCTGCGAACGATCCGTGGTGAACACGTCGCAACGGCCCGACACATAGGCGCCGACAACTTCATCCTGCTTCTCGATCACCACCGGCTTGAAGCTGAGCTTGTTGGCGCGGAAATAATCGGCAAGGTTCAGTTCTGTGGTGGTGCCCGGCTGCACGCAGACGGTGGCGCCGTTCAGTTCCTTGGCGCTCTTCACGCCCAGCTTGACCGGCACCATGAAGCCCTGGCCGTCATAGAAATTGACGGCAACGGCATTCAGGCCCAGCGCGGTGTCGCGCTGCAAGGTCAGCGTGGTGTTGCGGGTCAGCACGTCGATTTCACCCGACTGCAAAGCCGTGAAACGCTGCACCGGGGTGAGCGCCACCACTTCATGCTTGCTGGCATCGCCAAACAAAGCCGCCGCGATCGAGCGGCACACGTCCACGTCGATACCCGACCACTTGCCCTGGCTGTCCGGCGCGCTGAAGCCGGAAACGCCGGTGGACACGCCGCACATCACCTTGCCGCGCGCCTTGACCGCGTCCAGCGTCGCGCCCGCCTGGGCGCCCTGGGCCGCCAGCACGAGTACCGCAGCAGCAGCGGCCGATTTCAGAAATTGCATGGGTTATCCCCTTCCCTGTTTTGAACAAACCATTCGTCGGTTGTGGATTTGGTTCCCTCAAACCCTGTGCGTAAACTATCACGTTTGCACAAACCCCGACAACCCAGCCTAATCCACGGTCAACGCACCGTGCAATCTTTCCAGGCTGCCATGTTCGTTAGCAGTTTTTGTACCAAGTGCAGAATTCGCTGATTTTGCGGCGCACAATGAGCAAAGGGGCGAACATGCTGCTCGCCCCTTGCCCATATCAGCCGCATTTGCCCGTTAATCCGGCAAAGACCGCAAACGGATTATTTTAGCGGATCGGCCATGCGTAAATCAGGCCGCCCTTGGTCCACAGCGCGTTGACGCCACGCTCCAGCTTCATGCCACTGCCCTTGCCGACATTGCGCTCGAAGCTGTCGCCGTAATTGCCGACCTGCTTGACGATATTGTAGGCCCATTTCTCGTCAACACCGAGTGCCTTGCCCATGCCCGGGGTGACGCCAAGCAGGCGTTTCACATTCGGATCATTCGATTTCAGCATCTCGTCGACATTTGCCATGGTGACGCCGTATTCCTCGGCCTCGATCATGGCAAACAGCGCCCAGCGCACCAGGTCCTGCCACTGATCGTCGCCATGACGCACATACGGCCCCAGCGGCTCCTTGGAGATCACTTCCGGCAGGATCACATAATCATCCGGATTGGCGCTGCGCAGCGACCGCGCCGAGGCAAGCTGCGAGGTATCCGAGGTATAGACATCGCAGCGGCCGGCGAAGAAGGCGGCCACCAGTTCGTCCAGCTTCTCAAACACCACTGGCTTGAGGTCCAGCTTGTTGGCGCGGAAATAGTCGGCCAGGTTCAATTCCGTGGTGGAACCGGATTGCACACAGACGCTGGCACCGCTGAGTTGCTTGGCGCTTTTCACCCCCAGCTTGACCGGCACCAGAAAGCCCTGGCCGTCATAGAAGGTGACACCGGTGGGGTTGAGGCCGATGGCGGCATCACGCTGCAAGGTCAGCGTGGTGTTGCGCGACAGCACGTCGATCTCGCCGCTCTGCAAGGCGGTCAGGCGCGCCTGCGAGGAGAGCGGCACATACTGCACCTTGCTGGCATCGCCAAACAAAGCCGCCGCAACGGCGCGGCACACATCCACGTCGATGCCCTTCCACTCGCCCTTGCTATCCGGCGCGCTGAACCCGCCCAGCGACGTGTTCACGCCGCAATGCAGCACACCACGCGCCTTCACGGCATCAAAGGTGGCGCCGGCCTGGGCAACAAGCGGCGTCAGCAGCATGGCGGCTGTGAGCGCAAAGGCTTTGACTGTCTTCATGGTCCCCTACCATTTATATGACAAATTTATGACAGGGGTAGTTTGGCGCCTGCCCCAGCCTAATGCAAGAGCGCATCAGCCAGCCCAAGCAGCAAGGCATAACGCGCTGTCTTGGCCAGCGCCACGATGGGCAGAAAACGCCAGAACGGATAACGCAGCAGGCCGGCCGCCAGGGTGAGCGGATCGCCGATTATCGGCAGCCAGGATAACAGCAGGCTCCAGCCGCCGAAGCGCTGAAACCGCAATGCGGCCTTGTCAAGTTGCGCCGGCCCGACCGGAAACCAGCGCCGATGCTGAAAATGCAGCAGGTAGCGCCCGAGCAGCCAGTTCAGGCATGAACCCAGCGTGTTGCCGCTGCTGGCAATCAGCAACAACAGCCAGACCGGCGCCAGCCCTGCCTGCTGCGCCGCCAGCACGGCAGGCTCGGAAGGCACCGGCACAATGCTGGCTGCCAACAACGTCCAGCCAAAAATCCCGGCCAGCGACAGCGCAGCGTCGGACACGCTTCAGGCGCCGCTTATTGCAGCGGCGAACCTTCACCCAGATCCCACAACAGGCCGGCCATCATCGCCAGCCCTTCGCGCATCACCGGCAGCAGCACATGCTCGTTGGGCGCATGCTGCGAACAGGCGGCATAGGAATGCGGCACCCAGACAGTGGGCAGTCCAAGGGTTTCCGAGAAAACATCGTTCGGCAACGAGCCACCAAGATTGGGCAGCAGGGCCGGCTTCACGCCGGTAGTGCGCGCCACCGAAGCCACCGCCCATTTCACATAAGAATGTTCGGGATCAAGCCGCGTGGCCCGGAAATATTCGGTGCGCGCCAGGTCAACCTGCACCACACCCAGGCCCTGGCGCTGCAAATGCCGGCGCAAGGCGGGCAGGAATTGCTGCGGATCGGTACCGACGACAAAACGAATCTGGCAATGCGCCGTCGCCTTGCCAGGGATGGCATTCACCGGGGCTTCCGGATTGCCGGTCTTGAACGCCAGCACATCGAAGCTGCACCAGCCATAAACCCGTTCCGGCGGGGTCAGGCCCGGCTCACCCCACCAGGCATCCACGGCGGGGCCGTCGCTGCCGCCGCCCACAGTGCAATCGGCCAGGGCGGCACGCACCGAGGCCGGCAATTCCGCCGGCACCCATTCCGGGATACGAATCTGCCCGGTGGGCGAAGCAATCGACGCGATGGCATGCGACAGGATGATGCCCGGATCGGCCAGCAGGCCGCCCCAATTGCCGGAATGATGCGCGCCATTACGCAGATCGACGGTGAGGTCAAAATTCATTGCACCGCGCGAGCCGCAATACAGCGTCGGCCGTTCGGGCGACAGGCGCGGGCCGTCGGAAGCCAGGAACAGGTCAGCACCCCAGCTTTCGCGCTGCTGCTTGCAGAAAGCATCCAGGCCGGGTGAGCCAACTTCCTCGCCGGTCTCCAGCAGCAGCACCACATTAAAGCCCAGCTTGCCGCCACGCGCCTTCAGCACCGCCGCCAGCGCGGCAATATTCACAGTATGCTGGCCCTTGTTGTCGGCTGTGCCGCGGCCATAAAGCTTTTCGCCTTCCTGCACAATCTGCCAGGGCGACAGGCCGCTGCGCCATTGCGCATCCTGGCCGCGAATCACATCGCCATGACCATAGGAGAATAGTGTGTGCCTGGCGCCCGGCTCGCGCCGCGTCGCCACCAGGAACGGGCCGCCATTGGGCGCCGGATTGGGGTGGATTTCACAGGTAAAGCCCAGCGCCTCCAGGCTGCCGCGCATCTCTTTTTCAAGATAATCGCCCAGCACCGCCCGGCGGTCGGGATTCTGGCTTTCGGTGGGAATCGCCACCCGGCGGGCCAGATCGGCGGTGAAACCGCCGTGGTCGAGATAATCGGTGGCGGCACGGATAGCGGTTTCACGGGTCATGTCGGGGCTCCCTGGCAATTATTCTCATACATACAACTCCGGCCTCAGGCTGGAAAGCGCCGGCCGGCTTTGCGATAGTCGGCAGCCTCACTGGAGTTCAGCCATGCAAGACGAAACCAAGCTCGCCACCCTGGGCCGCGATCCCGAAGGCCATCATGGCGCGGTGAATATCCCGGTCTATCGCGCCTCCACCATCCTGCAACCCGATCTGAAAACCCTGAAGCAGGTGCAGGCGGCGCGTGAACGCGACGAGCAGGTGGTGTCCTATGGCCGTATCGGCACGCCGCTGACCTATGCGTTTGAGAATACCCTGGCCGAACTGGAAGGCGGCTATCGCGCCATGGGCTTCCCCTCGGGCGCCGCGGCCTGTTCCGGCGCACTGCTGGCGGTGCTGAAAGCCGGCGACCACCTGCTGATGGTGGATACCACCTATGGCCCGACCCGGCATTTCTGCGACACGGTGCTGAAACGCTTCGGTGTTGAAACCACCTATTACGACCCCACCATCGGCACCGGCGTGGCCGCGCTGTTCCGCTCCAATACCAGGGCGATCTTCACCGAAAGCCCTGGCTCGCTCACTTTCGAGGTGCAGGATATTCCGGCCATCGCCGAAATCGCCCATAAGCATGGCGCCAAACTGCTGCTCGACAATACCTGGGGCACACCGCTCTATTTCAAGAGCTTCCAGCATGGCGTTGATCTGTCGATCCATTCGGCCACCAAGTATATCGTCGGCCATTCCGATGCCCAGCTTGGCATCGTGATCGCCACCAAGGAAAGCTGGCCGGATTTGCGCGACAGCACCCGCGCCATCGGCACCGCTGCCGGACCGGACGAGGTTTTCCTCGGCCTGCGTGGCCTGCGCACCATGGCGGTGCGGCTGGAGCGCCATATGCGCAGCGCTATCGAGATTGCGCATTGGCTGCGCGGCCGGCCGGAAGTGGCGGCGGTGTATCACCCGGCCTTGCCGCAAGACCCGGGCCATACCCTGTGGCGCCGTGACTTCCTCGGCGCCTGCGGCCTGTTCGCCTTTGAACTGAAGCAGAGCTTCAACGAAACCCAGGTGGCGGCTTTTGTCGACGATCTGGAATTATTCGGCATCGGCTATTCCTGGGGTGGCTTCGAGAGCCTCGTGACCGTGGCCATGCCGCATCGCCTGCGCACCGCCAATCCCTGGACCGGGCATGGCGCGCTGCTGCGCCTGCATATCGGCCTTGAGGCAGTGGATGACCTGCGCGACGACCTCAAGGCTGGCTTCGAGCGGCTGAACAAAGCCGGCTGAGCCAGGCATGGGCGTTTCCGCCATTATCGTCGCCTATAACAGCGGCGCCGTGATCGGGCCCTGCCTCGACAGTCTGGCCGGGGTGGATGAAATTATCGTGGTGGACAATGCCGCCGATGCCGCGCTGGCGCTGCGGCACGGCATCCGCTACATCCGCAATCCGCGCAACGAAGGCTATGGCAGCGGCAATAATATCGGGGCTGCGGCAGCCAGCCATGACTGGCTGCTGCTGGTCAACCCCGATGCCGCCTTGCAGCCGGATGCGCTGGCAGCTTTGCTGCGGGCGGCACAGCTCTATCCCGATGCCGCGCTGCTGATGCCGCAAATCCTCAATCCCGATGGCAGCATCGAGCCAAGCCATGATGCCGGCTTGTTTGATAAGCGCGCCATGCCGCGCCGGCGCAGCGATCCACCGCCCGAAGGCGATCTCTGTGCCGATTTCATGTCTGGCGCGGTGCAGTTGATCCGGCGCGATGCCTTCCTGGCGGTGGGCGGCTTCGATCCCGCCATCTTCATGTATTACGACGACGACGACCTGTGCCTGCGGCTGCGCCGCGCCGGCCATGCCCTGGTGCGGGTGCAGGCGGCCCGAGCCTATCATATCGGCGGCGGCTCGTCGGGCGGCAGTGCAAGCGTGCTGCGCCTGAAACACCGCAACATGGCCTGGTCGCGGCTTTATCTGGAACAGAAATATAATGGCCGAGGCGCGGCCTGGCGCCATGGCCTGGCCTTGCTGCTGCGGCGCCTTGGCAAAGGCTGGCTCTATCGCCTGAGCGGCAACCGCGCCAAGGCGGCCCGCGACCTGGCCTATGCCAGCGGCTTTGCCGATTTCCTGCTGGGCCGGCCGGCGCCTAGAAATCTGTGAGGGAGAAAACCATGAGCCAGGATGTGCTGACTGAAACCCAAAACGGCGTGCTGACCATCACGCTGAACCGGCCGGCGAAGAAAAACGCCCTCACCGCCGCGATGTATGCCGCCGTGGCCGATGCCCTGGCCGCAGCCCAGGCCGATGCGGCAATCCGCGTGGTGGTGCTGACCGGCGCCGGCGGCGCCTTCACCGCCGGCAATGATCTGAATGATTTTCTCAGCAATCCGCCGCGCGGCGAGGAAACCCCGGTGGCGCGTTTCCTGCGCGGCATCAGCACCTTCGAAAAGCCGCTGATCGCGGCGGTAGCCGGCGTTGCCGTGGGCGTGGGCACCACGATGCTGCTGCATTGTGATCTGGTCTATGCCGCGCCCTCGGCCCGGCTGCAATTGCCCTTCGTCAACCTGGCGCTGGTGCCGGAAGCGGCCTCGTCGCTGCTGCTGCCGCGCCTTGTGGGCCACCAGAAAGCGGCGGAATTGTTCTATTTCGGCGAAGCGTTTGACGCCGAAACGGCGCAGAGCCTCGGCATCGTCAATGCCGTGGTGGCGGAAGACCAGTTGCTGGCCCATGCCCAGGCCCGCGCCGCTTTGCTCGCCAAAAAAGCGCCCACCGCCATGAAGCTGGCCAAGCAGCTGATGCGCCAGCCGGCCGCCGATGTGGCAACCCAGATGGCCGCCGAAAGTGTGCATTTCGGCAACCAGCTCAAATCCGCCGAAGCCCGCGAGGCGATGACCGCCTTTTTCGAAAAACGGGCGCCGAATTTCGGTTGAGCCAGTTTCAGCGCGGTGGCCAATCCTGCGCCCCATGCAGCAAGCGCAGGATGCGGATGTTATCGCCGCGGATATCGTAAACCAGTCGCCAGGGCAGCGATGGCAATACCAATTCGCGGGTATCCTCGATAAGCCCTGGTCGGCCACGTTGCGGGAAAAGGCTCAGCGACGCAGCCGCTTCACGTAAAACGCCACCGATGCGCCGGGCCTGAATGGGATTGTCCTGGGCAATGAAACTGATCGTGGCCAGAAAGTCGTTCTCTGCCAGGGGCGTCCAGACAACCCGCATCACTCAGGCCGCGCCGCGCCTTTTCTCCGCCGCATCGAGGATCGCTTCCATTTTGGCCATCACCTCGTCATGCGGGATCAATTCGCCGGCATTGGCCTGGTCCAGCCCCTCCTGCACCCGGGCGCGCAGCCAGATATCGTAGCTGGCATAACTTTCCAGCGCCTCGGCGATGATCGCAGATTTGCTGCGGCCCTGGCTTTCGGCGATGCGGCCAATGGCTTCATCCAGGGCAGGATCGATGCGGGCGGTGATGGTGCTGGTCTTGGGCATGCGAATACAATGTATTACATTGTATTCAGCGTCAATCCGGTTTTAGAGCACGCTGCGATTAGATTGACGCGCTGCGTTGCGTCTGGAGGCGGTAGGCCGATAGGAGAAGCGCGCAGCAGGTACCTTGCGGTACCTGCAAGCGTTTCGACGGCCCAAGCTCGCGAGCGTCCAGTGGACGCTCGTGTGCGCAGGGCGATGCCGCCTCCAGGCGCAACCCCGGAGGGGCCCCGGGCGCTTTTGCGTTTTGCGCGTGTCGCCCGGCTTGTACGTAGCACCACTACGCCCGGCGCCGGGCTCCTCCGCAAAACGCAAAATCGCCGCGGCGCAGTGCATCAATCTAATCGCAGCCCGCTCTAGCTCTGGCCCTTGCGCTGGCAATCGCGGCACAGGCCAACCACTTCGATGGTCTGGCGCTCGACGATGAAGCCGATTGAGCCGGCATTCTCGCGAATCCGCTGCCCAAGCTGGGGGTCGCTGATTTCCGAGGCGGTGCCGCAATTGCGGCAGAGGAAAATCTCCTGCTGCCGTTCATGCCCCGGCTCGGTGCAGCCAATGAAGGCATTCAGGCTTTCCACCCGATGCACCAGGCCAGTATCAATCAGGAAATCGAGCGCGCGATACACCGTGGGTGGCGCCACTTTCTGACCATCACGGCCGAGCTGGCCAAGCAGGTCATAGGCACCGGCCGGCTTGTGGCTGTTCCAGATCAATTCCAGCACGCGGCGGCGGATCGGCGTCAGCTTGGCGCCAATACTGGCGCAATGCTGCTCGGCCCGACTCAGCGCATCGGTGATGCAGGCATCGTGGTCATGATCATGGTGGTGGGCTGGGGCAGACACGGCTCTGATCTGGCTGGCGCGGGAACGAATCGAGCCGCAGTATAGGCCTCAGCGCAGGAATTGGGCAATCAGCGCAATCTGCTCCGGGCTATCCAGCGCCGGGGCATGGCCGATACCGGGCATTTCCACCAGCCGCGCCTTGGGGCCACGTTCGGTCATTGCCTTCGCCGTGGCCGGCAGCAGCAGGTCGGAAACCGCGCCGCGCAGCAGAAGGGTCGGCGCCGTGATCTGGTCATAGATCGGCCAGGCATCGCCATTGGAACCCGCCGCCTGCTTGCCCAGCACGGCGGCAATCTGCGGATCATAATGCGGCGTCACCCGGCCATCCGGCAGCCGGCGATAGGAGGTTTCAACCAGCCGGCGCCAGCCTTCGGCGCTGGCGATGCCAAACGGCGCGTAGATAGTGCGGAAATAGTTTTCCAGCTCGCCGATACTGTCAAAAGCCGGTGGATTGCCGGCATAGCTCAGGATGCGCTGCACGGCTTCCGGGGCGATTTCCGGGCCAACATCATTTAGCACCAGATGGCTGATACGGTCCTTCAGCATATAGGCTGCCGCCACCATGCCGATCAGGCCCCCCATCGAGGTGCCAACCCAGCGCGCCTGCGTGGCGCCGAGATGCTCCAGCAACGCCGCTGCCTGCCGGGCATAAAACGGCACGGTATATTCCTGGTCCGGATCGGCACTCCACTGGCTCAGGCCGCGACCGATGGTATCCGGCGCCACGGCATAATAATGCGGCGCCAGTGCCTCGCCCAAAGCGGTGAAGTCCCAGCCATTGCGGGCAAAGCCATGCCACATCACCACCAGCGGCGCCCCCGGCCGGCCCCAGGCCTGAATATGCACTTCGCGCCCGAGCAAGTTGACGTAATGCGATGTGTTTGTGGTCACTTGCCGATACTCCGCAATTTGCCAACGATGCCGGTGGGGAAATAATACACACTGAGCACAAACAGGATGCCGAGCCAGAGCAGCCAGCGATCGGCATGGAAAAGCTGCGGCAGCAGCGGAATCCCGGCCGCCGCCGTGGCCTCGCTCACCTGCCCCATCAGCACTTGCAGGTAATTCTGCGCCAGGATGAACAATGTGGCGCCGATCACCGCGCCATACAGCGTGCCCATGCCGCCGATCACCACCATCAGCAGGATATCCACCATGATGGTGAAGCTGAGCGTGGTATCCGGATTGGTATAGCCATTCCACAAGGCGATCAGCACGCCGGCCAAAGTGGCCATGCCAGCTGACAGGCAATTGGCCAGCGAGCGGTAGACCACCACGCGATAGCCCAGCGCCTCGGCACGGAATTCATTTTCGCGGATCGCCTGCAACACGCGGCCGAAGGGCGAATTCACCACCCGCAAAGCCAGCAGGAACAGCAGCAGCGCAATGATGAACAGCAGATAATAGGCAATGATCTTGCCGTTGATCGTAACGCCGAGGAAATCCTCCTCGAAGGGCCGGAACGAACGCCGCAGCAAAGCCGGCACCGAGAAGGACCGGCCATCCTCGCCGCCGGTGAAATCGGAAAGCTGCGAGGCCAGGATGGCAAAGGCCGAGGCCACCGCCAGGGTGATCATGGCAAAAAAGATCGCCCGCACCCGCAGGCTGAACAGGCCGATCAGCAGCGCCAGCAAAACTGCGATGCAGATGGCGCCGGCAACACCCAGGCCCAGCATGCCCCAATGCGGCTCGGTATCATGCAGCACCACCGCCACGCCATAACCGCCGATGCCGAAGAACATGGTATGGGCGAAGGAGACGATGCCGGTATAGCCGAGCAGCAGATCGTAGCTCGCCACCAGGATGATGAAGATGCAGATTTTTGCTGCCGTGTTGAGCGGCTGGCTGCCATCGAACAGGAAAGGCGTCAGCGCCAGGCCGAACAGGATCAGCAGCAGCAGGGCGGCCAAAGGCTTGGAGCGCGGATAATCGCCGGAAAGCAGGCTATGCAGCATGATTATGTCCTTTCCCCGCCTAGCGCTTCGCCACCGGGAACAGCCCCTGCGGCCGCCACAGCAGGATCAGCACCATCAGCAGGATGCTGGAGCCGAGCGCCAGCTTGGGCGCCAGGAAGCCGGTGTAATTGGCGATCAGCGCCACCAGCAGCGAGCCGACGAAACAGCCGCCGACCGAGCCGAGGCCGCCGATGATGATGACGATGAAGATCAGCACATTGACCTCCATGCCCATGCCGGCAGTCAGGGTCTGGCGATAAAACGCCCATAACACACCGCCCAGCCCCGCCAGCGCCGAGCCGGCGATGAACACGCCGACAAACAGGCGGCGGATACGGTAGCCGAGCGATTCCACCATTTCCGGATTTTCCACCCCGGCGCGGATCAGCAGGCCGATCTTGGTGCGGTTGAGCACGCCATACATGGCTAGAAATACCGCCAGGCCCAGCACCACGGCAATGACGCGGTATTTCTCCATCGCCGCCTCGCCGATCACAAAGGCGCCGCGGAAAGTTTCCGGCAGCTTGATCGGGATCGGGCTGGCGCCCCAGATAACATGGATCATCTGCTCGGCCACGATCATGCCGCCCATGGTGATCAGAATCTGCTTCAGATGCTGGCCATAAACCGGGCGGATAATCACACGCTCGAAGGCATAGCCCAGCGCGCCGGTAACCGCCATCGCCACCAGGATGCAGAGCAGCAGCACGGCGATATTGAGCCACACATTATCGGCCACCACCCAGCCCTGTAGC
Organism: Ferrovibrio sp.; assembly: GCF_017994015.1. Lineage (GTDB taxonomy): Bacteria > Pseudomonadota > Alphaproteobacteria > Ferrovibrionales > Ferrovibrionaceae > Ferrovibrio. The sequence continues at coordinate 6,471 of NZ_JAGOLP010000055.1, read as the reverse complement.
GGCACCAGCACAATCAGCGCCACATAGGCGCCGAACGAGATGAATACGCCATGGCCAAAATTCAGCACGTCCATCAGGCCAAAAACCAGCGTGAGGCCGGAAGCCATCAGGAAGATCATCATGCCCATGGCCAGGCCGGCCACGGTGAGCGTGACCCAGGTGGACGGGCTGCCAACCAGCGGCAAGGCTGCCAGCGCCAGCACCGGCACCAGCAGGATCGGCAGCCAGTCGGTCTTGATCTTGTGCAGGGCGTTGGGAACCGCCACGGAACCGCTGCTGCCGCTCATTGATGCGCATCCATGCTGAGGCCGAGCAGACGCTGCTGCATGGCATTGTCCTCGGCCAGTTCCGCCATCGCGCCGCGATGCACGATATGGCCGTCATCCATCACCGCCACATGGTCGCCCAGCAGCTTGGCTGCGGTGAAATTCTGCTCCACCAGCAGGATTGTCGCGCCGGTCTGCTTCAATTCGCGGAAAGCCGAGATCATGTTCATGATGATGGCCGGGGCCAGGCCCTTGGTCGGCTCGTCGATCAGCAAAAGTTTACGCGGCTCGATGATGGCACGCGAGATCGACAACATCTGCTTCTGGCCGCCTGATAGCGAGCCGGCCGCCAGGGTCCAGAATTTTTCCATCGCCGGGAACAGGCCAAAAATCCATTTCAGCCGGTGTGAGTCTATCTCGCCGTCGCGCGCCGCCAGGATCATATTCTCGCGCACCGTCAGGTCGGCGAAAATGCCCATATTCTCCGGCGTGTAGGCGATGCCGGAACAGGCGATATCGGGGGTGCCGAGGCGGGTGATATCCTGTCCATCAAACAGCACCTGGCCCTGGCTCGCCTTCCACAGCCCCATGATGGTGCGGAGCGTGGTGGTCTTGCCGGCGCCGTTACGACCCAGCAGCATGGTGAGTTGGCCCTTCGGCACGGCGAAATCCACGCCATGCAGGATATGATATTGCGCGATATGGGTATGCACGCCGCGCAGTTCGAGCATCGGGGTTTGCATTGCCGGCGCCTCAGCCATCGGTCTTCTCCGGCATGATGCCGAGATAGGCTTCCTGCACCACCGGCGAGGCGATCACCTCGGCCGGCTCGCCATCGGCCACCAGGCTGCCGTTATGCAGCACGATGATACGGTCAGCCAGGCTGCGCACCACATCCATCTTATGCTCCACCAGCAGGATGGTCTTGTTGCCGCGCGCCTTCACGGCGCGGATCAGGTCCAGCACGGTGGGCACTTCATCCACGCTCATGCCGGCGGTCGGCTCGTCGAACATGAACACATCAGGTTCCAGCGCGCTCAGCAGGGCCACTTCCAGCTTGCGCTGGTCGCCATGCGGCAGCGCGCCAACCATGGCGTCGCGCTTATCCAGCATGTTCACACTGGCGAGAATGGCATCGGCCTGTTCGATCAGGTCGCGGCGATGGCTCCAGAGTTGCAGCAATTGCAGGCCGGCACCGGCGCGCGACTGCACGCCCAGGCGCACATTCTCCATCACGCTCAGATTGGGAAACAGATTGGTCAACTGAAAGGCACGGCCCAGGCCGCGCTTGGTGCGCGACGAAGCCGGCAGGCCGGTGATGTCATGGCCGGCGAGCAATACCTGCCCGGCGCTGGCCTTGAGCTGACCGGAGATCAGGTTGAAATAGGTGGTCTTGCCGGCGCCGTTCGGCCCGACAATGGCGGTCAGCGTGCCGGGATGGAAGGCGCAGCTCACCGCGTTCACGGCCACATGGCCGCCGAAACGGATGGTCAGGTCGCGGGTTTCAAGCGAAGGGGCCGAGGTCATGGCATATCCGGGATAAACCGGGGCGGCAGGCCAGCCGCCGCCCCGGACTGTTTGATCGGCTCAGCGCTTGTTGCGGATCGGCAGCGGCATCTGCTCTTCGGTGATGGTCTGCACCAGTTCGAGCAGATCGTTGTCGTTCTTGCCGTCCTTCTTGACGCGGAAATGATACATCGGCTGCATCGCCTGATGGTCATCCTTGCGGAAGATCATGGTGCCCTTCGGCGTGTCGAAGGCCATGCCTTCCATGGCGGTGATCAGCTTCTCGGTGTTGGTGCCGCCGGCGCGCTGCACGGCGGTGAGCACGGCGGAAGCCGCTGCCACGCCACCCGCAGTGAAGAAATCCGGCGGGCTGTTGAAACGCTTGGTGTGTTCAGCCACCAGCCAATCGTTCATCGGGTTCTTCGGGAAGTCATAATAGTAATAGACAGCGCCTTCCATGCCCGGATAGGGCTTGTACAGCTTCATCACCGGCAGGATGTTGCCGCCCGGCGCCAGTTCAATGCCAAAACGCTCCGGCTTCAGATCGGCGATCTTCGGCAGCGGATGCGGGCCGGCCCAGATGATGCTGATCACCTTCTTGCCCGGCTTGTCCTTCAGCGCATCAAACAGGCGCTGCGCCGAAGCGGTGAAATCCGTGGTCTGCTGCGGCGCGTATTCCTCGAACACCACCTTCACATTCGGGCGGATCTGCGCCAGGGCGTCCTTCACCGCCTTCACACCATCGCGGCCGAAGGCGTAATCCTGCGCCAGCATGCCCACATTCACTTCGCCAGTGGCGGGCAGCGCGGCGGCGCCGGCATAGGCATCCTGCATCGAATTGCGCGACGTGCGGAAGATGTAGCGGTTCCAGTTGGCGCCGGTGATTGCATCGGCCACCGCCGGCTCCACAACCAGCACCTTCTTGTATTCCGCCGCGATCGGCAGCATAGCCAGGGCAGCACCGGAACCGGTGGTGCCCACAGCGATATCCACCTTGTCATCGGCATAAGCCTGTTCCAGCAATGCCTTGGCCTGATCCGGCTTGAACTGGTCATCCTTGACGATCACTTTGATCTTCTTGCCCTGCCAGGTCATGGTGCCCTTGGTCAGGTATTCCAGGCCAAGCATGAAGCCGGCCTCGGTCTGCTTGGCATAGGCTTCCAGCGGCCCGGTCTTGCTGGCAATCAGCGCGATCTTGAGTTCCTGCGCCATGGCCGGCGCCGTGCTGAGCCCGGCCAGAGCCACCGCGAGACCGGCGGCCTTCATCATGCGTTGCATGTTCCCTCTCCCTTGGTTTGAACGCGACTTGATCGGTTCTTGAAGTGCCATCACCTGCCATGCGGGAGCGACGCGAGCCATGGCCAACCTTGGGCCAGACTGGTTCCCTCCCAAAACATGACACTTGATTCATGTTTCGCCTATTCATAGACCCGGGCGTGGCTTCGGTCAACAAGGCATTTCAGTTACAGGCGGCTTGACAAGCGGCGCCCAAGGCGCGACTTCTTACCTGACATTCGATTCATGTTTCACATGATGGCGACAATGAAGAAACCCGGGGGGAAGCGGTCTCTGCCGGCGCCCAAGACCGGGCGCGGCGAGATCACCAGGCGCAAGATACTGGACGCCGCCAAGCGCGATATCGGTCGCAAGGGCTTTGGCGACGCATCCGTCAGCACGATCACTGCCGAGGCCGGCGTGGGCCAGGGCACCTTCTACATCTACTTCCGCAGCAAGGAAGATGTGATGCATGAACTGGTGCTGCATATGGGCCGTCAGTTGCGCCAGCATCTTACCGAAGCCACGGCCACGGCCAAAACCCGGCATGATGCCGAACGGCTCGGCCTGCGCGCCTTCATCGAATTTGTGCGCAAGGACCCAGATCTTTATCGCGTGGTGGAAGAATCGCAATTCGTCGATGCCACCATCTACCGCAGCTATTACACCGAATTCGCCAAGGGCTATCGTGCCGCCCTGGCTGCCGCCGAACAACGCGGCGAATTGCGCCCGGGCAAGGCGGATGGCCATACCGAGGTGCGCGCCTGGATGCTGATGGGCATCGCCGTATTCCTCGGCCAGCGCTATGGCCTGTGGGAACCCAAGGCGCCGCTGGATGCTGTGGTGGATACCGCCATGGACATGATTGCGCACGGCCTGTTCAAATGAGCCTGGTTCGGCTCGACCAGGCTGGCGGCGTGGCGCGCCTCACCCTGGCGCGGCCGGATCGCCATAACAGTCTGGTGCCGGCGCTGCTGACCGATCTGCTGCGCCAGATTGATGCCGTGGCGGCACAGCCCGGGCTTGCCGCCGTGGTGTTGCAGGCCGAGGGCCGCAGCTTCAGCACCGGCGGTGATGTGCGCGGTTTCCACGCCGTTGCACAGGGCGAACGCCGCGCCTATGCCGCGGCTTTGGTGGGTGATCTCAACCGGGCCATCCTGGCGCTGTATGATCTGCCCTGCCCGCTGCTCGGCCGCCTGCAAGGCCCGCTCACCGGCGGCGCGCTCGGCCTGCTGCTGGCCTGCGATCTTGTCGTTGCGGCGCCGCAGGTATTCCTGCAACCCTATTACGTCGATGTTGGTTTCAGCCCGGATGGCGGCTGGTGTGCGCTGCTGCCCGGCCGCATCGGTGAAGCCGCAGCACGCGAAATCCAGTTGCTGAACCGCCGCGTCGCCGCCGAGGAGATGCTGCGCCTTGGGCTGGTGCAGGCGGTGACCTCCGATCTCGACGGCACGCTTGAGGCTTGGCTGAATGCCCTGAACAGCAAACAGGCCAATGCCGTGGCCTGCACCAAGCGGCAATTGCTGCCGCCGCAACGCCGCAACGCCATGGCGGCCGCGCTGGAAGCCGAGCGGCAGAGTTTCATTGAACAGATCGACAGCGAGGCGACGCAGGCCGGCATGGCGCGTTTCCTTGCCAAATCGGCGTGACGGGAGGAAGCCGGATGCAATATGTGCCCGACCTGGCCGCCAAGCGAGCTGAACTGACGCCCGAGCGCGTCGCCTTCGTAGACGTGGAAACCGGCCACCAAACCAGCTATGCCGCGCTCAATGACCGCGCCAGCCGCTTTGCCGCCGCCCTGTCCGGGCTTGGCATCGCGCCCGGCGACCGCATCGCTATCCTGTGCCTCAATACGCCGGTATTTTTTGAAATGCTGCTCGGCTGCGCCAAGGCCGGCGTGATCCTGGTGCCGCTGAACTGGCGCCAGCCGGCACCGGAACTGCGCCCGATCCTGGCCGATAGTGGCGCCGGCCTGCTGATGCATGATGCCGAGCATGCCGCGCTGGCAGCCGAACTCGGCGCCGCAAAGCTGCTGTCGCTGGCCGATTATGAAACGCTGCTGGCGCGCACCGCGCCGGGCATGTTTGACCAGCGCTGGCCGACGGATCGGGTCTGGTATCTGCTCTACACATCCGGCACCACCGGCAAACCCAAGGCGGTGATACAGACCATCGGCATGGCCTATGCCAATTACGTCAATGTCTGCCAGGCCATCGACATGACCGGGCAGGACAGCACGATCAATTTCCTGCCGCTGTTTCACACTGCCGGGATCAACCTCTACACCCTGCCGATGCTGATTGCCGGCGGCTGCGTGCAGGTGCTGCGCAAGTTTGACGTGGATGCCTGCATGCGGCTGATCCAGGCCGGCCGGTGCAGCCTGTTTTTCGGCGTGCCGGCGATCTATCAGGCGATCAGCCTGCATCCGGCTTTCGCCAGCACCGATTTCAGCGCCGTGCGCGCCTGGGGCTGCGGCGGCGCGCCGTTGCCCGAGCCGCTGATCCGGCTGTTTGCCGCGCGCGACATCACGGTGTGCAACGGTTTCGGCATGACCGAGACCGGGCCGACTGTGTTCCTGATGGACCGTCGCGAGGCGCGCAGCCGCATCGGCTCGGTGGGCAAGCCGCAAATCCTGACCGAAGTGCGCCTGGTGGATGATGCCGGCCGCGATGTGGCCGAGGGCCAGTCTGGCGAAATCTGGATGCGCGGGCCGAATATCACGCCGGGCTATTTCAACAATCCGGCAGCCACCCGTGCAGCACTGACCGAGGACGGATGGCTGAAATCCGGCGATGTTGGCCGGCGCGATGCCGATGGCTATTACTTCATCGTTGACCGGATCAAGGACATGTACATATCCGGCGGCGAGAATGTCTATCCAGCCGAGGTGGAGGCAGTGATCTATCGCTTCCCCGGCGTGCTGGAATGTGCCGTGCTGGGCGTGGCCGACGAAAAATGGGGCGAAGTGGGCTGTGCCGTGGTGCTGCCACAGCCCGGCGGCAGTATTGATGCCGAAGCCCTGCGCCAGTATTGCCGCGCCAATCTGGCCGCCTACAAAGTGCCGAAGCGGATCGAAGTGGTGGCGGAATTTCCGCGCACCGCTGCCGGCAAAATCCGTAAACATATCCTGCGCGAGTTACTGTCATGACCCCCATCATCCTGGAGCGTAGCCTGAGCCAGACCGAGTTTGACCTTTTTGCCCAGGTCAGCGGCGACAACAACCCGATCCATGTCGACCCGGCCTTTTCCGCCCGCACCCGCTTCGGCCGCACCGTCAGCCACGGCATGCTGCTCTACAGCGTCATCTGGGGCCTGCTGCGCCGGCAGCATCCCGGGGCAAGGCATCAGCACCAGAATCTGATGTTTCCCAACCCGGCCTATGCCGACGAAGCCTTGCGTTTCACGCTCACCCCGCAAGGCGCCG
>NZ_JAGOLP010000054.1 GCF_017994015.1 Ferrovibrio sp. | reverse complement strand
GGTGACAACAGACCCGCATAGCGTTCCATCATACCCACCGTGAGAGTGGATAGTGATGGTACTTGATGCTTGAGCAGACGAGCTTTTGATCCAACCAGGTCCGAAGACCTAGCGGTCGACGCCGCCGCCCACGCATCTCTTCCATTCCGATTTACGATGTCCAACAACAGTACTGTCTTTTTCCAGAACCGCGATCAGTGATCGCTACTCTTTAGAGACAGAAAAGACGCTTTCGAACCAGTCCCGAAGAACTCCGTGGGAACCAGTCCGCCGCGTCTCGTGGGGCGGTTTATATTCATCTCAGCCCACCCCGTCAACGACTTTCTTCAAAAAAAAATCACAAACTACGAAATGGGGATAAGTGCTGATTTATCCACAAGATTTGGTAACTAGATTGCGTAAGTGCCGCTCCAATTATCGTATTAATTTCTTGACCCCGGGCAAACCAGTGGCAAAGCTGGTCGTCTCGTATATGCCCGAAGCCGGTGTTCACCCGGAATCGTTGGGGGATGAGTTTTGAAAGCGCGTTTTTTTTCCGCCCGTGGGGCTGTGACCAGCAATTTTCTCGCCCGGCCGCGCCGTAATATGGCGTTGTTGGCACTTGGTTGTGCCGGCCTGGCCCTGCTGCTGCACCCGATCAAGCCGCCAGAGACGCAAAGCAGCATGATGGCGCCAGCCAATAATACGGCGAACAGCGCTGGCCCGGTGCTCCAGAGCATGAGCTTCCAGGGCATCACGCTGGATATGGTGGCGCCGGCGCGCGCCATGGAGCAGGTGGTGCATGATGCGATCCGCATCGCGCCGGCACTGGAGGCATTTGTCACCCAGCCGGAAACCTGGTGGCCGCAATTGCGCGACGAAGCCGAATTGCTGCCCAGCAAAGTGCTGAAGAAGGTGGCAGTCGGCCCCGGCGACACGCTGATGCAATTGCTGACCGAAGCCGGCGCCGAGCCGGCAGATTCGCATCAGGCGATCCAGGCGCTGGGCCAGAAGTTCAATCCGCGCCGGCTGAAGATCGGCCAGGAAATCACCCTGACCTTTGAACGCCTGGACGATGGCGAGGATTACCGGCTGTTTGAAATGGCGCTGGCGCCGAGTGTTGAGCGCGAGCTGAATGTGGTGCGCGAGGATACCGGCTTCCGCGCCAATGAGACGATCCGCGAATTTGACCTCAGCCATGCCCGGGTGGCCGGCGATATCACCGACAGCCTCTATAATGCCGGCATCGAGGCCGGGCTGAATTCCAGCCTGCTGGCCGAATTCATCAAGCTGTTCTCCTATGACGTGGACTTCCAGCGCGAAATCCAGCCGGGTGACAGTTTTGAGGTTTATTTCGAGCGCCATGTCGATGACCACGGCAAAACAGTGAAGACCGGCCGCATCGCCGCCGCTTCAATGACGCTCTCCGGCCGCGAACTGCGCTATTACTATTACCGGCCGCATGATGGCGGCGATGCGGATTATTTCACGCCGCGCGGCCAGAGTGTGAAGAAGGCTTTGCTGCGCACACCGATTGATGGCGCCAGACTCACTTCCGGCTTCGGCAAGCGTATGCATCCGATCCTCGGTTTCAGCCTGATGCATAAGGGCGTCGATTTCGGCGCTGTCAGCGGCACGCCGATCCAGGCCGCCGGCGAGGGCGTGGTGGAGATGGCCGGCTGGAATGGCGGCTATGGCAATTATGTGCGGCTGCGCCATGGCAATGGCTATGCCACCGCCTATGCCCATATGACCCGCATGAGCGTGAAGCCGGGCCAGCGGGTGCGCCAGGGCCAGATCATCGGCACCGTCGGCTCCACCGGGCGTTCCACCGGGCCGCATCTGCATTACGAAGTGCTGCTGCAAGGCAAGCAGGTCAATCCGATGAATGTGCGCTTCCCCTCCGGCCGCAAACTGGATGGCGCCGAATATGAGCGCTTCCGCCGCTATGTAGAGCAGGTGGAACGTGAAATCCGCGGCACCCCGGTAATGGCGTTGCTCAGCGGCGCAAACTAACGCTCGCTGATATGGCAGTTATGGCTGTTGCTGCCGCAACAGCCGCTCCCTGTTATGGCTGTTGCTGCCGCAACAGCCAGTCCAGCACGGCGCGCAACAGCGGGCGGCGGAAATGCGCTTCCGGCGCCACCACCTGATACACCCACTCGGCCTGCCAGCTTTGCTGGCCGATCCGCACCAGATGGCCCCGCGCCAGCAGGTCGCCGAGATGCGGCAGCCGACCCAGCACCACGCCCTGGCCGGCCAAGGCGGCAGATAGCAGCACCGACGAATCCGTGAAGCCGATGCCACGCGCCGGATCGGGCGGCGGCAGCCCGGCGCGGCGATACCAGCTTGGCCAGCTCAGCCAGGGCTGTTCATCCGCCACGCCGATATCAGTGTCATGCAGCAGCAATTCGGGCGGCAGGTCGGCCAGGTCGCGGCCGCCCAGGCGCAAAGCCGGGCTGGCCACCGGATGGACTTCCTCCGCCATCAGCCGATATGCCGCCAGCCCCTTGGGCAAGGCCGCCTTGGCGCGCCATGGCCCGAAACGGATCACCAGATCCACTTCCTCGCGGTCAAAATCGGTCAGCCGCCGGTTGGTATCGAGCCGCAAGGCCACGCCGGGAAATACCCGGCGGAACTGGCCCAGGCGTGGCACCAGCCAGCCCGATGCCAGCGCCGGCAACAGGCTGATGCAAACCCGGCCGCCCTGCGCTGCCGTGGCCAGGCCATGGCTGGCCTCGGCCAGGCGGTCAAAACCATCGCTCAAAGCCGGCAGATAGGCGCGGCCGGCTTCGGTCAGGGTCAGGCCATTCGGCGCACGGCGGAATAGCGGCAGGCCAAGCTGCTGTTCCAGGCCCTTCACCTGCTGGCTCACCGCTGCCGGGGTGACGCTGAGTTCCTCGGCGGCGGCAACAAAACCGCCTAGCCTTGCCGCAGCCTCAAAGGCACGCAGACCATTCAGCGGCGGCAGGCGACGCGCCATGATTCCCTCCAGGCTTAGATAATCTTAGCCATACTACGAGAAAGTCTGGTTTGCACCAGGCCCGGGCATACCGTATCGAGGGGCCACAAACCCGCAACAGAGGCTGCTATGCTGACGATGTATGATTATCTCGATTCCGGTAATGGCTATAAATGCCGTCTGCTGCTGGCCCAGCTTGGCTTGCCCTATGAGCGGGTTGAACTGGATATCGACCGGGGCGAAACCCGCCGGCCGGCTTTCCTGGCCAAGAATCCGAATGGCCGCATCCCGGCTCTGGGCCTGGAAGACGGCACAGTGCTGGCCGAATCAAATGCCATCCTGTGTTACCTGGCCGATGGCAGCAGCTACTGGCCGGCCGAGCGCCTGTTGCGCGCTCAGGTGCTGCAATGGCTGTTCTTTGAACAATATAGCCACGAGCCTTATGTGGCGACGCCGCGCTATATCATCCGCCATCTTGGCCGCCAGCATGCCCGCATGGCGGAATTGCCGGCCCGGCTGGCCAAGGGCTACGAGGCTTTTGCCGTGATGGAAGGCCATCTGGCGCAGCAGCCGTTTTTCGTCGGCGGGCAATATTCCATCGCCGATATCGCGCTCTATGCCTATACCCACCGCGCTGACGAGGCTGACATGGACCTCTCAGCCTATCCGGCGATCCGCGCCTGGCTCGCCCGGGTGGCGGCACAACCCGGCCATATAAAGATGCTGTGAGCGCAGGAAGCGGATGGCGGCTCTGGCCTCACCATCCCATAATCGTCATGCGCGGACTTGATCCGCGCATCTCGTTTTTCTTGATTTTCCGAAGAATTATAGGGCAAGGAGAGATGCCCGGGTCAAGCCCGGGCATGACGAGTGAGGGGTGGTTGGGGCCAAAAGCAACAATCATGCAGCGGCGTCAATTTCATGTCCCGACAAAGCGAACGCGGTAAAAGCACATACTGAAATGCCTTCCAGCAACCCAGCCAAAATTAAACCGAAGAGTCATGGGTCAGGCCCGGGGGTGACGAGTCTTACATGACCAACCTCAATCCTCGAATGAATGCCCTGGAATGGGGCCTGCTGCTCTGCCTGTCGCTGCTCTGGGGCGGCTCGTTCTTTTTCATTGGCGTGGCGGTGAAGGAAATCCCGCCGCTGACCCTGGTGATGCTGCGGGTTGCCCTGGCTGCCGCCATCCTGCTGCTGATCCTGCGCGGCCTGGGTATCGCGCTGCCGCGCCAGGCCCATATCTGGCGCGGCTTCCTGATGATGGGGCTGCTGAATAACGTGATCCCGTTTTCGCTCATCGTCTGGGGCCAGAGCCATATCCCGAGCGGCCTGGCGGCGGTGTTCAACGCCACCACGCCACTCTGGGCGGTGCTGCTGGCGCATATGGTCACTACAAACGAAAAACTGACCCTGCCGCGGCTCGCCGGCCTGCTCAGCGGCCTCTGCGGCGTGGCAGCGATAATCGGCCCGGCAGCCTTGCGCGGCCTGGGCGCCGATGTGTGGGCGCAGGCAGCCATCGTGCTGGCGGCAATGTCCTATGCCGTGGCCGGGCTGTATGGCCGGCGCTTTTCAACCTGGGGCGTGGCGCCGATGGCCACCGCCACCGGCCAGGTGATCGGCTCCAGCCTTATCCTGCTGCCGGTGGCGCTGCTTATCGATCAGCCCTGGCAGTTGCCGCTGCCCAGCAATCAGGCATTGGCCGCCATGCTGGGCCTGGCCGGCATTTCCACCGCCTTGGGCTACACGCTGTATTTCCGCATCCTGGCCAGCGCCGGCAGCACCAATCTGCAACTGGTCACTTTCCTGATCCCGCCCAGCGCCATGCTGATGGGGGTTTTGTGGCTGGGCGAAAGCATCAGCGCCAGCCAGATGCTGGGTCTGGCGCTGATCGGCTTTGGCCTGGCCTGTATCGATGGCCGCTTGCTGCGTTATTTCACGCTGGCGAGGTAAGCCAGGAACTGCTCAAAAGTGCCGCCCCAGCCCTGCTCCATGCTGGCATGGCCGGCATCGAAGGCGGCCTGCTCGGCGGGCGTCGCCTCATAGGCGCTCCAATGCACGGTGATGCGGGTCTTGCCGTCCGGTTCCTCGTCGAAAGTGGTGATGCCCAGGGTCTGCAACGGCCAGTCCGGCCCCATCGGATGCCGCGTCACGCCCTGGTCGGGATCAGAAAACGACACGATGCATTCCAGCAGATGCGGCGCCTCGATGCGGCGGAAAGTCCACTTGCCCCACATCTCGCCCGCACCGGGGATTTGCAGGCAGTAGTGAAACACACCGCCTACGCGCAGATCCATGCTGCAATGGCTCATCGGAAAACCCTTCGGGCCGAACCAGTTTTTCAGATGCTCGGCCTGGGTATGCAGGCGCCACACCAGCTCACGCGGGGCATCGACCACACGGGTAATGACAAAAGTGGAACCGGACATGCAGGAACTCCTTCTCGCTTATCGTTCAACCTCGGCCTTGAGATCGGCCAGGCCCTGGTCAAAAATCCGGTGCATCATGCTCGGGCGGCAGATCAGGCCGATCAGCTTGTGCAGATAGCCATTGCTGCCGAACATCGCCCAGGTGACCCGTGTGGCCTCGCCCTCCGGCAACAAGGTGAATTCGGTGAAGTTGCTGGCCTTGAACGGCTTGCGGAAATCCAGCTTGATCAGCAGCCGCTCCGGCCCGGCCTGCATAATCTCCATCCGCCCGGCGCCAACATTATTCTTGCCCTCCCATTCATAGGCGGCGCCAACACCTACTGAATTGGCGCTGAAGCTGCGCTGCATGGCGGGATCGAGCTTCTCCCAGGGCGACCAGGCGCCCCAGCGCCGCAGATCGGCCAGGTGCGGCATGATGGCGGCCGGCGCGGCCTGGATGCTGGTGCTGCGCTCCAGGCGGAAATCATCCGGCCGGGTGGCGGCATAGATCAGGATGGCGGCGATCAGCGCGGCAAGGCCGAGCAGACTATAGGTCAGCATGGCGAGTGGTTCCTCTTGTTATGCCTGCACCAGCTCAGCCAGGCGCTCCAGGCTCTGGCCGAAGCCTTCCGCCATGCCCATGCCGGCCATGAAGGCCAGATCCTCGGCATTGCCCATCCGCGCCGTCACGGTCTGGCGCGTGCGCTGGCCACCATCCAGCGGCTCGAATCGGATGATATGCACGGCGGGGCGCGGCATGGTTTCGATCTGCCAGTCGCCCCGGCTGTTATCGGCGCCCATGCTGTAGATCAGGCTTTCACCCGGGATCGCTTCCAGCACGTGGCCCTTGATCGGCAGGCCAACGCCATCCGGCCCCTGCATCACGATATAGATTTCGCCGCCCGGCCGCGCGTCGATGCGGCAGACCGGATTGGTGAAGCCATGCGGTCCCCACCAGCGCGCCAGATGCGCCGCATCGGTCCAGGCGCGGTAGACCAGGGCCGGCGGCGCGGCAAACTCGCGCACCAGCACGATGTCGTGGCCCTGCGCTGCGCGGTAATCGATCTCAATGCTGCTCATCGGATTTCACCTGTTGAAGCTGCTGCAAATAGGCATCCAGGCGGTCGAAGCTTTCGTCCCAGAAGCGCCGGTAGCCCTCGATCCAGCCGGCCACTTCCTGCAACGGCGCCGCGTCCAGCCGGCAGGGCCGCCATTGGGCTTCGCGCCCCTTGGCGATCAGACCGGCCTTTTCCAGCACCTTCAGATGCTTCGACACCGCCGGCAGGCTCATGGCGAAAGGCTCGGCCAGTTGCGTCACCGAACATTCACCCTGCGCCAGCCGCGCCAGAATCGCCCGCCGCGTCGGATCAGCAAGCGCAGCCAGGGTCTGGCTCAGGCGGTCGGTAGTCACAATTGAACCCATCGGTTAATTAACTTAATGGTTTAATATAGCGGAGGCTAAGTCTGGTCAAGCATTTTTGTGCACGTAAAGATTAGCTTTACATCTTAGTACTTCGGGATAGGGTCGATTACCCTTGAGGAGCTTGAAATGAAAAAGCCCCCGCCGCATCCCGGCAAGGTGGTGAAGGAACTCTGCCTCGACACCAACAATATGGCAGTCGGCGAGGCCGCCGACAGGTTGGGCGTGTCGCGGCAGGCGCTATCGGCGCTGCTGCATGGCCGCGCCGGCATCTCGCCGGAAATGGCGGTACGGCTGGCCCGCGTCTTCGGCGGCACGGCGGAAGTATGGCTGCGGCTGCAAAATACCTACGATCTCTGGGGCGTGAACAATGATGCCAGCATCAAGGTGAAACCGCTGAAACTGGAAGCGGCGGAGTAGAAGTTTCCCCACCTGCTTAATCGTCATGCGCGGACTTGATCCACGGTCGCTCGGCTGGGCATGTCTGATTGTAATGAAATCCCCAACAAAAAACCGTCATGGTACGCGAAGGCGTACCATCCACGTTTTTCATTTAGCTGACTGGCAAAAGCACTCGTGGGTGGTCGGCCTGCGCCGACCACGACGACTTTGTTCTTGCGGTACTTGGTCAAGCTGCCCGCGAAACCGTTTCGCCGCGACCAATCAGGCTCTCCAGCGGAATACCGAGGCCGTCATGCAGGCGGCGGATCATCGGCAAGGTGAGGGCACGCTTGCCGGTGAGGATTTCATAAACCCGGTTGCTGCGGCCAATCATCGGCCCCAGGTCCTTGGCCGTCAGGCCGCGCTGTTCCATGACGAATTTGATCGCCTCGACCGGATCGGGCAGGTCCATCGGAAAACGCCGGCGTTCATAAGCTTCCACCAGGGTGGCCAGAACATCCAGCCGGTCGCCATCCGGCGTGTCCTTGGCGGCATCCATCAGGCGATCAATCTCGGCAAGCGCGGCGTGATAGTCGGATTCGGTGCGGATGGGTCGGACTTCCATGGCCTCGCTCCTGTATGCCAAGACAGGCTCACGCACCGCAAAATTGGCTTGCAAACTTTCCCAGAGGCGCCGCGCGCATGCGTCACCCTAGTCCCAAAATGGGACTAGGGCAAGCGCAATTCCCTCAATGAACCACTTGGCCCTGGATCATCAGGCCGTCGGGGCCGGCGCTGACGGCCACCACGGCGCCATCCGGCACCTTGCCTTCCAGGATCAGGCTGGCCAGCGGGTTTTGCAGCTCACGCTGAATCACCCGCTTCAGGGGCCGCGCGCCATAGACCGGATCATAGCCGGCATTGCCGAGCCAGGCCTTGGCGCCGGCATCCAGATCGAGCGTGATCTTGCGATCCGCCAGCAGCTTGTAGAGCCGCTGCAACTGGATATCGACGATCCCGGTCATGTTGTCGCGGCTCAGCCGCTTGAACAGGATCACTTCATCCAGCCGGTTGAGGAATTCCGGCCGGAAATGGCCGCGCACCACTTCCATCACACGATGGCGCACCACTTCGTCGATGGTCTCGGCTTCCGCCTGGGCAAGATATTCGCTGCCCAGATTGGAGGTCAGGATGATCACGGTGTTGCGGAAATCCACCGTGCGGCCCTGGCCATCAGTGAGCCGGCCATCATCCAGCACCTGGAGCAGCACGTTGAACACATCCGGATGCGCTTTCTCCACCTCGTCGAACAGCACCACCTGATATGGCCGGCGCCGCACCGCTTCGGTGAGCGCGCCGCCCTCGTCATAGCCGACATAACCCGGCGGGGCGCCGATCAAGCGGCTGACGGCATGTTTCTCCATGTATTCCGACATGTCGATACGCACCATGGCCTGATCGTCGTCGAACAGGAATTCGGCCAAGGCCTTGGTCAGTTCGGTTTTGCCGACGCCGGTGGGGCCGAGGAACAGGAAACTGCCAATCGGGCGGTTCGGGTCCTGCAAGCCGGCCCGGGCGCGCCGCACCGCATTGGCCACCGCCACCAAGGCCTCATCCTGGCCCACCACGCGGCCACGCAGCTTGTCTTCCATGCGCAAAAGCTTTTCGCGCTCGCCGGCCAGCATCTTGTCCACCGGGATGCCGGTCCAGCGCGATACCACGCCGGCAATGTCGCTTTCGGTCACCGCCTCGCGCACCATACTCTTGCCGCTGGCGCCCTCAGCCTCGGCCAATTGCCGTTCCAGGCCGGGGATCACGCCATAGGACAATTCCGAGGCGCGGTTCCAATCCGCCTTGCGCTGCGCCTGTTCCAGATCGAGCCGGGCGCGGTCAAGCTGCTCCTTCAGGCTCTGGGCCGAGCCGAGCTTGGCCTTTTCACCCTGCCAGGCCGCCGAAAGCGCCGTCGATTGCTGCTCCAGATCGGCCAGTTCCTTTTCCAGCTTGGTCAGGCGGTCACGCGATGCCGGATCGGTTTCCTTTTTCAACGCCTCGCGCTCGATCTTGAGCTGCATGATGCGGCGGTCGAGTTCGTCGAGCGCCTCGGGCTTGCTGTCCACTTCCATACGCAGCCGCGAGCCGGCCTCGTCCACCAGGTCGATGGCCTTGTCGGGCAGGAAACGGTCGGTGATATAGCGGTTGGAGAGTGTGGCGGCGGCAACAATGGCGGCATCGGTGATGCGCACACCATGATGCACCTCATACTTCTCCTTCAGCCCGCGCAGGATCGAAATCGTGTCTTCCACCGTCGGCTCGCCGATGAAGACCGATTGGAAACGCCGCGCCAGCGCCGCATCCTTCTCGATATACTTGCGGTATTCGTCCAGCGTGGTGGCGCCGACGCAATGCAATTCGCCGCGCGCCAGCGCCGGCTTCAGCAGGTTGGAGGCATCCATGGCGCCATCGGCCTTGCCGGCGCCGACCAGGGTGTGCAATTCATCGATGAACAGCACAATCTGGCCTTCCGCCGAGGTCACCTCGGCCAGCACGGCCTTCAAACGCTCCTCAAATTCACCACGAAACTTGGCGCCAGCAATCATGGCGCCGAGGTCGAGCGCCATCAGCCGCTTGTTCTTCAGGCTTTCCGGCACGTCGCCCTTGGCAATCCGCAGCGCCAGGCCTTCCACGATGGCGGTTTTGCCCACGCCCGGCTCGCCGATCAGGACGGGATTGTTCTTGGTGCGGCGGCTCAGCACCTGGATGGTGCGGCGGATTTCCTCGTCGCGCCCGATCACCGGATCAAGCTTGCCGTTTTCCGCCGCTTCGGTCAGGTCGCGGGCATATTTCTTCAGCGCATCATAGGCTTGCTCGGCCGAGGCGCTATCCGCCTTGCGGCCCTTGCGCAAACCGGCAATGGCCTTTTCCAGCGCCGCAACGGTCAGCCCGGCGGCTTTCAGGGCTTCGGCGGCCGGGGTGCTGGTCAGCAGCACAGCCTGCAACAGCCGCTCCACGGCTACAAAGCTGTCGCCGGATTTTTCGCGCAGCTTCTCGGCCTGTTCAAACAGCCGCGCCAGTTCCGGCGCCATATAGAGCTGTCCCGCCCCGGCACCTTCCACGCTGGGCAGCTTGGCCAAGGCTTCCTCATTCTTGGCCTTGGCAACGGCCGGCTGGCCGCCCGCCGCCTGCACCAGCCCGGCAGCCATGCCTTCCGGGTCGTCCAGCAGCACCTTGAGGATATGTTCGGGGGTGAAACGCTGATGCCCACGGGCCAGCGCCAGGGTTTGCGCCGCTTGCAGGAAGCCGCGCGCACGCTCGGTGAATTTTTCCAAGTCCATAGATATACTCCTGATGAGGCGGCCCGGCTCTCACCCCCTATGCGTCAGGCAGGCATTGGTGGGCCCCACGCCTGAGATGTGGGAATGCTCCGTTGCCGAACAAGAGGACGGGTATGAAAATTTCGCCGCGAATGGGGCATTTCCGGCGCCGGAGCGGGGTTTTACGGTTCGTTGACAGCCCTGTCAGCGGGTTATAGTGTGCAGCGCGAAAAAATACCGGCCGGACGCTACCTGGCGCTCCGGCCATCCTAATTGTCACGATAAAAACAAGGTTTGACGTCCATGAAGGTTCTGGTCGCGGTCAAGCGCGTGGTGGACTACAACGTCAAGATCCGCGTCAAGGCGGACAAGACGGGAGTCGATCTCGCCAACGTCAAGATGTCGATGAATCCGTTCGACGAAATCGCCGTTGAGGAAGCCGTGCGGCTCAAGGAAGCCGGCATCGCCACCGAAGTGGTGGCGGTTTCCATCGGCCCGGCCCAGGCGCAGGAAACCCTGCGCACCGCGCTGGCCATGGGCGCTGATCGTGGCATCCTGGTCAAGACCGATGCCGAAGTGCAGCCGCTGGCGGTGGCCAAGCTGCTGGCCAAGATCGCCGAGGCGGAAGCGCCGCAGCTGGTGATCGTCGGCAAGCAGGCGATTGACGACGATAGCAGCCAGACCGGCCAGATGCTGTCCGCCCTGCTGGGCTGGAGCCAGGGCACTTTCGCCAACAAGGTGGCGATTGCCGATGGCAAGGCCAATGTGGTGCGCGAAGTGGATGGCGGCCTTGAAACCGTTGAACTGAAGCTGCCGGCGGTGGTCACCACCGACCTGCGCCTCAACGAGCCGCGTTATGCCAGCCTGCCCAACATCATGAAGGCGAAGAAGAAGCCGATCGACGAGAAGACCCCGGACGATCTGGGCGTCGATATCGCGCCGCGCCTCACGACGCTGAGCGTCGAGGAGCCGCCGAAGCGCAAGGCCGGCATCAAGGTGCCGGATGTCGCCACCCTGGTGCAGAAGCTGCGGACCGAAGCGGGAGTGATCTGATTATGAGCAGCCTGGTTATTGCCGAACACGATAACGCCTCGATCAAGGCGCCGACGCTCAACGCCGTCACCGCCGCAGCCCAATTGGGCGGCGATGTGCATGTGCTGGTGGCCGGCCATAATGCCGCCGCCGCCGCCGCCGCTGCGGCCAAGATTGCCGGCGTGGCCAAGGTGATCCATGTGGAAGGCGCGCAATACGCCAATGGCCTGGCCGAAGCGCTGGCGCCGCTGGTGGCTGGTCTTGCCACCAATTACAGCGCCGTGCTGGCGCCGGAAACCACCTCGGGCAAGAACACCCTGCCGCGCGTTGCCGCCCTGCTCGATGTGGCGCAGATTTCCGGCATTGTCGAAGTGAAATCGGCCGATACCTTCGTGCGCCCGATCTATGCCGGCAATGCCATGGCCACGGTGCAATCGAGCGACAAGATCAAGGTTATCACCGTGCGCGCCACCGGCTTTGCCGCTGCGGCGGCAGAAGGTGGCGCGGCCAGTGTTGAAACCGCGGCCGCAGTGGCCGATCCGGCCCTGTCTGAATTCAAGGGCCAGGATTTGCAGAAATCCGACCGCCCGGAACTGACCTCGGCCAAGATCATCGTTTCCGGTGGCCGTGGCATGGGTTCGGGCGAGAATTTCAAGCTGATCGAAGCCGTGGCCGACAAGCTCGGCGCCGCCGTGGGCGCCAGCCGCGCCGCCGTCGATGCCGGCTTTGTGCCGAACGACTACCAGGTTGGCCAGACCGGCAAGATCGTCGCGCCGCAGCTTTATGTTGCCGTGGGCATTTCCGGCGCCATCCAGCATCTGGCCGGCATGAAGGATTCAAAGGTCATTGTCGCCATCAACAAGGATGAAGAGGCGCCGATCTTCCAGGTTGCCGATTACGGCCTGGTCGGCGACCTGTTCAAGGTGCTGCCGGAACTCGAAGCCGAGCTCGGCAAGTAACCTCAGACCCAGGGAAGCCGCATGATCAAGACCATCGGGGTAATCGGCGCCGGCCAAATGGGCAGCGGTATCGCTCATGTCGGCGCGCTGGCCGGCTTTGATGTCCTGTTGCAGGACATCAACCCGGCGCAGCTCGAAAAAGCCAGGGACATCATCACCGGCAACATGACCCGGCAGGTGACGCGCGGCAAGATCGACGAACTTACCCGCGATGAGGCGCTGGCGCGGATCAAGACGATCAGCGACCTGCGCGGCTTTGAAAGCGCCGATATCGTGATCGAGGCGGCGACCGAGAATGAGGCGCTGAAAAAGAAAATCCTGGCCGAACTCTGCCCGGTTTTGCCGAAAAACGTGCTGATCGCCACCAACACCTCGTCGATCTCGGTCACCCGGCTTGGCTCGGCCACCGACCGGCCGGAAAAATTCATGGGCATGCATTTCATGAACCCGGTGCCGGTGATGGCGCTGGTGGAACTGATTCGCGGCATCGCCACCGAGGAAGCCACCTTCCGCGAAGTGCGCGAACTGACCGTGAAGCTGGGCAAGACCCCGGCCAATGCCGAGGATTTCCCGGCCTTCATCGTCAACCGCATCCTGCTGCCGATGATCAACGAGGCGATCTACACGCTGTATGAAGGCGTCGGCTCGGTGGAAGCCATCGATACCGGCATGCGGCTCGGCGCCAACCACCCGATGGGGCCGTTGCAGCTTGCCGATTTCATCGGCCTGGATACCTGCCTGTCGATCATGCAGGTGCTGTATGAGGGCCTGGCTGACAGCAAGTATCGCCCCTGCCCGCTGCTGGTGAAATATGTTGAAGCCGGCTGGCTCGGCCGCAAGACCAATCGCGGCTTCTACGATTATCGCGGCGAGCATCCGACGCCGACCCGCTGAGGGTTGGCGCGCTGATAAGCCCGCACTGAACTTGAAAAAACCCGGCCCCGGACCCGATCCTGGCGCCGGGTTTTTTATGGCGCCAGCAAAGCCTTGATCACCGCCACAGCCTCGGGCGTATCCCAATGCGCCTCGCCGACCAGCCGGGCGACTTCGCGGCCCTGGCGGTCGATCAGGATCGTGGTGGGCAGGCCGGCGGCGCCCCAGGCGCGGGCGGATTTCATCGTTGGATCGAGATAGGCTTTCAGGCCGGGGGCGAATTCGGCGAGGAATTTCTCCACCTTGTCGCGGCCGGCGCGTTCCTGCGCCACGGCCACCAGGGCAAAGCCCGGATCATTGATCTGTTTTTGCAGCCGCTCCAGCGACGGCATCTCGGCGCGACACGGAATGCACCAGGTGGCCCACAGATTGAGCAGCACCACCCGGCCCTTGAAGGCATCCAGGCTGGTTTCGGCGTCGTTTTCATCCTTGAAGCTGGCCGCCGCCACTGGCTTCGGCGGGTCTGCCACGATAAGTTTGCGCATATCGCCCTGCAACGGCGGCAGATTGCCCGCCCAGGCACCGGAGGGGGCCGAAGCAGCCAGCAGCAGGCATCCGATCAACCAGGCAAGCAAGCGCATTTCCGTCCCCATGGCTCAACGCAAGACATCAGATAAGTCCGCCCCCGCCCGCAAGCAAGCCGGCGCCAATGATTTGTGGGGCGGGCGTTTTGCCGCAGGCCCGGCCGCGATCATGATGGAGATCAATGCCTCCATCGGCTTTGACAAGCGGCTTTATGCCCAGGATATCGCCGGCTCCAAGGCGCATTGCCGCATGCTGGTGGCGCAGGGCCTGATCACACCCAAAGAAGGCAAGGCGATCCTCAAGGGCCTGGACCAGATCCGGGGCGAGATCGAAGCCGGCAATTTCCGCATCGATCCGGCGCTGGAAGACATCCACATGCATGTGGAGACCCGGCTCAAGGAATTGATCGGCAATGCCGCCGGCCGGCTGCACACGGCGCGCTCGCGCAACGATCAGGTGGCGACCGATTTCCGCCTCTGGGTGCGCGATGCCATCGACCGCGTGGATGCCGGCCTGGCTGATCTGCAACGCCGCCTGCTGGCCCGCGCCGAGGAACATGCCGATACCGTGATGCCCGGCTTCACGCATTTGCAGGCGGCGCAGCCGGTGACGCTGGGCCATCATCTTCTGGCCTATGTGGAAATGTTCGGCCGTGACCGCGGCCGTTTCCAGGATGCGCGCCGTCGGCTGAATGAAAGCCCGCTGGGCGCCGCCGCCCTGGCCGGCACGTCGTTGCCGATTGATCGCGCCATGACCGCCAAAGAGCTGGGTTTTGACGCGCCGATGGCCAATTCGCTCGATGCCGTGTCGGATCGCGATTTCGCGCTCGAATTCCTGTCGGCCGCCGCCACCTGCGCGGTGCATCTGTCGCGTTTCGCCGAGGAGATCGTGATCTGGTGCTCGGCGCAATTCCGCTTCATCACGTTAAGCGATGCCTTCACCACCGGCTCGTCGATCATGCCGCAGAAGCGCAATCCCGATGCCGCCGAACTGGTGCGCGGCAAGGTGGGCCGCATCATCGGCGCGCAGAATGCCCTGCTGATCACGCTGAAGGGCCTGCCGCTGGCCTATGGCAAGGACATGCAGGAAGACAAGGAACCGACCTTCGACGCCGCCGACAGCCTGGAACTCTGCATCGCCGCCAGCGCCGGCATGGTGAGCGATTTCACCGCGAATAAGCCTTTGCTGGCGCAGAGTGCCGGCGAGGGCTACACCACTGCCACCGATCTGGCCGATTGGTGCGTGCGCAAGCTGGACATGCCGTTTCGCAACGCGCATCACGTTGCCGGCAGCCTGGTAAAGCTGGCGGAAAGCCAGGGCAAGCCGCTGGAAGCGCTCAGCCTGGCCGAGATGCAGAGCGTGGAAAAGCGCATCAGCCAGGATGTGTTTGCCGTGCTGGGCGTGCAGAATTCGGTGAAAAGCCGGGTTTCCTATGGCGGCACGGCGCCGCAGAATGTGCGCCGCCAGATTGCGCGCTGGCAGAAGCGGCTGGCAAAGGAAATGCCATGATGAAAAGCACCTGGCTGGTTTTCTGCCTTGCCCTGCTGCTGGCCGGCTGCGGCCGCAAGGATCTGCCGGATTATCCCAAGGATGCCGCCTCGCGCCCGGCCAACCTGCCGCCGCGCGGCACGCCCGTTCCATATAATTGATCGTTGAGATTGCCAGATGACCGGTATGCCCTGGTTCCAGTATCGTGATGGTGAACTTCATGCCGAAGGCGTGAAACTAAGCGCCATCGCCGCCGCCATCGGCACGCCCTGCTATGTCTATTCCACCGCCGCGCTGACCGACCGCTACCGCGCCCTGGAGCAAGCTTTTGCCGGCCTGCCGGCGCTGATCGCCTATGCCGTGAAAGCCAATGGCAATCTGGCCCTGCTGCGCCATCTGGGCGAATTGGGTGCCGGCGCCGATGTGGTTTCGGCCGGCGAGATGCAGCTGGCGCTGAAAGCCGGCATCGCCCCGGGCAAGATCATCTTTGCCGGCGTGGGCAAGACCAAGGCTGAAATGGCCGCAGCGCTCAAGGCCGGCAATACCGGCATCTTGCAGTTCAATGTCGAATCCGAGCCGGAATTGCGAGCGCTGTCGGAAGTAGCCAGCGCCCTGGGCGTCATCGCCCCGGTGGCGATTCGGGTCAATCCCGATGTGGATGCCAAGACGCATAAAAAAATCACCACCGGCAAGGCCGAGAACAAGTTCGGCATCCCGATTGAGCGCGCGCGGGAGATTTATGCCGAGGCGGCACGGCTGCCCGGTATCAAGCCGGTGGGCGTGCATGTGCATATCGGCAGCCAGCTCACCGATCTGGCGCCCTATGACGCCACCTTCGCCCGCCTGGCCGAGCTGGTGCTGGCCCTGCGCGACGATGGCATCCAGCTTGGCCGCATTGATCTGGGCGGCGGCCTGGGCATCCGCTATGACGACGAAACCCCGCCCGACCCGCGCGGCTATGCCGATCTGGTGCGCAAACATATCGCACCGCTCGGCTGCGAGATCGCGCTGGAGCCGGGCCGTTTCCTGGTCGGCAATGCCGGGCTGCTGCTGGCTGCCGTCACCTATGTGAAGCAGGCCGAGGCCAAGCGGTTCCTGATCCTGGATGCCGGGATGAATGACCTGATCCGGCCGGCGCTTTATGAAGCCTATCATCGCATCGTGCCGGTGGCCGAGCCTGGGCCGGAGGCTTTGCTCAGCCCGGCCGATATTGTCGGCCCGGTTTGCGAAACCGGCGACACTTTCGCCGAGGAGCGACCGATGCCGCCGATGCAGGATGGCGACCTGCTGGCGATCCTCTCAGCCGGCGCCTATGGCGCGGTGATGGCATCGACCTACAATGCCCGGCCCTTGGCGGCTGAAGTTCTTGTGAACGGAAATCGCTTTGCATTGGTGCGCCGCCGCCCTACCATCGACGAGATGACGGCATTGGAAAGCCCTGCCCTGTGGCGCGACCCGACGACGGCCTGACACAAGCGCCTCTCCCCGCACAACCGGCGGCCCGCCCGGCCCCCGGCACAGCCCCGTTATATTCCCTGGAAAACCGCCTGCGCCTGGCGCAATTGGCGCTGTTCTGGGAAAATTTTTGGCCCCGGCTGTTTCCTGCCGGGCTGCTGCTGGCATTTTTCCTGGTGCTGGCCGGCTTCGATATCTGGCGCTACACGCCGGTCTGGCTGCATTGGCTGCTGCTTGGCGGCTTTGGCCTGGGCCTGATCGCCGCCTTGTGGGGCGGCTTCCGCGGTTATCGCCTGCCGGATCGCGCTGCCGCCCTGCGCCGGCTGGAAACCGGCAACCAGCTTAATCACCGTCCGCTGGGCCAGCTGGCCGATAGCCTTGCCAGCCCGCCCGGCGGCCAGCCCGACCCGATTGCCGAAGCCCTATGGCAGGCGCATCGCCGCCGCCTGCTGGCCCAGCTTGGCGCGCTGCGCATCGCGCCGCCGGAAGCCGGCTGGTGGCGTATTGATCGTTTTGGCCTGCGCGTGGCGCTGGGCCTGCTGCTGGTGGTGGCCTGGGCCAGCCCGGGCGAACAGGCCGGCCAGCGCATGCGCGATGCCCTGCAACCCGGCACGGCTTTGCCGCCCGGCGCCACCATGGCGCTGGATGCCTGGATCACGCCGCCGCTTTACACTGGCCGGCCACCGATTTTCCTCAGCCGCGATGGCAAGCCGATATTGCCGGCGCCGGGCGCCGAGCCGCTCAGCATTCCCACCGGCAGCCTGCTCAAGCTGCGCCTGCAAGCCAGCCAGCCGATCTATGGCCTGAAACTCGGCGGCCAGAGCCATGCACTCAAGCCGCTGGACGAGCATAATGCCGAAATCGACCTGCCGCTCGACCTGGCGGCTTTGGGCGACAATGCCACGCTGGCCTTGCTGCGGCGCGACCAGCCGGTAGCGGAATGGCCGTTGCGCCTGCTGGCCGATGAAGCGCCGAAAGTGGCCTTTGCCGAGGAGCCGAAAGCCGTGGCGCCTGACCGGCGCCAGCCGCAGCTCGAAATCGCCTTGAATGGCGAGGATGATTACGGCGTGCAGAAGATCGAACTGGCGATCCGCCATGAGCAAAGCAGCGAAAGCTGGCTGGTGGATTGGCCGGCGCCGCCGGTGCTGGCCGGTGGCTTCAGCGACAAAAGGCCGTTTGATTTTGTTGAGCATCCGCTCGCCGGCCAGCAGGTGGCGATCACTCTGGTGGCCACCGATGCGCTGGGCCAGCAGGGCCGCAGCGAGCCGGTGATCACCACCCTGCCGGCGCGCAAATTCACCCATCCGGTGGCCAAGGCACTGATTGAACAGCGCCGCCTGCTGGCGCTCAAACCCGGTGAATGGAGCCGCGTGACCACGGCTTTGCGCGCCCTCAGCCTGGCGCCGGAAAGTTATCGCCAGGATACCGCCGTGCATCTGGCCTTGCGCATGGGCGCGGCGCGGCTGTCGCTCAACCGCAGCCAGGAAGCGCGCGGCGAGGTCTCGAACCTGCTGTGGCAGACTGCATTGCGGCTGGAGGACGGCAAATCCAATCTGGCCGAACGCGATTTCCAGGCCGCCTATGATCGTTTGCAGGATGCCATCGAGCGCGGCGCCGAAGACAACGAAATCATGCGCAAAATGCAGGAATTGCGCGAGGCGATGGATCGCCTGATGGAAGAGAAGATGCGCGAGGCCATGGAGCGGCTGGCGCGCGGCGAGGAACTGGAGGAATTGTCCGAAGACGAAGAGGCGATGTCGTCGGAGGATTTCCAGGACATGATGGATCAGGCCGAGCAGATGGCGCGCCAGGGCGACCGGCAGAGCGCGCAGGAAATGCTTGAGCAGATGCAGCGCATGCTGGAAGCGATGAAGAACATGCGTATCGGCCGCGCCCCCCAGGGTCAGCAAGGCAAACAAGGCCAGCAGCAGCGTGGCCAACGCGGCCAGCGCGGCAGCGGCCAGCAGATGGGCGAATTGGGCGAAATGCTGCGCCAGCAACAGCAATTGCTGGATCGCTCCTTCCGCCGCAGCCAGCAATTCGGCCGCAATGGCCAGCCCGGGCAACCGGGGCAGCCGGGCCAGGGCCAGCCGGGCGGCGGCGACAATGAAGCCGATGCGCGCCAGCAGGAAGACCTGCGCCGCCGGCTGGGCGAGATGATGAACCGCTTTGCCGAACGCGGCATGCCGATTCCCGAAGGCCTGGGCCGGGCCGACCGCGCCATGCGCGATGCCCGCGAAGCCTTGCGGCGCGGCGAGCCGGGCGAGGCGATGCAGGGCCAGAATGATGCGCTCGACCAGATGCGCCAGGGCCTGCGCGACTTGCAGCAGGCGCAGCGCGGCGGCGAGCCGGGCGGCCAGGCCGACGCTGCCGACAGCCGGCAGAATCAGCGCAACCGCGATAGTCGCGATCCGTTTGGCCGCCCCACTGGCGGGATTGAGAATCCCGGCGAATCAACCCGGGTGCCGGAAAGCGGCATGACCGCCATCGAACGCGCCCGCCGCATCCTGGAAGAATTGCAGCGCCGTGCCGGCGACCGCGACCGACCGGCCCTGGAACGCGACTATCTCGAACGCCTGCTGCGGCGTTTCTGAACCCGAACCACCCGCACGCCATGATCACCGCGCTTGACCATCTGGTGCTGACCGTGGCCGATATTCCGGCAACCCTGGCATTTTATCAGCGCGCCCTCGGCATGCAGCCGCAAAGTTATGGTGTGGCTGATGGCAGCACCCGGCATGCCCTGGCCTTTGGTAGCCAGAAACTGAACCTGCATCAACGCGGCCAGGAATTCGATCCCAAGGCGGCGACCCCGCTGCCCGGCAGCGCCGATCTGTGTTTCCTCACCATGCGCCCGGTGAGCGAAGTCGCCGCGCATCTGGCGGCGCTGAATATTCCGGTGATTGAAGGCCCGGTGCGCCGCACCGGCGCGCAAGGCCCGATCCTCTCCATCTACCTGCGCGACCCGGACGGCAACCTGCTGGAAATCGCCAATCGGCTGTGATGCGCGGCCTTCACCCCGCCACCGGCTCGGCCAGCACCTTTTCCACTGCGGCGGCGAGATCGACCATCGAGAAGGGTTTTTGTAGCAGGCCGCGTGCCAGGTCGGCCAGGTCAGCGGCGCGGCGGCGCTCCACGGCATAGCCCGACATCATCAGCACCGGTAGCGCGGGATGATCGCGCGCCACTTTCAGCGCCAGTTCCAGGCCATCCATATTGGGCATGCCGATATCGGTGAGCAGCAGATCAAAGCGCAGGCGGTTGAGCTTGACCAAAGCCTCGGCGCCATCGCCCACGGTCACGATTTCATGGCCGCGCAATTCAAGCACGCGGCGAATGAATTCCCGCACTGCCACTTCATCTTCGGCCACCAAGATGCGCGCCATGTCTCCTCGCCGCCGGCCACACGCCCAGTCACATGCCTGGGAGCACTTCTGCGCTTCGATGGCCGCACCCG
The DNA here is from genome assembly GCF_017994015.1 of Ferrovibrio sp. GTDB lineage: Bacteria > Pseudomonadota > Alphaproteobacteria > Ferrovibrionales > Ferrovibrionaceae > Ferrovibrio. Next base: position 885 of record NZ_JAGOLP010000054.1, on the reverse strand, counting down.
GCCAAGCCGGTCATTCTGAAACAGCGTGAACGCTCAAGCCGGATCGAGAGAACGATTCGACAGCGCGTTTTGTTTGCTCAGGCTAACATCTGGAAGCTGCGGTGCAAGATAAATTATTACAAAATATGACAAAGCTGCTCATACACGGCCTGGTTAGGCCAGTCAGGCTGTCCTAATTGCCGGCTCTAATTGGCTGCCCTAATTGGCTGGCAAAGGCGCAAAGGCCACTTCCAGATCAAGCACTTCTTCCTTCTGGCCCGGCAGCTTCACATTGAAGTTGAGCCGGCCCTGGGCCGCCACCTTGTCGTCTTCCAGGGTGAGGGTGTAGACCGCCAGTTCCTTGCCGGCGGCACCACGCATGGCAACCCGGATCGGCGGCACCGGCCGGGTGCGTTCCGACACATTCACCACGTCGCCTGAAATCTCGATCTTGCTTTCGCCGCCATCCAGCACCACGGCGGATTTCAGGCCATGCAGTTCCACGCCGAGCCATTGCGCCGGTTCAACATGGATGCCGAAGCGTTCATAGAGCCGGGCCAGCGGTGGATACATCGCCACCAATTCGGTGCGCGCCAGATAACCGCCGCCCAGCACGGCGCCAAGCAGCAGCAATAGCAAAAGCCAGCCAAGCCACAGCATCGGCCGGCCTTTTTTTGGCTGCCGCTCATTGCCGGGGCGGTGCAGGCCCTGTTCGGCCAGGCGGGCGCGGCGCCGTTCCAGCGCTGCTTCGGCGGCATCCTCGCCTTGCTCGGTGGTGTCGTCGTCGTCAAACGCAGCCCGCAACGGCGGCGGCTCAGCATCCACGTCGCTTTCCGGCATGGCAAAAGTGTCTGACGGAAACATCTGCTCCGGCGTTGGCGGCGGCGGCGGCGGGGGGGGTGGTGG
>NZ_JAGOLP010000053.1 GCF_017994015.1 Ferrovibrio sp. | reverse complement strand
CCACCATATGCTGCTTGATCTCGGCAATTGCCTTGGCCGGGTTCAAGCCCTCCGGGCAGGTATTGGTGCAGTTCATGATGGTGTGGCAGCGATACAGCCGGAACGGATCTTCCAGATTATCCAGCCGCTCACCGGTCATCTCGTCGCGGCTATCGGCAATCCAGCGATAGGCCTGCAACAGCACGGCGGGGCCGAGATAACGATCCGAATTCCACCAATAGCTCGGGCAGGAGGTGGAGCAGCAGGCGCACAGGATACATTCGTAGAGCCCGTCAATCTTGGCGCGGTCTTCCTTGGATTGCAGACGCTCACGCGCCGGCGCCGGGCTTTCCGACTGCATCCATGGCTTGATCGAGGCATATTGCGCATAGAAGTTGGTCAGGTCGGGCACCAGATCCTTCACCACCGGCATATGCGGCAGCGGGTAAATCTTCACCTCGCCATCCACATCGTCGCAGGCCTTGGTGCAGGCCAGGGTGTTGGAGCCATCAATATTCATGGCGCAGGAACCGCACACGCCTTCGCGGCAGGAGCGCCGGAAGGTCAGCGTCGGATCGATCTCGTTCTTGATCTTGATCAGCGCATCCAGAACCATCGGGCCACAATCATTCATGTCGACGGTATAGCTGTCGACACGGGGATTCTGGCCGTCATCCGGATTCCAGCGATAGACCTTGAAGGTCTTGAGGCGCTGCTCGGCGCCGCCCTGCTGGCTTGGGGCGGCATGGACCTTGCCTTCGGTGAGGCGGGAGTTTTTCGGCAGTGTGAAAGCGACCATGGGGTGGGGCTACCTCAGTAAACGCGCTTCTTGGGTTCGATATACTGGACCTCGTTGGTCAGCGTGTAGGTGTGCACCGGGCGATAATCGGTGGTCACCTTGCCGTTTTTGTCGAGCCAGCTCAGCGTATGCTTCATCCAGTTCTGGTCGTCGCGATCCGGGAAATCCTCGCGCGCATGGGCGCCGCGGCTTTCCTTGCGATTGGCGGCACCATGCATGGTCACCACCGCCTGGCCGATCAGGTTATCCAGTTCCAGCGTTTCCACCAGATCGGAATTCCACACCATGCTGCGATCCTGCACGCCGATATCGGCCATCTCGCGGTTCACATCGTCGATCAGGCGCACACCTTCCTCCAGCACCTCGCCGGTGCGGTAGACGGCACAGTTATTCTGCATCGTGCGCTGCATCTTGTCGCGGATGCGGGCGGTGGAACTGCCGCCCTTGGCATGGCGGAAATGATCCAGATGAGCCAGGGCATCGTCGCCGGCATTCTTCAGATCACGATGCTTGGCGTCCTTCTCCACCACCTTGGCGGCACGGATGGCAGCAGCGCGGCCAAACACCACTAGGTCGATCAGCGAATTCGAGCCGAGCCGGTTGGCGCCATGCACCGAGACGCAGGCTGCCTCGCCGATCGCCATCAGGCCGGGCACCACGCTATCCGGATTGCCATCCTTCAGCGTCAGCACTTCGCCATGATAATTGGTCGGGATGCCGCCCATATTGTAATGCACGGTGGGCAGCACCGGGATCGGCTGCTTGGTCACGTCCACGCCGGCAAAGATACGGGCGCTTTCCGAGATGCCGGGCAGGCGTTCTTCCAGCACCGCCGGATCAAGGTGATCCAGATGCAGGTAGATATGATCCTTGTTCTTGCCAACGCCGCGGCCTTCGCGGATTTCCATGGTCATGGCGCGGCTGACCACGTCACGCGAGGCCAGATCCTTGGCCGAGGGGGCATAACGCTCCATGAAACGCTCGCCGGCGGAATTGACGACATAGCCGCCCTCGCCGCGCGCACCCTCGGTGATCAGGCAGCCGGCGCCGTAGATGCCGGTGGGATGGAATTGCACAAATTCCATATCCTGCAATGGCAGGCCGGCGCGCAGCACCATGCCGCCGCCATCGCCGGTGCAGGTATGCGCCGAGGTGCAGGAGAAATAGGCGCGGCCATAACCGCCGGTGGCCAGCACCACCATATGGGCGCGGAAACGATGGATGCTGCCATCGGCCAGATTCCAGGCCATCACGCCACGGCAGACGCCGTCTTCGTCCATGATCAGGTCAAGGGCGAAATACTCGATGAAAAACTCGGTGTCATATTTCAGCGCCTGCTGATACAGCGTGTGCAGGATGGCATGGCCGGTGCGATCCGCAGCGGCGCAGGTGCGCTGCGCCGGTGCCTTGCCGTAATCCTTGGTCATGCCGCCGAAGGCGCGCTGGTAGATCTTGCCTTCCTCGGTGCGGCTGAACGGCACACCGAAATGCTCCAGCTCGATCACCGCCGGCACCGCCTCGCGGCACATATATTCGATGGCATCCTGGTCGCCGAGCCAGTCCGACCCCTTCACGGTGTCGTACATATGCCAGCGCCAGTTATCCTCGCCCATATTGCCCAAGGCGGCGGAAATGCCGCCCTGCGCCGCCACAGTATGGCTGCGGGTGGGGAAAACCTTGGAGATGCAGGCGGTCTTGAGGCCGGCAGCGGCCATGCCCATGGTGGCGCGCAGGCCGGCGCCACCGGCGCCGACAACCACCACGTCGTAGAAATGTTCAGTGACGTTATAGGCTGCGGGCATTGCTCAGGCTCCGAAAAACAGCTTCAGGATCGACAGCGCGCAGAGCGCACCGACCAGGATCACGGCGAAGGTGAGGACGAGCTGCACCACGATCTTGGTGCCCTCGACATGGATGTAATCCTCTACCACCACCTGCAGGCCAAGTTTGAGATGCCAGAACATCGCCAGCACAGCCAGCAGCGCAATCAGCGCCAGCAGGGGATGTTTGAAAGCGGCCACCACGGCAGCATGATCGGCGCTGCCGAGTTTCAGCATCACCACCACCAGGATCAGCAGCAGCGGCACCATGGCCACGGCGGTGACCCGCTGCACCCACCAATGCTGCACACCTTCCTTGGCCGAGCCGAGGCCGCGCACACGCTTGAGCGGGCTGCGCATGGTCTTTGTGTTGTTGGTCATGGCGCGCCCCTCACTTCCACGCATAGGCCAGGATCCAGGCCACCAGGGTCAGCACCACCGAGGCGATGATGACAAGCCAGGACAGCCGGGCGGCGGTGGCCTTTTCAAAACCACGGCCGATATCCCAGTAGAGATGCCGCAGGCCATTGCAGAGATGATAGAACAATGCCCAGGAAAAGCCGAACATCACCAGGCGGCCGAGCCATGAGCCGAGCACGCCCTGCACCAGGGCGAAATACTCCGGCCCGGCAGCGGCGGCCACCAGCCACCAGGCCAGCAGCAGCGTGCCGACGCCCAGGCCAACACCGGTGGCGCGATGCAGGATTGAAGTGGCCATGGTGATAGGCCAGCGATAAACCTGCAAATGGGGGGAAAGCGGTCGTTCTACATTCGCCATGTTTCGCCTTCGATCTGGGGCGGTGCGCCGGTGGGATGCTGCTGGCATCCCTTCCCGGCACCCGGAAAGCCAGAGAGGATTGTAGAACCCACCCCGGTCTAGTCAACGATTCCGGCGCTTTCTTACTCCCCGACCGGGCCTATCGCAAGGGTAATGGCGCGCCCCAGGCCACAGGCCGAGGCGGCCAGCGCCGCAAGGCCACTAAATGCAGCCTGACGGTGTTATTTACGCGGCATCAGCACCCAGTAATCCAGGTCCAGCACCACGTTATCCAGGTATTTGCCCTCAGCATCCTTGTCGGGGAAGCCGGTGGCCGGCTGGTCCTTGAGCGCCACCGTGCGGACCCGCAGGGCGCCGACATCGCCACGGCCGTCGATCCTGGCCTTGTCGAGAATTTCCGACCAAGCATAGATGGTGTGGCCGGCATGGCTGGGATTGACATGGCGGCCGCCATTGATCGCCGCCATGAAGGCGCCATTGCCCAGGCCGTTGAAGCTGAGCGAGCGCGCCAGGCTGATGATATGGCCGCCATAGATCAGGCGGCGGCCGATCTTCTCCTGGCCCTGGCGAAACTGATCAAAATGCACCTTGGCAGTATTCTGATAAAGCCGCGTAGCAAGCTGGTGCTCGGCCTCCTCGATGGTCATGCCGTCAACATGGTCGATCTTCTCGCCAATGGCATAATCTTCCCAGCCGAAACGGCTGCCGGCCAGTTGCCAGTCATACTGGGTGAAATCCAGCCCGGCCGGCACGCGGAGCTGATCCGCGCGCACCGCCAGGGCCGGCTGCGGCACCCGTTCGGCTGCCACTTCGGCAGTTTCGTCGCGCTTTTTCACCATCACCCAGCGGACAAAATCCAGCACCAGTTCGTCGCCATCCTTGTAGCCCTGGCTGCGCACATAAACCACACCGGTCTTGCGGTTGGAATTCTCCTTGATGCCGATCACCCGGCTGACCGCAGTGAGCGTATCGCCGGGATAGACCGGGGCGAGCCAGCGGCATTCGGCATAACCCAGATTGGCCACCGCATTGAGCGAGATATCCGGCACGGTCTTGCCGAACACGATATGGAAGGCCAGCAGATCGTCGACCGGGGCGCGTTTGAGGCCAAGCTTGCGGGAGAAACTATCAGCCGACGGCACCGGGAAGCGGCTGCCATAGAGGCTGGTATACAGCGCCACATCACCCCAGCCGAGCGTACGCGGGGTGGCATGGCGGATTTCCTGATCGAGCCGGAAATCCTCCAGGAAATTGCCCAGATTGGTCTTGTTGCTCATGCCATTTGCTCCAGCTTGGCGATGGCGGCGGCCAGCGCCGACAATTTCTTGGCCTGCTCAACATGCAGGTTCTCGATCAGCTTGCCATCCACCAGCACCACGCCCTTGCCCTCTGCCGTGGCAGACTCGAAGGCGGCAATGATTTTCTGCGCCCGCGCCACTTCGGCTTCGGAAGGCGCAAATACCGTGTTGCACGGCGCCACCTGCTTGGGGTGGATCAGGGTCTTGCCATCGAAGCCATAATCCAGGCCCTGGCGGCAGGCGGCTTCAAAACCGGCATCGTCATCGAGATCAAGATGAACACCATCCAGGATGCTGAGGCCATAGGCGCGCGCCGCCAGCAGGCAGAGCGACAGCGAGGCCGCCACCGGCAGGCGCAGCGGCGTGTGGCGCGCATTCAAATCCTTCACCAGATCGGACGTGCCCATCACCAGGCAGGTCAGGCGCGGATGCGCGGCGGCAATCGCCTCGGCATGCAGGATGCCCTTGGGGGTTTCCATCATCGCCCAGATTGTCATTGCCTCCGGCGCGCCATGCTGTGCCAGCAGATCGGCGGCGCGCTGCACCTGGGCGGCATGCTCCACCTTGGGCAGCAGCACCGCATCCGGCCCGGCCTGGGCCGCCGCAATGATATCGGCCTCGCCCCAGGGGGTATCAAAGCCATTGGCGCGGATGATCAATTCACGCCCGCCATAGCCGCCACCGCGCACGGCGCCGCAAACCTGCTCGCGCGCCATGGCCTTGGCATCCGGCGCCACGGCATCTTCCAGGTCGAGAATTAGGCCATCGGCCGGCAGCGTCTTCGCCTTGTCAAGCGCCCGGGCATTGGACCCTGGCATGTAAAGCACTGAACGGCGGGGACGGACGCTATCGGCCATGGCGAATCCTCATGCTGCATCTGCGAAGAACGAGCTGCGCCACTATAATCGCCGGCTTACCGGTGGCAAGCTTCCACCGCGACAGGCATAGTGGACGCAACAATAATACTTGGACCCCATCCAAACCATCGAGGAGTCGCGGCATGACCGTGCTCGCCATTCAAAGCCAGGTGCTGCACGGCCATGTCGGCAATTCGGCCGCCAGCCTGCCCCTGCTGCGCCAGGGATTTGAGGTCTGGGCGATTCCGGCAGCGATCCTGGCCTTCCATCCCGGCCAGCTTTATCCCGGCCAGGGCGGGCCGGCGCCGGTTTTCACCGATCCGGCGGCGATCGACCATTGGGCTGGCGCCCTGGCCACGTTGCCGCATTGGCGGGCCTTACGCGGCGGCTTGAGCGGCTGGCTCGGCACCCCCGCCATCGCCCAGGCTGCCGGACGGGCGATGATCCAGGCCAAGGCAGCCAATCCGGCTTTCCACTGGCTGTGTGATCCGGTGCTGGGCGATGCCGATACCGGGCTTTATGTCGATCCGGCGCTGGTCAGCTATTTCAACGAATATCTGCTGCCGCATGCCGACAGCGCCACGCCGAACCGCTTCGAGCTGGAGCATCTGACCGGCCGGCGCATCACCGACCTGCCCTCGGCGCTCGCCGCCGCCGATATCCTGCGCAGCAAGCTCAATCCGGCCGGGCCGCGCATTGTGGTGGCCACCAGCCTGGATCGCCAGGATGGTGGCCGCGGCATGGTGGAAGCATTGGCGGTGAATAACGATGGCGCCTGGCTGGCGGCGATGCCGGATCTGGGCGCCGCCACGCCGAAAGGCGCCGGCGACCTGTTTGCCGCCCTGTTCCTGGCCCGGCTGCTACGCGGCAAGAATGTGAAAAAGGCCACCGCCTTTGCCATGGCCGGCTGCTATGGCGTGCTGAAACATGCCATCACCAATGGCAGCCCGGACATGCTTTATGCGGCGGCACAGGATGAAATGCGCAATCCCAGCCGCGAACCGGCAATCGAGCGGGTGCGCTGAAGCCTACAAACTGTAGACAAAATCGCCGGATTGCAGGTCTTCCACCACCTGGCCGATCAGGGTGACGGTGTAGCCATTGCCAAAATCCAGCAGCACATCCTTGCCAACCTGGCTGGCGGCAGACAGCACATAGTCAAAATCAAAGGCACCGGCAGCGGCCAGGTCGATGCGATCACCATCGCCATTCGAGCCGCTGAAATCCAGGATCACATCCACGCCGCCGGCATAAACAAACACATCGCTGCTGCCGCCGCCGGAAAGTGTGTTGGTGCCAAGGCCGCCGATGATGGTGTTTTCGCCATCACTGCCGCTGATGACATCATCGCCAAGACCACCATCGATCTCGGAGGCAACAATATCGCCCGCCGCCATCACGATGGTGTCATTGCCGAAACTGCCGGTCACTGTCTCGACATTACTGACCGTGACCAGATTGGTGCCATAGGACAGGGTCAGCATGTCGCTGCCGGCGCCCAGATCAATCGATTGCGCCGTAGCCGACGGCCCCAATTCAACATGATCCTCGCCGGCCCCGCCGATGATCGTCTCGATATTGGCAGCGGTCAGCGTGTTGCCGCCATCAGCCAGAATCAGCGTGTCCTTGCCGATGCCGAATTCCAGCCGGATGCCGGCACTGGGCAGGCCCAGCGTGATCACATCGGCGCCATTGCCGCTGGCGATACTCTCAATATTGCTCAGCGTCACATTGTTGTTGCCATTGGCCAGGGTCAGCCGGTCGATGCCGCCTGCCAGATCAATCACCGCACCATCAACCGCCGATGAGAACACGATACTGTCGACCAGACTGGCGCCATTCAATGTTTCGACATTGGCCAGGGTGAGACTGTTGGCGTAATGCGCCAGATTCAGGGTGTCGATACCATCACCCAGATCAACCCGGATACCGGAAGCCACCGCATTCAGCGCCACCGTATCGTCGCCATTGCCACCAATGATGGTTTCAACATTGGCAACCGAAAGATTGTTGCCGCCATTGGCCAGGGTCAGCTTGTCGCTGCCCCCCGCCAGATCAACACTCTCGCCGGCCAGCAAATTGCTATTCAGCACCACAACATCCGCGCCGCTGCCTGCCACCAGGGTTTCAACATTGCCCACCGTGACCGTGCCGCCACCCGCAGCCAAGGCCAGATAATCGCCGCCATCGCCAAGGTCTACGGCAATCGGCGAAGCCGCCAGGGTGAGGGTTACAGTATCGTCGCCGCTGCCGCCCTGCACCGATTCAACATTGCCGATGGTGACAACATTGCCGCCATCGCCCAGAACCAGGCTGTCGCTGCCGGCGCCCAGATTGATCAACACGCCGGTGACGCCAAGACTCATCGTCACATTATCGGCGCCGGAGCCACCCTGCACGGTTTCAATATTCGACACTGTGACCGAATTGCCGCCCGCCGCCAGCACCAATGTGTCATTGCCATCGGCAAAGTCGAGCAACGCATCGGCAAAGGTAGTAGCGAAGGTGATGTTGTCATCGCCGGCGCCGGCCGTGACAAACTCAACATTCGAAAGCGTCAGCACATTGGCGTCATCGCTCAGATAAAGCTGATCAACGCCGCCGGCCAGATCAATTGTCATCCCGGTGGCGCCGGCCGCCAGCACCACGGCGTCATCGCCGCTGCCGCCGATAATGGTTTCGATATTGGTGGCAGTCAGCAGATTCTCGCCGTCGGCCAATGTGAGCTTGTCGCGACCGAGGCCGAGATCAATGATCTCATCGCCTACCAGCACACTGGTCAGCGTGATGATATCCGAACCGCTGCCGCCAGTGATGGTTTCGACATTGCCGATGGTGACAAAATTATTGCCCGAAATCAGCTTGATGCTATCGGCGCCGAAGCCAAGATCAATATTAACCGCGCTGGAAGCGATACCAAGCACCACATTATCCGCCGTGATGCCGCCGGTGATGGTCTCGACATTGGCAATGGTGAGGTTGCTGGCGCCATCGGTCAGAATCAGACGATCAAGCCCGCCGGCCAGATTGATCAGGCCGCTGGTGATGCCGGCCGACAGTGTCACCGTGTCAGCGCCAGTACCGCCGGTAATGGTTTCGATATTGGTGGCGCTCAGGCTGTTGGTGCCGTCGGCCAGGATCAGCTTGTCATTGCCATCCGCCAGATCGATGCTGTAATCGGTGACGCGGGCGCCAAGGGTCACGGTGTCGGTGCCGCTGCCGGCAATCAGTGTCTCGATATTGGCGATGGTCACCGTATTGGTGAAATTGCCGAGAGTGAGGCTGTCATTGCCGGCACCGAGATCAATGCGCAGGCCGCTCACAGCGCCGGTCAGCGTGATTTCATCAACACCGGTGCCGCCGGTCAGCGTCTCGATATTGGCAATGGTCAATACATTGCCATCATTGGTCAAGGTCAGCTTGTCGGCACCGCCGCCCAGATCAACCAGGTCGCCGGCCAGGAAAGCAGTGGCCGCCGTCACCACATCGGCACCGGCGCCGCCGGTGATGGTTTCCACATTGGCGACCGTCAGGGTGTTGCCGCCGGCCGCGAGAATCAGTTGATCGGCATCGGTATCAAGATCAATACGCATGCCGGTGGTGGCGACACCCAGCGTGATAATATCCGCGCCGGTGCCGCCGGTCAGGGTTTCGACATTCGATACCGTCAGGCTGTTGCCGTCATTGGCCAGGGTCAACTGATCGAAGCCAAGGCCCAGATTGACCAGCATCTGCGTGACCGAGGCATCCAGCGTGACAATATCCGCGCCTGTGCCGCCGATCAGGGTTTCAACATTGCCCACCGTGGCAGTGTTGCCGCCATTGGCCAAAGTCAGGCGATCATTGCCGGCGCCTAGATCAACACCGCCATCGGTCAGCCGGGTGCCATAGGTGATGCCATCATCGCCGCTGCCGGCCACCAGAACTTCAACATTGGACAAGGTGGCGATCGTGCTGAAATCGCCCAGGGTCAGGCTGTCGCTGCCATCGCCGAGATCGATGGTCATCGAATTGGCCGTGCTGCCCAGCGTGACATCATCGGAACCGCTGCCGCCGATCAGGGTTTCGATATTGGTAATGGTCAGCACGTTGCCATCATCCGACAGCACCAACTTGTCGGCGCCGGCGCCAAGCTGGATCACCTCGTCGCCGGATAGGCCGGTCAGCAGGGTGACGGTATCCGAGCCGCTTGAACCGGTGATGGTTTCCACATTGGCGACGGTGATGCGGTTGATGCCGCCGCTTAGCACAATGCGGTCGTCGCCATCGCCCAGATCAATCATCACGCCAGTGGACGAGACATTCAGCACCACCGTGTCGTTGCCGGTGCCGCCCTGAATGGTTTCGACATTGCCCACAGTGATATTATTGGTGCCGTTGGCGAGCAGGATCTGATCCAGGCCAACCGCAAGATTGATACTGACATCGGTCACCGCATCGGCAAATGACACCACGTCATTGGCAATACCGCCCACCACATTCTCAACATTGGACAAAGTGACCGCATTGCTGAAATTGCCCAGCACCAGCTTGTCACTGCCATCGCCCAGATCGATGCTGGCATCGGTCAGGCGGGTGGCGAAAGTGACATTGTCGGCCTGGTTGCCGGCCACCAGGATTTCGACATTGGAGAGGGTGATCGTGTTGGCGAAATTGCCCAGCTTGAGACTGTCAACACCATCGCCAAGATCATAACGGGCGCCAACCGCCGCGCCATTGATGGTGATTTCGTCGCTGCCGGTGCCGCCGGTCAGGGTTTCGATATTCGCCACGGAAAGGATGTTATCGGCATCGGCCAGGGTCAGCCGGTCATTGCCGGCGCCAAGATCAATCAATTCACCGCTGGTCATCGCGGTGAGCAGCACAACTGTATCGGCACCGGAAATGCCGGTAATCGATTCAACATTGGTCAGGGTGACATAATTGATGCCGGCGCCGAGCTGGATGCTGTCAGTGCCATCCCCCAGATCCAGGCTGCTGGCCGAGATTGCCGGGCCGAGTGTCAGGGCGTCATCCCCGGTGCCGCCAACAATAGTCTCTGTATTGCCCACCGTCAGGATGTTGCCGCCATCGGCCAGCACCAGCTTGTCGGCGCCCTGGCCGAGATTGATGCTGGCCTGCGACAGGGTTTCCGCCAGCGTGACGGTATCGGCGCCGCTGCCGCCGGTCAGGGTTTCGATATTCGTCACGGTCAGGCTGTTGCCGCCGGCTGCCAGGGTCAGCTTGTCGTTGCCCTTGCCAAGATCGATGCTGCCATCGGTGATCTGCGAGCCAAGCGTGATGCTGTCATCACCAGTACCGGCGGTGATGGCTTCAACATTGGCGATGGTGATATTGTTGCTGAAATTGCCAAGCACAACGGTGTCGACGCCATCGCCAAGATCAACCCGCATATTGACCGCAGCGGCGCCCAGCGTCACCTCATCGGCACCATCGCCACCGGTCAGCGTCTCCACATTGGCGATGGTGAGAAGATTGCCGCCATCGGCCAGTTTCAGCTTGTCGGCGCCGAGGCCGAGATCGATGCTTTCAGTGCCGACAAGCTGCGTGGTCAGCACTATGTTATCGGCGCCATTACCGCCAACGATGCTTTCAACATTGGCAACGGTGACGCTGTTATTGCCGGCGAACAGGGTCAGCGTATCGGCGCCATCGCCCATTTCCAGATTGCTGAGGGTGCTGCCGGCGCCCAGGGTGACAACATCATCCCCGGCGCCGCCGGTCAGCGTCTCAACACCGGATGCCGTCAGGCTGTTGCCGCCATCGGCCAGGATCAGCTTGTCGGCCCCGGCCAACAGGCTAACCGAAATATTCGTCACCGGTTCGACCAGATAGACCGTATCGGCGCCGGCCCCGCCGGTAACGGTTTCGATATTGCTGGCGGTCAGTGTGTTGCCGCCGGCCGCCAGGGTCAGCCGGTCACTGCCGGCGCCAAGATCGATAGTACCGCCGGTGATCTGCGACAGATAGGTGATGATATCGGCCTGACTGCCGGCGACCAGGGTTTCAACATTGGTCACCGCCACGGTGTTGGCGAAATCGCCCAGCACCAGGGTGTCGTTGCCAGCCCCCAGATCAACCCGCATGTTGACCGCACCGGCCGCCAGGGTGATCTCATCGGCGCCGCTGCCGCCGGTCACGGTTTCTGCATTGGCCAGTGTCAGCGCGTTGCCACCAGCGGCCAGGGTCAGGCGGTCGGCGCCCGAACCCATATCAATGGTCTGATTGACCATGTTGGTGAGCAGCACAACGGTATCGGCACCCGCACCGCCGGCCAGCGATTCCACATTGGTCAGCGTCACATTGTTGATGCCGGAAAGCAGCGTCACAGTATCGTAGCCGTCGCCAAGATCGAGGCTGGAGCGCGAAGAGCCGGAATTGAGCGTGATGGTATCGTCGCCGGCCCCACCGAGCACGGTTTCGATATTGCCCAGCGTCATGGTGTTGCCATCATCGCCAAGCGTCAGCTTGTCGAGACCGGCAGCGAGATTGACCAGCATGCCGCCGGTGCTGGTGCCGAGCGTGACGATATCGGCGCCGGTGCCGCCCTGGATGGTTTCGATATTCACCGCCGTGATGGTGTTGCCACCTGCTGCCAGCGTCAGCTTGTCGGCGCCATCGGCCAGATCAATCGTGGTGTTGATCAGCTTGCTGCCCATGGTGATCGTATCGGCCTGGCTACCGGCGATCAGGGTTTCCACATTGCTCAGCGTGATATTGTTCGGCGTGTCAGACAGCGTCAGGCTGTCGCTGCCATTGCCCAGGTCGATCTTCAGGCCGCCGCTATTGCTGCCATCCAGCGTGATGACATCGGCACCGGTGCCGCCCTGGATGGTTTCGGTATTGCTGACCGTGATGTCATTGCCGCCATTGGCCAGCACCAGCTTGTCCTGCCCGAGGCCAAGATCAACCTGCACACCCGACAACGTGTTGCCATAGGTGACCGTATCGGCGCCGCCGCCGGCCACCAGCGTTTCCACATTGGTGACGGTGATCGTGTTGATCGAACCGGACAGGATCACGGTGTCGTCGCCATCGCCCAGGTCGTAGCGGGCATTCACCGCCGGACCCTGCACGGTGATGGCATCATCGCCGGTGCCGCCGGCCACGGTTTCAACATTGGCGATACTGACCGCATTGCCGCCATCGGCCAGAATCAGCTTGTCGGCGCCGGCACCCAGATTGGCGACAACATCGTTCACGGTCTCGCCCAGCGTGACGGTATCGCCGCCAGTGCCGCCGGTCACGCTTTCGATGCTGCTGATTGTGGTGTTGGTGCCAAGATTGCCCAGCGTCACCTTGTCTTCGCCGGTGCCGCCGGTGATCTTCTCAACATTGGCCACCGTCACCCGGTTGCCGCCATCGGCCAGTTGCACCTGATCGCTGCCGCCGCCGAGATCAATGCTGGAATTGGTGCTTGGCAATTCCAGCGTGACAATATCGGTGCCAAGGCCGGAACTGAGGGTTTCGATATTGGCGATGCTCAGCGTGTTGCCGCCATTAGCCAGCACCACACGGTCCAACCCGGCGCCGAGATCAATACTGGCGCCATTCACCGTCGCAGTGAGGGTCAATATATCGGCGCCGCTACCGCCGGTGATGGTCTCGATATTGGCGATTGTCAGGCGGTTGGCGCCATCGGCCAGGGTCAGGCTGTCGTCACCCGCCAGCAGATCGATACGACCGCCGGCCGCAGTCTGGGTCAGCGTGACGATATCATCGCCGCTGCCACCGATCAGCGTGTCGATAGACGTGAAGCTATAGCTCCCGCCGCTATCGTCCAATTTTTCGGGCATTCTGCCGAAAACCTTTGCTGTCCCGACTTTCCGGGACCCATTCAAAAAATCTACGCCCTAAACTACCCAAATTGACGGCAGCAAGCACGGGATATTTTGTTAACGGTTAAAATCGGAACAAAAATACAAAACGGCGCCAACCAGGGTCTGGTCGGCGCCGTTTTCCGCCATTTATAGCCTCAGGCGGCCTGCTTCTTCAGGTGACGGGCAGCCAGCACTTCGGCAATCTGCACCGCGTTGAGCGCCGCGCCCTTGCGCAGATTGTCGGAAACCACCCACAGCGCCAGGCCATTTTCCACCGTGATATCCTCACGGATACGCGACACGAAGGTGTTGTAATCACCGGCGCATTCCAGCGGCGTGATGTAGCCGCCCGGCTCGCGGCGATCCAGCACCTGCACGCCCGGCGCTTCGGACAGGATGTCGCGCGCTTCCTCGGCCGAGATCGGGTCGGCGAATTCAATATTCACCGCTTCGGAATGGCCGATGAAGACCGGCACGCGCACACAGGTGGCGGTGAGCTTGATCTTCGGGTCGAGAATCTTCTTGGTCTCGGCCATCATCTTCCACTCTTCCTTGGTGAAGCCATCCTCCATGAAGACATCGATATGCGGGATTACGTTGAACGCAATCTGCTTGGTGAACTTCTTCTTCTCGATCGGATCGTTGACGAAGATCGCCTTGGTCTGGCGTTCCAGTTCCACCACGCCGTCATTGCCGGCACCGGATACCGACTGGTAGGTGGCAACCACCACGCGCTGGATACGGGCGCGGTCATGCAGCGGCTTCAGCGCCAGCACCAGCTGGGCGGTGGAGCAATTCGGGTTGGCGATGATGCCGCGCTTGCTGTAACCGGCAATGGCATCGGCATTCACTTCCGGCACGATCAGCGGCACATCCTCGTGCATGCGCCAGAATGACGAATTGTCGATCACCACGGCGCCCTGCGCCGCCACCTTCGGCGCCCATTCGCCCGAAGTGGTACCGCCGGCCGAGAACAGCGCAATATCGGTGCCGCGGAAGTCAAAATCTTCCAGCGCCTGCACCTTCAGCTTCTTGTCGCCGAAAAACACTTCCTTGCCGAGTGAGCGGCGCGAGGCGAGCGCCACCACTTCCGAAACCGGAAACTTGCGCTCATGCAGGATGTTCAGCATTTCGCGGCCCACCACGCCGGTGGCACCGACCACAGCTACCTTGTAGCTCATCGTTTTGGCCTTTCAGTTGCCCCGGCAGGTCGACACCCGGCGGGATTCAAACACACGGACTTGTTTTGCCCGGCAGGTCGACACCCGGCAGGCGAGGCGACACTTAGCGCTGAAATGCACACTTGGCAAGGGCGGAATTGGCTGGCTGCAATCAGGAGCATACACACTAAACCTCAACGCTCTGATGCGGGCCGGCGCCGATCTCCAGCCCGGGCTCGGTGGGCCAGGGGATCGGCGGCTCGCGGTCATGGAAACGCAAGGATCCGGTCATGCCGGTGATCGCCATGGCGTCGTCGAATATCTGCTGCACGTCGAGCTTGAAAGCCGGGCCGAATTCGGTCAGCGAACGCAGCACCAGATCGAGCCGCTTATCGGCCATATAGCCGTCAAACTGCACCGGGCCGGTGCTTTCCAGGTTGAAATCCAGGATGAAGCGGGATTGTGTCTGGTTTTTCCTGCGGTCGCGGCGGCGGCGCATAAAAACCTGCACCGGCTCGACCCGGCCCTGCACCAGCATCGGCAGGGTAAGCGCCTGCCAGTCGGTATCGCCGCCACGCTGGTTGAGCTTGCCGAGATCGCGGAAATCATCGTCCAGCTTGGCCAGCAGATCGCCCTTGCCGGCGTCTTTCAGCGCCTTGCTGGCCTCTGCGCCAAGCCAGGCCTGGGCATTGCCGATGGCAGAGGCGGCCATGAATTGCAGCGCGTTGGCGGCCAGCCGGGCATTCGCCTGCGGCAGGGCCTGGCTGAGTTTGGCGGCCAGATCGGGATTGCTGGCGCGCAAGGCATCCAGCACGCTTTGCATCGCCGGCCAGCCGCCCTGAAGGCGCTGCAAGATGCCGGCAGCCGGCAGCGGCGCCAGTTGCGTCACCGCCGGTGCGGCCGGCCGCGCCAGCGAGGTCAGTTCCAGCGCCAACTGGCTGCCCGGCGCCAGGGCCAGCGCCTGGGCTTGCGGCAAATCCAGCGCCAGCATGCCTTGCGGGGTGCGCAGCAGAATCTGCCCGGTGGCGTTCTGGCCAGTGACCACACCCGCCAACAGGCCGGCCTTGCCCGCGGCCTGCCCGGCCAGCGCGGCGGGCAGGGTGGATTGGCCGGCGGCATCCTGCTGCGCCGATTGCGGCAGCATGGCGCCGGGGGCGGCCACCGCCCGCACCACCATCTGCACCGCGCTGCCCGGCGGTAGTGTTCCCGGCTCGGCGGCGCGGATCGCGGCCTGGGCGCCGGCCTGTCCGGCCTGCGGTGTGGCCGGCATATTGCTGGGCAGAACCGTGCCGGCCAGGCTCTGGCCCGGATTGGGCAGCAATGCCGCCGCCGCCTGGCCCACCTGCGGCACCGCCAGCGCCAGCTGGGTCGGCGTCGGGTTCTGCAACAAAGCGCTCAAGGGCGGTTGCAGCGTGATGCCATTGGCAGCCAGCAGGCTGACCGAGGGCGGGCTGCCCGGCAGCACGGCCAGCCGCACATTGCTGCCCTGGGCCAGCACGGCAGCCAGGGTGGGATTGGCGGTGATGACAAAGGCCGTGCCGGACTGGCTGCGCAGCACAAAAGCATTGCCGTCGCGCGCCACCACCTGGGCCTGCACGGTGGCGCCATCGCGCGCCGCCCGCGCCACATCGCTGGTGCGCACGGTATCGTTGTCTGATTGCAGGATGGTGTTGGCGCCGCCAGCCGGTGTGTTGCTAGCCGGGGCTGGCGTGGCGGGCGCCGGTGTAGCCGGGGCTGGCGCGGCGGGTGCCGGTGTAGCAGGGGCCGGGCTTGCCGGGGTGGTTTGCCCCGGCACGGCTGGGGCGATGCGGCCGATCTCGCTCATCGCGGCCGCATCATCATGGCTTAGCGATGCGCGGCAACCGCGCCGAGCAGCCCGGCGGCAATCGCCTCCACATCCTGGGCGGCATCACAGCTTGGATGGCGGGCCAGCAACGGCATCTGGTTACGGATCGCGTCGCGCACTTTCTCGTCGCGCCGGATCACGCCGGCCAGCGGTGGCGAATATTTGAGGAAATTCTCCGCCGCCTTGGTCAGCTTGGCATGGGTGCGCTCGCCTTCGCGGGTAGTCGGTGCGATATTCACCACCACGCGCAGATCAGCATTCCGATCCGCCATACGCGCCAGCTTGATGAAGGCATAGGCATCGGTCAGCGCGGTCGGCTCGTCATTGGTCACCACCAGGGTAACACCGGCGGCCTGCGACAAGGTGCGCACCACGGCATCCACACCGGCGCCAAGATCAATCACTACCTTGTCATAGCTGCGCGCCAACAGGCTCAGTTCGTCACGCAGGCCGTTCAGCGCCGCCTGATCCAGCGTCGCCAGGCTGGCCGAACCCGATTTGCCGGCGATGATATCGAAGCCGGCCTCAGACGGCATCACCGCATCGGCCAGGCTGAAGCGGCCGGCAATCACACTGCCCAGATCCCGATCCGGCATCAGGCCAAGCTGGATATCGACGTTGGCAAGGCCGATATCGCCATCGAACAGCAGGGTGCGGATACCCTGGCGGGCGAAACAATGCGCCAGCGAGATCGACAGCCAGGTTTTGCCCACACCGCCCTTGCCGGAAGCAACGGCGATGATATTGGCCTGCCGCACCGGTGCGGCAGGATGGCGCAGCGGACGCTGGGCAGAGGGCGGAATGGACGGCGTATTAGATTGCATGGCGATCACAGTCATTCGGCGGCCTTCGAGGTCAGGTTGGCGCTAACACCGCTATCGGGGTCGCGCAAGAGCCAGTGGGCGAGTTGCAGCGGATCAAGCCGCTCAAACCCTTTGCCGACATAGGGGCTGCAACCGGCATCGGCAAAGGCCAGGCCGGCGGCATCGGCGGCAGCCAGCAGGCCACCCAGCCGGCGGCTGGCATCCAGCCGGGTGGGCAGGAAACGACGGCAGCCCAACGTGGCGAAGATGCCGGCAATCTCGGCCGCTTCGCCGGGATCGCCGCCTGCCGGCAGCACCAAAACCGGCTCGGCGCCTGAAGCCTGGATCAGTTCCTTGAGCGGGCCGCGTTCCTTGGGCTGAAACGGGTTCAGCCCGGTCGTGTCTATCACAATCTTGGCTTCACCGGTATGCGCCATCATCGCGGTCAGTTCACGCGGATCGGCGGCCTCGGTGAACGGCACCGCCATCACCCGGCACAGCGCGGCAAGCTGTTCGCCGGCCGCAGCCCGCGCCAGATCGCAGGAAATCACATGCACATTGCGCCGCTCCAGCACCGAACGGGCGGCAATCTTGGCCACCGCAATCGACTTGCCGGCGCCGGCCGGGCCAACCAGCAGCACCGGGCGATTATCCATCGACAGGCCGGGAAAGCGGAAATGCTCGTCCAGCGCCTCGGCCAGAGACCCCGGCATGTCTTCCAGGCCAACCCGCAACGCCGCCTGGGTCAGTCTTTCGGCCAGCCGCGCCGGCACACCATGCCACGATAGCGCGCCATGCAGCAATTCGGCGAATTCGTCGGCATAGGCAGCGGCAGCCACATCGGCGCCAAAATCTTCCGATGGCACAAAGCCGCGTGTATTGGCGCCGTAGCGCGCATGATCGCGCAAGGCCTGGGCCTCGGCGGTGGCGTAATCGTCCGGTGAATCGGATTCCACCGCTGCGGTGATCTCAACCCGGTTATCGGCCCGGCTCTGCGTGGTGGATACGATGATCGCATCCTCGCCGAGCTGGCTGCGCACCATGTCCATGGCCTCGGCCATGCTGGTGGCGGTGAAGGTTTTAAGCCGCATCTTCTAACCCCTCCCCCGCATCAGATCTGAGCCAATGTGCGCAGCTTGGCCTTGGGATGGACCTCCTGCTGCGACATGACGATGGTGGCCGGCCGGAACCGTTCGATGATCGAGCGCACATAGGGCCGCACACCCGGGCTGACCAGCAGCACCGGCACATACCCTTCGCCGCCCAGCCGCTCGAAGGTCTGGCGCACGCCGGCGATGAAATCCTGCAAGCGCGACGGCGCCATGGAAAGCTGGCGGTCCTCGCCCTGGCCGATCAGCGATTCGGCGAAGGCCTGCTCCCAGGCCGGCGACAGCGTGACCAGCGGGATGAAACCATCCGGGCCCACATTGGCATTGGAAATCTGCCGCGCCAGGCGGGCGCGCACATGCTCGGTGATCTGGGTGACGCTCTGGGTATAGCCGGTGGCCTCGGCGATGGCTTCCAGCACCGTAGCCAAGTCACGGATCGAGACCCGTTCGGACAGCAGATTCTGCAACACGCGCTGGATGCCGTTCACATTGATGCGGTTCGGGATCACTTCCGACACCAGCTTCTCGTTATTCTTCTTCAATTCCTCGATCAGCTTCTGCGTCTCTGCGAAAGACAGCAGATCGGCCATGTTATCCTTCACCACCTCGGTCAGATGGGTGGTGATGACGGTGCCGGGATCAACCACGGTATAGCCACGGAACATCGCCTCGTCGCGCATGCTGTCATCCACCCACATGGCGGGCAGGCCGAAAGTCGGCTCGATGGTTTCCTCACCCTGCAGGGCAATACGTTCGCCACGCGGGTCCATCACCAGCAGCATGCTGGGCCGCACCTCGCCACGCGCCGCTTCCACTTCCTTCACCCGCACCACATAGGAATTGCCCGGCAATTGCATATTGTCCAGGATGCGCACGCTGGGCATGATGAAGCCCATATCAATGGCAATCTGGCGCCGCAAAGCCTTGATCTGGTCGGTCAGGCGATAACCGCGCGCATCATTGATCAGCGGCAGCAAGCTAAAGCCAAGCTCAAGCCGCAGATCGTCGATGGCCAAAGCATTGGTCACCGGCTCGTCGAGCGGGTTGACCGGCGGCGGTGCCGGTGCTGGTGGCGGGATCGCATCAATCTTGCGCTGCTTCTCCTGTTCACGCGAGGCATAGGCCAGGCCACCGAGAACCAACGCCAGCAGCAGGAAGGGGAAAAACGGCATGCCCGGAATCAGGGCGAAGCAGAGCGACAGAATTGCCGACATGCCAAGCGCCTTGACACCGGAAAGCTGCAACGCCAGGGCCTGATCCGTGGTGCCGGTGGCGGTGCCTTTCGACACCATGAGGCCGGCCGCCACCGAAATCACCAGCGCCGGAATCTGCGACACCAGGCCGTCACCAACAGTCAGGATCGAATAGGTATTGGCGGCCTGGCTAAAGGTCAGCCCCTTATCGAGCACACCGATCAGGATGCCGCCGATCAGATTGATGAAAGTGATCAGAATGCCGGCGATAGCATCGCCGCGCACAAATTTCGAGGCACCATCCATGGCACCGAAGAAGCTGGATTCATCCTCCAGATCCTTGCGCCGGGTGCGCGCCTGATTTTCGTCGATCAGGCCGGCTGAAAGATCGGCATCGATCGCCATCTGCTTGCCGGGCATGGCATCCAGGGTGAAACGCGCCGACACTTCCGCGATACGGCCGGAACCCTTGGTGATGACGACAAAATTCACGATCACCAGGATCGAGAAGACGATGATGCCGATCACCAGGCTGCCGCCCATGACAAACTGGCCGAAAGCCTCCACCACATGGCCAGCAGCATCCGTGCCTTCATGGCCATTACCCAGAATCAAGCGGGTGGTGGCCAGATTCAATGACAGGCGCAGCATCGTGGTGATCAGCAGCACGGTGGGGAAAGCACCGAATTCCAGCGGCCGGGTGACAAAAAGGCAGGTCATCAGCACCAGCACAGCCGAGGTGATCGAAATCGCCAGGGCGATATCGAGCAGCAGCGGCGGCATCGGCAGGATGAGCACGCTGAGTACCAGCATGACGCCGATGGCAAGAAAGATATCACCATGCCGGCTCATCTGACGCAGACGAGCACCAATGCCGGGGCCGGCACCTGCACCTGTATCGCTGGGAACGATCTCGGTCATGGTATTCCTAATTCATGGCTCGCGATGCCGGCTCATGCCGGCACGCGCGATCCGTCATTCGCCAAAGGCACGGCAACGCCTTCGTCGGTATATTGCTTCAGCTTGTTGCGCAGCGTGCGGATCGAGATGCCAAGGATGGTGGCGGCATGGGTCCGGTTGCCGAGGCAATGTTTCAATGTGTCGATGATCAGGTCGCGTTCCACATCAGCCAGGGCGCGGCCCACCAGGCTGCCGCCCGGGCCGGTGGCCTGACCTGGCGCCTGACCTGCCGCCTGTGCCGCAGCCGGCGCACCCGCAGCCGAGCCGGCGCTCGGCGCGATGCCGGCGGCTTCGGCCAGGCCGGTGCCATCGGGCAGCCGCACGGCCTCAACCTCGATCTGCTCGCCGCTGGCCAGCAGCACGGCGCGGTGCATGGTGTTTTCCAGCTCGCGCACATTGCCACGCCACGGTGCCTGTTTCAGCGCCGCCAATGTGGCCGCTGCCAGCGGCCGCACCGGCACGGCATTCACCTCGGCATATTTTTTCACAAAATGGATCGCCAGCAATTCGATATCGGCCGGCCGCGCCCGCAACGGCGGCAGCTTCAGGTTCACCACATTGAGGCGGAACAGCAAATCCTCGCGGAAAGTGCCCTTGGCCACTTCCTCGTTCAGATTGCGGTTTGAGGTGGCCAGCACGCGGATATCCACCTTCACCGGCTTGTTGCCGCCGATGCGGTCAATCTCACGCTCCTGGATGGCGCGCAGCAGCTTGGCCTGCAAGCGGATATCCATTTCGGTGATTTCATCCAACAGCAGCGTGCCGCCATTGGCTTCCTCGAATTTGCCGATACGCCGCGCCACGGCGCCAGTGAAGGCGCCCTTTTCATGGCCGAACAATTCCGATTCCAGCAATTGCTCCGGAATGGCCGCGCAATTGACGCTGACAAACGGCTTGTCGGCACGCGGGCTGCGGTTATGGATGAAACGCGCCATCCCTTCCTTGCCGGTGCCGCTTTCGCCGGTGATCAGCA
>NZ_JAGOLP010000012.1 GCF_017994015.1 Ferrovibrio sp. | reverse complement strand
CTGGAGCGCATTAAATACGTGCTGCGCTTCCGCTGACATCGCCCTTGTAATCCGGCCAGCCTTCGCCATATCGAAAAAGCCAAACCGGGCAGGGGGTTGGCGCTGATTCACGGGGGCTGGAAGGGCGGGGGCTGAAATACCGCCAATCCTTGCATTCGAGGCCGGCGCGGCTATAGTCCCGCTCTCGCGCCGCCATCGCAGTCCTTTTGGGCTGCCGAGGGGCGGCTTTGCTGAATCTTGAGGAGCTACTCATGCTTATTTCCGAAGCCTACGCGCAGGCCGCGGGCGGTGGTATCGCCGAAATGGCGACCCAGTTCCTGCCGATAGTGCTGATTTTTGTGGTTTTCTACTTCCTGCTGATCCGGCCGCAGCAGAAGCGCGCCAAGGAACACAAGGCGATGATCGAGGCGGTGCGCCGCGGCGACGTGGTCACCACCTCCGGCGGTATCGTCGGCAAGGTTGCCAAGGTGCAGGAAGACGGCCTGGTGCAGCTTGAAATCGCCGAGGGCGTCAAGATCAAGGTGGTGAAGGCCACCATCGCCGAAGTGCGCGCCAAGGGCGCCGGCGACGACGAGTCCGACTCCAAGTAATCAAGACGATTTTGATGGACCTGCGGGCCGGGCAATGCCCGGCCTTTGCAGGCTGAAGGCAGGCAGCGATGCTCTATTTCTCCGCATGGAAAAGGTGGTCGATCATCCTGGTCTGCCTGGCCGGGTTGCTGCTCAGCCTGCCCAACCTGTTCAGCCGCGAACAGCTTGATAAATTTGTGCCCTCATGGCTGCCGACGCATCAGGTCAATCTGGGCCTTGATCTGCGCGGCGGCGCCCATCTGCTGCTGGAAGTGGATACCGGCGTGGTGCTGCGCGAGCGGCTGGAGGCATTGGTGGATGGTGCGCGCGCTGAATTGCGCGGCGCCAATATGCGTTACACCGGCATTGCCGCCACCGGCAACAACACGGTGACGGTGCGCCTGCCCGATGCCAGCACCGCCCAGCGGGTACGCGAATTGCTGCAAAAGCTGGCCCAGCCGGTGCAGTCCAGCCTGATCGGTTTTGGCGGCGGTCAGATGGACCTGACCGTGGAAATCGCGCCGGAAGGTAATGCAGTGCGCCTGGTGCTTTCCGAAGCCGCCATGCTGGAACGTGCCCGTGCCGCCGTGACCCAATCGATGGAGATCGTGCGCCGCCGTATCGACCAGACCGGCGTGAATGAACCCACCATCCAGATCCAAGGCCGCGACCGCATCCTGGTGCAATTGCCCGGTGTGGATGATCCTGAGCGTATCAAGCGCCTGCTCGGCACCACGGCCAAGTTGACCTTCCATCTGCTCGACATGACCGCCGACAGTAATGCCACCGTGGCACCGGCCGGCTCGATGATCCTGGAATCCGACCGCGACCGCGACGGCACCGGCCGCCCGGTACGCTATGTGGTCAAGCGCAAGGTTGAAGTGGCGGGTGACCAGTTGGTGGATGCCCAGGCCGGCACCGATCCGCGCGGCGGCCAGCCGATTGTCAATTTCCGCTTCAGCACTGCCGGCGCCAAGCGCTTTGCCGAAATCACCCAGGCCAATGTCGGCATGCCGTTTGCCATTGTGCTGGATAACAAGGTGCTGACCGCGCCGCGTATCAATGAACCCATCCTGGGCGGTTCGGGCCAGATCAGCGGCAATTTCACCTTTGCTTCCGCCAGCGATCTCGCGGTTCTGCTGCGCGCCGGTGCGTTGCCGGCACCGCTCAAAGTGGTGGAGGAGCGCACAGTCGGCCCCGATCTCGGCGCCGATTCGATCCGCGCCGGCCTGATCTCGATTGCCGTGGCTGCCTTGCTGGTGGTGGTCTACATGGTGCTGGCCTACGGCCTGTTCGGCCTGTTTGCCGATGTGGCACTGATCGCCAATCTGCTGCTGACGCTGGCTGCCATGTCGCTGCTGCAAGCCACGCTGACTTTGCCCGGCATTGCCGGCCTGCTGCTCACGCTGGGCATGTCCGTGGATGCCAATGTGCTGATCAACGAGCGCATCCGCGAGGAAACCAAGCTCGGCAAATCGCCGCTGGCGGCGATGGAAGCCGGCTTCAAACGTGCCTTCAGCACAATTGTTGACGCCAACCTGACCACTTTGCTCAAGATGCTGATCCTTTATGGCCTCGGCTCCGGCTCGGTGAAGGGTTTTGCCGTCACCATCTCGCTCGGCATCATTACCTCGATGTTCACCGCCACCGTGGTGGTGCGTCTGATGATGGTGACCTGGCTGCGCCGCAGCCGCGCAACGATTCTGCCGGTGTAAGGAGGCCGTCATGTACAAGCTTCGCCTCATTCCCGACAACACCAACTACCCATTCATGAAGGGCCGCATCATCGGCCTGGCATTGTCGGCCTTCCTCAGTTTGGTCTCGGTGATCCTGTTTTTTCATCCTGGCATGAATTACGGCATCGATTTCAAGGGCGGCCTGGTGATTGAAGCCCGTTTGCCGCAGGCAGCGGATTTCCCGGCTCTGCGCGACAGCCTGCACAAGCTTGAGCTTGGCCAGGTGGCGTTGCAGGAATTCGGCTCGCCGCAGGATGTGCTGATCCGTCTCGGCCGCCAGGAAGGCGACGATGCGGCGGCCCAGCGTGCCGCAGACAAGGTACGCGGTGCATTGAACCAAGCCTATCCCGGCGCCGAAATCCGCCGTGTTGAAGCGGTGGGCGCTTCCGTGTCGGATGAATTGTTCAAGGATGGCATGATCGCCATGGGCCTCGCCCTGGTTGCCATGCTGGCCTATATCTGGTTCCGCTTTGAATGGCAGTTCGGCGTTGGCGCCGTGGTCACGCTGGTGCTCGATGTCACCAAGACCATCGGCTTCTATGTTGTCACCGATATCCAGTTCAATCTGGTGGCGGTGGCGGCAATCCTCACCATCATGGGCTTTTCGATCAACGACAAGGTGGTGGTGTATGATCGCGTGCGCGAGAATCTGCGCAAATACAAAGTGCTGCCGCTACGCGAATTGATCGACAAAAGCATCAACGAAACCCTCAACCGTACCATCAACACCTCGGTGACAATCTTCCTGTCCACCATCCCGCTGGCTTTGTTTGGCGGCGAATCGGTGCAGGGTTTTGCCATCGTGCTGCTGTTCGGCATTGTGCTGGCCACCTCGTCGTCGATCTTTATCGCCGCGCCGATCCTGCTTTTCCTGGGCGAGAACAAGCTGCGCCGTGGCACCGAGGAAGCGCCGAGCGCGCCGCCGACCGCAAAGCCCAAGGCGCCCTGAGCCAAAAGGCGCAACGCCGTGGTGGATTTCAAGCGCCTGGACGCCCCCGACCGGCAGACCATCGCCGCCTATGGCGATGGTGGCTTTCGCATCAATGGCCAGCATTGGCAGCAGCCGGTGCTGGTGCAGCCGCGCCTGACCCTGGCCTGGACTGTGCCGGACCTTGCCGGCATCAGCCTGGAAAGCTTGGCGCCCCTGTTGCAGGGCGAGCCGCGCCCAGAATTGCTGCTGATCGGCTGTGGCATTGAGATCGCGCCTTTGCCGCGTGATTTGCGCGCCGCGCTCAAGCAGCATGGCATTGTGCTGGAGCCGATGGGCACCGGCGCCGCCTGCCGCACCTACAATCTGCTGGTGATGGAAGGCCGCGCCGTCGCGGCGGCGCTGATCCCGGTTACATAAAAAAAGCCGCCGGGTGTGCCCCGGCGGCTTTCATTCAGCTTATCGCCTGCCGTCAGCCAACATTCTGCTGCGCCACCATGCAATACAGCATCGGCAGCGACAGCACGAAGTTGGTGCGCGAGCCGAGCATCGCAACGCGGGCAGCGGCAGCCTTGCTGGCGTCGTCAGTCGGCACAATGCCCAGCGCCTTCTTCTGGTTCGGCCAGATGATGAACCAGACATTCGCCGCCATGAACAGGCCGAGCCACATGCCGATGCCGATGGTGCGGCTGCCTTCCTTGAGCATGAAGGCATTGTGGCCGTAGCCGTTCAGCACCGAAAGCACCAGGCCGGTGACAACGGTGGCCACAGCCGCCCAGCGGAACCAGAACAGCGCCTCAGGGGCGATGAACTTGCCCACTGCCGGTTTCAGCTCGGCGGGGATTTTCGGCATGGTGGGAATTTGTACAAAGTTGAAATACCACAGCAGGCCGATCCACAGGATGCCGGACAGCACATGCAGCCAACGCACAAAAAAGGCGATAAAGACCTGATCAACACTCCGATGCAACAGCAGGAAAACAACAACCGTCAGCACAATGCCGGCGCCCAGCGCGCGGTAGAGATTTTCGAGAATCTTGGCCATCGACGGCTCCTTGTTATCTTTTGGGGGCGGTGAGTCGCCTTTGCAAAAGCTAGCACACAATCTGACGATGCAGAATGGGGTAGCGGCGAACCGGCTTCCGCCGCATAGTCTTGCTGCCATGCCCCAGGATTCGCTTGAATATTGCAACAACGAAAGCCGCCGCCACGATCCGGATCGCTGGCTGGCCGCGCTCTTTGCCCCTGATGCCGCCCGGCCCGGCCTGCTGGCGCTGTATGCCTTCAATCTGGAAATCGCCCGCACCGCCGAACAGGTCAGCGAGCCGATGCTGGGGCATATCCGGCTGCAATGGTGGCGTGAAACCTGGGACGGCATCCGCGCCGGCACACCGCGCCAGCATCCGGTGGCCGCTGCCTTGGCCGCAGCCAATGCGGCGCAGTGGAATGCCGCCGATGTGGCGGCGCTGATTGATGCCCGCGAGGCCGATCTGGAATCTGCGCCGCCGGCCAATCTGGCTGCTTTGCTGGATTATGCCGGCGCCACCACAGCGCCTTTGCTGCGGCTGGCCAGCCAGGCGCTGGGGCTGACGCCCGATCCGGTGCTGGATGAAACGCTGCGGCTGGCCGGCCAGGCCTATGGCCTGATCGGTATTCTGCGCGCCGTGCCATTCCATGCGGCGCAAGGCCGCGTATTGCTGCCGGCCGACATGCTGGGCGGCGAGGGGCTGGCCTGGGAAGCCGTGATCCGGCAGCAGCTCGACCCGCGCAGTTTCACGGTGATGCGCCAGATTGGCCTGGAAGCCCGCCGCCTGCTGGTGATGGCGCGCCGCCGCCCGGTGCCGCGCCAGACTTTGCCGGCTCTGCTGCCGCTCACCTTGGCCGCGCTGCATCTGCGGCGCCTGGAACGCGCCGGCTTCAATCCCGCCGCACAGGGGCTGGAAATCGCCCAGCCGCGCAAGCAACTGGCCTTGCTATGGGCCGCCTGGCGCGGGCGGTTCTGAGGTCATGTTGTATTGACATTGTGGATACGATGACAATATCCTGAGTCATGGCAAAAGTTCGCACTTCCTCAGCAGAAAGCCCTGTTCGTGCGGCAGTGGTCGCGGCTGAACGGTCGTTGGCTGCCGATACGAAGGGCAGTATAAACCTGCGGATTGAGAGCGGCACCCGGCAACTCATCGATGACGCAGCAGCTATCCTCGGCAAAACCCGCACGGAATTCATGGTTGACAGCGCCCGCAGGCAAGCCATAGACGTGCTGCTGGATCAACGGCTGTTTGTGCTGGATTCTGATCGGTATGATGCGTTTATGCACGCTCTCGATAATCCGCCTGCGCCGGGACCAAAATTGCGCGCCCTGCTGCGCCGGGTTCCGGCATGGCAGAAATAACACATGCGCCAGAATGTTCCTGAGCCTGATCTTTCTGCTCCAGTAGCGCTAACTTCAGACCATGACCTGTCCAGCTTCGATTGCGGTGTGCCGGCACTGAATGATTGGTTGCGCCATCGGGCCTTGAAGAATGAAAGCCGCTTCTCGCGGACTTATGTCATTTGCAAGAGCCGCGTGGTTGTCGCCTATTTCTGCATCTCGGCCGGAGCTGTGGAGCGCCTTGCGGCACCCGGCAAAATCCGGCGCAACGCACCAGATACGATTCCTATCTCTGTGATCGGGCGTCTGGCAGTGGATCGCAATCATGCGGGCAAGGGGCTCGGCGCAGACATTCTCGCGGATGCGCTGCGCCGGATTGCCATTGCCTCTCAAAGCATAGGTATCGGCGCCGTGCTGGTTCAAGCCAAGGATGAAGCAGCAAAACGCTTCTACCTCCGCTGCGCCGAGTTCATCGAATACCCCGAAGACAGCCGATCATTATTTCTGCCCATTGAGACAGTAATCGCCGCTTTCAGGCTCTAATAATCGCGTGGCGGCTGCGGCGGGCGGTCCAGCGTGATAACGGCCCTGTCGATCAGGGCGCGGGTATGCTCCAGATAGCGCGCCACCGAGCGCACGCTGGCGACTTCATAGCGCCGGTTGCTGGCTTCCTCGGCACTATGATCATCAAAGCGCACATTGGCGCGGGCAATGCCGGCACCAAACCGGCGGAAATCGCTGATCCGGATGGTGTCGGCGCGATAGCCCTGCTGAACAAAATACCGCTGCGCCTGCTCGCGGCTGGTAAGGCTGCCATCCGGCGCCTGGGCCACGGCAATCAATTCCAGCAGCCATTGATTGGAATTTTGGTATTTGGTGGCCGTGGGCCGCGCAATCATGCTGTAGGCCGGATTGTGCCATGCTGTTGCCGCCGCGCCAGCAAACAGGCTGGCCAGCCGGGCTTGCAGAGCCGGGGTGGGGATCAGCACTACGCCTTCATAGACCAGCGGATCATCCAGATAGAAGTTCACCAGGCCTTCGTCATAGATCGCCGAATTGCCGGTGCCGCAGTCATTCAGCAGGTGCACGAATAGCCACGGCCCGGCCGGATGATCACGCAACAAGGCGCCGAGATGGCTGTAGCGCAGGCCATGTTCGGAAAGATCGGTGCCAACCCGCGCCACCAAAACCAGACTGGCGCCGCTTTGCTCAACATAGGCCCGGGTGCGCGCCGCCATGGTGAAGGCGTTGCGAATCTGGGTCAGTTCCAGGGCTTTTTCGCTACAGCCGGCACCGGCTTGCGCCGGCGCGACCTGCACGGCCCAGAGCAAGCCGAGCAGGAAGGCAAATTTGAGCAATCGCATGGCGATCAGCGCTTGTTCTGCAACACCATGCTGCGGCCAAGTTCATTTGGAATAAAGGCGATCAGCTTGCCGGCATGCAGCAAAGCATAGCCGGCGCTTTCGCTCACCACGTCAACGGCTGCGCCGACAACCAATGAGGCGGCGCCGCCGGCATCCTTGGCGATGCGAACACTCACTTTGCCGGCTTCGCTGGCCGCCGCGCCGGCGGTCTTCAGCACCAGCACCATGCCTTCGGCGGTGGTTTCGATGGCTTCCACGGTCAATTTCCCCGAAGCCGCAACACTTTCAATACTGCCGGCCACCACCGATCCAGCGCCGAGCGCGGATAACGCCGAGGCATTGGAGGCAGCGCGCGAGCCTTGGGTGCCGCTTTGCGCCAGGCTTGGCCCCGCTGGCAGCAACACGGCAGCAAAGGCGAGTGCGAGGCCAAGGCCCAGCATGGTGAAGCTGCGTGAACGCATTTTTGTCTCCCTGTATCCGGCATCGTGCTGCACATCCTACCGCCACCCGCCAGTAGCATTCTGGGGTGGCATTTTGGTGCAGTTTGATCCGTCACAGGCGAGAAGTTGGGGATGAATTGCCGCCAGCGCAAGAGACAACCCAAAAAATCACGCCTGCGGGAAGCTGCGCCGCAATCCCTCGGCCAGCGGCATTGGCGCCACGCCCAGTTTCTGCCGCATGGCTTCTATGGGGAAAGCCTTGTCCTCGCAGAGCCGCAGGATTTCATCGTGCTGCACACTGGGCAGGAAAGACAGCCGGCGGGTGAGGGCAGCCAATGCCAGCATCAGGCCGAGCGGCACCGGCAGCACCAGGGGCCGGCGACCAATAGCGGCGCCGATGCACCGCACAAAATCGTGGTAGCGCACCGCCTGCGGCCCGGCCACCACGATGCTTTCGCCACCAATTTCCGGCCGCAGCAAGGCGGCCTCGATGCAGGCGCAGACATCCGCCACATGCACCGGCTGCACCAGGCTGCGGCCGCCGGCCGGCAGCGGGATTACGCCAAAGCGGCGGATAAAGGCGGCAATGCGCCGGGTGTTGAGATCGTCCTCGGCGCCATAGATCATGGTGGGCAACAGCAGCAGGCCGGGCTTGCCGCTATGCAGGAAGGCATCGGCGCCGGCTCTGAGCCGAGCGGCCAGCGCATCGGGAAACCGCGTGAACATGCGCGTGGAGCCGATCATCACCACACGGCCGCCATGGCCAAGCGGCAGGGCCGACAATACCTGCGGCGCGTGCTGCACCTCAAGGCAACTCACCACCGCGCCGGCATCGGCCAAAGCAGCTTGCAGGCTGGGCATGTCTTCCAGCCGGAAAGGCCGCGCCTCGGCCTGCCATGCCGCATCCAGCTTGTGCGGGCTGCGCGCCGCCGCGATCACCTGCCAGCCATTGGCCTGTAGATGCCGCAGCAATGGCCGGCCGAGCCGGCTGCTGGCGCCAAGCAGGGTGACGCGGCGCTCTGTCACCGCATCGGTCAAGCCGCTTGCCGCTCGCCCAGCCAGGCCGACAGATCAGCCCGCGCCCGCTGGCTCAACGCCTTCTTGCGGCCATCGCGTTTCACATCCTCGGCCGGCGGCGGGAACAGGCCAAAATTCACATTCATCGGCTGGAAGGTCTTGGCATCAGCGCCGCCGGTGATATGGCTGTGCAATGCGCCCAGCGCCGTGGTGTTGGGCGGCGGCGCCAGCAGGCCGCCCAGCCGCTCGGCTGCGGCCATGCGGCCAGCCAGCAGGCCGATGGCGGTGCTTTCGACATAGCCTTCCACACCGGTGACCTGGCCGGCAAAGCGCAAGCGCGGCTGCGCCTTGAGGCGCAATTGCGTGTCCAGCAGCTTGGGTGAATTCAGGAATGTGTTGCGGTGGATGCCGCCCAACCGGGCGAATTGCGCATTCTCCAGGCCCGGGATCATGCGGAACAGCCGGGTCTGTTCGGCATGTTTCATCTTGGTCTGGAAACCCACCATGTTGTAGAGCGTGCCGAGTGCATTATCCTGGCGCAACTGCACCACAGCATTGGGCCTTTTGCCGGTGCGCGGGTCGGTTAGGCCAACCGGCTTCATCGGGCCGAAACGCAGGGTCATCGGGCCGCGTTCCGCCATCACCTCAATCGGCAAACAGCCTTCGAAATAGGGCGTATTTTTTTCCCAATCCTTGAATTCGGTCTTCTCGGCGGCCAGCAGCGCCACGATGAAGGCGTCGTATTCCTCGCGGGTCATCGGGCAGTTGATGTAATCGGCGCCATCGCCTTCGGGACCAACCTTGTCGTAGCGCGACTGGAACCACGCCTTCGACATGTCGATGCTGTCCTTGTGGACAATCGGCGCAATGGCATCGAAGAAGGCCAGGCTGCTTTCGCCGGTCAATGCCAGCACGGCTTCGGCCAGGGCAGGCGAGGTGAGCGGGCCGGTGGCCACGATCACACTATCCCAATCCTCGGGCGGCAGGCCGGCAATCTCGCCGCGCGCAATCTGGATCAGCGGTTCGGCCTCGATGCTGCGTTGCACCTGGGCCGAGAAGGCGTCCCGATCCACCGCCAGCGCGCCGCCGGCCGGCACCTTGTTGGCATCGGCCGCCGCCATGATCACTGAATTGCAGCGCCGCAATTCCTCGTGCAGCAGGCCGACAGCGTTATTGTCGGCATCGTCGGACCGGAAGGAATTTGAACAGACCAGTTCGGCCAGGCCATCGGTCTGATGCGCATCGGTCTTGCGTTCGGGGCGCATCTCATGCAGCACCACAGGCAGGCCGGCACGGGCCAGTTGCCAGGCCGCTTCCGAACCGGCCAGGCCACCACCCACAACATGAACAGGCTTGATCTCAGTCATCGCTCAAACTCTCCACATCCGCGATACTCGCGGCATTGATTATACGTCGCACCACATCGCTTGCGAACCCGCGCCGCGCCAGCGCCGCCATATCCTTCTGCCGCATCTCGCGGCGGGTCTCAGCGTCAGTGCGGAAAGGCCCCAGCCTGCGGCGGCGGGCATAGGCGATGGCTGCCGGCAGGTCGGAAACCGGTTCGGCGGATTCCTCACGTAGATTGTCCAAAGCCGCTTCCGCCGCCTCGCTCCTGATACCCTTGGCCGCCAGGGTCTGCTTGATACGGCCGAGCGACTTGCCCTCGGCATACAGCCGCCGGGTGCGGCCCTCGGCATAGGCGGCATCATCCAGCAGCTTGAGCCGGGTCAGCTTTTCGATCAGGGCATCGATCCAGGCGGCAGCCTCCGGCGGGGCGCCGTCTTCACTGCCGAAGCTGCGCTTCTGCACCTTGCGCATCAGCACCCGGCGCAGATTGGCCGACGATGAGGCATAACGCTCCAAGTAATACAGCGCTGCACGCTCCAGATAGGCCGGATCGACCTTTTTCGGGCGCGGCGCCGCCATCCGGCTCACCCGAGTGCAGCAATCCCGGCGCGGGCGATCTGCGCATCCTGCGCCGAGGTGACGCCGGAAACGCCGACCGCGCCGATGCAGATGCCATCGGCCAGGATCGGCTCGCCGCCTTCCAGCAGCACCAGATCCGGCACCGAGAGGAAGGCATGGCGGCCATTGGCGATGATATCTTCAAACGCCTTGGACGGACGGCGGCCAAAAGCCGAGGTCCTGGCCTTGCCCTGGCTGATGGCGATGGTGGTGAGCGGCGCGCCATCCAGGCGCTGGAAATGCAGCAGATGGCCGCCATCGTCGCAGATGGCGATGCTGACCTTCCAGCCATTACTTTCGGCCTCGGCCTGGGCAGCGGCGGCAATCGCCTGCACATCCTGAAGGGTCAGCATTTTACGCGGCAGCATGGCTTTCTCCTGTTCAATCAATTCAGCGCGCGGCGGCGCGTTTTTTCGGGCTGGCCTTGGCCGCCTGCAAATCCGACAGGCTGCGTTTTTCGGCCGGCTTGAGATATTCCTTGAGATAACGGCCGGTATAGCTTTCCGCCACTTTGGCCACATCCTCCGGCGTGCCGGCAGCCACGATCATGCCGCCGCCATCGCCGCCCTCGGGGCCAAGATCAATCACCCAATCGGCGGTTTTCACCACTTCCAGATTATGCTCGATCACAATCACCGTGTTGCCGGTATCCACCAGGGCATGGATCACTTCCAGCAGCTTGCGCACATCTTCAAAATGCAGGCCGGTGGTCGGCTCGTCCAGGATATAGAGCGTGCGACCGGTGGCGCGCTTGGACAATTCCTTGGATAGTTTGACGCGCTGCGCCTCGCCGCCCGATAGCGTGGTGGCCGACTGGCCGATCTTGATATAACCCAGGCCAACCTGTTGCAGCGTTTGCAGTTTCTCGCGGATCGTCGGCACCGCCTTGAAGAATTCAACGCCGTCATCCACCGTCATGTCGAGCACATCGGCGATGGATTTGTCGCGGTAATGGATGTCCAAAGTTTCGCGGTTATAGCGTTTGCCCTTGCAGACATCGCATTGCACATACACATCGGGCAGGAAGTGCATCTCGATCTTGATCAGGCCGTCGCCCTGGCAGGCCTCGCAGCGGCCGCCCTTGACGTTGAACGAGAAGCGGCCCGGCGCATAGCCCCGGGTCTTGGCTTCCGGCAGGCCGGCAAACCAGTCACGGATCGGGCCGAAAGCGCCGGTATAGGTGGCCGGGTTGGAACGCGGCGTGCGGCCAATCGGCGACTGGTCGATGTCGATGATCTTGTCGAGCCATTCCAGGCCCTCGATACGGTCATGTGCACCCGGAATGTCGCGGCTGCCATTCAGCTTGCGCGACACCGCCTTGAACAATGTTTCGATGGTCAGCGTTGACTTGCCGCCGCCCGAAACGCCGGTAACGCAGGTCAGCAGGCCAAGCGGGAATTCGGCCGTCACATTCTTGAGATTGTTGGCCTTGGCGCCCACCACGCGCACGGTCTTGTTCAGCACCCGCTGGCGCCGCTTGGCCGGCACCGCCACGAAGCGCTTGCCGGAAAGATACTGCCCGGTGATCGATTTGGGCGCTTTCATGATATCGGCGGGGGTGCCTTCGGCGATGATCTCGCCGCCATGCACACCGGCCGCCGGCCCCATATCGATCACGTAATCGGCAGTGCGGATTGCTTCCTCGTCATGCTCCACCACCAGCACGGTATTGCCGATATCGCGCAGATAGGTGAGGGTTTCGAGCAGCTTGGCATTGTCGCGCTGATGCAGGCCGATGCTCGGCTCGTCGAGCACATAAAGCACGCCGGTCAGGCCGGAACCGATCTGCGAGGCCAGGCGGATACGCTGGCTTTCACCACCCGAGAGCGTGCCGGAGCCACGCGCCAGGGTGAGATAATCCAGGCCGACATTGACCAGAAAGCCGAGCCTTTCGTTAATCTCCTTGAGAATGCGGGCGGCGATATCCTGATGCTTCGGGCTGAGCGCGGCGGTGAGATCAAGGAACCATTGCCGTGCTTCCAGGATCGACCGCTCGCAGACCTGGCCGATATGATTGCCGCCGACCTTGACCGCCAGGGCTTCCGGCTTCAGGCGGTGGCCGCCACAGCTTTCGCAGGCCGTTGCCGACTGGAACCGCTCCAGCTCCTCGCGCACCCAGTCGCTTTCGGTTTCGCGCCAGCGCCGTTCCAGATTGGGCACCACGCCTTCGAACGGCTTTTTGATGGTGTAGCTGCGCATGCCGTCGTCATAGGCAATCGGCACAATTTCCTCGCCCGAGCCTTGCAGCAGCACCTGCTTCACCTTGGCCGGCAATTCGCGCCATTTGGCGGTGAGCGAGAATTTGTAATGCTTGGCCAGGCCGTCGAGCGTCTGCTGGTAATAGGGCGAGGTGGATTTGGCCCAGGGCGCGATGGCGCCTTCGCGCAGGGTCAGATTCTCGTCCGGCACCACCATGGCGGCGTCGAAATACATCTTGTTGCCCAGGCCGTCGCAAACCGGGCAGGCGCCGAACGGGTTGTTGAACGAGAACAGGCGCGGCTCGATCTCGTCGATGGTGAAGCCGGAGACCGGGCAGGCGAATTTGGCCGAGAAGATGGTGCGTTCACCTTCCTCGCTATCGGGCTTGGCGGGGTTCGGCTTGGCATCGGCATTTTCGGTAATGGCGATGCCATCGGCCAGGCCCAGGGCGGTCTCAAAACTATCGGCCAGCCGGGTCTGCACGCCATCCCGCACCACGATGCGGTCTACCACCACCTCAATATCGTGCTTCAGCTTTTTGTTCAGCGCCGGCACTTCGGTGATTTCGTAAAGCTTGCCGTCAACCTTGACTCGCTGGAAACCACGCTTCTGCAAGTCTTGCAATTCTTTGCGGTATTCACCCTTGCGACCACGGATCATCGGCGCCAGCAGATAAAGCCGGGTACCTTCCGGCATCGCCATCACCCGATCAACCATCTGGCTCACAGTCTGGCTCTCGATCGGCAGCCCGGTGGCGGGCGAATAGGGGACGCCGATTCGGGCGAACAGCAGGCGCAGGTAATCGTAGATTTCGGTGACGGTGCCGACAGTGGAGCGCGGGTTCTTCGAGGTGGTCTTCTGCTCGATGGAAATCGCCGGGCTGAGGCCGTCGATATGATCCACATCGGGCTTCTGCATCAGCTCCAGAAACTGGCGCGCATAGGCCGACAGCGATTCCACGTAACGCCTTTGACCCTCTGCATAAATTGTGTCGAAGGCAAGCGAGGACTTGCCCGAGCCGGAAAGGCCGGTAAGCACCACCAGCTTGTCGCGCGGGATATCCACGTCCACATTCTTGAGGTTATGCTCGCGGGCGCCTCGGACGGAAATGGTCTTCTGCATGGGGTGCTCGATCTGGGGAGAAAAGATGATTTTTTGCTACAGGTCTTCCATTATACGCTGATTAGATGATACAAGACCAGTTCAAGAACATATCAGAAAACAAATAGTGGAGCGAGGCCATGGCTGGCAGCGTCAACAAGGTGATCCTGGTCGGCAATCTGGGCAAGGATCCGGAGGTCCGCTCGATGCAGAATGGCGATGAAGTCTGCCAGCTTTCCATTGCCACATCAGAGACTTGGCGCGACAAGAATTCCGGCGAGCGCAAGGAGCGCACCGAATGGCACCGCGTGGTGATCTTCAATGAGAATCTGGTCAAGGTGGCCAAGCAATATCTCAAGAAGGGCGCCAAGGTCTATCTCGAAGGCTCGTTGCAGACGCGCAAATGGACCGACCAGTCCGGCGCCGAGAAATACACCACTGAAGTGGTGCTGCAACGCTATCGCGGCGAACTGACCATGCTGGATGGCCGGGGCGAAGGCGGCGGCATGGGCGGCGGTGGCGGCGGTGGCAGCTATGGCGGCGGGGACGATTACGGCGATGGCGGCGGCATGGGTGGTGGTGGCGGTTACGGCGGTGGTCGCGCTGCTGGCGGTGGCGGCGGCCGGCCGGCAGCCCCGGCGCGGCGCGACGACCTGGATGACGAAATCCCGTTCTGAGGCGGTTTAGCGCTTCAAAAGAATAGAGGCCAGACCGCCGAGGGTTATGGCTGCCAACAGGGCTGTGCCGGGATGCTGACGGATCAGCGGCTCGGCCTGGGCCAGCATGGCGGCCATGTCATTGGCCGGGCTGGGGCGCAAGCGATAGGCCAGCCAGCCAGCCAGGCCCGATAAAGCCAGCAAGCTGAAAGCGGCAGCGGCGGCGGCCAGCGGCAAAGGCATCAGCCCGCCATAGGCCAGAAACAGCGCCCAACCAAGCAGCAGCAGGCCTGCGAGCAGGGCGCAGGCCCCCACCGTGCCGGCCACGGCAACGACGGCAAGACGCCGTCGCTGCCGCGCCGAACTGGCGGCCTTGAAGCCTTCAAGGGCAAGACCAAGCAGCGGCAAACTCATCGCCGCAGCAACAGGCCGGTGAGAACGGCACCCACGGCAAAGGCTGCCAGCAGGCTGGTGCCGGGCCGTTCGCGCACGGTCTCCTCAACTGTGGCCAGGGCCTCGCGGCCCTTGTCCTTGGCGTCGTCGAGCAGGCCGGTCAGCTTTTCCTGCAACTGGCTCAGCTCGGCCTCGGCAAGCTGGCCGCCATTCTGCTTGACCTGAGTGAGCAGGCTGCCAAGCTGGTCACCCAGCTCAGCCACCTGGCTATGCAGCGCCCGCAGATCGGTTTCGGCGCCGCGATTGGTAGCGGTGGTACGTGCCATGATCCGGTACCTCCTTACAGCTGGTTCGGCGTGCCGGGCGCCTTCTTGGCGACCTGCTCGGCACGATGCTGCATTTCCAGCCAGTCACTGACCTGGCGCTCGGCCTGATCCTTGATGATGCCGTAATGCTCCTGGATCTTGCCGGCAAGCTGCTCGCGGCGGCCATCGATCATGGCCAGATCGTCATCGGTCAGCTTGCCCCAGCGTTCCTTGGCCGAGCCGGAGAACTGCTTCCAGTTGCCGGCAATACGTTCCCAGGACGGCAGGATGGCGGTGATCTTTGCGTCAATACGCGCGGATGTGTTGCTCATGATATTACTCCGAAAATGAGTGTGAAATTAACGGTGGGATGGCGCGTGGATCACTGGCCGATCAGGATTTCGGCTTCAGCATCTCGCTCTTTTCCCAATCCTTCACCTGGCTCTCGGCTTCGCCCTTGGCGATGCCATAGCGTTCCTGCACCTTGCCGATCAGTTCCTGGCGCTTGCCGTTGATGACCGTCAGGTCGTCATCGGTCAGCTTGCCCCAACGCTGTTTGACCTTGCCGGCAAACTGGTTCCAGTTGCCTTCAACCTGTTCCCAATTGGGCAGGATATCAGCCGCATTGGCCGGGCGGATGCTGGCCGGCGCGGCAGCCAGCAGGGCGAGGGCCGAGGCAGCCAGCACGGCATAATGAGTGATCTTGTGCATCGGTAGGGTCTCCTTTGCTTATCAATACCGGCCGGGCGGGTGCCGCGAACCGGTGCCAATCAAGCTGACCCTGCGATGTGTTCATTCCTGGCCGCTGAAGCGGTTTTGCTGCGGCCATTCTGCGGCCATAATAAGGCGGGTTGTTTTATAACTGATTAGAATCACTTGGTTTTTTCAGCAAGTTTGGCCAGATTCCAAGCAACATCCATGGTGGCGAGGTCGCAATCCGCCAGAACTTTGCCTGATTTCTGCAAAATAGATTCCATCTTGCTGAATCTATTCTCAAACTTACGATTTGCCCGGCGCAAAACATCTTCCGGATCAAGTTTAAGATGACGACCCAAGTTTGCAACAACAAAAAGAAAATCGCCGTATTCCTCAGCTATTTTATCTGTTCCATCAGATGCAATTTCCTGCTCAAGCTCTTCTAATTCCTCTTTAATTTTATCAATTACAGGCGCCTTGTCGGGCCAGTCAAAGCCAACCCTTGCGGCCCGGTTCTGCAATTTCACCGCCCGGGTCATGCCTGGCAGGCCCGGGCTGACACCAGCCAGAACAGGCGAAATGCCATCCGGCTCGGCCGGCTTGGCGGCACGCTCGGCCGCCTTGATCGCCTCCCAATTGGTGCTGACTGTCTCGGGCCGGTCGGCCGAGACATCGCCGAAGACATGCGGATGGCGCCGGATCATCTTGTCGGCAATGCTGCGCGCCACGTCGTTGAAATCAAAATGGCCGGCTTCCTCGGCCATGCGGGCATGAAACACCACCTGCAACAGCAGGTCGCCAAGCTCGTCCTTCAGCGCCGCCATGTCGTTGCGGGCGATGGCATCCTCCACCTCATAGGCTTCCTCGATGGTGTAGGGCGCAATGGTGGCAAAGGTCTGCTCCAGGTCCCAGGGGCAGCCGCCATCGGGATTACGCAGCCGCGCCATGATCGAAAGCAACTCTTGCAGAGCGGTGGTGCTGGGCATGGGCAGGACTTCCGGCGTGGATTAGTCGGGGTCAGGTCAGGATGGTCCAGGGCAGCCGGGCCGGCACATCCACGCCCTTGGCATAGAGGTGCAGGAACAGGCGAGGCCCGGTCAGATTAAGCGTATCCACAATATGGCGGAAAGAACTGTCAATGGTGTGGATTTCCGCTGCACGCTCCAGCACCAGGCCATAATCGAAGATATTCGGGGTCAGGCCAAGCTGCGAACGGATGATCGGCACGCCCTTGGGCAGGCGGCTCAAATCGATACCGAAGCGGCGCCTGGGATCCTCGTGGACAAAAATAAACGGGCCGGGCTGGGTAATTACACGGCGATAAAAAGCTTCCTCGCGCGCCGGGTCGCGTCGGATGCTCCCATCCCAGCGGCGGGCGTAATCAAACCCCAACTGGTTGTAGAAGCTTTCAGCAAAAGTAACTTTTGAGATATTCAGATTTTCGTGTCCGATCCGAATACGTCGTGTTTCGGGCCAGAAATCCAGAAACGCCTCGGCCTCACGGTCATCGCGGACCACCAAAAAGCGCACTGCCGGATCGTCGCGATACATGAAACGCACTGAATCGAGATAGGAGCGGCGCACCATCAGCCCAACAGAACCATGTTCAGCCGCGACATGCCGCACCAGAGCCTGGCAGATGATATGATCGCCAAGCCCCAGATGATGGTAGACAAATATCGATGGAAACAGCGCCTCGGGCGGCTGCCGGACACCCGCTGCGGCCAATTCGCACCAGGCCGAAACACGCTCCGGGTCTTGCCGCACAGCGCGGTCGAGCAGGCGCCGGGCATGGTTCGGACAGCCCAAGCGCCGGCAGGCAGCGCCCAGGAATTCTAGCCAGGCGGCGTCATCATCCTGTTCCAAA
The DNA here is from genome assembly GCF_017994015.1 of Ferrovibrio sp. Taxonomy (GTDB): domain Bacteria; phylum Pseudomonadota; class Alphaproteobacteria; order Ferrovibrionales; family Ferrovibrionaceae; genus Ferrovibrio. The sequence continues at coordinate 75,270 of NZ_JAGOLP010000012.1, read as the reverse complement.
ACATGCAGGGCGGCGGTCAAACTGCGCTGGCGTAAGGCGGCGCGCAAAGCTGCACTCAACAGCTTGCGCCGCGCGGCCAGCAGGCAGCCAAGGCGGGAAAAGCTGTCGCGGGTCAGGTGGTATTTATGCTGAAGGCTGCGGTAAAAACGAACGATCCGCCGCAGATTACGCAGCACAATGGTCACTGTGGATCTCCGGCCCAATACAAATTGCGCTGTGACGTATACAGACAACCGATAGCATATCGACGGCCATCGGAAAATCGGGAAGGTAGCCGGCAGCCGGCTTTTGCAATACATATCTAAATATCGGATAATGTATATTATGGAAAATATGGAATATGGGTTTTCCGGCAAAAAGAGCCAAAGATCGCCCTGCTTCAGTATGATGGCCGTGAAACCTGCTTTGCGCTACATAGAATGCCAGCGCAATCCTTGGCCCATCTGCTGGAAGTTAGCCGCATGCCCCGACTGCTTGTCACTGCATTGATCGCCGCCGCCTGCGGCCTGGGCGGCGCTTATGGTGGCACGTTCTGGGCCAAGCAGGAAATCATGGCAACCTTACAGGCCGAACAGCAAGCCCGCTTTCAGCAGCAGGACACCTATCTGCTAAGCCAGAGCGCCCGGCTGGCGGAATATGACGCCCAGATCAGCGAAGTGGCGCGCCGCACCATGACACTGATCAATGGCCTGACCTCGCTGGCGGTGGATAGCGAAATTGTGGCAGCCGAGATTGCCGACCTGCGCAACCGTGTGGACCGTATGGAAGTGATGCGCGGCCGCATGCGCTAGTGCATCAGCTAATGGCTTGGCTTAGCAAATCGCGCAGCACCTGCCCCGGCACCGCCAAATCACGCCCCGTGCTGTAAAATCCAATTTCCAGATCACCCAGCTTGGGCAGCGCCAAGCTGCGCTTCGCCGGCCCCAGGTCATGGCCAAGGGAAGCCAGGCTGCGGGCGGTTACCCCAAGGCCGGCGGCCACGGCGGCGCGCAGGCCAGACAGGCTGGGTGTGGTGTAAACCACATCCCACGCGATGCCGGCTTTGCCCAGGGCTGCGAAGATCAGGCTGCGGAAGCTGCACGGCGCCTCAAACAGCACCAGCGGCAGCGGCTTGCCCGGCGGCAATTCAAAATCCTGCCGCGCAATCCACACCGCTGGAATCCGACGCAAGGCTTCATAATGCAGGCCGGCCATTGCCTCGCGCCGCACCGCCAGCACCAGATCAAGCCGGCCGGCACGCAGATCGGCCAGCAGCGCATCGGTGCGTTCAATACGGATTTCCAGCCGCAGATCGGGATATTGCCGGCTGAATTGCGCCAGCACAACCGGCAGGCGCTGCTCGGCAAAATCCTGGCGCAGGCCAAGCCGCACCACGCCGCTCAGGCGCGGCTGCCGCATTGCCGCCAGGGCTTGGTCATTCAGCGCAATCAGGCGCCGGGCATGATCCAGCAGCTTGTGGCCGGCATCGCTGAGCCGCATGCGCCGGCCCTCGCGCAGGAACAGCCCCGCCTCCACACTCTGCTCCAGCCGCCGCATTTGAAGGCTGATCGCCGGCAGGCTGCGGTTCACCTGCCGCGCAGCCTGGGCAAAGCTGCCGCCATCGGCAATGGCAATGAAGCTGCGCAACAGGTCGAGATCAAGATTGGTCTGGCTCATTGTTTAGATATATAAAACTATATTGTTTGATAAATCAAATTTTATTAAACTACTGAATGGCCTAAGCAGAAGCCGCCGCAAGGAGGCGGTGCTTATGCAATGGCGTTTTGTTGTACTTCGTCTTGTCGATTGGCTGCGGCATCGCCGCCTGCCCGCCCCGCGCTTTCTTGATTTGCCGCCGCGCTTCTGGTTCGGGCCTTAGAGTGCGGACCCTAGCTCAATCCCGTGCCTGCAATTTGCGGATCGCAGCCGAGGCCATTGGATTGGCCGGATCAAGCCTTGAGATATTGCCGATCAGTGCCTGGCGCAGTGATTCCGGGTCGGTCAGCGATAGCGGGGTCCAGAAACGCTGGCTTTTCCTGAAAAAACCGATTTCGTCCAGGAACGACACGCCGAAATAATACGCCTCCGCAACGCTGTTATAGGGTTCGTCAACAAACCGCCCGCCATCATCGATGGAAACGCCGAGCGAACGCGCCAACATGATCGCCAACTCGGCCTCCGAGCGGCGGCGCTGCTCCTCGGTCATTTCCGGCCAGGCGCGACGCAGCAGCCGCACCACGTCATAGGCATGGTGATTGTTCTGCGTCCCCTGGTCGCGCCAACCATAGGGGTAGCGCTGGGTGCGGATGGCAAACAGCGTGTCGGCCAGTTGCCGCATGCGCGGCGGCGAATCCTGGCGGTAGCTGATAACATGGAACGTGATCGACAGGTCATTGGTGCGGCGGATTTCGTCACCCACCTTGTACCAGGCGCCCCAGAAGCCGGTATCCGGGTCTTGCCATTCATTATCAATAAAATCGCGCAAAGCCGCCGCCAGCGCATCGCGCGGCAGGTCATGCGGCAACACGGTTTCCATACGCGGCAGGAACAGCAATTGCGCCAGCGCCGTGATGGTGAGATTGAGCTCCTTGCGGTGATCATTGCCATCGGCGGCCAGATCGGAAACCAGCATGCTTTTGAGCAAGGCCCGCATCTTCTCAGGCGTGTTGACCGGTTCGAGCAGACGGAATGGATGACGTGGCGCGGTGCCGCTCACCAGCATTTCCTTCAGCGGGTCCACGCTGGCATGCAGCCGCAAATACCAAGCCGTGAAACAGCGGCCCCAGCCGCCATCGCCGGGCTGCTGCTCAAAGGCATACGACTGGTCATAATGCTTCAGGCTGGCGCGCAGATCGGCCAGGCGGCGTTCCACCCCGGCGCGGTTGCCGGTGGAATTCATCAGCCAGCGTGCTTCCTCCAGGATTTGCGAGGAGCACGGCATTTCATGGCCGTGATGATTGGCCGCCACGATCTCGTCGCGCAGCTCGATCATCTGATTGCGGTACAGCCCGTTCATCTCGCGCTTGCGCGGCAGATCGGGAATGTAGTTCCGCACATAGCGGTAATGCAGCAGCAGGCTGTCCTGCGCTGCCGCCGGCAGCACGGTGCAGCAAAACATAAGCAGTGTGCAGATAAATAGCCGGCGCAGCATGGCGGCCATTCTAGCCGGCTGCACCAGCAAGATCAAAGCCACCGGTGTCAGGTCAGGCTGCCACTGCTGGGCTGCCAGCCAAAATGCTGGCGCACCTGATCGGCGATATGATCCATGTCGTCGAGGCGGCTGTTTTCCCATTGCGCCAGATGGCCATCAAACCACTGGATCAAGCCGCGCCGGCGCAGATTTTCAAAGAAGGCGTCAAACCGCTTGGACTTGCCGGGCAGCCGGGCAACATAGACCGGTTTGCCGGTGGAGCAGGCTTCCGAGATCATCGACACGGAATCGCAGGTCGCCAGGATCGCATCGGCCAGGCCGAGAAAGCCGAAATACGGGTTCGGCCCGCTGCCATCCCACAGATAGGCGCCGGGCAGGCTGGCCAGGCCGCCGCGCAGGATATTGGTTTCGGCCTCGCCGGTGCGGCGCGAGATGGTGGCCATCACGCCCCAATTGCCTGCAATGGCGGCCTGGCGCAATTGCGCCACAAAGCCGGTCATCCAATCCTGATCCAGCGTGTAGTAGCGGTTGTTGCCGCCAACCAGCACAGCCAGGCGCGGCTTGGGCAGATGCGCCAGTTGCGGCGCCAACGCCGCGGCTGAACTGGACAATTTGAGCCGGGTAACCCGATGCAACGCGCCTTTTGAAACCAGCACATTGGCGCCGCGCAAACGATCATGTTCCGGCACGATCAGCAGATCCCAATGGCGCGGCTCGGCTTTCGGATCCTGCACATGAATACATACCGTGCGGCCGCGGCTGGCGCGTTTCACCGCCAGGGCCAGCAGGGCGGATTTGCGCCCGCAGGTGATCAGCAGATCGGGCCAGGGCTCGGCGATCGATGCGGCGGTGTCCCGGCTCAGCGCCTTCAAGCTGGCAAAAGCCGGATGCATCGGCGCCCAGGTATAAGGTTTGCGGAACGCCACTTCGATGCTGCGCGGCGCCTCGAAACCGCCGCCGGCAAACAGCGCTTCACCCAGGCCGAGGGCCTGATTCTGCATGCCGACCGCGCCGCGTTCGGAAACCGACCAGATGGTTTTCAGCATTCAATCACCATGCCGTCATAGGCTGGCTCAACACCGGCGGGCAATTCGCGGCATAGCGTGGCGTAATCCAGATCGATATGCATGTTGGTCAGGATGGCGCGTTCCGGCTTCACCCGCTCGATCCAGCGCAGCGTCTGCTCCAGATGGCTATGGGTGGGATGCGGCTTGTAGCGCAGCGCATCAACAACCCACACCTTCACGCCGGCCAGGGCGGCAAAGGCAGCTTCGTCCAGGCCCACCACATCATTGGAATAGGCCAGCGCATCGTTGAAGCGGAAGCCAAGCGAATGCATGCCGCCATGATCCTGACGGAACGGCTTCACCTGCACCGGCCCGATCTGGAAATCGCCGTCGATGCGGCAGGGTTCCAGGATTGCCGGATAGCCGCCCATGGTCTCAAAGCAATAGCCGAATTTTTTGAACAGGCGGTTCAGCGTGAAATCATCGCCCCAGGCCGGCACCCGCTTCTGCGCCGTGTAGGCCAGGATGCGGATATCGTCGATGCCGTGGGTCTGGTCGGCATGGTCATGTGTCCAAACCACCGCGGATACCCAATGCAGGCCATTGGCAATGAACTGGCTGCGCAGATCCGGGCTGGTATCCACCAGGATGCGGGTATCATCGAGTTCCACCAGGATCGAGCCGCGCGAGCGCCGGTTGCGCGGCTCGTTGGGATCGCAGGCGCCCCAGGCGCCATCAATGCGCGGCACCCCCACCGAGCCGCCGCAGCCGAGAATGACCGCCTTCATGCCGCCAATTGCGCCCCGACCGCCGCAGCCGGCACCTTGTCAAACAGGCGCAGGAAATTCGCAGTCGTCAGCCGCTGCAATTCGGCCACGCCGATGCCGCGCAACTGCGCCAGATAGGCGGCGGTATGCGCCACATAGGACGGTTCGTTGCGTTTGCCGCGCAGCGGGATCGGCGCCAGATAGGGCGCGTCGGTTTCCACCAGCAGGCTATCCAGCGGCAGCGCGGCGGCACTGGCCTGCACCGCCTTGGCATTCTTGAAGGTGAGGATCCCGGAGAAGGACACCATCATGCCATGCGCAACGGCGCGCTCGGCCAGGGCATGGCCGGATGAAAAACAATGCAGCAGGCCCTTGAAGGCGCCCTTCTGCATTTCCTGGTCGATGATCTCGGCCGTGTCGTCATCAGCATCGCGGGTATGGATCACCACCGGCAGGCCGGTTTCACGCGCCGCCTGGATATGCGCCAGGAAACAGCTTTGCTGCGCCGCCCGGCTGCCATGTTCGTAATAATAATCCAGGCCGGTTTCGCCGATGCCGACCACTTTCGGATGCTGCGCCAGTTCGATCAGCCTGGCCGCCGCCACATCCACATGGTCGTCGGCCTCATGCGGATGGATGCCCACGGTGCAATACACATCGGGAAAGCGCTCGGCCACCGCCAGCACCTGCGGGAATTTGTCCAGCCGGGTTGAGATGGTCAGCATCAGGCCCACATTGGCCGCGCGGGCGCGCGCCACCACCTGATCAAGTTCCGCGCCAAAATCCGGAAAGTCAAGATGGCAATGACTGTCGATCAGCATGGCCTCAGGCCTTCTCCTCGACATAACGCGGGAACACACCCTGCGGGCTGGGCAACGGCATGCCGGCGCGCAGGCGGCCCATTTCGCCAAGCTGCGCAAAGCCGCGTGCTGCTTCCGAAACACCGAGCTGATCCAGCAGCCGCGCCGCCGCATCGGGCATCGCCGGCTGCGCCAGGATCGCCAGATGACGGATGGTTTCAAGCAGGGTCCACAACACCGTGTTCATGCGTGCCGGATCGGTCTTGCGCAAGGTCCACGGCGCCGCCACGTCGATATACTTATTGGCCGCATCCACCAGATCGAACCAGGCTTGCAGGGCGACATGCAAAGCCTGCTCATCAAAAGCGGCGCGCATCTGCGGCAGCAGGCTATCGGCCCGCGCCAGCAAGGCTTCGTCAAGCGGGTCCAGCGGCCCCGGCTGTGGCACGCTGGCGCCGGCATTCTTGGCCACAAAGCTCAGCGTGCGCTGCGCCAGATTGCCCATGCCATTGGCCAGTTCGTTATTGATCCGGTTGATCATCGCATCACGGCGGAAATCGCCGTCATTGCCAAACGGCACTTCGCGCATCAGGAAATAGCGCGTCTGATCCAGGCCGAATGTGTCGATCAGATGCAGCGGATCGATCACATTCCCCAGCGACTTGGAAATCTTCTGGCCTTCGTTGGTCCACCAGCCATGGGCAAAGACGCGGTGATGCACGTCCAGCCCGGCCGCCATCAGAAAGGCCGGCCAGTAGACGGCATGGAAACGCAGGATGTCCTTGCCCACCATATGCAGGTCGGCCGGCCAGAAGCGGCGATAGGTCTCCGAATTGGTATCCGGGAAGCCGGCGGCGGTGATGTAGTTGGTCAGCGCATCCAGCCACACATACATGATATGCGCCGGATCGTTCGGCACCGGCACGCCCCATTTGAAGGTGGTGCGCGAAACCGACAGATCCTTCAGCCCGCCCTTGACGAAGCTGACCACTTCATTCCGCCGGCTGCTCGGCAGGATGAAGCCGGGATGCGCGTCATAGAATTGCAGCAGCCGATCTTCCCAGGCCGACAGGCGGAAGAAATAGGAGGGTTCCTTGACCCATTCCACCGGCGCACCCGATGCCTTGGCGATTTTGCCATTCGGGCCGTCTTCGAGCTCGTCTTCCTGGTAAAAGGCTTCGTCGCGCACCGCATACCAGCCTTCGTAATGGCCGAGATAGATGTCGCCGGCTTCCAGCAGCTTGGTCCACAAAGCCTGCACCGATTTGATATGACGCGGCTCGGTGGTGCGAATGAAGTCGTCATTCGAGATATTCAGCCGCCGGGCCAGATCGCGGAAATTGGTGCTCACCTGGTCGCAGAAGGTTTTGGGGTCGATGCCGGCAGCCATTGCCGCCTTCTCCACCTTCTGGCCATGCTCGTCAGTGCCGGTCAGGAACAGCACGTCAAACCCGTCCAGGCGCTTGAAGCGCGCCAGCAGGTCGCAGGCCAGGGTCGTGTAGGCATGCCCGATATGGGGCTTGTCATTCACGTAATAGATCGGGGTGGTGATGTAATAGCTCTTGCGCGTCATGCCCACAAAATAGGGCATCGCCAGCGGCTTAGAAACCGCCAGGGGCTAATTTTCGAAGCGGAAATCCGGCAGATCGACGCAACGGTCGAGCAGCTTGCGCAGCTTTGCCTCCACTTCCTGCTGCAAGTCTGGCAGGTAATCCGGCACCAGATTGGCCGGGATGTCGGGCAACACCTGCTCACGAAAAAAGGCCAGCGAGTCGAGCTGGTTAAGAAACACCGCCTGGGCAAAAAAATTGACCATGCCGCGCCGGTCCATATGGGTCAGGTAGGCGCCCATCGCCTTCAGCATGGCGGCATAGCAGCGCATTTTCACGCCGTTTACCTCGGATAGCACCATCTCGCGCGTTGCGGCATCCAGACTTTCCAGCCGGCCCTCCAGCACCTCGCAGAAGGACAGGAATTCCTGCACATGGCGGAAATTATCGGTGTATTCGGCGAATGACAGCAGAAGCGCTCGTTCGTAGGTTTCCATCGAGGTTTCGGCGGCCTGTCGGCCACGCAATTCCAGCACCTGCAGCAGGCGCAGCGCCTCACCCACCGGATCGGCCGGTTTGCGCGGATCAAAATACTGATTCTGTGCCTTAGCCATCTCTTCGCACGAGTATACGACCTGAAGTTTCTCAGTCTAGGGCGGCGAGGTTACGCATGCGTTGCCGCCGCCGGGGTGGATGTGTATGATCCCGGCCCGATGTCTGCAAGCACTCTTTCCAACGCTGCCGCCGGGTCTGCCGAGACGACCCCTCCCCCCCTCTTTCCGCATCGCCATCTCCTTGGAATAGAAGGACTTTCTTCCCAGGACATTGGCGCGATCCTGGATCGCTCGGATCGTTATGTGGCGCAGAATCGGGCCATCGACAAGAAACAGGGGCTGCTGCGCGGCCGCACCATTATCAACCTGTTCTTCGAGAATTCCACCCGCACCCGCACCTCATTTGAACTGGCCGGCAAGCGGCTCGGCGCCGATGTGATCAACATGTCGGTGGCCACGTCGTCGATAAAAAAGGGTGAAACCCTGATCGATACGGCAATCACCCTGAATGCCATGCACCCAGACCTGCTGGTGGTGCGCCACCCCGATTCGGGCGCCGTGGCTTTGCTGGCGCAGAAAGTCGGCTGTTCGGTGATCAATGGCGGCGACGGCACCCATGAGCATCCCACCCAGGCGCTGCTGGATGCCCTCACCATCCGCCGCCGCAAGGGCCGGCTGCAAGGGCTGCGGGTGGCGATCTGCGGCGACATCCTGCACAGCCGCGTGGCGCGCTCGAATATCTACCTGCTCAACACCATGGGCGCCCATGTGCGCCTTATTGCACCGCCCACCTTGCTGCCGGCGCATGCCGAACGCTTCGGCGTGGAAGTGTTTCACGACATGCGCAAGGGCCTCATCGACGTGGATATCGTGATGATGCTGCGCCTGCAAATGGAGCGCATGCATGGCTCCTTCGTGCCGTCGACGCGGGAATATTTCCATGTCTACGGCCTGGATGCGGAAAAACTCAGTTTCGCCAAGCCGGATGCGCTGATCATGCATCCGGGGCCGATGAATCGCGGCATCGAGATCGATACCGAAGTGGCCGACGACATCCATCGCAGCGTGATCCACGAACAGGTGGAAATGGGCGTGGCGGTGCGCATGGCCTGCCTTGAAATGCTGGCGCAGCATCTGCCGAACTGGCACGGCGCGTGAGGGAAAGCAAGACCATGCCGCGCCGTCGCAAACTTTACACCAATGCGCGCCTGCTCGATCCGGCCACCGGGCTGGATGTGAAGGGCGCCCTGCTCACCGAGGGCGACCGCATTGTCGATCTCGGCCCACGCCTGATGAATATCGGCGACCTCGGCAACGAGGTTGAAACCATTGATTGCCAGGGCCATTGCCTCTGCCCCGGCCTGATCGACATGCATGTCTGGCTGCGCGAGCCGGGTGCCGAGCAGCAGGAAACCATTGCCACCGGCGCCCGCGCCGCAGCGGCCGGCGGCGTCACCACCCTGGTGGCAATGCCGAATACCGATCCGGTGATCGACGAGGTTGCGCTGGTGGAATTTGTCGCCCGCCGCGCTGCCGATAGCGCCGTGGTGCGGGTGCTGCCGGCAGCAGCCGCCACCAAGGGCACCAAGGGCAAGGAAATGACCGAATTCGGCCTGCTGGCCGAAGCCGGCGCCGTGGCCTTCACCGATGGCGAACATGCCATCAGCGATGCCCGGGTGATGCGCCGCGCGCTGTCCTATGCCACGGTTTTTGATCTGCTGCTGATCCAGCCCAGCGAAGAACCGAAGCTTGCCACCGATGGCGCCATGAATGAAGGCGAAGTGGCAGCCCGGCTCGGCCTGCCCGGCATTCCGGCTGCGGCCGAAGTGATCATGCTGGAACGCGATATCCGCTTGCTGGAACTGACCCGCAGCCGGCTGCATGCGGCGCATCTCTCCACCGCCGATGCGCTTGAGGTGGCCCGCCAGGCCAAGGCGCGCGGCCTGCGCCTCACCATCGGCGCCGCACCGCATAATTTTGCGCTGAATGAATTTGATGTTGGCGATTACCGCACCTTTGCCAAGGTGAAGCCGCCATTGCGCCATGAGGATGATCGCCGCGCCCTGGTGGAAGCCATCCGCGATGGCACGATTGACGTGATCTCCTCGGCCCATGCGCCGCAGGACCCGGAAAGCAAGCGCCTGCCCTTCGCCCAGGCCGCCTTTGGCGCTATCGGGCTGGAAACCCTGCTGCCGTTGTCACTGGGCCTGTATCATTCAGGCCAGGTGCCGCTGTTGCAGTTGCTGGGCTGCCTGACCCACAAGCCGGCAAAACTGCTGAAACAGGAGAGTGGCCGGCTGGCGCCGGGCGCCCCGGCCGATCTGCTGCTATTTGACCTGGAAGCGCCGTGGAAGATCGACGCCAAGAAGATGCGCTCCAAGGCCAAGAATTCGCCCTATGACGGGCGCCGCGTGCAGGGCCATGCCTTGCGCACCGTGGTGGCCGGCGAAACCGTATTCCAGCGCAAGCGGGACGGCCAATGAACACAACACATCTTCTTATCGCGCTGGCCGGCGGCTATCTGCTCGGCGCCATCCCGTTCGGCCTGCTGCTGACCAAGCTGGCCGGCCTGGGTGATATCCGCGCCATCGGCTCGGGCAATATCGGCGCCACCAATGTGCTGCGCACCGGCCGCAAGGACTTGGCGCTGGCCACCTTGTTGCTGGATGGCGGCAAAGGCACGGCGGCGGCTTTGCTGGGTCTGTATTTTGGTGGCCCGGAAATCATGCTGGCGGCTGCTTTTGGCGCCTTCATCGGCCATCTGTTTCCGGTCTGGCTCAAATTTAATGGCGGCAAGGGCGTGGCCACCTTCTTGGGCGTTACGCTGGGCCTGTATTGGCCGCTGGGCCTGCTGTGCTGCGCCACCTGGCTGCTGATGGCGGCGGTGTTGCGCTATTCGTCGTTATCGGCCCTGGTGGCCGCAGCGCTCAGCCCGCTTTATGCCTGGTTGATCGCACCAGATACGTTGCCGGCAACCGGCATGGCAGCATTATGCGCCATCATGGCACTGCTGGTTTTTATCCGGCATCACCAGAATATCCGCCGCCTGCTGAAAGGCGAGGAACCGAAGATCGGCAAGAAAAAAGATGCCGCCGGGCCGGCGTGAGCTGAGCGAGGCCGAAAGGCTGGACTGGCTGCGCCTCTGCCGCAGCGAGAATATCGGCCCGATAACCTTCTTCCAATTGCTTGAGCGTTTCGGCAATGCCGCCGCCGCCCTCGCTGCCCTGCCGGACCTGGCGCGACGCGGCGGCGCCAAACGCGCCTTGCGCATCGCCGGCAAGGCGGAAGCCGAGGCCGAGCGCGAGGCCGTGGCGCGCTTCGGCGCCCGCCTGGTGGCCTGGGGCGAAGCGGCCTATCCGGCGCGGTTGAGCAATATCGACGATGCGCCGCCAATCCTGACCCTGCATGGCCATGCCGATCTGGCGCCCAAGCCCGGCGTGGCGATTGTTGGCGCCCGCAATGCCTCGGCTATCGGCCAGCGGTTCACCCGCGACTTGGCGCATGAAATCGCACATCAGAATCTGGTGGTGATATCCGGCCTGGCACGCGGCATCGACCGCGCCGCGCATGAAGGCGCCTTACTGGCCGGCGCGCAAGCCGGTGGCAGCTATGCCTTCATCGGCGCCGGCATCGACGTGATCTTCCCGCCGGAGAATGCCGACCTGCACAAACGCATGGCGCTGGAAGCGGCAATCTATGCCGAGATGCCGTTTGGTGCCCCGGTCAAGGCGCCGAATTTTCCGCGCCGCAATAGGCTGATCGCCGGCGCCAGCCTGGGTGTGCTGGTGGTGGAAGCGGCGCTGAAATCCGGCTCGCTGATCACCGCACGTTTTGCCGCCGCACAGGGCCGCGAGGTGATGGCGGTGCCGGGTTCGCCGCTCGACCCGCGCTGCAATGGCAGCAACGATCTGATCCGCCAGGGCGCCGCGCTTGTAGAACGGCTGGACGATGTGCTGGATGTGATCCGGCCGCTGTTGCAAACAGAATTGCAGGCCCCCGCGCCGCCATCGGCTTTTGGCGGCAGCATGGCCATGCCGGATGATGCCGCGATGGCCCAGGCGCACCAGCGCATCGATGAACTGCTATCCCCCAGTCCGGTGGATATCGACGAGCTGATCCGCCTCACCGGCTACGCCCCCGCCATCGTGCAGATGGTGCTGCTGGAACGTGAACTGGCCGGCCGGCTGCAACGCCATCGCGGCAACAAGGTTTCCTTGATCTGAAAATTTGGTACACTGGCGTCCACGGGGGCAAAGCGGTCTCCCCGTCAGATGCCTTGCTGTCTATTGGCACTAGGCTTCCAAGCACCGCCTTCTGTTCTGCGTCGCTTTGCTGCGGCGGGATGAAGGTGTGTCATGGAAAAAACTGTTTCTCCGATTTCAATCAGCGTAGACGAATTGGACCTGGCAATCCGCCAAGGGCGGTTCCCTTATCTGCTCGATGTACGCCGCAGCCCTCGCTATGACGAAGCGGCGGATACGATCAGCGGAGCCCGGCGGCGTGATCCCGAACAGATGCCTCAGTGGCAGCACGGCATCCCGGCTGATGCTGCTATTGTGGTGTTTTGTGTTTATGGCCATGAAGTTAGCCAGGGGGTGGCGGCCGGGCTGCTGCAGCTGGGGTATAACGTGGCCTATCTTGAAGGTGGCATCGAGGCCTGGCGTGCCATGGGGCTGCCGCTCGGCCCCAAGCCGCCGGCTTCGCCTGGCATCTGGTTGACACGGCAAAGACCAAAGATCGACCGCATTGCCTGCCCCTGGCTGCTGCGCCGCTTCATCGATCCGGATGCGCAGATTCTGTATGTGCCCTCCGAAGACGTGGCCGCCACCGCGAAAAAACTCGGCGGCACCGCCTTTGACATGCCGGGTGCCGAATATGGCCATCATGGCGAATATTGCAGTTTTGATGCTTTCCTGTCCCGTCATGGCTTGGGCAGCAACCCGGGCCTCGCCTTGCTGGCGCGCATCGTGCGGGGCGCCGATACCGGCCAACTGGACCTGGCGCCACAAGCGGCTGGCCTGCTGGCAGTCTCGCTCGGCCTTTCGGAAAAATTTCAGGATGATGACGCCATGTTGACGGCGGCAATGCCGGTCTATGATGCTCTCTATGCGTGGTGCAGCCGCACCGTTTCCGAATTGCCGCAGGCCGCCCGATGACAATTTCTCAAACCATCAATCAACCAAGTTTTTCCGAAGCCCTGCGGGTCTGGGCCAAGATCGGCCTGCTCAGTTTTGGTGGGCCGGCCGGGCAGATCGCCATGATGCATCGCATCGTGGTGGATGAGAAAAAATGGGTCAGCGAGCCGCAATTCCTGCATGCGCTGAATTTCTGCATGCTGCTGCCGGGGCCAGAAGCGCAGCAGCTTGCCACCTATATCGGCTGGCTGCTGCATCGCGCCAAGGGCGGCGTCGCGGCCGGGCTGCTGTTCATCCTGCCGGGCTTTTTTGTGATAGTGGTGCTGGCCACCATCTATGCGCTGTGGCGCGAGATGCCGCTGATCAGTGGCATCTTTTATGGCTTGCAGGCCGCCGTGCTGGCGATTGTGGCCGAAGCCGTGCTGCGGGTGGCCAGGCGTGCGATCAAAACCCGCCTGCTGCTCGGCCTGGCCGGCGCGGCTTTCATCGCCATCTTCCTGCTCAAAATTCCCTTCCCCGTCATCGTGCTGGGGGCCGCTTTGTTCGGCTGGCTGGTGGGGCGCTGGCGACCGGCGCTGATCCAGCCGGGCAAACTTGGCCAGGATGCCGATGTGTTGCCCAGCGTGCCGCCCAGCCTGCGGCGCAATCTGCTGGTGCTGACGATTTTTGGCCTGCTGTGGTTTGTGCCGGTGGGATTGCTGTTTGCACAGTATGGCGCCGGGCATGTGCTGCCGCGTATCGCCTGGTTTTTCAGCGAGATGGCGGTGGTGACTTTTGGCGGCGCCTATGCCGTGCTGGCCTATGTCGGGCAGCAGGCGGTGCAGGTATATGGCTGGCTCTCACCCAGCGAAATGGTTGATGGCCTAGGCTTGGCCGAAACCACGCCGGGACCGCTGATCCTGGTGCTCACCTTTGTCGGCTATCTTGCCGGCTTCCGCTTCAGCGGCATCGAACCGGCCTGGCTCGGCGGCCTGGCCGGCGGCACCCTGGCCACCTGGGTCACGTTTGTGCCCTGCTTCCTGTGGATTTTCCTAGGCGCGCCTTATATCGAGCGCATCCGCCATGTCGCTGCCTTCAATCATGCCCTCACCGCAATCACCGCCGCCGTGGTTGGCGTGATCCTGAATCTGGCCGTGTGGTTTGGCCTGCATGTGATATTCCGCGATGGCGCGCTGACCACGGCTGCCTTTGATCCTGTCGCCGCCCTGCTCAGCCTGACGGCCCTGGTCGCCGTGCTGCGCTTCCATCTCGGGCTTGGCTGGCTGCTCGGCGCCGCCGCAATCTGCGGCGTGCTTGCCAAGCAGTTGCCTCACCTCTTGATGTGAAAATCAATCGGCACCGCCAGATCGAGCACGTTCTTGGCTAGTTCGGGCGGGAATGGCGGCAAGGGCAGCGCCCGGCGCACGGTTTCCAGCGCCGCTTCATCCAGTAATTCATGCCCAGAACTGCGCAGAACCGTAACTGAAGCCACACTGCCATCCCGGTTCAATACGAACCGCAATTGCGGCGTGCCTTCCAGCCGGCGCAGCAGCGCGCGGCGCGGATATTCTTTCGACTTATTCAGCGCCAGCGAAATCCGCGCCAGATAAGCCTGTTCGGCATCGGCAATGCTGGCCGCGCTGGCAGCCGGCGGCATTGGCGGGCCAGGTACTGGCGGCGCAGGCTGTGGCGGCTGCGGTGCGGCCTGCACCGGCGTCGGGGCTGGCACCGGCGTCGGCTGTGGTGGCGCCTCAACCGGCTTGGGCGGCGGCGGCAATGGCTTGGGTTTCGGCGGCGCCGGTTTGGGCTTCGGCGGCGGTGGCGGCGGTTCCGGTTCGGGATCAGGCTCCGGCGCCTTTGATTCGATCACGGGCAGCGGCTGTTCCGCCACGGGTGGCGGAGGCGGTGGTGGCGGTGGTGGTGGTGGTGGTGGTGGCGGCAGACTGGCCATTTGAATGGCGATACTGGGCAATTCTTCGCTTTTGGCATCCAGCGGCTGCGGCGCATGCAACACCACCAGCAACGCCAGCAGCGCGGCTGCATGCAGGGCAACCGAAATGATCCAGGCACGCAATCCCATGGTCAGGGCTTCCCGCCCTTCCCTTGCGCCCCGGGCTCCAACCCTTCGGCCACCAATGAGATACGCGAAAAGCCGGCCTTGCCCACCAAGCCCATCACTTCCATGACGCGGCCGTAATCCAACGCTTTGTCTCCGCGCACATAGATCGTCATGTTCGGATCGCCGCCACGTAGCGCACTCAATGTGCCAACCAGCGCGGCTTCCTCCACCGGCTCCTTGCGGATGAACAATTTGCCGTCGCGGTCAACCGACAGCACCAGCGGATCGGGCGCCGGCGCCACCCGCTCGGCAGCGGTCTTGGGCAGCTTGAGCGGCACACCAACCATCATCAGCGGCGCCGCCACCATGAACACGATCAGCAGCACCAGCATCACATCGACCAGCGGCGTGACATTGATTTCAGCCAGCGGCCGGTAGCCGCCATCACCCAGATCGTCGGAATCGCCCGAACCGCCGGGCGTAATCTGTCCCATTGCCATGGCGCTTACTCGGCCACATTGGCAGCGCGCGACTTGCCGTCACGCGCCAGGCGATTGCCGATAATGCCGATGCCGGCATTGAAGCGCTGGCCGATGCGGCCCAGATCGGTGGCGAATTTGTTATAAGCCATCACCGCCGGGATCGCGGCCACCAGGCCCAGCGCGGTGGCCAGCAAGGCCTCGGCAATACCGGGCGCCACCACGGCCAGCGAGGTATCGTTGGATTGGGCAATGGCCGTGAAGCTGTTCATGATGCCCCACACGGTGCCGAACAGGCCGATGAACGGCGCCGCCGAGCCGATAGTGGCCAGGAATGGCAGGCCGGGTTCAACCCGGCGCAGTTCTGCGGCAAAACTGGCGCGCATGGCGCGCTCGATCCGTTCGCGGCGATCCTTGCGGCTTTCCTGGCCGTCGCCATCGCGCCATTCCACCAGCGCGCTGCGCAATGCGCTCAGCGCCACCGGGCCAAGCGCACCCTCGGCAGGCAGGCCGGCACCATTCTCGATCCCGGCCTCAAAAGCCGCCGCCTCGCGGCGCAGCCGGCGCACGGCCATCAGCTTGTCGATCATGATGGCCCAGCAGGCAATGGAAGCCAGCAGCAACAGCAGCATCACGATCTTGACGATGATATCAGCCTGTAGGAACAGGCCGAACATCGTGTGATCGGTTACGCTGGGGATCATATCGGTCATCGCTCTTGCCTTCTCTAACGGCCGCTCAGGCATCAGCCCAGCGGCGCAACAAATTGTGATAAATGCCGGTCAGCCGCACCACGGCAGCGTCGGTCAGACCATGGGCAGCGGCCAGTTGCTGAATGGTGCGATCCAGTTCAAACAGCATCTGCCGCTCGCCATCATCCCGCACCATGCTCTGGATCCAGAAGAAACTTGCCAGCCGTGCACCGCGTGTCACCGGCCGCACCTGATGCAGGCTGGTTGACGGATACAGCACCATGTCGCCCGCAGGCAGTTTGGCGCTGTGGTTGCCATAGGTATCCTCCACGATCAGCTCGCCGCCGTCATATTCCTCCGGCTCAACCAGAAACAAGGTGGCGGATAGATCAGTGCGGATCCGATGCGCCGTGCCACGAACGGCGCGGATCGCATTATCGACATGCAAACCGAATGTCTCGCCGGCATCATACCGATTGAACATCGGCGGAAAGGTTTTGAGCGGCAGCGCGGCTGAAATGAACAGCTGTGATTGCGCCAGGGCATCCAGAACCATATTGCCCAGTTCAGCCGCCACCGGGCTGTTTTCCGGTAATTGCTGATTATGCTTGACCTGGGCGGATTGGGCGCCCGCAGTGACTTTGCCATCCACCCAACTCGCTGCCGCCATTGCCTGCCGGAAATGCGCGACTTGCTGTTTCGACAGCACGGAAGGGATATGGAGCATCATCGCGGGCGCGATCCTTTATGGGTCAGAACTTGAACGCGGTGGTGAGCAGCACACTGCGGCCCGGGGCCACATGGGTGAATGGCGTGCCGCTACGATAAGTGGCATCATAATACAGCTCATTGAGCAAATTTTGCACATTGAGCCGCGCCGTCACATTTTCGTTGATCTTGTAACTCGCCATGGCATCAAAACGCCAGTATTCCGGCGCCTCTGTGTCATTGGAAGCCAGCGTGCCACCCTTGCGCGAACCAACATAGAAAGCGCCCAGACCGAGGGTGAAATCCGAGGTCAGGTCATAGGTGGTCCACAGGCTGAACTGGTGATCGGCGGTATTTGCCAGCCGCTTGCCGACATCCGCCGCAGTGGTGGATTTGAGGATTTCGGTATCCAGCAGCATATAGCCGCCAAATACCTTCCAGGCATCCGTAAGCTTGCCGGCGAATTCAAACTCCACGCCCTGGGCGCGGGCCTCGCCATCCAGCACATTCTGGCCGCCGCCCGGATTGGCCACCCGCATGTTGGTCTTGTTGGTGCGGAACAAGGCTGAGGTCAGCGCCAGGCGACCATCAATCAGGTCCCATTTGGTGCCAATTTCGTAGCTGACGCTGCGCTCAGGATCGAGGCCGGTGGTGGCAGTGGAGAAACCGCCATAGGCTGCATCGGTGGCGGCGTCGAGATTTTCACCAGACGGATTGGCCGAGGTGCCATAGGACAGGTAGATGCTGCCATTCGGCGCCGGCTTGTACACTACACCGCCCTGCCAGCTGAAGAAGCGATTATGAACCCCAAGATTGTTGGTGGTGGCGGAATTGGTATCGATCTTGGCGTCGTAATCGTCGTAGCGCAGGCCGCCCATCACCTGCCATTGCGGGTTGAGCTTGACGGTATCAAACACATAGGCAGCAGCATTCACCGCAACGATATCGGTATAATTGGCGCTCGGCGTGATAGTGCCGGTCCAGGCACGATAGGGATCCGGGCTGTAGATATTCTGCGACACACTGGTGGGGGTCACCGTATAGCCGCGATTCTTGGCACGGTCGCGGCTCACTTCAATGCCGCTGACCAGGGTGTGGTCCAGGCCGCCGGTGGCGAAATCCCAGGTCAGGTCAGTCTGGCTCGACCAAGATGTATTATCCTGGTTCCGGCTCTTGGCACTGGCATTCACGGTGCCAGCCGTGAAGTTCGGGCCTTCCGGCGCCGAGACAACATATTCGTTGGTGGTGAGGCCAACACGCATCTGATGCCGCAGCTTCATGGCGTAATTGATCTCATGGTCAAAACGCACGGTGAAGATGTCGGCTTCCACATGCTGGAAATCACGATTGACCAGGCCGTAGAAATTATTGCCAAACGGCTCGCGGTTTCGCGCATCCCATGGCACGCCGTAATCAGGCAGCGCATCCAGATAGAAATGGTAATAACTGACCGTCATCGAGGTTGGCTGGTTGAGGCCGAGGGTCAGCGAGGGCGCAATGCCCCAGCGATCGCTGTAAACCGGGCCACGGCCCGGCACCTCACCTTCATTCCACATCGCATTGACACGCAATGCCATGTCGGTGCCGATGGTCTGGTTCACGTCGGTGGTGATGCGGCGCTGGCTGGCATTGCCGAAGCTGATATCGCCGGCAATGAAATCCTCAGCCTTTGGTTCCTTTGACACGATATTCACGGTGCCGCCGGTGGAGCCGCGACCGGTATAGGACGAACCCGGCCCCTTGGTGATTTCAACCCGTTCGGTATTGAAGATTTCGCGCACACCGGCGCCCGGATCGCGCTGGCCGTCCAGGAACACATCGCCGCGCGCTTCAAAGCCACGGATGATGATGCGGTCGCCAAAGGAATTGCCGCCTTCGCCGGTGCCCAACGTGATACCCGGCTGCGTGCGCATCGCATCCTTGAAGCTGGTGATGCCCTGCTCCTCGATCACTTCACGCGGGATCACGGTGATGGTCTTGGGCGTATCGACCAGCGGTTCGGTGAATTTTGGCGAAGTGGCGCGATCCACCTTGTAATCGCCCGGTACGTCCTCGGCCTTGGCCGGGCGCTTGCCCTCCTCGCCCTCCACCGTGATGGTGGGCAGCCTGGTCGGCTGCGGCTCGGCATTCTGGGCCTGCGCCCAGGCATCGCCTGCGCCCATGCTGGCAGCGGCGGCCACACCCAGCAGGGCGGCCCGCAAATTCAGCCCGGCGCGCTCAATGCGCGGGGCAACAGAAAATTCCGACAAGGTATTGTTCGGTTTAATATCCAGCTCAGTCATGGTCAGGCCTCCGGCTCTGCTGCGGATGGTTCTGTCCTGGCTGGCTGGATACGGCTTGCTGGCGCCGTATTGGCTGGCTGGGTTGTTTGTGACGCCGGAAAGGTCGGGGATTCCGCTCCGGACACGGAGCTTGTAATGCGCCCGAAATCTTGTTGCAACTAATTATCAAGATAAAATAGCTATAAATAAACTATCCGCAAAAAAGGGGGCCGCAGCCCCCTTTCTCACATATATGCCAGGAAGTTAGAGGCCAACCTGGGTGATGAACTTGGTGTTCAGGTAAGACTCGATGGCTTCCGAACCGCCTTCCGAGCCATAGCCCGAATCCTTGATGCCGCCAAACGGCACTTCCGGCAGTGCCAGGCCGTGATGGTTGATCGACACCATGCCGCTTTCGAAGGCCGAGCCGATAGCCGCCGCCGTCTTGGCCGACTTGGTATAGGCATAGGCTGCCAGACCAAAGGGCAGCCGGTTGGCTTCGCTCACCACCGCGTCGAAATCCGAGAAGGCGCTGATCGGCGCCAGCGGGCCAAACGGTTCCTCGTTCATGATGCGGGCATCCAGCGGCACATCGGTCAGCACGGTCGGCTCAAAGAAATTGCCGACATTGCCAATGCGCTTGCCGCCGGTCTGCACCTTGGCGCCACGGCTAACGGCATCGGCAACAAACATCTCCATCGCCTGCACGCGGCGGTCATTGGCCAGCGGACCCATGCGGGTATCCTTGTCCATGCCGTCGCCCACCTTGAGCTTCTTGGCGGCAGCAACAAAGCCATCAACGAACTGGCCATAAACCTTTTCATGCACCAGGAAGCGGGTCGGCGACACGCAGACCTGGCCGGCATTGCGGAACTTGTTGGCCGACAGCACCTTCACCGCCACATCCACATCAGCATCTTCAAACACGATGGCCGGGGCATGACCGCCGAGTTCCATGGTGATGCGCTTCATATGCTGGCCGGCCAGCATCGAGAGATGCTTGCCCACCGGGGTGGAGCCAGTGAAGGTGATCTTGCGGATCACCGGATGCGGGATCAGGTATTCCGAGATTTCCGACGGAATGCCGTAGACCAGCTGCACCACACCTTCCGGCACGCCGGCATCGAGATAGGCTTGCACCAAAGCAGCGCAGGCAGCCGGGGTTTCTTCCGGGCCCTTCAGGATGATCGAGCAGCCGGCGGCCAAAGCCGCCGAAACCTTGCGCACCGCCTGGTTGATCGGGAAATTCCACGGCGTGAATGCCGCCACCGGACCCACCGGTTCCTTCACCACAAGCTGATACACACCTTCGGCGCGCGGCGGAATCACGCGGCCATAGGTGCGGCGCGCTTCCTCGGCAAACCAGTCCATAATGTCGCCGGCCAGGGCGGTTTCACCCTTGGCTTCGATGAACGGCTTGCCCTGCTCCAGGGTCATGATCTTGCCGATTTCATCAGCGCGGCTGCGGATGATATCGGCCGCCTTGCGCAGAATCTTGTAGCGGTCGTAGCCCGAAACCTTCTTCCACACCTGGAAGCCCTTATCGGCGGCGGCCAGAGCGCGATCCAGATCGGCCTTCTCGGCCTTGGCGACCGTGCCGATCACTTCGCCGGTGGCCGGGTTCAGCACCGGAATGGTGGCGCCGGCGGCACCGCCGCTCCAGGTGCCGCCAATATGCAATTGCGTATTCGGGTACATGCTTTTTTCCTCCTGCTTCGTGCCCTGATTCATATCCTGGGGGGATCGTTTCGGACCGGAGTATGGCCGAAACGGCATGGCTCCGCTACGGCTTGCGCCGGGCTTGCCGGCTCAGCAATATGGCGCTCCGTCCGAGAGAAAAAAGCAGATCAAAACCGTGAAAAAAGTCGAGCTTCCCACCGACCCCACCACCGCCATTGCCGCCAGTCTGGCGCAAATCGCCGCCGCCCTTGAGCGCCTGGCGCCGCCGCCTGCGCCGGTTTTTGATGACAAGGCCGCCGATGCTTATGTGTGGCATGCCCTGCCGCTGCCGGGCTGGCTGGAGCCAGTGCCGCAGATCAACGCGGTGCCGATCAAGCTGCTGCGCGGCGTTGATCGTGTGCGCGATATCCTGCTGGATAACACCGAGCGTTTCGCCCGTGGCCTGCCGGCCAATAATGCGCTGCTCTGGGGCGCGCGCGGCATGGGCAAAAGCTCGCTGGTGAAGGCGGCTTTGGGTGCCGTGAATGCCGACAAGCCGGGCGCCATGGCGCTGGTCGAAATCCACCGCGAGGATATCCCCACCCTGCCCGAACTGCTCAAGCAGCTGCGCGACTCGCAGCGGCGCTACATCCTGTTCTGCGACGATCTTTCCTTTGATGCCGAGGATCAGCATTACAAATCGCTCAAGGCGGTGCTGGAAGGCGGCATCGAAGGGCGGCCGGAAAATGTGATCTTCTACGCCACCTCGAACCGCCGCCACCTGCTGCCGCGCGACATGGTGGATAATGAGCGTTCGACCGCGATCAATCCCGGCGAGGCGGTGGAAGAAAAAGTCTCGCTCTCGGATCGTTTTGGCCTCTGGCTTGGCTTCCATTCCTGTAGTCAGGATGATTATTTCGCCATGCTGGATGCCTATGTCGCCGCCTACGACCTCAAGATCGAACCGGAAAAACTGCGCGCCGAAGCCGTCGAATGGTCAATGACACGCGGCTCGCGCTCGGGCCGCGTCGCCTGGCAGTTCATCCAGGATCTGGCCGGTCGCCTTGGTGTGAGGCTGACACAGAAGCCACTTAGTTAAGCCTTAATCAGCCCGCCATCACCTCGGTTGTGGCGGGCTGAAACAGCTCCAGCATCGCCACGGTGAGGAATTTTGCCGGGTCGACCGCCTGGGTGCCGCGGCGGATTTCAAAATGCAGCTGCGGCTGGTCAACCGCGCCACTGCTGCCCACAGTGGCAATGGCCTGGCCACGCTTCACCTGCTGGCCCTTCTGCACCAGCACACGATCCAGATGCGCATAGGCCGTGATCCAGCCATCGGCATGGCGCACCAGCAGCAGATTGCCAAAGCCGCGCAATTCACTGCCCGCGTAAACCACCACGCCATTTTCGGCGGCAATCACCGGTGCGCCATTACGCGCGGCGATATTGATGCCATCGTTATGCAGGCCATCCGGCTTGGGGCCAAAAGTGGACAGGATGCGGCCCCGCACCGGCCAGGCAAAAGTGCGGCCTGAGCGCGGCGGCGGCTCCTCATCCACCTGCGGCTTGGCAATGGCAGGCGGTGCTGCCGGCGCAGCCACCGGCGTTGGTGTCGGGGCTGGTACAGGAACTGGCGGCGCGGCGGCCACCTGTGGCTCAGGCTGCATCGCGGGCTGTGGCTCAATCTGCGCAGCTTGAGCCGGCGAGGCCGGAATGCTCACCTCCGGCAACGGCGCCGGCTTGGCAGGTGGCGGGGCTGGCATTGCTGCTGGTGCTGGTGCCACGGCAGGGGCCGGCACTGGGCCGGAGGTGCCGGGCGGCGGCAATTCCTGCACCGCAACGCCGGTGCCGGTAAGGGCCGGCGCCGTCGGAGCCGGCATAGTCGAGGTCGGTGAAACCGGAAAGGCACTGGCCTGGCGTGTCGCTGGGGCGGTCGCGGCCGGCTCAACCGGGCTGGCGGCAGCCACCGCCACAGCGCCGCTGCTGCCAGGCACACGCAAAGCCTGGCCGATGGCGATGGCATAGGGCGCCTGCAACTGATTGGCACTGGCCATGCTGTAAACGTCCACGCCATAGGCGCGTGAGATGGCGTAAAGCGTTTCTCCGCGCTGCACCATATGCAGCCGTTCGCCCGGCAGGCGCAGGCGCTGGCCGGGTTGCAGGATATAGGGCGCTTGCAGATTGTTGGCGTCGATCAGGGCGCGCGGCGGCAGATTATGCTGCCGCGCCAAGCCATAAAGCGTGTCGCCGCGCTGCACCACGATATCGCCGCCATGCGGCTCGGGTGCCTGTTGCACCGCCTGGGCCGGCATGGCTGCCTGTTGCTGGGCTGCCTGCTGCATGATGGATTGGCCGGCAGGCTGCGCCGCCTCCATCGTTGGCTCGGTGCGATGATGAAAACTGACCGGCGCTGGCGCCTGCTGGCCGCAAGCCGCCAGCCAGAGCAGCACAAGCGGCATCATGCGTCCGGACAGGCGCGGTCTGATTTCTCGGCCGGTGCTCACCCGAACATCCTCATAAACAGCAAGCGACTCGAATCGATACCATTGGCATGGTTAGCAAAGGCTTAATTTTGCTCTAACCGTAGCGGTCCTCTTTCCAGGGATCGCCTTCATTATGATAGCCGCGCACTTCCCAATAGCCCGGCGCATCGCGATCCAGAAAGGCGATATGCTTCACCCATTTCGCCGATTTCCAGAAATACCAGCGCGGCATCACCACCCGCACCGGGCCGCCATGCTCACGCTTCAAGGGGTCGCCTTCCCAGGAATGCGCCAGCAGCACATCCGGTGCGCTGAAATGCTCCAGCGTCACATTGGTGGCATAGCCGTCATAACTCTGGAACACCACATGGCGGGCTTCCGGGCGCGGCTTCACCAGCTTGAGCAGATCACGCGCCAGCACGCCGGCCCAGCGATTGTCATACCGCGACCAGGCGGTGACACAGTGAATATCGGAAACCGTGTCGGTTTGCGGCAGGTCGAGAAAATCATTCCAGCCCAGCTTCACCGGATTAGCCACCAGGCCGCCGACGCTGAGCTGCCACTTGTCGAGCAGGATATTCGGCTGCACGCCCAGATCGAGCACCGGCCAGTCCCGCACCAGACGCTGGCCGGGCGGCAGGCGGCGGGCTTGTGGCGCGCTGGCCGCCTCGCCGGTCAGCAAACGGCCATCCTTGGCCCATTGCTGCTTGCTGCTGATCAGCTTGTCCTTGATCTGGCCGAGCAGGCCCGGCTTGTAATCGTCACCGCTCATCGCTCGCCTCTTTCATCCGCCACCGCTTAGTCTCTGGTGCGCAGCAGCCTCTGCTTTTCGCGATTCCAGTCGCGCTCTTTTTCGCTCGCGCGTTTGTCATGCAGCTTTTTGCCGCGCGCCAGGGCGATCTTCACCTTGGCCAGACCACGCTCGTTGAAATATAGGGAGAGCGGCACCAGCGTCACCCCGCCGCGTTTCAGGCTCCCGATAAGTTTACCGATTTCCTTCTTCTTCAGCAGCAGCTTGCGCGGGCGGCGCGGCTCGTGGTTGAAGCGGTTGGCACCGGCATATTCCGGGATATAGGCATTCACCAGCAGGATTTCGCCGTTTTTTTCCTCGGCATAGGAATCCTGAATATTGGCCCGGCCGTTGCGCAGGCTTTTGACCTCCGAGCCGAGCAACACAATGCCGGCGTCAAAAGTCTCGTCCAGGGCATAATCGTAGCGCGCGCGCCGGTTGTCGGCCACCGTCTTGGACTGGCCGGCGCGCGTTGCGGCTGCCATGCTGGATTACTTCTTTTTGGTCTTGCGCGGCTTGGCGAGGCCGGCAGCCTTGAGCGCAGCCTTCACCTTGGCCTGGGTGTCCTTGCTGACCCCAACCAGAGGCAGCCGCACATCCGCCTGGCAAATCCCGAGCAGCGAGGCGGCATATTTCACCGGCGCCGGATTGGGCTCGACAAACAACGTGGTATGCAGCGGCAACAGCTTTTCCATGATCGCCAGCGCCTTGGCATGATCGCCGGCCAGGCTGGCTTCCTGCATCTGCGCCACCGGACCCGGGGCGATATTGGCGGTGACGGAAATGCAGCCAACGCCGCCATGAGCATTGAAAGCCAGCGCGGTGGCATCATCGCCATCCAACTGGCAGAAAGCTTCGCCGGCCGCAGCACGCATACGCAGCGGGCGCAGGATATCGCCCGTGGCATCCTTCACGCCGGCAATACGCGGCAACTTGGCCAAGGCCGCCATGGTTTCCACGCTCATGTCGATCACGCAGCGCGGCGGTATATTATAGATGAAGATCGGAATGCGGGTGGCATCGTGCAGCGCCTTGTAATGCGCAAACAGGCCGGCCTGGTTCGGCTTGTTGTAATACGGCGTCACCACCAGCACGGCATCGGCGCCGGCCTTCTTGGCATGCTTGGTCAGTTCAATGGCTTCGGCGGTGGAATTCGAGCCCGCGCCAGCCATCACCGGCACGCGGCCACGCGCCACTTCGATGCACAATTCCACCACGCGCTTATGCTCGTCATGGCTCAGGGTGGGCGATTCACCAGTGGTGCCGCACGGCACCAGGCCATGGGTACCTTCCGCAATCTGCCATTCCACCAGATCGCCGAAGGCGCGCTCATCCACCTTGCCGTTCTTGAACGGGGTGATCAGCGCAACAAAAGAGCCCTTGAACATGAGCGTGTCCTCAAGATTCCATAGTTTCCGGCACCATAGAGGGCGCAGCCGGGAACGGCAAGCCACCAGCGCCGATGTTGCGCCGCACATGGCGGCCGGCTGATACTAAGGGCAGCCCCCAACATATTTCGGAGTCGGCCATGGATTTACTGCCCAGCCTGCTTGCCCTTGCCGGCATGCATATCCTGATGGCGATGGTGCCGGGGCCGAATACCGTGGTGGTCAGCCACTTTTCCGCCGCCGTTTCTCGCCGCGCCGGGCTTACGGCCATGGCGGGCGTGGTGCTGGCTTCGCTGCTTTGGGTAGCGCTCAGCCTGGCCGGTATCGGATTGCTGCTGCAACAGGCCGGGGATTTCTACCGACTCTTGCGTCTGATCGGCACGCTTTACCTGCTTTACGTCGGCTTCCGCCTGCTGCGCAATGCTTGGCGGCCGGCGCAGCAGGGTGGCGCTCCGGCGCTGGGGCGGCTCGGCCAGCAGCCATTCATGGCCGGCTTGCTCACCACATTGAGCAATCCGAAATCGGCGGTGTTCTGGACCAGCGTTTTCGCCGTAGCGCTGCCGGCCCAGCCGCCGACCTGGTTTTATACTGCCATACTAGGGTTGATCGGGCTGCAATCGATGCTCTGGTACGGCTTGATCGCTCTGCTGCTTTCCACTGGGATGGCCCGGCGCAGCTACGCCACCTGCGCCCGCTGGCTGGATGCAACCGCGGGTGCGGTGATGCTGGCGCTGGGCCTGCGCCTTGGCGATGAAGTGCGGCGCGAAATGGCGCTGCGCCTGCCCTGAAATAATTGCCACCGACGCCGTGTATCGGATTTTGCTCTGGGCGGCCAAAAATGTTAGGCTGCTCAAGATGCTTAGTCGATTGAACCGTTCTCTGCTGCTGATCGCCCTGCTTGCTGCGGGCGCTGTGGCTGTTGCTCATCGCCCGGTTCTGGCAGCCGAGGCGCATGCCGCCACGATCCCGGCCGCCAGTAAGGCAAAGCCCAAGCCAGCCACTGCCAGCGTGCCAAAACCGGTGCCGAAGCCGGCCACCGCCAAGCCCGCCGCGCCGGGCAAAAAGGCAGCGGCCAAAGCGCCAGCCAAAAAGCCTGCCGGCGAAACCGCAAAAAAAGCCGCCACGGCTGTGGCCCCGGCACTGGCCTTGGCGCCGGCCATCCTGCTGAGCCAGAATGACCAGGCGCTGGGCCGCGAGGCGATGCGCGAAGCTGCTGCCGGGCGTTTTGACAAGGCGCGTGAACTTGCCGCCCGCGCCCGTGAGCCGCTGGTGGGCCGGCTGGTGCATTGGCTGTGGCTGCAAACCCCCAATTCCGGCGCGCCGTTTGAAGCGATTGCCGAATTCATCGAGAAATCGCCTGACTGGCCGGCACGCGAGGCTTTGTTGCGCCGCGCTGATGAGGTCATCACCGAAGCCGTGGGCGATGCCCGCATTATCCAGTGGTATGCCGCCCGACCGCCCGAAAGCGGCCTGGGCTGGCTGCGGCTGGCCGAAGCCTATGACCGCCAGGGCCGTGGCACCGAAGCCTTGGCAGCGGTGCGCAAGGCCTGGACCGAAGGCAATCTGGCTTTACGCGATGAAAACGAGATGTGGCGTGAATTCGGCAGCCGGCTGACCTCGGCCGAGAATGCACTGCGGCTCGACCGCCTGCTCTGGGACGGCCAATATGATGCCGCCCGCCGCATGCTGCCGCGCGTGGATGCCGAAACCCGTATGCTGGGCGAGGCACGGCTGGCGCTGGCTTTGCGCAGCCCGGGCGCCGAGCGCCTTGCCGCTGGCCTGCCGCAGCATCTGCGTGAGGATGGCGGCCTGAGCTATGACCGCATGCGCTGGAATCGCCGCGAGGGCAAGGACGATATCGTTGAAAGCCTGCTCTACAACGCACCTGACGAACTTGGCCGGGCCGAAAAATGGTGGGTTGAGCGGCATTACCGCGCCCGCAAGGCAATGATCGAGGGCCGCATCTCGGAAGCCTACCGGCTGGCCGCCAATCATGGGCTGAGCGGCGGTTCCAGCTTCGCCGAAGCCGAATGGCTGGCCGGCTGGATCGCCCTGCGGCTGTTGCAGGAGCCCAGGATTGCGCTGAAACACTTCACTGCCTTGCAGGCCAATGTGCGCACCCCGGTGAGCCAGGCGCGGGCCGGCTACTGGCTCGGCCGCAGTCACGAAGTGCTGGACGACAAGCCCCAGGCCAAGCTGTGGTATGCCCAGGCCGCCAGGCATTCCACCAGCTTCTATGGCCAGCTTGCCGCCTTTGCGCTTGATCCGAACGCGCGGCTGCAATTGCCTGAAGAAACCGAGCCGAGCGCGGCTGCCATTGCCGCGTTCGACAAGCGCGAAGTGGTGCGCGCCGCCAAAATCCTGATGGAACTGGGCCAGGAAGCCCGGCTGAGGCCGTTCATCCTGCGGCTGGCCCACACCGCTGAAACCCCGGCCGATCACCAGCTTGCCGCCCGGCTGGCGCGCATGCTGAACCGGGTCGATCTTGCCGTGGCCGCCACCAAACGCTCAGCGCGCTACGCTGGTATCAGCCTGGTGCGTGAAGCTTTCCCGCTGGTGGAGCCGATGGCGCAGACCAATACGCCGGAAACCGCCCTGGTGCTGGCCGTGGCGCGGCAGGAAAGCGAATTTAATCAATATGCCGTTTCGCCAGTGGGGGCGCGCGGCCTGATGCAACTGATGCCGGCCACCGCCAAGGGCGTGGCGAAGGAAGTGAAGCAGGCCTATTCCCCGGCCAAGCTGACCGATGACGCGCATTACAATGTGCGCCTGGGCAGCCATTACCTGGATGGCCTGCTGCGCAACTGGGACCACAATTACATCCTGGCCCTGGCCAGCTACAATGCCGGCGAAGCGCGGGCACGCAAATGGATCAAGGATTGGGGCGATCCGCGTTATGAAAGCGTTGATGCTGTGGACTGGATCGAGCTGATCCCGTTTTCCGAAACGCGCAATTATGTGCAGCGCGTGCTGGAATCAGCCCAGGTCTACCGCGCCCTGCTGAAAGGCGCCTCGCCCACGGCCGACCGCCTGCAAGCCGATCTGCGTGGCATGCCGCGCAAGGCTTGCGCCAGCACAAGCTGCTGAACCGATGGCGATCCGGGCCTGCATCTTTGATGCTTATGGCACCCTGTTCGATGTGAATGCCGCCGCGCGCAGGCTCAGTGCCGAAATTGGCCCCGGCTGGGCATCTTTCTCCGATAGCTGGCGCAGCAAGCAGCTCAGCTACACCTGGCTGCGCAGCCTGATGGGCCAGCATGCTGATTTCTGGCAGGTGACCGGCGCGGCGCTGGATTTTGCCATGGCCGCCCATGGTGTTGCCAACCGCGACGGGCTGCGCGACCGCCTGATGCAGCTTTATCTGCATCTGGAAGCCTATCCGGAAGCACCGGATCTGCTGCGTCGGCTGAAAGCTGGCGGGCTGACCACGGGGATTCTGTCAAATGGCTCACCGGCCATGTTGCAGGCCGCCTGCGCCAGCGCTGGCATAACCGACCTGCTGGATTGTGTGTTGTCGGTGGAACAGGCCGGCATTTACAAGCCCGATCCACGCGTCTACCGGCTGGTGACTGACAGTCTGGGCCTGCGCCCCGAGGAAGTGGCATTCCATTCCTCGAATGGCTGGGATGCCCATGGCGCCAAGCTCGCCGGCTTCCGCGTATTATGGATCAATCGTGCCGGCCAGCCGGCCGAAGGCCTGCCCTGCCCGCCGGATCATGAACTGCGCTCGCTGGCCGAGGTGCCGGCTTTGCTCGGCCTGTAATGCCGCGCTGGCTGCCGGCTTTCCTGCTGCTGATCCTGGTGTTGCCAGCCAGGGTTCTGCCAACCTGGGCGCAGCCGGCGCCGGAAGCGAGCACCGGCAGGCAGGATAAGGCCGAAGCCCTGGCGACGCGCCAGATGGTGGTGGCGGCGCATCCGCTGGCCGCCGAAGCCGGGCTGGCGATGCTGCGCCAGGGCGGCACGGCTTTGGACGCCGCCGTGGCAGTGCAGATGATGCTGACCCTGGTGGAGCCGCAATCCTCCGGCATCGGCGGCGGCGCATTGTTGCTCTATTGGGACAATGCAAATAAACAAATCCACGCCTATGACGGGCGCGAGATGGCGCCGGCCGCCGCCAGACCGGAGCGTTTCCTGAAACCGGATGGCACGCCGTTGCCGTTCCGCGAGGCGGTACCAAGCGGATTATCCACTGGTGTGCCGGGCGCGGTTGCCGCGCTGCATCTGGCGCATCAGGCGCATGGCAAACTGCCCTGGGCCAGCCTGCCGGCGCCTGCCATAACCGCTGCGGAACAGGGCTTCACCGTAACACCTCGCCTGGCCGGCCTGCTGGCGCGTGAGCAGCGTCTACGCCAGGAACCGGCAGCCGCCGCGCTCTATTATCCCGGCGGTGAGCCGCTGAAAGCCGGCACCGTGTTGCGTAACCCGGCCCTGGCGGCCAGCCTGCGTCATTTGGCAAATGATGGCGCCGCCGCCTTGCAACATGGCCCGCTGGCGGAAGCCATGCTGGCGGCGCTGGCGGCACGCGGCAGCGACATGACCGCCGCCGACCTGGCCAATTATCAAGCCAAGCCACGTGCGCCGCTCTGCGGCAGCTTCCGGCTTTTTAAACTCTGCGGCTTCGGGCCACCCAGCTCGGGCGGCGTGGCAGTGCTGCAAATCCTCAAGCTGATCGAACAGCTTGATCCCAGCCCGGCGCCCGGGCTTGCAATCGCCGACCTGCATCGGCTGGTGGAAGCCAGCCGGCTGGCCTTTGCTGATCGCAATCTCTATCTCGCGGATAGCGACTTCGTGCCGGTGCCACTGGCCGGCCTGCTTGATCCCGGCTATCTGACGGACCGCGCCAAGCTGGTGCGTATGGATGCCAGTTTGGGCATCGCCCAGCCCGGCGAGCCACCCGGCCGGCGCGGCCAGCGCCCAGGCTTATGGCCGCATGACGGCCCCCCCGGCACCAGCCATGTTTCCATCGTTGATGCCTGGGGTAATGCCGTAAGCATGACCACCACCATCGAGGATGCCTTCGGCGCCCGCCTGCTGGTGGGCGGTTTCCTGCTCAATAATCAGCTTACCGATTTTTCCTTCCTGCCCAGCCAGGATGGCCGGCCGGTGGCCAATCGGGTCGAGGCCGGCAAACGGCCGCGTTCCTCGATGGCGCCGTTCCTGGTCTTTGACCCGCAAGGCGCGTTGCTAGGTGTGCTCGGCTCGCCCGGTGGCAGCCAGATCATCGGCTATGTGGCGCAAAGCCTGCTGCTGCTGCTCGATAAGGGCCTGGGGCCGCAGGCAGCAGTGGCGCTGCCGCATATCGGCAGTCGCAACGGCCCGACCGAGATCGAACACGGCGCCGATCCGGCCTGGGCCGAGGGCTTGGGGCGGCTTGGTCATCGCAGCCAAAGCCTGGAAATGACCAGCGGCCTGCATGTAATCTGGCGCCGCACCGGGGCCGGCGCCGGGCAATGGGCCGGAGGCGCCGATCCACGCCGCGAAGGCGTGGCGCTGGGCGACTGAATACAGATTTTAGAGCAAAAAAAGAGGAAGCCATGAACGCGCCCGCCAACCTGCCGCCGCTGCCCACCCTTGCGGATGTGGAGGATGCGGCGAAGCAATTGCGTGGCGTGGCCCTGCCCACCCCGCTTTGCGAAAGCCCCCTGCTCAACGACATTCTCGGCTGCCGCCTGCTGGTTAAGGCCGAGCCGCTGCAACTGACCGGCTCGTTCAAGTTTCGTGGCGCCTATAACCGGCTCAGCCGCCTGAATTCCGAACAACGCCAGCGCGGCGTGGTGGCGTTTTCCTCCGGCAATCATGCTCAGGGCGTCGCCTATGCCGCCAAGCTGTGCGGCACCCCGGCGGTGATCGTGATGCCTTCGGATGCACCTGAGATCAAGGTGGCGAATACCCGCGCTTATGGCGCCGAGGTTGTGCTGTATGATCGCTGGAAAGAAAGCCGCGAGGCCATTGCGGTGAAATACCAGCAGGAGCGCGGCATGATCCTGGTGCCGCCCTTTGATGATCCACATATCATTTGCGGCCAGGGCACTGTGGGCCTGGAAGTGGATGCGCAACTGGCCGAGCGTGGCCTGAAGCCGGATATCATCACTGCCGGCTCCTCCGGCGGCGGGCTGATTTCCGGCATCGCCCTGGTGATGGCAACCCGCCATCCGAACTGTCAGGTCTTTGCCGGCGAGCCGGCGGATTTTGACGACATCACCCGTTCGCTGGCCAGCGGCAGCAAGCAGAAAGTAGCCGCTGATGCGCCGCCCAGCTTCTGCGACGCGCTGATGGCGCCGACCCCGGGCGACATCACCTTTGCCGTTATGCGCCGCCTGCTCAAGGGCGGCATCACCGCCACCGATGCCGAGGTGGAAGTGGCGATGGCCACCGCCTTCCATTATCTCAAGCTGGTGATCGAGCCGGGGGGCGCTGCCGCCCTGGCCGCCCTGCTGCATCGGCGCGAGTTGATCCGCGGCAAGACCGTGGTGGCGGTGGCCTCGGGCGGCAATGTTGATGCCGCGCTGTTCTCGGCCGTGCTGGCGCGCACGCCGCCGCTTGCTGCCTGAACGATTCATTTCCGCAACTGTCAACCAGACCTTAGGGAGAGAAAAATGACAGAAGCTTTTATCTGCGACGCGATCCGTACGCCCATCGGCCGCTATGGCGGCGCGCTCAGCCCGGTGCGGGCTGACGATCTTGGCGCCATTCCGATCAAGGCGCTGATGCAGCGCAATCCGAGTGTGGATTGGAGCCAGATTGACGATGTGATCTATGGCTGCGCCAATCAGGCCGGCGAGGATAATCGCAACGTGGCGCGCATGTCGGCCTTGCTGTCGGGCCTGCCTGAGAGCATTCCTGGCGCCACGGTGAACCGGCTCTGCGGTTCGGGCATCGAGGCCACCTCGGCCGCCGCCCGCGCCATCCGCACTGGCGAGGCCGATCTGTGCATTGCCGGCGGCGTGGAAAGCATGAGCCGCGCCCCCTTCGTGATGGCCAAGGCCGAAAGTGCCTTCTCGCGCACCACGGAAATCTACGACACCACCATCGGCTGGCGCTTCGTCAACAAGCTGATGAAGCAGAAATATGGCGTTGATTCAATGCCGGAAACCGCCGAGAACGTGGCCGAGCAGTTCCAGATCAACCGCGCCGATCAGGATGCCTTTGCGCTGCGCAGCCAGCAGCGCGCCCTGAATGCCCAGCGGCTGGGCCTGTTCGAAGCCGAGATCACCCCGGTGACGATCCCGAGCCGCAAGGGCGATCCGGTGGTGGTGGACCGCGACGAACATCCGCGCGACACCACGATCGAGGCGCTGGCCAAGCTGCCGACGCCGTTCCGCCAGGGCGGCACGGTCACCGCCGGCAATGCTTCCGGCGTGAATGACGGCGCCTGCGCCATCCTGCTGGCTTCCGACAATGCCGCCCGCCGCCATGGCCTGACCCCGCGTGGCCGCATCATCGCCACGGCGGTGGCCGGCGTGGCGCCGCGCATCATGGGCTATGGCCCGGTGCCGGCAACCGAGAAGGCGCTGGCAATTGCCGGCCTCAGCATCCGCGACATGGATGTGATCGAGTTGAACGAGGCTTTTGCCGCCCAGGCCCTGGCCGTGCTGCGCGGTCTCAACCTGCCCGATGACGCCATCTATGTGAACCCGAATGGCGGCGCCATCGCGCTTGGCCATCCGCTCGGCATGAGCGGCGCCCGCCTGATCACCACGGCGCTGAACCAGCTTGAGCGCACCGGTGGGCGCTATGCGCTGTGCACCATGTGCATCGGCGTGGGCCAGGGAATCGCCACCATCATCGAACGGGTGTGACCATGGGCGCGGCATCGGATACGGCAATCGGCAGGCTGCACCATATCGGCTTGGCAATACCCGATCTCGATGCCGCGATGGCGCAATATGCCAGGCTGCCCGGCGCCAGCGTCGGCCCGGAATTCACCATTCCGGGCCTCGCCTACCGGCTGGCTTATGTGGAACTGGGCGGCGCCCGGCTGGAGCTGGTGCAGCCCACCACGACCACCAGCACGGCAGCGCGTTACCTGGAGCAGCACCCCGCTGGCGGGGTTTACCACATCGCCTATGAAGTGGCCGATGTGCTGGCCGCCGCCACGGCGCTGGAAGCCCAGGGCGCCAGCATCATCGGCTCACGCGAGCCGCGTGTGGAAGGCGACGGCCATCACGTGCTGGTGCTGGATGCCAGCCGCAGCCATGGCACGCTGATCGAGCTGCGCCAGCCGCAATAATCTCAGCCCTTATGCACCGGCCCGAGCGGCTTGAGCCGGATGCCGCTGCGCAAACGCTTGTAGGGCAGTGTCTCGGCGCGTTCGATGAAGGCGCCGGGGCTTTCCACGATCAGGATTTCATGCGCGATATCGGTGAAATCGCCGCGGAAATGCACGGTGCTTTTCAGGCCGAGAATCTGGCGCTTGACCGGCTCGATGCCGAGATGGCGATACATTTCCTTGTCGGCCGCCTGCACCCGGGTGGATGACACCACGGTATCCACACCATTGCAGCGCAGCAAAGCCATCGGCCCCAGATTCATCCGCGTGCCGCCATAAAATGGCCCGGTGCAGAGAAAGCGGCCATCGCCGGTCTTGGCCACGGTGAAACGCTGGCGATAGGGCGGCGAGCCGGCGAACAGCTTGCCGCCGAGCGGAATCTCAATTTCACTGCCCTCTCCGGCCTGATGCGCGATCAGTGCCGCTTCCGGATCAAACATCAAGCACAAAGCAGCATCCGGCACGCCGGCTTCCACCATCGCCTGCAACAGCCCGGTGGTGTCACAGGTGGCACCAGCGCCGGGATTGTCCTGCACATCGGCCAGCACGATGGGTTTCTTGGCGCCGCCGGTAATCAGCTTGCGCGCTTCCTCGATGGCTTCCGTTGGCTTCAGCAGCCGGGTGGCAAATTCATTCTCGCGTTCGGAAATGTGGCGCGCCAGGCTGTCGGCGGCCTTGTCTGCAGCTTCCTGGCTATCGGCATAGGCAAATACCGCCGGACCGCATTCGCGGATATCAGCGGGGTGGAAGCCGGGCGTGAAACTCATCGACGACACGCCGCCGAACTCCATTTCCTCAATGCGCTCGTAAATGCTCTTGCAGGGTTCGATGAAAGTGCATTGCGCGGTTAGCGGGATCAGGAAAGGCAGCCGGCGCATCGCCTTGGCCTGGCGCGGCCGTTCGCGGTTCAGCAGCTTGGCCAGATGCTTCGCCACCCGGCCGCCGGTGACGGCCATATCAAGATGCGGATAGGTGCGATAAGCGATCAGCACATCGGCCTGAGCCAGCATCTGCTCGGTCATGTTGCAATGCAGGTCCAGGCTGGCGACGATGGGCATGTCCGGCCCGACCAGCGCGCGCACCCGGCGCAGCAATTCGCCCTCGCCATCTTCAAAATGCTCGGTCACCATGGCGCCATGCAGGTCGAGATAGACCGCATCGATGCGGCCGCGCAACGCCGCGATACCATCGCAGATCAGCTTGGCGACATATTCAAAGGCTTCCACCGTGACATAGGAGGATGGCTGCGCCGCCGCCCAGGCAATCGGTTCCAGCATCATGCCCAGATTGGTGGCAGCATTGATGAAGCCGCCAATCGGAATATTGGCTGGCGGGAACACGTCAAGGATATCCTTGCCCAGGGTCAGCGCCGGCCAGCCCTCGCCTTCAACAAATTTGTGCAACTCGGCCTTCTGCGGCGCGAAAGTGTTGGTCTCATGCTGAAAGCCGGCAATGGCAACCGTGTAGGGCAGCTTGGTCATGGGGCGGCGCGTCCTGTTATCGGATCGTTGGCAGACAAACGATTATGCGAAGCCGCGCCCGCAGGTTGCAACAAAAAAAGGGCGCCTTATGGGCGCCCTTTTCGCTAAAAAGCCGGTAACGGCTCAGATATCGGCGTAGACGTGCGTTTCCTTAGCGGCGCCCGGATGCGTCACCGCACCATGGGCAGCGGTGGAAACGGTCTGGGCATATTTCCAGATCGTGCCGGACTGGAATTCATGCTTGCGCGGCTTCCACTTCTTGCGCCGCTCGGCGAATTCCTTGGCCGAGACGTTGACGCTGAGAATGCCCTTTTCGGCATCGATGGTGATGATGTCACCATTCTTGATCAGCGCGATCGGGCCGCCAACCGCCGCTTCCGGGCCGACATGGCCGACGCAGAAGCCGCGGGTGCCACCGGAGAAACGGCCATCGGTGATCAGGGCCACCTTCTCGCCCATGCCCTGGCCATAAATGGCGCCGGTGGTGGCGAGCATTTCGCGCATGCCGGGACCGCCCTTGGGGCCTTCATAGCGGATGACGATGACATCGCCTTCCTTGTACTTCTTGGCCTGCACCGCCGCGAAGGCATCTTCTTCGCAATCGAACACGCGGGCCGGGCCGACATGCTTCAGCTTCTTCAGGCCGGCCACCTTCACGATGGCGGCTTCCGGCGCCAGGTTGCCCTTGAGGCCAACCACGCCGCCGGTCGGGCTGAGCGGATTGGTGATTGGGCGGATCACATCCTGGTTCTTCGGGAATTTTATGTTCTTGAGATTCTCGGCAATGGTCTTGCCGGTCACGGTGATGCAGTCACCATGCAGATAGCCGCCATCCAGCAGCTGCTTCATGATCACCTGCACACCACCAACCTCGTAAAGATCCTTAGCGACGTATTTCCCGCCCGGCTTGAGGTCGGCGATATACGGCGTGCGCTTCATGATATTGGCGACATCCTCAAGATCAAACTTGATGCCACATTCATTGGCGATGGCCGGCAGATGCAGGCCGGCATTGGTGCTGCCGCCGGTGGCAGCAACGATCATGGCGGCATTTTCCAGCGCCTTGCGGGTAACAATGTCACGCGGGCGCAGGTTCAGGCGGATCAGCTCCATCACCGCCTTGCCCGAGGCCAGGGCGTAATCATCGCGGCCTTCATAGGGCGCCGGGGCGCCGGACGAACCGGGCAAAGCCAAGCCGATGGCTTCCGAAACGCAGGCCATGGTATTGGCGGTGAACTGGCCGCCGCAGGAGCCGGCCGAGGGGCAGGCAACGCATTCCAGTTCATGCAATTCGGCTTCGCTCATCGAGCCGGCGGCAACCTGGCCCACGGCCTCGAACACGTCGACGATGGTGACATCGCGGTTCTTGAAGCGGCCAGGCAGGATCGAGCCGCCATAGACAAAAACCGACGGCACATTGAGCCGCACCATCGACATCATCAGGCCGGGCAGCGACTTGTCGCAGCCGGCAAAGCCCACCAGCGCGTCGTAGCAATGGCCGCGCACGCTCAGTTCCACGGAATCGGCGATCACTTCGCGGCTGACCAGCGAAGCTTTCATGCCCTGGTGGCCCATGGCGATGGCATCGGTCACGGTGATGGTGGTGAATTCACGCGGCGTGCCGCCGGCCTGCTTCACGCCCAGCTTGGCCTTCTGGGCCTGGCGCGACAGCGAGATGTTGCAGGGCGCGGATTCGTTCCAGGTAGTGACCACGCCCACCAGGGGCTGGTAGATTTCTTTCTCTTCCAGGCCCATCGCATAGTAGAAGCTGCGATGCGGCGCCTTTTCCGGGCCAACACTGACATAGCGGCTGGGCAGCTTGGATTTGTCAAAACCGCCCTTGGCGGCAGCCTTCTTCGCCGGCTTGGCGGCAGCCTTCTTCGCCGGCTTGGCGGCAGCCTGCTTCACAGACGCGGCTTTCTTAGCAACCGCCTGCTTCGGCGCGGCGGCTTTCTTGGACTTGCCCTTCATGGCGCTGGTTTCTCCCTTAGGGTACTGGATCAACTGGCAATTAAGCTGTTTCAGCGCGGAGCATAGCCAGAGGCTGGCCGCCCCGCCAGTGTTTAACGCCCACCGGCGGCGCAGGATTCTGGAAATCAGCCGTGTTATAAGGGAATGGGATCACAAGCATAACGGGCCGAAATGTCCGAGCGCCAAGCCACCAAATCCACTGCCGGCCTGATGCGCCGGCTATTCCTGCTCGTATTGCTGATAGGCTTGGCAGGCGGTGGTTACCAGCTGTGGTGGCAATATCTCGCCCCCGCCGATGGCCCGCGCTATCGCACCGCCAAGGTGGAGCGTGGCGCCCTGATCAGTACAGTCTCTGCCTCCGGCACCCTGGCGCCGGTCACGCAGATACAGGTTGGCAGCCAGGTTTCCGGACTGGTCAAGGAAGTATTGGCGGATTTCAATGCCGAGGTAAGCGCCGGCCAGGTGATTGCCCGCATCGACCCCGAGTCTTTCGAGGCCCGCGTTGCACAGGCTGCTGCCGAGCTGGAAGTGGCCCAGGCCGCTGTGCTGATGCAGCGCGCCAGCCTGGAACGCGCCCGCACAGACACCCAGCGCGCCGATATCACCCGGTTGGATGCCGAACGTGAATATAATCGCAAGCGCGATCTGGCCGAACGCGGCGTCGGCTCAGCCGCCGACAAGGATCGCCAGGAAGCCAACGCCCTCGGTGCCCAGGCGCAACTGCTCGGCGC
The DNA here is from genome assembly GCF_017994015.1 of Ferrovibrio sp. GTDB lineage: Bacteria > Pseudomonadota > Alphaproteobacteria > Ferrovibrionales > Ferrovibrionaceae > Ferrovibrio. The sequence goes on along the minus strand of NZ_JAGOLP010000012.1, from coordinate 37,377 downwards.
CCGTGCCTCGGCCAGCATGGCAGAAGCACAACTGGCCAACGCGATAGCGGTAGTGAAACAGCGTGAGGCTGCCTTGCGGCAGGCTCGCATTGATCTGGATCGCAGTTTCATCCGCTCGCCGGTGAATGGCGTGGTGATCCTGCGCAATGTGGATGCCGGACAGACCGTTGCCGCCAGCCTGCAGGCGCCGGTGCTGTTCACCATTGCCGAGACACTTACCAAGATGCAGGTCGAAACCAGCGTTGACGAGGCCGATATTGGCCGCCTGGTCGAAACCATGGCTGCCAGTTTCACCGTGGACAGCCTGCCCGGGCGCAATTTTGAAGGTAGTATCCGGCAAATTCGGAAGTCGCCACAGGTGGTGCAGAATGTTGTGACCTACACCGTGGTAATCGCTGCCGACAATCCCGATCTCAAGCTGCTGCCGGGTATGACGGCCAATGTGCGGATCGTGGTGGAGCAACGCGGCAACGTGCTCAAATTGCCGAATGCCGCCCTCCGTTTCCGCGCTCCTTCCGGCGCGGCGATCCAGAATGCCGATGGCAGCAATGCGGTGGCACAAGCCGCGCAACCTCAAACCCCAGCCGGCAATATTCAGGCATTGCGTGATCGGCTGGTGCGCGATCTCAGCCTTTCCGACAGCCAGGCCCAGGCACTGGATGCCGCTTTCGCCGATCTGCGCAGCCGTATCGCGGCGCTTGGCAGCGATTTGAGCGATGCCCAGCGGCGCCAGGCCATCGACCGGCTGCGCGCCGAGAACCGCACCCGTATTGCTGCCCTGCTCACCCCGGAACAACGCCAGCGCTATCAGGCGATGGCGCCGGCCGGTGGCGGGATTGCCACGGGCGGCAGCGAGGCACGAGCCTATCGCAGCCAAAATTTGGCGCTGTTACCCCTGCCACTGCGCATTGGCATCAGTGATGGCAGCTATACCGAAATTCTGAGCGGGCCGCTGAAGGAAGGCGACGAAGTGGTGGTCGGCTTGCAGGGTGCCGCAACCACAGCGCCCGCCAGCGGCAGCAACGCACCTAGGCTGCGGTTCTGAGGCCGGCGCAGACATGAATGCCCTGATCGAAACCCACGACCTGCGCAAGGAGTTCCAGCTTGGCGACAACCGTGTGGTTGCCCTGGCCGGCATCGACATCAGTATTTCGCGCGGCGATTTTGTTGCCGTGATGGGGCCTTCCGGCTCGGGTAAATCCACTTTCATGAACATGATTGGCTGCCTGGATTCACCAAGCGGCGGCAGCTACCGGCTGGACGGCCAGGATGTTGCCGGTTTGAACGACGATGCGCGGGCCGATCTGCGCAACCGTCTGCTTGGTTTTGTGTTCCAGAATTTCAATCTGCTGCCGCGCACCACGGCGCTCGACAATGTGGCTTTACCCCTGCTCTACCGGCACCGCGTGGCGCTGCCCACAGCGCAGCGGCACGCCCTCGCCGCGCAAAGGCTGGCGGAAGTTGGTTTGTCGCAGCGCGCCGACCATCAGCCGGCGCAGCTTTCTGGCGGCCAGCAACAGCGTGTCGCCATCGCTCGCGCCCTGGTCAACAATCCGGCCCTGTTGCTGGCCGATGAGCCGACCGGGGCGCTCGACAGCCGCACTTCGGTGGAGATCATGGCGCTGTTCCAGGCGCTCAATGCCCGTGGCATCACCATCGTGGTGGTGACGCATGAGCCGGATATCGCCGCCTATGCGCGCCGCCGGCTGCTGTTCCGTGATGGCCGGCTGGTGCAGGATAGCATCGTGGAAAGACCACGCGATGCTGTGGCGGAACTGGCGGCATTGCCGGAGCCTGTGGCATGAACACGCTCGCCAGCCTGGCAGTGGCCCTGCGCGCCTTGCGCGTCAACATGCTGCGCAGCGGCCTCACCATGCTGGGGATTGTCATCGGCGTGGCTGCGGTGATTACCATGGTTGCGGTGGGTGAAGGGGCACAGGAACGGGTGCGCGAGCAGATCCGCAGCCTGGGCTCGAATCTGATCATCATCCTGTCCGGCGCCATCACCCAGGGCGGCGCACGCCTCGGCTTTGGCTCGCAACTCACCATCACCGAGGATGATGGTTATGCCATCGCCCGCGAAGTGGATCTGGTGCAGGCTACCGCGCCGGTCACGCGCGGTACGGTGCAGACCGTGTTTGGCAATCTAAATTGGGGCACGGTTTTGTATGGTATCACCCCGGATTACCTGGAAGTGCGGGACTGGGATTTGCAGCAAGGTCGCGCCATCGCCCAGGAAGATGTAGATGCGGCCGCCAAGGTGGTGCTGATTGGCCAGACAGTGGCCAACAATCTGTTCGGCGACGCCGATCCGCTGGATCAAACCATCCGGGTACGCAAGGTGCCGTTTACCGTGATCGGCGTGCTGGCCAAAAAGGGCCAGAGCATGCAGGGCCAGGATCAGGATGATGCGATCCTGGTGCCGATCAGCACCGCGCGCAAAAGACTGCTCGGCGGTCAGCAGGCGCGGCAGCGTGCCGTGGTGGCTATTTCGGTCAAGATCCGTGACGGCGCCGATATGGCGGAAGCCGAAAGCCAGATCCGCGACCTACTGCGCCAGCGCCATCGCCTCGGTCCCAACCAGGATGACGATTTCTGGCTGCGCAATCTTTCCGAAGTGCTGGAAACGCAGCAGGCGGCGCAGCGCGTGATGGCTCTGCTGCTGGCGGCAGTGGCTTCGGTATCGCTGGTGGTGGGCGGTATCGGCATCATGAATATCATGCTGGTCAGCGTGACCGAGCGGACCCGCGAGATCGGCTTGCGCATGGCCGTGGGCGCCCGCAGACGCGATATCCTGGCGCAATTCCTGATCGAAGCCGTGACCCTGGCGGCGATTGGCGGCCTGATCGGTGTTGGGCTTGGCATACTTGCCGCCACCGGCATCGCCTATTTCACCGACTGGCCGGTGCGCTTCGCACCCGCAGCAATTGTGCTGGCAGTGGGTTTTGCTGCTGCCGTAGGCGTGTTTTTCGGCTTCTATCCGGCAAGAAAGGCGTCTCGTCTGGAACCGATGGAAGCACTGCGCTTCGAGTAGAAAATTTTAATCTCTGTTTAACAAGCGTTAACGCTACCCGGTAATACTGTTGCCATGGGTTACGCTGCCGACATGCCGAACTCGCGCTATATCGTCCTGACGCGTCTGGGCGATAGCTGGATTCTGCGTGCTGCGCATGACGATCCCGAGGCTGCCGAAGCCGAGGCTTTCCGCTGGCGCCGCATCTATGGTCCGGAGCGCACCCGCATCGCCGCCCGGGGCGAAACACGCCGCGACTTACCCGCCGAACCAGCGCATCCCCCCACCCGGCTGGTGGCTGAACCGGTGCCAAATCTGCCCGCCATCATCCCGGCCATTATCGATGTGACACCGGAGCCAGCCAATGACACGGCTTATACCTTGCAGCCGCGCCAGGCCGCCGCGCCGCGCAGGCAAAAGGCCCGGCCAGCACCCCGCCGGCATGACAAGTCGCTGGGCTGGGGCGAAACCCTGCTGCGCGCCCTGATGCTGTATTTTGCCTATTCGCTCGCCAATCGCCTGATCGATCTCGCCATCCTGATACAAGCCGCCTAATCTCGCGGCATGCTGACCGTATTACTGTCGATTCTCCCCATCTTTGTGCTGATCCTGCTTGGCCTGGCGATGCGGCGCTGGAACTTTCCCGGCGACGCCTTTTGGCCGCTGGCTGATCGCAGCGTCTACTTCCTGTTTTTCCCGGCCTTGCTGATCCATAACCTGGCGCGCGGCGACCTGGGCGACCTGGACCCCACCGGCCTGTTCGGTACGCTGCTGGGCAGCATCCTGCTGATCGCGGCGCTGACTTTTGCCTTTCGCCGGCTCTTGCATATCGATGGCCCAGGCTTCACCAGCCTGTTTCAAGGCTCGGTGCGCTTCAACACCTTTGTCGGCTTTGGCGCCGTGGCGGCTTTGGCCGGCAATGCCGGCATCACGCTTTATGCCGTGGTGATCGCCGTGGCGATCCCGTTTCTGAATTTCATCACCGTGCTGGTGATGATGCGTCATGGTGCCAATGCGCAGGGCGCCACCTGGCGCGACCAGGTTTTGGCCCTGGCGAAAAACCCGCTGATCCTGGCCTGCCTGATCGGCATCCTGCTCAATGTCAGCGGCCTTGGCCTGCCGCGCGGCATTGATGCCATCTTCAAAACCCTGGGCGATGCCGCCTCGCCGCTTGGCCTGCTCACTGTTGGCGCAGCCTTGCAGCTGGATGCATTGCGGCGCGGCAGCGGCGCGGTGGCGGTTGCCTGCCTGCTCAAGCTGCTGATTTATCCGCTGGCCATGTTCGGTCTGGCCCGGCTATGGGACCTGACCCTGCTTGAAACTCAGGTATTGGTGCTGTGGGCCATGCTGCCCACGTCCAGCGCCAGTTACATCCTGGCCCGCCAGATGGGTGGCGACGCACCGCTGATGGCCGCCATCGTGACGGCCACCACGGTTGGCGCCTTCATCACCATGCCGATCCTGCTGACGCTGTTCGGCCTGTAAAGGCTATTTCTCAGTCATGGTCCACACGCCATCCCAATCGGCTGGCGGTGCCGCCTCAAGCTGTTCAATCCGACGCAGGAAAACCCGCGCCGCCGGGTCTTGCTGGCGCAAGGCGTCGAAGCCGGCTTTGGCAACAGCCCAGTCACCGAGCCGATAGGCCGCCAGCGCCCTGGCAAAGGCGGCATCACGTTCCGGCAGCCGCTCGCTTTCATCCAGGCCATAAAGTTCGTAGATCACTTCCGGGTCGTTCTTGCCGGCAACCCGCAGGCGATCCAGCTCACGCAGCACAAAACGCTCGCCCAGCATGCGGCGGGTGCCTTCGGCGATGATGATGCCGGTACGGTATTCCTTGTTCACGCCCTCCAGGCGTGACGCCAGGTTCACCGTATCGCCGATCATCGAATAGCTGCGGGAAAATTCCGAACCAATCGAGCCGACGATCACATCACCGGTGGCAATGCCGATGCGGATGGCGATCTGCGGCACTTCCTTGCGCAAGCCAAGCAGGTCTGGCAATTCGGTGCGGAATTTTTCGAGCTGGCGCAGCATGCCCAGCGCGGCCTTGCAGGCCAGTTCGGCCTGCAATTCCGGGCGCACGAAGGGCGGCCCCCAATAGGCCATCACCGCATCGCCGATATATTTGTCAATCACGCCATCATGCGAACGGACCGGTTCCGACATCAGCGACAGATAACGGTTGATCACCGCCACCAGTGCGGTCGGGGTCAGCTTCTCGCCAAGCGCACTTGATCCCTTCATGTCGCAGAACAGCACCGTCATCACCCGCCGCTCGCCCTCTTCGCGGGCCAGTTCCGGGCGCAGCAACAAGCCTTCCACAATGCGTGGGTCCATATAGCGGCCAAAGGTATCGCGGATACGCTCCTTCTTGCGCAATTCATCCACCATGCCATTGAAGGTGGCGGTAAGCTGGCCGATTTCATCGCGGCTCAATACCGGCACATCCACTTCCAGCGAGCCCTGCTCTACCCGGCGCGCACCTTCCAGCAGGCGCCGCACCGGCCGCACCAGATTGCGCGTCAGATAGGCCGCCGCCACCAGGCCCAGCAATACCGCGATCACCGTCAGCACCTGGCTGGCCTGCGTCACCTGGCGTTGCAGTATCTGCAAGCCATCGCTCGCCTCCTTAAACGCGGCATACATCTCCGTGTAGTCCAGATTGATGCGGCGGTTGATCTCACTGCGGCCACGATCCAGTTCGGCCACCGCCAGCCGCACGCGCGGCCAATCGCCAGCTTCCAGGGCGTTTATCACCTGGTCGATGCCATCCTCATGTTTGAGCATCTGCTCAACCAGGAATTCAAGCCGCGTATCAAGCCGGCTCAAGCGGGCTATGTTGCTGAACAGATCGGCTTCGGCCAGCAGCGCCTTGAGATGGCCGCGCGCCTTGATAACGGCATCTACAGCTGCTTCCTCAAGCTCATCCACGCGGCCACGCAGCAGCTTTTCTTCGGCCAGTTCACGCGCAAATTCGGCATGCAGCACAAGCTGGCGCAGGGTCAGTGCCTGTTCCAGCGAATACATCGCGGCTTCCGCCAGATTGGCATAGGCCGGCACAAAGCGCTGTTCGATACGCTCCAGCCCGTTATCCAGCCGTTGTGCCATCCAGCTGGTGCCGGCAGACGCCACCAGCATTAGCGCCACCAGCACCAAAGCGATGGAGAAAATCTTCGAACCGATCGAGCGCAGCATAGCCATGCCAGGCCCCCCCGATGCGGCCCGGGGCCAAGCTTAGCCTTTCGGGAAATCCAATCCCATAGCTTCGTAGCGCTCAGGATCATCACCCCAATCGCCGCGCACCTTGACGAACAGGAACAGATGCACGCGGCGCTCGAATTGAGTTTCCATTTCTCGCCGTGCAGCGGCGCCGATCCGCTTCAACATGGCGCCGCCTTCGCCGATCACGATCTTCTTCTGTGTCTCACGCTCAACAAAAACCACCTGGCTGATCTTGGCGGCACCATCCTTCTGGTCCTTCCAATCCTCGGTTTCCACCGTGGCGGCATACGGCAATTCCTGGCGCAGCGCGTTGAACAGTTTTTCGCGTGTGATTTCGGCAGCCAGGAAACGCATCGGCACATCGGCCAGCTGATCTTCCGGATAAAGCCAGGGGCCGGCCGGCATGCGCTTGGCCAGGTCACGGCGCAGATCGTCGACGCCTTCATTCCTCGATGCCGCAATCATGAAAGTGGCGGCAAAGGGGAAGTCGTTGTTCAGCGCCTGGGTCAGGCCCAACAGCTTTTCACGCGGGATCTTGTCCACCTTGTTCAGCGCCAGCACCACCGGCACCTTGCGATCCCGCAGGCGTTGCAGGATGGCGCGGGTTTCGTCGTCATAACCATGCGCCACATCCACCACCAGCAGGATGGTATCGGCATCTTCCACACCGCTCCAGGCCGCCTGTACCATGGCACGATCCAGCCGCCGCTTCGGCACAAAGATGCCGGGCGTATCCAGGAATACAAGCTGCACCGCGCCCGCCATACCGATGCCGGTGATGCGCGCCCGCGTGGTCTGCACCTTGGACGAGACAATGGAAATCTTGGCGCCGACCAGGGCATTGAGCAAGGTCGACTTGCCGGCATTCGGCGCGCCGACAATGGCGACATAGCCGCAGAAGGTGGTGGGGGACTCACTCATGTATCTTGCTCCAGGCGGCGCAACAGATGCCCCGCCGCTTCCTGTTCGGCCGCCCGCTTCGAGCCACCACGGCCCTGCTCCGGCGCGCCATCGCCCAGGGCGACGGCAACGGTGAAATGTGGTTCATGCGGCGGCCCTTCAATGCTCACCACACGATAGATCGGCGCTGCCAGGGCGCGCGCAGCGGCCCATTCCTGCAAGGCGGTCTTGGCATCCTTGGCGGCACCGGTGAAAGTGGAATCGTCGAGCCTTGTCTCCATATGGGCGGCAACAAAACGCTCGGCGGCCACGAGGCCACCATCCAGGTACAAGGCAGCAATCACGGCTTCCAGCGCATCGGCCAGGATTGCCGGCTTGCCGGCGCCGCCGGAATCGCGTTCGGAGCGAGACAGGTTGATATGTTCGCCAAGGCCCAGTTCCTGGGCAAAGCGCGCCAGGCTTTCCTGCCGCACCAGGGCATTATAGCGCAACGCCAGTTCACCGGCCGCCGCCTCGGGAAAAGCCTTCGCCAGCATGGTGGCAACGATCAGGCCCAGCACCCGGTCGCCGATGAATTCCAGCCGGTTATAATCGCGCGCTGCCGGATCGGGCTTGCTGCTGCTGCGCCGGGCCGATTTGGCACGGCTGCGGCGCGGATTGGCGGAAGGATGCACCAGGGCTTCTTCCAACAGGCGCGGATCGGAAAAGCGATGGCCGAGCACCGCCTGTAGCGCATCGAGACCGGGTTTATAGGCGTCGTCCGGCACGGTCTAATGAATGCTTGTGAACATCCGGTTGAAGCGCAAGGCGCCAAACCAGGTCCACGGTTGCAGCAATGATGCCGAGCCATCCACCGAAATCCAACGGATATTGGCGCGGCCAACCAGATTTTCCGCAGGCAGGAAACCAACGCCACCACTCACCACCTGGAAGCGGCTGTCCTGCGAATTGTCTCGGTTATCGCCCATCACAAAATAATGCCCGGCCGGCACTTCAAACAGCGGCGTATCGTCGCCATCGGTGCGGTCGCGCAGATCAAGCGTGTGATAGCTGCGGCCATTCGGCCCCGGCATGGTTTCCTCAAACTGGCGGGCACGCTTGATCACATTGCCAAAGCGGTCGCGTTCCTCAAAATCGGCAATGCGGCGGCGCTGCACCTTCTGGCCGTTGAGCCACAATTCGCCATCCTTCATCTGCACCTTGTCGCCCGGCAGGCCGATCACCCGCTTGATGTAATCCACCGATGTGTCGCCCGGATAGCGGAACACCGCCACATCACCACGCTCCGGCGCGCTTTCCAGCACCCGGCCATTCATCACCGGCGGGCTGAGCGGCAGCGAGTAGCGCGAATAGCCGTAGGCATATTTGGAAACGAACAGGTAATCACCCACCAGCAAGGTGGGCAGCATGGATTCCGAGGGGATATGGAAAGGCTCGAAGGCAAAGCTGCGCACGCCGCCGGCGATCAGCAGGGCATAGAACAGGGTACGTAGATTTTCCCACAGCGCCGAACCACTCTCCGCATCCACCTTACCCATCGCCACGACATGCTCCTGCTGCTGGCCGCCAAGCGGCCATGAAGCCCGCCACCCCGGCTCCTGTCAAGTCGCCCGGTGACCGGCCCTATCCTGTTGTATCAATTAGAATTTTTCTTTGGCACCGCAGAGATTATCACAAAGGCCTGGGCCATCGGCGGTTCGTCGGTGATGGTCAGGTCGATCTGTGCCTCATAACCTTCCGGCAGCAGGCTTTGCAGCCGCGCCAGCGCGCCACCGGTCAGTAGCATCGATGGCTTGCCGCTGGGCAAGTTCACCACGCCCATATCGCGCCAGAACACACCCTTGCGAAAACCGGTGCCAAGCGCCTTGGAGCAGGCTTCCTTGGCCGCGAAGCGCTTGGCATAGGAGGCAATCCGGGTGCGCTGGCGCCGGTCTGACCGCGCCTTTTCCTTGTCGGTGAAGATGCGGTTGAGAAAACGCTCGCCAAAGCGGGCAATGGATTTCTCAATCCGCCGGATGTCGATCAGGTCGGAACCAATGCCGAGAATCATGCAGATCAGGCCGACAGGCTGCGGTCGCCGCGCGCCGCGTCCATCAGGCTGCGCATGCGGCGGATGGCGCCATCCAGGCCGCCGAAGATGGCTTCGCCGATCAGGAAATGCCCGATATTCAATTCCATGATGCTGGGGATCGCCGCCACCGGCGCCACCGTGTCGAAATTCAGGCCATGGCCGGCATGGCATTCCAGGCCCAATTCAGCCGCATAGGCCGCCGCCGAGCGCAGGCGATTGAGTTCCACTTCACGGGCGGCGCCTTCCAGTTCGCAATAGCGGCCGGTATGCAATTCCACCACCGGCGCACCCAGCGCCTTGGCCACGGCAAGCTGCACCCGCGACGGCTCGATGAACAGCGACACGCGGATGCCGGCGTCATTCAGCTTGGCGATGATCGGCGCCAGATGGTTATGCTGGGCGGCTGCATCCAGGCCGCCTTCCGTGGTGCGCTCCTCGCGCTTCTCCGGCACGATGCAGCAGGCATGCGGTTTGTGGCGCAGCGCAATGCCGAGCATTTCCTCGGTGGCGGCCATTTCCAGATTAAGCGGCAGATCAATCTCCGCCATCAGACGGTCAATATCACCATCCGAGATATGGCGGCGATCCTCACGCAAATGCGCCGTGATGCCATCGGCACCAGCCGCTGCCGCCATGATGGCGGCACGGATCGGATCGGGATGCCGGCCGCCGCGTGCATTACGGATGGTGGCTACGTGGTCGATATTGACGCCGAGGCGCAGCTTGCTCATACCCCGCTCCTATTTCAGCCCGCGCGAGCCGGGCTTGATTGCCGGCAGTTTCTGCATCTCGGGCGGCAATTCATCTGCGCGATAGGCCGGCACCTTGAAGCCGCACAGCGCAAAGAGCGGCACGCCCAGATCAACCTCGCCATCCGAGCGGTCGACAATGCAGGAAGCCGCCACGGTCACGCCGCCATGCTCGGTGATGCAGTCGATACATTCGCGGCTCGACTTGCCGGTGGTGACCACATCCTCGGCCATCAGCACACGGGCGCCCGGTTCGATCTCAAAACCACGGCGCAGGGCGAATTTGCCGTCCACGCGCTCGGTGAAGATTGCCGGCACGCCAAGCTGGCGCGCCAGTTCATAGCCCACCACCACGCCGCCCATGGCCGGCGAGCAGACGATATCCACCGGATTCGGCCCCAGCTTGGCGCGAATGGTATCGGCCAGCGCCTTGCACAAGGCCTCGGCACGGGCTGGATGCGACAGCACCTTGGCCGACTGCATGTAGATCGGGCTATGCAGGCCCGAGGTGAGCAGGAAATGCCCTTCGAGAAGGGCGCCGGAGGCGCGGTAATGCTGCAACACTTCGTCTTTGGTCATGGTCTGGTCTGGGCTTCCGTCGGGGCTAGCCGCGCGCGCGTTCCACCGAACTGATATTCGGCGTGGCGCGCAAGGCGGCGATGATATTGGACAGATGTTTCACATCCCGCACCTCGATGTCCACGAACATCTCAAACAATTCCTGGGTGCGGTTGGTGATTTTCAGGTTGGTGATATTGCCCTTGTGCTTGGCGATCACGGTGGACAGCGCGGAAAGCGAGCCGGGTTCGTTTGCCACCAGCAGCAGCACGCGGCCGAGATGCGCCTGCGCCGTCTTGTCGCCCTCGGGCGGTGAATCCCAGGCAATATCCAGCCAGCGTTCCGGCTGGTCGGTGAACTGCCCCAGCGCGTCGCAATCAATCGTGTGGATGGTGACGCCCTTGCCGGTGGTGACAATGCCGACGATACGATCTCCGGGCAAAGGATGGCAGCAGCCGGCGAAATGCATCGCCATGCCCGGGATCAGGCCACGGATCGGGATGCCGTTTTTCTGATCCGCCGGCTTCTGCTGGCGCACCAGCAATGTCGGCTTATCAGCGTCGCGATCCTGCTCCTTCTCGCCGGGATAGACGATATGCAGCACCTGGCGGCCGGTATAACTGCCATCGCCAACCCCAACATAAACATCGTCCACATTGCGCAGCTTCAGCACCTTCACCGCCGCGTCCAGGCCCTTTTCGGAAAGCTGGTGGTCGCGCTCATGGAAGGTCTTTTTCAGGATCGCCTTGCCTAGCTCAATATACTGGCCGCGCTGCTGCTGGCGGATGAACCGATTGATGCAGGATTTGGCGCGGCCTGATTTGACAAAATGCAGCCAGTTTGAATTTGGCGCCGGCACCTTGGAGCGCAGGATTTCCACCTGGTCGCCATTGCGCAACACGGTGCGCAACGGCACCACGCGGCCATTCACCTTGGCGCCCACGGCTGTATCGCCGATGCCGGAATGCACCGCATAGGCAAAGTCCACCACCGTGGCATCCCGCGGCAATGCGATCAGGTCGCCCTTCGGCGAGAAGCAGAATACCTGATCCTGAAACATGTTGAGCTTGGTATGCTCAAGGAATTCCTCGGGATCGGATGCCTGTTCCAGAATTTCCAGCAATTCCCGCAGCCAGCGATATTGCTTGGCCTCGGCATCGGGCGCCGGGGTTTTGCTATCGCCGTCCTGCTTGTATTGCCAATGCGCCGCCACGCCCAGATCGGCCACTTCGTGCATGTCCTGAGTGCGGATCTGGATTTCGATACGTTTGTTCTCGGGCCCGATCACCGTGGTGTGCAGGCTGCGATAGCCGTTCTGCTTCGGCGTTGAGATATAGTCCTTGAAGCGGCCCGGCACTGAGGGCCAGGTGCCATGCACAATGCCGAGCGCCTGATAACAGGCGCCGATATCCCGCACCACGATCCGGAAGGCCATGATGTCGGAAAGCTGCTCGAACGGAATGTTCTTGCGCTGCATCTTCTCCCAGATCGAGAAGGGCCGCTTCTCGCGTCCGGAAACCCAGGCATCCAGCCCCTGCTCTGCCAGCGTGCGCTTCACCCGATCGGAAATGCGATCCACCAGGTTGCCGCCTTCGGTGCGCAACTGCTCCAGCCGGGTCAGGATAGAAGCGCGTGCATCACCATTTAGTTCACCGAAGGCGAGGTCTTCCAACTCCTCCTTCAGTTCCTGCATGCCGATGCGATCCGCCAGCGGCACATAGATTTCCATCGTTTCGCGGGCGATGCGGGCGCGCTTCTCCGGCGTCTTGATGTAATGCAGCGTGCGCATGTTGTGCAGCCGGTCGGCCAGCTTCACCAGCAGCACGCGGATATCGTTCGACATCGCCAGCAGCAGCTTGCGGAAATTCTCCGCCTGCCGCATGCGGTCGGATTGCTGCTCAATCCGCGATAGCTTGGTGACGCCATCGACCAGACGCAGCACGTCGCCGCCAAAATTCTTTTCGATTTCCGCCGGCGTGGCGACCGTATCTTCCAGCGTGTCATGCAACAGACCGGTGGCGATGGTCTTGTCGTCCAGCTTCATGCCGGCCAGGATGCCGGCCACTTCCACCGGATGGGAAAAATACGGATCGCCTGAGGCACGCAGCTGCGTGCCATGCGCCATCATCGAAAACACATAGGCGCGATTCAACAGGTCCTCGTTGGCACTGGGATCATATGCCAGAACCTTCTCGACCAACTCTACCTGTCGCAATATGCGAGCGCGCGCCATACGGTGCCGTTCTCCTGTTGCAGGCAACGGTTACACAACACCATGAATTTTGGGCTAAATTCCCCCCAGGGCAAGACCCTGGAACGATTCTAGATCAAAAGGACGAGAATTATTCCTCGTCGGCCTCGGCCGACTCGTCGGCCGCGTCATCGCCGGCTTCGTCTTCCAGGCCCATACCTTCGGCAAGATCATCCGCCTGATGCACGCCGGCCCATTCGGCCGATTCCATCAGCGCCGCCATGTTGTCTTCTTCCGGCTCGTCCACTTCCACATGCTTCTGCATGCCGCCAATCATGCGCTGGCGCAGGGTTTCGATATCCACCGTCTCGTCGGCGATTTCGCGCAAAGCCACCACCGGATTCTTGTCGTTGTCGCGGTCCACGGTCAGCGGCGCGCCAGCCGAAACGGCGCGGGCACGCTGGGCGGCGAGCATCACCAACTCAAACCGGTTGGGAACCTTGAGAACGCAATCTTCGACGGTAACGCGAGCCATGTGGGGAATCCTTGCAGCGAATCCTTCAAAGACGGGTGCATACCCGCTTCGCCGTCATGCTGCAAGTGCTAACTTGACGCGGCGCCTAACCTATTGATTTTCATGGGTTCTGCGGCGGCAATCAAACGCTCTATGGCCAGCCCGGAGCGCGGATGGTGCCAATCCGGCGCCAATTCCCGCAACGGCAGCAGCACAAATAACCGCCCGGCCATGCGCGGATGTGGCAAAACCGCCCGGCCCGCCTCGCCATCCATCTGCACCCGGCCGGCATAGTCGATCAGGTCGAGATCAAGCGGCCGGGCATCCCAGCGCCCCAGCCGACTGCGGCCAAAAGCCGCCTCGATGCCATGCAGCGCTTGCAGCAATTCATCCGGCCCCAGATTGGTATGCAGCGCCACCACGGCATTGAGGTAATCCGGCTGCCTGGATTCGCCGGGTCCAGGCGGCGGCCAGGCCGGCGAACACCACCAGCTAGAGCGCCCGATAATGGTGCAGCCGATCTCGGATAAGGCCGCTACACCCGCCTCAAGTGTAGGGCGCAATCCATCCCGACCCTCTGCGGGCAGGTTTCCGCCGATTGCGACAAAAACTAGATCGTTCGAGGGATTTTCGCGCATGAAAGGCTTGTGTAGGCTTTGCGATGATTTATCTAACCCATCGTACCTTCTCAATATATCGACGTCATACCAATACGGAGTGAAACTCATGAAATTTTATCCGCAAGAACGGGTCGCATTGTTCATTGATGGCGCCAACCTCTATTCGGCGGCGCGCAGCCTGGGTTTTGAAATCGACTATCGCCGTCTGCTGGAACACTTCCGCAAGGAAGCGCATCTGATCCGCGCCTTCTACTACACCGCGCTGGTTGAAGATGCCGATTACTCACCGCTGCGGCCGCTGATCGATTGGCTGGATTACAACGGCTACACCATGGTGACCAAGCCGGCCAAGGAATATACCGACGCTAATGGTCGCCGTCGCTTCAAGAGCAACATGGATATCGAGCTTGCCATCGACATGATGGACTTGGCGCCGCATATCGACCATGCCGTGCTGTTCTCCGGCGATGGCGATTTCCGCCGGCTGGTGGATGCCGTGCAGCGTCGCGGCGTGCGCGTGTCGGTGGTGGCCACCACCAAGAGCCAGCCGCCGATGGTGGCCGATGAATTGCGCCGCCAGGCCGATACCTTTGTGGAATTGCAGGATCTGATGCCGAAGATCATGCGCGAAGGTGCTGCCCGCGAACATCTCCAGGCGCAGCGCACCGCCGGCCTCAATGCCACCTTGCGTGTAGCCCCGGGCAGCCCGGCCGGCGCCTATGAGGAAGAAGACGAAATCGACACCGCCAATCCGCGCGGCTACAACCGCTAAGCCAGCCGGCGGCCAGCATGGCAGCGGCTTTGCCTTATCCGGTGCCGGAACGGGATTGTCGGCTCTGCCCGCGCCTGGCTGAGTTTCGTGACGATAACCGCCGCGCCTATCCCGACTTTTTCAATGCACCGGTGCCGGCCTGGGGCGATGCCGCCCCAGCCCTGCTGGTGGTGGGGCTGGCACCCGGCCTGAAAGGCGCCAACCGCACTGGTCGGCCTTTCACCGGCGATTATGCCGGCGACCTGCTGTACAGTACATTGAAGAAATACGGCTTCAGCCAGGGAGAATTCCGCGCCGATCCGAATGACGGCCTGGTGTTGCTGCGCGCCCGCATTTCCAATGCGGTGAAATGTGTGCCGCCGGAAAACAAGCCTACGCCGGCTGAAACCAAAATCTGCCGCAGCACTTTCCTGGCACCCGAAATCGCTGCCATGTCAGGGCTGCGCGCCATCCTGGCGCTGGGCCAGATTGCCCATGTGGCGGTGCTGGATACCCTGAAAGTGAAGCGTGCTGCCGCGCCCTTTGGGCATAACAGCGCCTATCCAATGCCGAATGGCGCCACGCTGTTTTCGAGCTATCACTGCTCGCGCTACAACACCAATACCGGCCGTCTCACCGAAGCGATGTTCCACGCGGTATTTGACCGCATAGCCGCCCATCTCGGCTGACCAACTGGCGCGTTGAAGGCAAAGTCTCTATCGTCCGCCGAGCGAGACGCGAATGAGGGTGATTGCGCCATGCTGATCAATTGTGTTGCCTACCGCAATGGCGAGAAAATCGCCGAACCCTCGATCCATCAGATCAGCGACCATGTTTCGCAACCCGGCACCTTCGTCTGGGTCGCCCTGAAGGATGCCGACGGCACCGAATTGCAGCAGATGAAAGAGGAATTCGGGCTGCACGAATTGGCAGTGGAAGATGCCAATCACGGCCATCAGCGGCCCAAGATTGAAGAATACAGCGACAGCATCTTTGCCGTAATTCAACTGATTGAGATTTTAGACGGCGAAATCCAGGTCGGCGAAGTCGATGTTTTTGTCGGGCGCAATTATGTGCTGTCAGTCCGCAACCGCAGCCAACAGAATTTCCTGGGCGTGCGGGCACGCTGCGAACGGGAACAGCATCTGCTCAAACTCGGCTCGGGCTTTGTGTTCTATGCCCTGATCGACGCCATCGTTGATCGTTATTTCCCCATTGTCGATGCCCTTGAAACCGAGCTTGAGCAGATCGAGGAGCAGATTTTTGCGCAGGGCTCGGCACGTTCCAATATCGAACGGCTCTATGCCCTGAAGCGCAAGGTGCAGGTGCTGAAACATGCCGTGGCGCCTCTGCTGGATGCAGTGGGCAAATTGCAGGGCGGTGGCCGCGTTCCGCTGCCCTGCGCCGACATGCAGGTTTATTTCCGCGACGTGTATGACCATCTCAACCGCATCAACACCTCGGTGGATGCGATCCGCGACACGATCAACACCGCGATGCAGGTTAACCTGTCGATGGTTACCATTGAGGAAGGTGAAGTGAACAAGCGGCTGGCCGCCTGGGCCGGCATCTTCGCCGTCGCCACCGCCTTCGCCGGCATCTGGGGCATGAATTTTGACGTGATGCCGGAATTGAAGTGGCAGTTTGGTTATCCCGCCGCTCTGCTCGTCATCGCCGTGGCCTGCGGCATACTTTACTGGCGCTTCCGCAAATCCGGCTGGCTATAGCAGGCTGATAAAGCGCTCGATGGCGGCCAGTTCGGCCTGCAATGCCTGGCGTCGCGCCACGGCTTCCTCATCCTCGCCCCAGCGCTCGGCCTGGTGCAATTCATCCAGATAGCCGATGCGGAAAGCGCCCATTGCATCCACCCTGCCCTCCAGCAAAGCCAGCGCAATCACCACCGAGCCGCAAACATTGGTGGCGGTCTGCAACGCGGTCAGCCGCAGCGGATCAATCGTCTCGCACACCCGCCTGATCCGCTCAGCCAGTTCCGGCGGCTGCGGCACGGCGGTGATGCTCTGCGTCACATTCATCGCCACGTCATAACGCTCGCGGAACCAGTCCAGCAAAGGCTGCCATTCGGCTTGCTGGCGCAGCACCAGCTCCGGCGGAAATTCAGCGCGATAGGCCAGCAAATCCGAACCGCTATAGCGCACCACATCGGCCACGGCCGGGCTGCGATCCAGCGCCAAACGATCAAGCGCGGTGGCGGCTAGCTGCATCAGCGGCATGTCCTGCGGCCTGATCTCGGCCCCCTGCGCCGCCCATTCCGCCGCGATGGCTTCCGCCAATGCCAGCGTCGGCAGGCGCATGTCCTGCTTGGCCGGGGTTTTCAGCACGCGGCCATCAAGCAGCACAACAGCGCCGCCATCCGCTGACGCCTGCGCGGTGGCGGTCTTGTAGAATCGCTTCATGGTTTACTCAGCGCTTGAACAGATTATTGAGGCCACGGCCCAGATTTTCCACCGGGTTGCTGGATGGCGCCGCCTGCCCGGGGCGACTGCCAGGCACCGGCTTGCCTTCGGCAATCGCCACCGCCTTGGCGCAGGCCGCCTGGCCGCGATCAGCATCACCACTGCCGCTGCTCATCAGCGGCGTAAGGATGGCCGCCGGCCCCAGCAAAGCTGCACCGGCCAATGCGCCGGCCACACCCTTGGCGGCAGCCAGCGGATCAGGGAAGGCACTCGGCGAGGCCAATGTGCCGCCCACCTTGATCGGCACTGCCAGGCTGGCCAGCGCCGCATCACGCGAGGATGGCACAATCTTCAGATCAAGCTGCTCGGTGGCCAGATTGATCGCGCCTTCGCCGGCAATGGTGATACGCCCGGTTTCAACAAAAATCGGCTTCGGCGTCACCACGCCGCTCTTGATCTCAAAGCCGGTCACCACACATTCCAGCTTGGTCTTGGCCGTGGCTTGGCCAAAACGACCCAGCACGCTCAGCATGTCGGCGCCCAGGAAATCAAGATATTGGTCGCGCAACTCGCCCTCGCCCACTTTCACCACCGCCTTGCCGTTCAACCCGGCCATCAAAGCGGCCACGCTGCCGCCTTGGCTGGTCAGGTCAATGGCAAGATCAGTGCGTGCATCGCGGCTGATCACATCGCTGATCTTCTCGCTGCGCAGATAATCGCTGAGGCCGATATTCTTGCCATCCAGCTTCACTCTCAGCGCCTTGGTTTTGCCATTCAGGCCAATCTCGCCGGCCAGAGTGCCGCCGGATAAGCCAAGCCCAAACGGCTTCAGGCTGAGCACGCCATCCTTCAGCAGCAGCGCAATATTCACATTCTGCGCTGCAAGCTTGGGCGCCTTGAATTTTTCAGCCTTGAAACGGAAATCGGCATCGGCCAGCGACAGCGCATCCAGCGGCAACGGATCGCTGCTGAACAGCTTGTCGCCGCTTTTCTTCGCCGCGCTGCCGCTGCCCGATGTTGCCGGCTTGCCGCCGGCCGTACTGCCATCGCCAAGCAGCGGCGTCAGGTCGAGTGATTTCGAGGCAAGGTCAAATTTGACCGCCGGGCGCGCGCCAGCCAATGCAATCTCACCCGAGCCGGCCAGATCGCTGCCGGCAATATCGGCAGTGATGCCGCTCAGCACATAACGCTGTGGCCCGGCATCCTTCACATTGGCCTTAAATTTCACCGGCACGGCCTGGGCCACCTCGGCGCCGAACTTGGCAGCAAAGGCTTTGGCATTCGGTGTGGTCAATTCCACATCCAGCGCCACGCCCTTCTGTTGCAGCAATTGGCGCACCGCGCCGCTCAGGCCCACACGGCCAATTTCCTCACTGCCGAGGCTGAGTTTCAGATCGCTCAAGCCCGGCTCGCCGGCCTGATCGTTCAGGCTGCCGGCAATCGCCAGCGGGCCATAACTCGGCGCCTTCTGCTTGGCCAGGGCGGCCAGCTTGGCAATATCCGGCGCGGCGGCGGTGAATTTCAGCACATAGCCCTTGCCAGCCAGCGGCTCGCGGATAGAGCCTTCCACGGTTGCCTTCAGATCGGCATTCGGGATCGCCAGATTCAGTTTCACCGGCCAGGGTTTGCTCGGCGCCATCATCTCGCTCAGGCTGCCGAAGCTGCCATCAGCGGTAATGTCGTTGCCATCCACCTTGGCCACCAGCTTGGCGGCCAATATCCCGCCAAGACCACTCTTGAGCGACAATTCGCTCAGCAGCACATCATTGGCCGCGCCGGTCGTCGCGTCGCGATAAGCCAGCTTGATATTCTTCAATGTCACGTCGGATACCGCAGGCAGGCTCATCGCTGCGCCCGGCTGGCTCGCCGCCTGTTGCTGCTGTTGCGGCTGCGCCGGCTTGCTGCCGAATTCCCAATTGGCGCGGCCCTGCTTGTCCTTCTCCAGCAACACATCCACATCGGCCAGCACCAGCCGGTCCACCTTCACCTGGCGGCCCAGCAGCGCAAACAAATCCAGTTCGGCGGCGAATTCGCCCACATTGGCCATGTCGGTCCGGCTGCCCCAGGCAGCATTGGCCAGCTTGACGCCCTTCACCGTGATCGCCGGCTTCGGGAACAGGTTCAGTTTGAGATCGCCGGCAATTTCCAGCTTGCGCCCAGTGGCTTCCTCTGCCGCGGCCAGGATCTGCGGCTTGAAGCGGTTCACATCAACAGTGAGAACCACCGCC
Organism: Ferrovibrio sp.; assembly: GCF_017994015.1. Lineage (GTDB taxonomy): Bacteria > Pseudomonadota > Alphaproteobacteria > Ferrovibrionales > Ferrovibrionaceae > Ferrovibrio. The sequence goes on along the minus strand of NZ_JAGOLP010000012.1, from coordinate 18,146 downwards.
ACGGCGGCGCCAATCAGCAGCACCAGGGCTAGAGCAATCCATTTCACATAGCGCATGACTGGCCTCCCATGATTTGCCGGACAAGCTGCGGTAAATCGGCAAAGCGCCGGATCACCGCATGAGCACCGGCCTGGAGCAATTCGTCCGGATCGTGATAACCCCAGGCCACACCCACGGAACGGGTGCCGGCATTACGGGCCATCATTATGTCAAAAGTTGTGTCACCAACCACCAATGTCGAGGCCGGCGTGGCGCCGGTTTCCCGCATCGCCCTTAATACCATATCGGGATCAGGTTTGCCGCGTGCAATATCCGCTGTCTGCAACGTGATGAAACGATCCGCCAGGCCATGCATCTGCAAGGTGGCATCCAGGCCGCGCCGCGCCTTGCCGGTGGCAATGCCCAGCAGGCAGCCATCGGCTTCCAGAGTATCCAGCACCTCGCGCAAGCCGGGAAATAGCGGTTCCTGATGATCCGGCTGGTGGCGCATGGCAAAAGCCGCTTCACGATAGGCCGCCACCACGGCATCGGCATTGGCGGCGCCGGCTTCCAGCAATTTGCGCACCGAAACATCCAGCGGCAGGCCCACCAGGCGGCGCACATCATCGGCATGCGGCTCAGGCAGCGCAAAAGCGGCAAAAGCCTGCCGCATGGCGGCAATGATGTGATGCTGGCTGTCCACCAGGGTGCCATCGCAATCGAACAGCACCAAGCACGGCGGTTTATACGTTTCGTCCCCGGGAATCATGCCCGGAGGAAAGCATGGGCGGCAGATAATGGGAAGCCCCCCGCCCCGGGCAAAAAGCCGGAACGGGGGGCTGGTATTCAAGCTTCAGTGATAGCCGCTCAGTTGACGGCTTTCTTCGCCTCACTGGCTTTCTTGTCCTGGGCGGCATGGGCCTTCTTCAGCTCATGCTTCTTCGCTTCGGCCTTCTTCTCGGCCTGCTTGGCATCAGCCTTGGCGGCAGCGGTGGCATTGGCGCTGGTCGCGTTCGAGGTGGCATTCACCGAAGCCGCAGCGGCCGGCTGGGTGACCGGGGCGCTCTGGGCAAAAGCACCAACGGAACCGAGGACAAGACCGCTGCTCACCAGCAGCGCGGTCGCAATGGTCTTGAAACGGATGGTCATCTGGGTAACTCCTTGCGGTGTTTCACGCTGGGCGGGGCGGGTTCGCCCCCAACCGGTGCGTGTTGTTTTTATCGCGCCGGATCGTGGCGCCTGTTTGGTGCAAAACCGGCCGGGCCGAGGTATTGTTGCGGCGAAATAAAGGCAGGTCAGGTTGCCATGGCATCTCGTAAATCAGTCTCCCCGCGTCCCGCTCCCGCACGCCCGGCCAAGGCCGGCGCCCAGGCTGGGGCCCAGGCCGGGGCCTTGTCCGAACTCACCCTGCTGGGGCAGGCGGCGCCGCTGCCGACCTCGCCCGAGGCCGCCAAGCTGGAAACCGTGCCCAATCCGAAGCCAGGCCGGCTTTATGCCATCCGTCTGGTGCAGCCGGAATTCACCAGCCTGTGCCCGCTGACGGCGCAGCCGGATTTTGCCCATCTGGTGATCGATTACGTGCCGAACAAGCGCATCGTCGAGAGCAAGTCGCTCAAGCTGTTCCTTGGCAGCTTCCGCAATCACGGCGCCTTCCATGAGGATTGCACCGTGTATATCGGCGAAAGGCTGGTGGCCGCGATGCAGCCGCGCTGGCTGCGCATTGGCGGCTACTGGTATCCGCGCGGCGGTATCCCGATTGATGTGTTCTGGCAAACCGGCAAGCCGCCGGCCGGCCTGTGGCTGCCAGACCAGGGCGTGCCGCCTTATCGCGGCCGAGGCTGAAAACGGCATGCGGCTGGCTGGCATTGCGCTGCTGTCGCTGCTGCTTGCCAGCTGCGGCGGTATGGAAGACAGCCTGCGCGATCTAAACCGCAACCTCTATCGCGGCATGGGCGGCAGTGAACGCCCCAGCGCCGCAAATCGGCTGAGCAGCGCCGGCAGCGGGCCGCTTACCGCCTGCTTCAATGCCGAAACCGGCCTGTTGTATCTGAGCCAGACTGGGCGCTGCGCTCCCGGCTATGCCGATATCCCGGCCACCGAGGCCGAGAAGCAATTCATGCGGCGCGAAGCCCAGCAGCAGCCAGCACAGCAGGCCGCAGCCGCGCCAAGATCCGGCGTGGCGCTGGATCAGGTGGCGACGATCCAGCCGCCAGACTCCTTGCGCGAGGCCGGCCAGGCGCTGTGTTATGACGATGCCAAACAACTGATTTTTGGCGCCGATTTCTGCCCGCCCGGCAGCCGCTGGATTGACACGCCAGAGGCCGAGGCGCTGCAACGTGCCGCACTTGAGCAGGCCGCCTGGTGCTATTTTGCCGGCCGCCGCCTGCTCTACCGCAGCCGTGGCTGCCGGCCCGGCGACCAGGTGTTGGCGGTGGCCGAGGCTGACCGGTTGTGGAACCAGTTGCCGGCAGATCGTAAACCACGCCAGCGGCCAGCCGGCGGCAACCAGCCGGCGCTGGCGCCGGTGCCGCAGGTGCAGGCGGCGCCGCGCGGCGGCGTGGATGCCACACCTTTGCCGGCACCAGGGCGCTGAACCGGCCTATTGCGGCTTGATCCGCCCGGCAATGCTGAAACCGCCGGCCGCATCGGGGCTCAGCACCACCATCTCGCCCATGGCTGGATACACCCCGGTCAGCGCGGTGATATTCACCTGATGCGTCACGATCACCAGGTTTTCCGAGCTGCGATGCTGTGTCACACGCTGGCGTAAAGCGGCTGTGCGGTCGCCCCGCTCGGCAGCATTGTCAAAAAACGAATTGGCTCCGGGCCAGATCTCGGCCTTGCCGAAAGCCAGTTGCGCCGTATCGACGCAGCGGCACCAGGCGCTGCTCAGCACCGCGCCAACGCTGATGCCACGTTGGCGGAAAGCCTGGCCAAGCCGGCGCGATTCCTCACGACCGGCTTCCGAGAGATTCCGTTGCGTGCTGCAATCACCCAGCTTGAAATTGGCCGGATCGCCAACCCCCGGCACGGTGGTGGCATGGCGCAGCACAATCACCTGGCCGCCACGCTGCAACAAGCGCCATACGGCATCATCGGCCCGGGCCGGTGTGGCAAATAACAGCAGGAACAGTGGCAGAAGCAAACGGAGCGGCATAAACCTGGAAATAGGCTGCCGCTCCGCCGGGTCAAAAAATTATCTACTGAATTGCAGAAGCTTCGGCCACCACGGTGGCGAAACGATCATTCAGCGCCGCAAGCGTTGCGCGATGCACTTGCTGGGCCGTCTGGATGCCGCCCAGCGGATCGGGCAGATCGCGGGTGGCGCAGGCATTCGCCACCAGGCCAACCCGGAAGCCATTATCCACCGCCGAGCGCACCGTGGCCGAGATGCACATATGGGTGGCGAAACCGCCGACGATGATTTCCTTGCGGCCGCTAGCGGTCAGCACATCCTTCAGATTGGTGTTGGCGAAACCATTCGGCAGCCCCTTGCTCACCACGGCCTCACCCGGCAGCGCTTCCAGGCCCGGAATATACTGGCCGCCCGGCGCGTCGAGATCGAACACGCCACCAGCGCGGCCCTGATGCCGCACATGCACCACCGGGGCGCCGGCAGCCCGCGCCGCCTGGATCAGCCGGGTCAGTTCGGCCACAGCGGCATCGATGCCGACCAGCGGCAGCTTGCCGATGGTGTATTCCTGCTGATGATCCACCAGAACCAGGGCCGAGGCGGCCCAGGTCAGCGGCAGCTTGGGCGCACCAGCCATTTCCAGCAAAGTCTTTGGCATCGTCATGGTGATTCCTCTTGCAATGGTTTCTGTCGGCGGACCCTAACGTATCGATTTTTGAACCGAAAGAGGCTAAACTTGCGCCATGACTGTGCAGAAACGCACAAATGCGCTCGACTGGAACGATCTGCGCTACCTGCTGGAATTATCGCGCCAGGGCAGCCTGTCCGGCGCGGCGCGTACGCTCGGGGTCAATCATGCCACGGTGGGCCGCCGTCTGGCCGCGCTGGAAGCGCATTTCGGCGCCAGCCTCACCGAGCGCCAGGGCCGGCTCTGGCGCCTCACGGCTTTGGGCCAGCAGGCCGTAACTGCTGCCGCCCGCATCGAGGAACCGGCGCTTCAGATCGAACGCCTGGCCGGGCGCGGCGGCGATAGCGGCCTGCAGGGCGATCTGCGCCTCACCGCCACCGAAGGCGCCGCGATGCTGCTGCTGGTGCCGGCTTTGGGCGAATTGCGGCGGCGCCATCCCGGCCTGCGTTTCACCCTGCTGACCGATCACAAAAAACTCAGCCTGGCGCGGCGCGAAGCCGATCTGGCCTTGCGCTGGGGCCGGCCGCGCGGCGGCGAACTTTATGCTCGCAAGCTGGGTGATGTGCCATTCCGGCTCTATGCCCGTGCCGGGCTTGCCCTTGCCGAGCCGCTGCCGATGCTGGGCTATGATGCAAGCCTGGATGCCCTGCCCGAGCAGCGCTGGCTGGCGGCGCAGCCCGAGCGTTTCCATCTGGTATTCCGCTGCAACAGCATGCCGGTATTGCTGAGCGCCGCACGCGACGGCCTCGGCGCCATCCTGCTGCCGGATTTCGCCGCCCGACACTGGCCCGACCTGACGGCTTTGGACAAGAGCGTGGCCCTGAGCCGCGAATTATGGCTGGTGCGGCACAAGGATATGCGCCAAGCGCCGCGCCTGCGCGCTGCCGCCGATGCTATTGCCGAAACCGTGACGCGGCTGCTGCGCGGCTGAGTCTATTGTGGTTGGCTTGGTGCCGGCAGGATTGGCGGCGGCTGAGATCGTGGCGCCGGCTCAGGGCGAGGCTCCGGGCGCACGACATTCTGGATTTCACCACCAAGCCCCAGCCGAGACACTTCATACAGTTTGGTGTCACGCGGCGGCGGGCCAGTGCGCCGTTCTTCCGACTTCACCTGCGCCACTCTTTCTTCACCAATCCGCGCCTCACCTGGGGCCTGCACCGTCTGCAATGCGCTGCTGCTCATAAGCAGAGCATACATAGTTGAAGCCACGAGCGATTTCCGGTGCATGCTGTGCTCCTTCCGTTGATCCTGCGCCAGCAGGTGCAATGTCGTAAATTGCTGTGCGCGCCCATACCAGGCCGTCTTCGTCTTGCGGGCTCTTCATCTGGCTGTAAACCTTGATCGTGCGCAAAGCGGCCGGCACGAAGAATTCATAATCGATCGTCTGGGTTTCACCCGGCTCAATCCGCAGCGGTATTTCATGCTCGCGGTAACACAGCGTCGCCCATCCCATCACCACTGGCTTTAGATTCTTGTAGGGCGGCTCTTGCCCAATGGGATCGGTTCCCGCCCCCAGCAACACAGCTGTGCTTTCCAGCAAGGGCGCGACCGCCTGCACCCTGGTTTCTCCCTGTAACGACTTGACGTGGCGTAAGCCGACATTCTTGATCGACACGGTGACATGCACCCAATGAAAGTCCGGCGTGACCCGCCGTGAGACGATCTCCTGGTTGATATCCAGCCTGTGCTTGTCCACCCTGCCGGCAACAAAGGCGTTATAGGCCCAGACGCCGCCAATCACCAAAGCGCCAATGGTGGACAGGGATTGCAGCACCGCCAGCCGGTCCTTGACCAGGGCAAGGCGATCCTTGTCGCCGCCAGCCTTCCGCAACAGGAAAAAGCCGGCACCAAGGACCGACAGAATGATTACCGTGATGAGCCACTCACTCAAGGACATCAGCGCCCCCAGTACGACTCAAATTATAAAATTGAAATTATACTATTAATACAACCATTTATTGCATTCATGCAAGCAGAGTTTAATGTGCGCCGCCTTCCTTTTGCAGCGCCCGGCGCAGCCGGCGGATGCCAAGCCATACCGCGCCGGCAATCAGCGGAATGGCGATGCCGATGGCGAGTTCCTTGTGGATTGGCACACCCACGGCATGCAGCGCCTGGGCGGCATAACCGACAAGGCCCACAGCGTAATAGGTGATGGCAGCCACCGACAGGCCCTCGACGGTTTCCTGAAGTCGGAGCTGGATTTTCAGCCGCCGGTTCATGGCATCCAGCTGCGCCACATTCTGCCGCTCCAGTGCCACATCAACCCGGGTGCGCAACAGGTTTGCCATGCGGGTGGCGCGGCGCGACAGGCCTTCGATGCGGTCGGCCATGGTTTCGCAGGTGCGCATCGCCGGGCTCAGGCGGCGTTCCATGAACTCGCCCAACGTGGGCAGGCCTTCGATCCGCTGTTCGCGCAATTCCTCGATGCGGCGCACCACCAGGGCATGATAGGCGCGTGCGGCGCCAAAGCGGAACGGCGTGTCCACCGCCAGGGTTTCCACCTCGGCCGCTGCGCCGGCTATCTCGCGCAGCAAGGTCTGCTCGCTTTCCTGGTGCTCCACATCCACCATGCGGCCGGCAAGCTTGGCCAGGCCCTGCTCCAGCGCGGTGATGCGCGGCGCCACCCTCTGCGCCAGCGGCAGCGCCAGCAAAGCCATCATGCGATAACTTTCGATATCCAGCAGCCGCAGCACCAAACGGCCACGCTGCGCATCGGTGAGGCCACGATCCTGTACCAGCAGCCGCACACCGCCCTGATCGAGTTTGAAATCGGCCCAGATATCGGCGCGGCCTGAAACCGCACGCGAACCGACCAGGGCATTCTCGTCAAACAGCCTTGCCAGCAAGACAGCATCCGGCGCCGCCTCATCGGCAGCCAGGATGGTGAGATCGGCGGCGGCAATCAATTCGCCTGGCAAAGCCTGGATCCAGGCCGCCAACGGCGCCGGCAAAGCAGTCTCAGCATCGGGTGCGCTGCCGGTCTGGCGTGGCAGATACAGCGTATAGGTGGTGAATTCCGTGCGCCGTTCCTGGATCACGCTGCAACCGGCCAGGCGCAGCACGGCATGGCGGGCCCCGGCTTCCGGCGCGGGCAACGCCTGAGCCACGGCCAGATCGCGCAACGGATTGCCGCCAGCCGGATTGCCTAGCAAGGCAAAATGCAGCACGCGGGCCGGCGCTGCCAGCGGCACCGGCGGCCGGGCATGGAGTTCATCCGCCAGGCTCTGGCGCAGCGGATGAGTATGGGCGGGTAAAACGCGGCCTATTCCAGCCATGAATCGGCATCCTCGTCCAGGTCGAAACCCAGAAAATCCCAGGATGCGATCATATGCGGCGGCAGCGGCGCCCGCACCTGTAGAATGCTGCCATCCGGATGATCCAGGCGCAAAGCCCGGGCATGCAGATGCAGCTTGCGGCTGATGCTGCCGGTCAACTGGCGCTCGGGGTCGCCATATTTGCCATCGCCGGCAATCGGCGTGCCGATGAAGGCGGCATGCACACGCAGCTGATGCGTGCGACCGGTGACCGGCGCCATCGCCAGCCAGGCGGCGCGGCGGCCGGCCGTGGCGACAGTGCGATACAGCGTGATGGCGGATTTGCCGCCTTCCGGGTCGCCGGCCATGCGCTCGCCCAAAGCGCCGGGCAGCTTGGCCAGCGGCATATCCACCTTGCCCTGGCGCGGGCTGGGCACGCCGGTAACCAGCGCCCAATAGAGTTTATGCGCCTCGCGCTTGCGCAAGGCGGCGGTCAGCTTGGCGGCAGCCGAAGCCGTGCGTGCCAGCACCAGCACGCCGGATGTATCCTTGTCGAGCCGATGCACCAGGCGCGGCCGTTCCGTGCTGCCGAAGCGCAGATAATCCAGCAGGCCATCCAGATGTTCGTTCAGCCCGGTGCCGCCCTGGGTGGCAAGGCCGGCCGGCTTGTTGATCACGATCACCGCATCATCCTTATGCAGCACGGCGGCCTGCAATTCGGCGATGCGGTCGGGATCGATCTTCATGCTGCGCGGCGCCGGCTTGGCATCCGGCTTGGGCGGCTCGCCCAGCGGCGGGATACGCAGGGTCTGGCCGGCTTCCAGGCGGGTTGCCGCCTTGGCGCGGCTGCCATCCACGCGCACCTGGCCGGTGCGCAGCAGCTTTTCCAGCTTGCCATGGCCGAGCCAGGGATAATGCCGCTTGAACCAGCGATCCAGGCGCAGGTCAGCTTCGTCGTCGGCGACAACGCGGGAAACAATCTGGTTCATGGGAATGTACCTGTCAGCGCCAGACGCGGCGCACTGTATCGATGGGGGCAGCCGGCGCGGGCGCCTCGGGTGGCGGCGCTTCCTTCTGCAAGCGGCGCTTCTCGGCCTGCTCTTGCAGCCATTCGATGCGGCGCTGCTCGTGTCCCTCGATGGACTGGATTTCGAGTTCGCATTCCTGGCCGGCCTGGAAAAGAATCTGCTTGGTGAGCTTGCTGTAGCGCGACAGCTTTTCGATGAAGCATTCCTCGCGCGAAGGGATCACGCCGGGCTGATAAAACGGCTTCTCCTCATCCTTCACGATGGAGACCCCGATATAGCCCGATACCAGGGCCAAGAGCAACAAGCCACCCAGCCACAGCAGCAGCCGCAGCACGGGCGAATTCTTGTCGGGCACGATATTGGCAAGTTGAGCCATAATCCGAGCCTAGCTCCCTAGCGTTACCAAATAGTTAGGGGGCTTCCTGGGCAGAATCCAGTGCCAGCTCAGCCGTTTGCGTCGGCTTGCCGCTTGGCGCGCAGTTTTTGCCAGTATTCCAAGCGCTTTAGCACTTCGCGCTCAAAGCCGCGCTCAACCGGGCGGTAGAAATTCTGACGCTCCATGCCATCAGGGAAATAATTCTGGCCGGAAAAGCCATCAGCGGCATCATGGTCATACGCATAGCCATCGCCATAGCCGAGGTTTTTCATCAGCTTGGTGGGCGCGTTCAGGATATGCATCGGCGGCATCAGCGAACCGTGCTCCTTGGCGGCGCGCTTGGCCGCCTTTTCCGCCATGTAGACCGCATTGGATTTCGGCGCGGTGGCAAGATAGACCACCAATTGCGCCAAGCCGATTTCCCCTTCCGGGCTGCCGAGAAAATCAAAAAGCTCCTTGGCCGCCATGGCCTGCAACAGCGCATTTGGATCGGCCATGCCGATATCCTCGGCGGCAAAACGCGCCAGGCGGCGGAGGATGTAAAGCGGCTCCTCTCCACCCACCAGCATACGCGCCAGCCAGTACAGCGCCGCATCGCAATCCGAGCCACGCAGCGATTTATGCAGCGCGCTGATCAGATTGTAATGCTCCTCCTGGCCCTTGTCGTAAAGCGGCGCCCGGCGTTGCAGCAGCACCGCCAGTCGTGCCGGATCGAGCTGCCCCTCGCCGGCCAGTTCAAAAATCTGTTCGGCCATGTTCAGCAGGTAGCGGCCATCACCATCGGCCATGGCACGCAGCGCATTACGCGCTTCCGGGGTCAGCGGCAGGCCGCGCCCCATCACCGCCTCGGCCCGTGCCAGCAGCAATTCCAACGCCGCATCATCCAGCCGATGCAGCACCATCACGCCGGCGCGCGACAGCAACGCGCCGTTCAGAGCGAAACTGGGATTCTCGGTGGTGGCGCCCACCAGCACTACAGTGCCGTCTTCCACAAAGGGCAGGAAACCATCCTGCTGGGCGCGGTTGAAACGATGGATCTCGTCAACAAACAACAATGTGCGCTGGCCCTGCTCGCGCCGCGCCTTGGCGGCATCGAATGCCTTGCGCAAATCGGCCACGCCGGAAAACACCGCCGAGAGCGGCGCGAAATACAAACCGGTGGCCTCGGCCAGCAGCCGGGCGATGGAGGTTTTGCCGGTGCCCGGCGGTCCCCACAGGATCAGGCTGGAAAGTTTGCGCGCCGCCACCATGCGGGCCAGCGGCCCCTCGCCGGCCAGCAGATGATCCTGGCCGATCACTTCGTCCAGCCTGGCCGGCCGCAGCCGGTCGGCCAATGGCCCGACCGGCTCCATCCCGGCTTGCTGGAACAGATTGGCCAAGCTCAGGCCCGCACTTGCAATTGCAGCATCTGGTCGCCGCGTTTCAGGATCAGCAGCCATTGCTGCGCATTGCCGCGCATGGCGCGCTGCAAATCACCCACATCCTTGATATCGGCGCCATTCACCTTCACCACCAGATCGCCCGGGCGCAGCCGGATGCGGTTGGCCGGCGAGCCGGCGGTGAGGTTCAGCACAATCACGCCATTGGCCAGGGCATCAAAACCGATTTCCTCGGCAAAGGCTGGCGACAGATTGGCCACGGTTGCGCCGGCAAAAGGATGATTGCCGGTCATCTGAGTCACTTCACGCGGCGGGGTTTCCGGCGCTTCGGTGAGCGGAATTGAAAGCGTGCGCGGCCGGCCCTGGCGCAACACTTCCAACGATGCGGCCTCACCCAGCTTGCGTGTAGCGATGCGGAATTTCAGCGCGCGCGGATCGTTCACCTCGCGGCCATCCACCTTCAGGATCACATCGCCGGTGCGCAGGCCGGCACGGTCGGCCGGGCCGCCCGGATAAATCTGCCCCACCAACACGCCGCCGGGGCGTTCCAGGCCCAGGCCCTGCGCCACCTCGGTGGTGACGGTGCCGCCATTGGCGCCAAGCCAGGGGCGCCGGATGCCCTTGCCGGAAAGCGCACTGGCTACGGTGGCTGCCACCAGGTTGGACGGGATGGCGAAGCCGATGCCAACGCTGCCGCCGGTCTTGGAGAAAATCGCCGTGTTGATGCCGGCCAGCTTGCCGTCCATGGTCACCAGCGCGCCGCCGGAATTGCCCGGATTGATCGCCGCATCGGTCTGGATGAAGGATTGTGCATCGGCATCGCCCACATCGGTGCGCCCAAGCGCCGAAACGATGCCCTGTGTCACGGTCTGGCCAACGCCGAAGGGATTGCCGATGGCCAGCACCAACTCGCCAACTTGCAGATCGTCGGAATCGCGGAATTCAAGCGCGTGCAACAACTCGCCCTTGGGATCGATACGCAGGATTGCCAGGTCCACCTTGGGATCGGCGGCAATCACCTTGGCCTCGAATTCGCGACGATCCGCCAGCGCCACCACGATCTCGGTGGCGCCATCGATAACATGGTTGTTGGTGACGATGACGCCATCGGCTTCCACGATCACGCCGGAGCCGAGCGACTGCGCCACCCGCTCGCGCGGGATGCCAAACATCTGCTGGTCGCCGAAAAAACGGCGGAAGATCGGATCATCCAGCAGCGGCGAACGCTGCACCACACGCTCGACCTTGCGGGTATAGACATTGACCACCGCCGGTGCCGCCTGGCGCACCAGCGGCGCAAAGCTGAGCTGGATTTCAGCACGGCTCTGGGGTACGCGCTGCTGGGCCTGGCCAGGCATGGAAAAGCCGGCCAGCAGGGCAAGGCCACAAAGCAGGGCAAGGCCATTGCGGGCCAATCGGAACAGGATGGGGCTATGCTGGGTCATGCCGTTAGATAAGGAGCCTATGGGGCGGAATTCAACCGCCTTAAGCCGGCGGTGAAGAATAAGTATTGCTGAAACTGACCATGCGGCATGGTATTTTTGCGGCAATGACAACCACCTCCACCACCCTACTCGACCTGGCCTCGCCCAGCCTGCGCCGCCTGCATGCCTATTGGATGGTCCGTGCCGCCGGCCGTGCCATGCCGAGCCGGGCCGATATCGACCCGCTGGACCTGGGCTTCATCCTGGGCGATCTGATCCTGATCGACGTGGAACCTGGCCCGGCGGGCGCCTTGCGCTACCGCTATCGGCTCTATGGCAGCAATGTGGTGCAGCGCCAGGGCTTTGACTTGACCGGCAAGTATCTGGAGCAGCATCCCTGGCCGGCCTTCGCCAGCGAGATCATCCAGTGTTACGACCGCGTGGTGCAAAGCCGGCAGCCGGAAATATTCTCACGCCAACAGGAACTGGATGGCCGCTCGTTCCGGCATCAATCGCTGCTGCTGCCGCTCGGCCAGCACAATCAGACCGACATGCTGCTGGTCGGTGTGGCCTTCAATCCCGATCCAGTCACCTGACCGAGCGGTGATTACGCACACGAAAAAACCGGCGAGGACTGGCCCCGCCGGTTCATCTCTGCGTCAGCCGGCAGCGCCGATCAGGCGGCTGCGGCTTCCTCGGTCACCTGCACCGGGCCGGAATCCTGGCCCTTGGCGCTGGGGTCGCGGTCAACCAGTTCGATCACCGCCATCGGGGCGGCATCGCCGTAGCGGAAGCCGGCCTTGAGAACGCGGGTGTAACCGCCGGCGCGGCTGGCATAGCGCGCGTTCAGGGTCTTGAACAGCTTGTCCACCGCCGACTTCTCGGGGATGAAAGCCAGCGCCTGGCGGCGGGCATGCAGATCGCCGCGCTTGCCCAGGGTGATGAGCTTGTCCATCAGCGGCTTCAGCTCTTTGGCCTTCGGCAGCGTGGTGGTGATCTGCTCGTGCTTGATCAGCGCGGCAACCATGTTGCCGAACATGGCACGGCGATGCGAGCTGGACTTGTTCAGTTTGCGGCCGGCATTACGATGGCGCATGGAAACTCTCCTCGATCTTTCTTAGGCGGCCCGGATCAATACTGATCCTGATACTTCTTGGCCATTTCCTCGATATTCTCGGGCGGCCAATTCGGAACATGCATGCCGAGATGGAGGCCCATCTGCGACAGCACTTCCTTGATCTCGTTCAGCGACTTGCGGCCGAAATTCGGAGTGCGGAGCATTTCCGCCTCGGTCTTCTGGATCAGGTCGCCGATATAGACGATGTTGTCGTTCTTCAGGCAATTCGCCGAACGCACCGACAATTCCAGCTCGTCGACACGGCGGAGCAGGTTCGGATTGAATTCCGGCTCGGCAATGGTCTTCTCGCGGATTTCGTTCTTCGGCTCTTCGAAGTTGATGAAGAGCTGAAGCTGGTCTTGCAGGATGCGGGCAGCAAAAGCCACCGCGTCTTCCGGCTTGACCGAACCGTTGGTCTCGATCTGCATGGTCAGCTTGTCATAATCGAGAATCTGGCCCTCGCGGGTATTCTCGACCTTGTAGGAGACCTTGCGCACCGGGCTGTACAGCGCATCGACCGGGATCAGGCCAATCGGCGCATCTTCCGGGCGGTTGGCGGAAGCCGGCACATAGCCCTTGCCGGTCTCGACCGTCAGTTCCATGCGGATGCTGGCGCCGTTATCCAGCGTCAGCAGCACATGATCGGGGTCCATCACCTCGATGTCATGGCCGGTCTCGATCATCTTGGCGGTGACTTCGCACGGACCCTTGGCATTGAGATACATGCGCTTCGGGCCTTCGCCGTGCATGCGCAGCGCCATCGACTTGATATTCAGGACGATATCGGTGACATCCTCACGGACACCCGGGATCGACGAGAATTCATGCAGCACGCCGTCGATCTTGATCGACGTGACGGCGGCACCCTGCAAAGACGACAGCAGCACGCGGCGCAACGCATTGCCGAGCGTCAAGCCGAAACCACGCTCCAGCGGCTCGGCGACGATCGTCGCGGTGCGGCCCGGCACGGCGCCCGGCTCGATCACCAACTTGTTCGGCTTGATCAGATCGGTCCAATTCTTCTGGATCACCTGCTACCTCGTTCTGTTGCCACATCGCGCAAGAGCCCGGGCAGCAGCCCGATGCCCGGCGACGCGGCCGGAATGGAAACCCGGCGCAGGCTTAAGCAAGCCAGCGCCGGAGGGGATCAGATGCGGCGGCGCTTCGGCGGACGGCAACCGTTATGCGGGATCGGCGTCACGTCGCGGATGCTGGTGATGGTGAAACCAACGGCCTGCAAGGCGCGCAGAGCCGATTCACGGCCGGCACCCGGGCCCTTCACTTCCACCTCAAGCGTACGCACGCCATGCTCGGCGGCGCGACGGCCGGCAACATCAGCAGCAACCTGAGCGGCATACGGGGTCGACTTGCGCGAACCCTTGAAGCCCTGGCTGCCCGACGACGACCAGGCAATGGTGTTGCCCTGCGCATCGGTGATGGTGATCATCGTGTTGTTGAAGGAGGCATTCACATGCGCAACGGCAGAGGTGATGTTCTTCTTTTCCTTGCGCCGGGGGCGCGCGGCCTTGTCCTTGACCATGGCGATCCTACAATCCTTACATCATGCGTAGCGGCGCGGCCGCATATCGTTGATGGCGGCCAAACCTGTATGGTTCGGCCGCCATCGGAATTTGTTAGCGCGGCGCCTTCTTCTTGCCGGCGATCGCCACGGCCTTACCCTTGCGGGTGCGGGCGTTGGTATGGGTGCGCTGGCCGCGGACCGGCAGGCCCTTGCGGTGGCGCAGGCCACGATAGCAGCCGAGATCCATGAGACGCTTGATGTCCATGGCAATCTGGCGGCGCAAGTCGCCCTCGACTTTGTAATCGCGGTCGATGGCCTCGCGGATCTGCAACACTTCAGCATCAGTCAACTGGTTCACACGGCGCTCGGCCGGGATGTTGACCTTTTCACAAAGCTCCTTCGCCTTCACCCGGCCAATGCCGTAGATGTAGGTAAGAGCAATCTCGACCCGCTTATTGGTCGGGATGTTCACGCCTGCGATACGCGCCACGCCTTCTCTCCTCGCGTCAGCGACTCACCAAAGGTGAGTCGGTCATATTGGGCGACTGGGTAGCCAACAGAAAAACTCAACGTAAACAAAGATTTACGCTGAGCCAGCCACCTAGTTGTCTATCGCACCCTCTGCCCAAGGGGCGCGATTATAGAAACTCTCCGTAACTAGTCAACTCTAAAAGGGTTTTGCCTTAAATCGCTTGCAAAACCCCCTCGATTTGACGAGTCACTTCATCGATTTCCGCCATCCCGTCAACCTTACGGAGAATACCACGCCCCTCGTAATACGGGAGAAGTGGTGCAGTCTGCTCGTGATAGGCCTTGAGTCGCGGCACCACGGTTTCCGCCTTGTCGTCGGCACGCCGGGTAAATTCGGTCGAGCCACAGCGGTCGCAGGTGCCGGCCTGCTTGGTCGGGTGGAAACTGTCATGATAACCGGCGCCGCATTTGGCGCAGGTGAAGCGGCCGGTGATACGCTCAACCAGCACACCATCGTTAACCTGCATCTCGATCACGGCATCCAGCTTCAGCTTGCGCTCGGACAACATCTTGTCCAGCGCCTCGGCCTGCTTGGTGGTGCGCGGGAAACCATCCAGGATAAAGCCCTTGCGGCAATCCGGCTGGTCGATGCGATCAGCAATGATGCCAACCACAATGTCATCCGACACCAGGCCGCCCTGGTCCATGATCGCCTTGGCCTTGAGCCCGATGGCGGTGCCGGCCTTCACAGCGGCGCGCAGCATGTCGCCGGTGGAAAGCTGCACCAGGCCGTGGCTCTGGGTCAGACGCTGGGCCTGGGTGCCTTTACCGGCGCCCGGCGGACCTAGCAGGATAAGCCTCATTTGCGTGCCCCTCTCAGCTTGGCCTTCTTGATGAGGCCCTCATACTGATGCGCCAACAGATGCGACTGGACCTGCGCCACGGTGTCCATCGTCACACTGACAACGATGAGCAGCGAGGTGCCGCCGAAGTAGAACGGCACCGAGAAGCGCGAGATCAGGATTTCCGGCAGCAAGCAGACGGCGGCGATATAGACCGCGCCGGCCACGGTGATGCGGGTCAGCACATAATCAAAATACTCGGCGGTGCGCTGGCCCGGGCGGATGCCCGGCACAAAGCCGCCATTCTTCTTCAGGTTATCGGCCGTCTCGGTCGGATTGAACACAACCGCCGTATAGAAGAAGCAGAAGAATACGATCAGCGCCACATACATCAGCATGTAGAGCGGCTGGCCATGGCCCAGCAGGGCCGTGACCGTGGTGAGCCATTCCGGGCCACCGGAGCCGGCGGTGAATTGCGCGATGGTGATCGGCATCAGCAGCAGCGACGAAGCGAAGATCGGCGGAATCACACCGGCGGTATTCAGCTTCATCGGCAGATGCGAGCTTTCGCCGCCGAACATGCGCGCACCAACCTGGCGCTTGGGATACTGGATCAGGATGCGGCGCTGGGCGCGCTCCATGAACACGATGCCGTAGATCACCGCGACCGCGCCAACAAACACCACCACGATGACAGCCATCGACAGGGCGCCAGTACGGCCCAGTTCGAGCGTGGCGGCCAGGGCGCGCGGCAATTCGGCGATGATGCCGGCGAAGATGATCAGCGAGATGCCGTTGCCAACGCCACGCTGGGTGATCTGCTCGCCCAGCCACATCAGGAACATGGTGCCGCCGGTGAGCGTGATGACGGTGACGAGGCGGAAAAACAGCCCCGGCTCGATCACGGCGCCGCCACGGCCGCCGGTCATGCCTTCAAGGCCAACCGCGATACCATAAGCCTGCACCACGGCGAGCAGCACGGTGCCATAACGGGTGTATTGATTGATGCGCTTGCGGCCCGCCTCGCCTTCCTTCTTCATCGCTTCGAAGGATGGCACCACGCTGGTCAGCAGCTGCATGATGATCGATGCCGAGATATACGGCATGATATTGAGCGCGAAGATGGTCATGCGCTCCAGCGCACCACCCGCGAATACATTGAACAGGCCGAGAATGCCGCCGGATTGCTGCTTGAAGATATCGGCCAGCACCGTCGGGTCGATACCCGGCAGCGGGATATAGGTGCCCAAACGGTAGACGATCAGCGCACCCAGGGTGAACCAGATGCGCTTCTTCAGCTCGGTGGCCTTGGCGAAGGCACCGAAATTCAGGCTGGCTGCCATACGTTCTGCCGCCGACGCCATCGTAGCTCCTACTGCCCAGAGGGGAGAAAACTTGCCGACCAGATCACCGGCGCGAACCCCAGGCCCACGCCGGCAATCATTGGATTACTTCTTCTTCTGCTTCGCGGCCTTGGCGGCTTTCACCACCTCGGAGCGGGCCTGGGCCTTGACCTTGCGGGTCTCCAGGATGGTGACGGCACCGCCGGCCTTTTCCACCGCTTCACGCGCAGCGGCCGAAATGCCCTGCACCGAAACGCTGATCTTGGCGGTCAGCTCACCCGTGGCCAGCAGACGGACGCCATCGGCAGCCTTGCCACCGATCAGGCCGGCAGCCTTCAGCGCAACGGCATCAACCGGCTTACCGGCATCCAGCTTGCCGGCGTCAATCGCAGCCTGCAGGCGGCCAAGGTTGACCACGTCAAAATCCTGCGGGTTGAGCGGATTGAAACCGCGCTTCGGCAGACGACGATGAATCGGGGTCTGGCCGCCTTCGAAGCCCTTGATCGACACGCCGGTGCGCGCCTTCTGGCCCTTGACGCCACGGCCCGAGGTCTTGCCCTTGCCGGAGCCGATGCCGCGGCCGACGCGCATGCGGTCCTTGCGGGCGCCCGGATTGTCGGCGATCTGATTGAGACGCATGTTCCTAATCCCTCTCTAGGGGTATCCTACTATCAGCCTTCGACCTGAACCAGATGCTGCACCTTGGCAATCATGCCGCGCACCGCCGGGGTATCTTCCAGCTCGCGGGTATGATGCAGGTGGCGCAGGCCAAGGCCACGAATGGTATCCTGCTGGTCCTCGGTCCGCTTGTTGGCCGAGCGAATCCAGGTCACCTTCACAGTCTTCTTCGACATGACAGCTTACTCCTCGGTCTCGCCGCGACGGCCCAGGATGTCAGCCACCTTCTTGCCGCGCTTGTTGGCGATCTGGCGCGGCGCATTCAGGGCCTGGAGAGCCGCGAAAGTTGCCTTCACCATGTTATGCGGGTTGGAACTGCCAACCGACTTGGTCACCACGTCTGCCACGCCCAGGGTCTCGAACACGGCGCGCATCGGGCCGCCGGCGATGATGCCGGTACCGGCCGGAGCCGCACGCAGCACGACCTTGCCGGCGCCATGACGGGCCTCAATATCGTGATGCAGCGTACGACCTTCGCGCAGGTTGACGCGGATCAGGTTGCGCTTGGCATGCTCGGTCGCCTTACGAATGGCTTCCGGCACCTCGCGGGCCTTACCCGAACCATAGCCAACGCGGCCCTTCTGATCACCCACGACCACCAGGGCCGCGAAACCGAAACGCTTACCGCCCTTAACCACCTTGGCCACGCGGTTGATGGAGACCAGCTTGTCGACGAACTCACTGTCGCCGCGCTCGCCGCCACGATCGCGATCACCACCGCGCTCGCCCCGCTCCCGTTGATTACCAGCCATCTGCCAAAACCTTTCTTAGAAGTTCAAACCGCCTTCGCGGGCCGCCTCGGCGAGCGCCTTGACGCGCCCATGGTACAGGTACGCGCCGCGGTCGAAGATCACATCGTTGATACCGGCGGCCTTGGCACGCTCGGCGATCAGCTTGCCCACCTCGGAA
>NZ_JAGOLP010000052.1 GCF_017994015.1 Ferrovibrio sp. | reverse complement strand
GGTGACGCGATAGGTGGCCATCACATCCGGCCGATCCAGGAAATAGGTGATGCGGCGAAACCCCTGTGCCTCGCATTGTGTGCAGTAATTGCCGCTGGATTGATACAGCCCGGTCAGTTGCGTGTTGCCGGCCGGGTCGATTTCGGTTTCGATCTCCAGCAAAAAAGCCCCTGCCGGCGGCGCGGTTATGGTCAGCGTCTTGTCATCCAGCGCATATTCAGTTGCCGCCAGGGCGCGGCCATCGATGGCAATGCCAAGCAGCTTCAACGCCTCGCCATCCAGCACCAGCGGCTTGCCGGGCGCCGCCGCCTGCATCGCCAGCCGTGCCAGCACGCGCGTTGTTTTCGGCTCCAGATCAAAAGTCAGGTCAACATGATCAATGCGGTAATCCGGCGCGCGGTAATCCTCGCGGCGGATAGCCTGCGGCTGCTGAATCTCGGCGGTCCTGGCGTCCATGATTGATCCCTAAATATCGTAAACTTCCACCACGCCCGGCAGCACGCGGATCTGACCGCGCAGTTGCGGGTTGACGGCATAGTTGCTCGGCAATTTGATCTCGGCATCAAGGATTTCATCGGCGGCGATTTGCAGGCCGAGGCGCACTTCGCCCCGGCCCTTGCCGGCCTTGCCGAGCAATTCCTGGATGCGGGCCAGCGGCTTGTCATCCTCGATCACGATGCGGATGCCGGCAGCAGCCCGCGCCGCCACGTCATCCAGCAATTCCACCTTCTGCGCCGTGAAGCGGGCCTGCTCGCCTTCCAGCTTGGCATTCAGGGTCCAGACCACATTCTTGCCCGGCTCCAGCCAATCGCGGTGCATGGCCAGGATTTCCGAGAATACGGTTATCTCAAACATGCCGGTGGCATCCGAGCAGCCGACAAAAGCGAAGCGCTTGCCTTTCTGCGAGGTGCGTTCCTGGCGTGCCACCACGGTGCCGGCGATCTTGAATATCTGGTCGCCGGTATGCAGCATTTTCATCATTTCGGCATGGCGCTTGGCGCCGATGCGGTTCAGCGTGGCCTGATAGGCATCGAGCGGATGCGCCGAGAGGTAAAAGCCGATGGCCTCGAATTCCTTGGCCAGTTGATCCATCGGATTCCACGGTTCGGCTTCGGCCAGCTTGGGTTCGCGTTCGGCGGCCGGGCTGGCGCCGCCAAACATCGACACCTGGCTGCTGGCGCGTTCCTCGGCCTTGACCTGGGCAAAGCGGATCAGGGTTTCGAGGCCGGCCATGGTCTTGGCGCGATTTTTCTCCAGGCCGTCAAACGCCCCGGCTTTGGCAAGATTTTCCAGCATGCGCTTGTTAAGTGCCGCCGGATCAACCCGGGCGGCGATGTCGAACAGGTTCTTGAACGGGCCGCCCTGCTGCCGCGCCGCCACCACCTGCGCCATTGCTGCGCCGCCGACATTGCGCACTGCCGCCAGCGCATAGCGGATCGCGCCCTTGCCGTCCGGCATCCGCTCCACACTGAATTCAACATCGGATTTGTTGATATCCGGCGGCAGCAACGGAATGCCCTGGCGCGAGCATTCCTGGCGAAACACATTCAGCTTGTCGGTGTTGGAAATATCCAGTGTCATCGACGCAGCGATGAATTCCACAGGGTAATTGGCCTTCAGATAGGCCGTGTGCCAGGCCACCAGCGCATAGGCGGCAGCATGGCTCTTGTTGAAGCCATAACCGGCGAATTTTTCCACCCGTTCGAAGATTTCCGCCGCCAGACCGGGATCAACGCCATTCTTCTTGGCACCTTCGGCAAAACGCTCCTTCTGGGCATCCATCTCGGCCTTGATCTTCTTGCCCATGGCGCGGCGCAGCAAATCGGCATCGCCGAGCGAATAGCCGGCCAGCACCTTGGCAATTTCCATCACCTGTTCCTGGTAGATGATGACGCCATAGGTTTCGGTGAGCACCGGCTTGAGCGTTTCATGCATGTAGTCAGGCTGTTCGCGGCCCTGCTTACGCGCAATATAGCTCGGGATATTATCCATTGGGCCAGGGCGGTAGAGCGCCACCAGGGCGATAAGGTCTTCGAAGGCATCGGGCTTCATCTGCCGCAGCATGTCGCGCATGCCGCTGCCTTCAAACTGGAACACGCCCACCGCATCGCCGCGCCCAAGCAGGTCAAAGGTTGGCTTATCCGCCAGCGGAATGCTGGCCAGACTGATATCGATGCCGCGCTTGCGGATCAGCTCCACCGCCTTTTCCAGCACATCGAGGGTCTTGAGGCCGAGGAAGTCAAATTTCACCAGGCCGGCGGCCTCGGCATATTTCATCGAAAATTGTGTTGCCGGCATGCTGGCATGCGGATCGCGGTAGAGCGGCACCAGTTCCACCAGCGGGCGGTCGCCGATCACCACGCCGGCGGCATGCGTGGAAGCGTTGCGATACAGACCCTCCAGCTTGAGCGCCACGTTGATCATGTTGGCCACGGCCTCGTCGGCATCGCGCTCCTCGCGCAGCCGCGACTCTTGAGCGATGGCCTGTTCCAGCGTCACCGGATTGGCCGGATTGTTGGGCACCAGCTTGCAGATGCGGTCCACCTGGCCGAGCGGCAATTGCAGCACGCGGCCCACATCGCGCAAAGCGGCGCGGGCCTGCAATTTGCCGAAGGTGATGATCTGCGCCACATTATCCGCGCCATAGCGGCCCTGCACATAGCGGATCACTTCATCGCGCCGCTCCTGGCAGAAGTCGATATCGAAGTCTGGCATCGACACGCGCTCGGGATTGAGGAAACGCTCAAACAGCAGGCCGAAGCGCAAGGGGTCAAGATCAGTGATGGTGAGCGCCCAGGCCACCACCGAGCCGGCGCCCGAGCCGCGCCCCGGCCCCACGGCGATGCCATTGCGTTTAGACCATTGGATAAAATCGGCCACGATCAGGAAGTAGCCCGGAAACTGCATCTTGATGATGGTTTCGCATTCGAATTCCAGCCGCTCGTAATAGGGCTTGGCAGCTTCGCCGGAGACGCCGATCTGCTTCAGGCGCTGTTCCAGCCCGTCGCGTGCCATGCGGCGCAGCATGTCGGCCTCGCTCTCGCCGCTGCCCGCAGCTTCAGCCGAGCCAAAATTCGGCAGGATCGGCTTGCGCTCCTCGGCTTTCACCGCACAGCGCCGGGCAATCACCAGCGTGTTGTCCACCGCCTCGGGCAGATCGGCAAACAGCACACGCATTTCCTCAGCCGATTTGAAGCGATGTTCGCGTGTCACCTTGCGCCGGTTGCTCTGGCCGACATAGGCGCCCTCGGCGATACACAGCAGCGCATCATGCGCCTGATACATGCCCTCGTCGGTGAAATAACAATCGTTGGTCGCCACCAGCGGCAGATCATATTCATAGGCCAGATCGAGCAGGCCCGGCTCGGCGCGCTGCTCGGCGGCCCAGCCATGGCGCTGCAATTCGATATACAGCCGATCCGGATAGATCGCTTTCAACCGCAGCAAAGCCGCACGCGCCGCATCCACCTGGGCATCCGCCAATGGCCGGCCGACCGGGCCAGTGATCCCGCCGCTGAGACACAGCAGCCCTTCATGCCAGGTTTCCAGATCCTGCCATTGCACCTGCGGCGCCTCGCCCGGCGGCACTTCCAGATAGGCCTTGCTGGAAAGCCGCATCAGGTTGGCATAGCCGGCTTCGTTCTGCGCCAGCAGCACCAGCTTGTCAGGGTCTGGCTTTTTCAGCGCCTTGCCGCCGCTGAAACCGCCCGCCGCCTGGTCCTGCCGCGCCACGTTGAGCTGGCAGCCAATAATCGGCTGCACCCCCTTGCCGGCCAGCGCCTTGGAAGCCTCAAGGGCGCCGAACAGGTTGTTGGTATCGGTGACCGCCACCGCAGGCATGCGCAGCTTGGCACAGAGTTCGGCCAGCTTTTCCACCCGGATGGCGCCTTCGGTGAGCGAATAGGCGGTGTGGACCCGGAGATGAACAAAATCTGCGTGGGGCATGGCTGTGTGCGACTCCCGTTCTGGGGCCTACGATAAAGCGCCTAGCCGCGCCATGCCAGAACGGGCATGGCCCGAATCCCAAATCGGCACGGCTATTTACAGAACGATCCACAAGATTTTGCGCTTGCCAGGCTTTTGCCCGCGGCGTGGCGCCAGCCCGATTCGGAACGGGCGCGGACGACTCCCATATCTTGAGCGAACGAAGCAGAAATTCATGCCACCTATAGCCGTGCCTGGCGGCTTTCGCTTATCCTCCGGCCCCGATCAGCGAATGGCGACACCATGGCCAACCAGAACAGCATTGAAACCGACCGCCTTTATCTGCGCCCGCCGGCGCCTGAGGATTTTGACGCCTGGGCCAGCTTCATGGCGGATACCGAGGTGCAGGAATTTCTTGGCGGCGTGCAGCCGCGCGGTGGTGCCTGGCGCAGCCTGTGCCTGATGGCCGGCTCCTGGAGCATCATGGGCTATGGCATGTTCTCGGTGCTGGAAAAAGCCAGCGGGCAGTGGATCGGCCGCATCGGCCCGTGGCAGCCGGAAGGCTGGCCCGGCACCGAAGTGGGCTGGGGCCTAGCGCGCAGCGCCTGGGGCAAGGGTTATGCCGTGGAAGCCGCCCGCGCCAGCATCGACTGGGCCTTCACCCATTTGGGCTGGAGTGAGGTGATCCATTGCATCGATCCGCGCAACGGCAATTCGCAGCAGGTTGCCAAGCGCCTCGGCTCGCGCCTGCTGCGGCCGGGCAAACTGCCCGAACCATTTAATATCGAACTCGACCTCTGGGGTCAGAACCGTGAGGAATGGGCCGCACGGAATGGCGGACTTGACGTAACGAAAACCTGATCCGGATCAATGCCGGATACTGCCTGCGGGCGCAGTATCAACGCATGACCAAACCGACCAAACGCATCCTGATCCTGCTCGGCCACCCGGACTCGCCGCAACCGCATCTCTGCCACGCCCTGGCCAATAGCTACGCCCGGGCCGCCGAAGCCGCCGGCCATGAATTACGCCGCATCGACCTGGCGCTGCTCGACATCCCGTTGCTGCGCGGCCAGGAGCAATTTGAACAAGGCCAGCCGCCGCAGCAGATTGAACAGGCCCAGGCCGCGATCCGCTGGGCCGATCATGTTGTGCTGGTCTTTCCGCTCTGGCTCGGCACCATGCCGGCACTGGTGAAGGCCTTTTGCGAACAGGTATTCCGCCCCGGCTTTGCCTATGCGCCGGCACAGCAGGGTTTCCCGCAAAAACTGCTCGACGGCCGTTCAGCGCGGCTGGTGGTGACCATGGGCATGCCGGCCTGGCTGTATCGCTGGGTCTACTGCGCCCATGGCCTGCGCGGCCTGGGCCGCAACATCCTCGGCTTTGTCGGCTTTGCGCCGGTGCGCTACAGCCTGTTCGGCATGGTGGCCACAGCCAGCGACAAGCGGCGCCAGGCCTGGCTGCGCGAAATGGCCAGGCTGGGTGCAAAAGCTGATTAGGCCATATAAGGCAATCGGAGCACGCGGCGCCCGGTGGCAGCGGCGATGGCATTGCTGATCGCCGCCGCTGCCACCATCGCGGTTTCACCCGCTCCGGCGGGTAGGGCGCCAGCCGGCTGCAACAGATCAATCTCGATCTCCGGCATATCAGCCAGGCGCGGCAGGGCATAATCGGCAAAAGAGCTGGCGGCGACGCGGCCATCCGCCACGGCCAAGTTTTCATGCAGCACCATGCCCAGGCCCCAGAGCAGATTGCCCTCCACCTGCGCCCGCACCTGATCCGGGTTCACCACCAGGCCGCTATCCTGGGCGCAATAGAGCCGTACTGGCCGCACATTGCCGGCGGGATCACAAGACACATCGGCAATCAGCGCCGCATAGCTGGTTTCCTTGTAAATGCCGCAAGCCACCCCGCGGCCAACGTGTGGATCACTCGGCGCAGCACCCGCCATCTCGGCCACCCGGCGCAGGCAGGCAGCCAGGCGCGCCTGATCGGGGCCAAGATGATCCAGCCGGAAACGGATCGGATCGCGCCCGGCCAGGGTGGCCAGTTCATCCAGCGCAGATTCAATGGCAAAGCCATTCGGCCCGGCGCCCAGGCCACGCCATGGGCCAGTGTCTATCGGCAGGCGGATATCGCTGAATTCGATGCGCTGGCGGGCCATGCGATAAGGCGGCACGGCGCCGCGCGCCACGCCAGGATCGGCAACAAAGCCAGTCAATGCCTGCATCCAGCCCGGCATTGCCGCAGAGGTGAAAATCACATGGCCGGAACAGAAGCCATGCCACCAATCGGCAATCCGCCCGGCCGCATCCAGCCGCGCCCGGATACGATGCGCCGAGGGCGGCCGGTGGAAGCCGTGGCGGAATTCGGCAGCGCGGCTCCATTGCACCTTTACGGGCCGGCCGGCAGCCTGGCTCAGCAAGGCGGCTTCCACTTCCTGGCGCGGCACAGCACGGGCGCCAAAGCCGCCACCAATGCGGCAGCCATGCACCTGCACCTGATCCACGGCCAGGCCGAATTGCCGCGCCAACGTGGCGCGCACAAAGAAGATATCCTGACTGGCGGTCCAGACCTCCAGCCGGAAAGGCTTGCCGCCATCATGCCACTGCGCCACGGCGCTGCGCGTTTCGATACTGGCATGCGCGGCAAACGGAATCTCGTAGCGCCGATCCAGGCTCCAGGCGACTTCCCGGGCGATCCGGTCGCGGCGCAGAACATGCTCCAAGCTGCCGCGTGCCAGCATCGTATCGATGTCAAAATCCGGCATGGCGCGTGCCGGCAAGTCGGTCTGCGCCAGATCAAATGCTGCCGCCTGAAGCGTGGCCGGATGCTCGGCCAGCAGGCCCTGGCGGCCATCGCTCAGGGTTACTTTGCGCAACCCCGCCGGCGCTGGCACATCCGCCACCAGCACCAGGCCATGCAGCATGCCGGGCAAACGGATGTCGCCGGCATAAAGCGGCTGGCCGGTAACAATAGCCTGCACATCTTGTGTCGGCAGCACCTGCCCCACATAGCGGCGCGGCATGTCGGCCGTAAAACTGCGCAAGGTCACGGCCTGGCCGTCATCCACAATCTCGCCGCCCATATTGCCCGCCGCCAGGTATTCACGCAGCAGGGCAGCCGCACGCGCCACCGGCAGGGCAAAATCCTTGATGCTGTCGCTGCCCACCGTGGCACGCACCGGCGCGATCTGGCTGGTGGCCGGCAACACAGCCTCAACCTGCGCCAGATCAATATCCAATTCTTCGGCTACGATCTGGCGCAGGGCGATGCTCACGCCCTGCCCCATTTCCTGGCGCGGCAGCAAAAGCCGCACTCGGCCATCGGGCAGCCGGCGCAGCCAGGCAATACGCGCCTCCGGCTTCGGCATGTCGCGGGTCGGCATTGCCGGCAGCGGATTGAAGGCGCAGGCTGGCGCAGCCGCAAACACGGTGATGCCGGCTGCCATGCGGCTGGCCTGGCGCAGCAGGGTTCGGCGCGACATCATGGCCGCCGCTCCTGGCCGGCCATTTGTGCCGCAGCCAGCAAAATGGCCTGCCGGATACGGCGATAGGTGCCACAACGGCAGAGATTGCCGGCCATGGCTTGCTCGATAGCTGCGTCATCCGGCTGCGGCTGCTGCGCCAGCAGGGCGGCGGCAGCCATGATCTGGCCGGCCTGGCAATAGCCGCATTGCGGCACGCTGGCCGTTATCCAGGCCGCCTGCACTGGATGCAGCGTCGCACCGTCTGCCAGGCCCTCAATGGTGGTGACATGACGCCCTGCCGCCTCGGCGCCGCTGACCTGGCAGGCGCGCACCGCCACACCATCCAGATGCACCGTGCAGGCGCCGCACAGGCCCTGGCCGCAGCCGAATTTGGTGCCAGTCAGCCCCAGGCCCTCGCGCAGCAGCCAGAGCAGCGGATCATTCGCGCGGTCATCCGGGATACTGGCCTCGCGGCCATTCACATGCAGCAGCATTTTTTGGCTCCGTCATTGTCGGAGCCTCAGCATGGCAATAATGCTTTCAGCGGTATTGAACGAAAGCGACGCGTATCACTGTGCCAGTTCAACCCGGTTACGGCCATTCGCCTTGGCGCGATACAGCGCCATGTCAGCCTGGCGCAGCGCCAGCTTCCATTCGGCCTTGTCATTCACCAGCGGCGCAATGCCAAAACTGGCACTGACCCGCAGCGTAACTTTTGCCACCGTGATTTCCTCGGCCATGAAACGCAGGCGCAACCGCTCGGCCAGAGCTGCCGCCGCCGCCATCTCGGTTTCCGGCAGCAGCAGGGCAAATTCCTCGCCGCCGATACGCGCCAGCATATCGATATCGCGGATTTCCTCTCGACATAGCGCGGAAATGCGGCGCAGGACCTTGTCGCCGGCGCCATGGCCATGCTGGTCGTTGACGCGCTTGAAATGGTCCAGATCAAACAGAACCAAAGCGGCAGAGCGGCCATAGCGCACGCAGCGCCCCCATTCGGCCAGCGCGGCTTCCTCAAAATGCCGTCGGTTCATCGTGCCGGTCAGCATGTCGGTGCGCGCTTCGTGCAACGCCACCTGCTCCTGCTCCCAGGCGCGGCGCAAAGCGGCCTCAAATTTGGTCACCGTCAGCATCGCCAGCACGGTACCCAGCAATACCAGGCCGGCGATATTGCCCAGCACCAGGCCACGTTCGCCATGCAGCAATGTCACCACAATAATGGTGCCACCCGATAACACACCGCCCAGCAAGGCATCACGCCGGCTCGGCAGCACACTGGGAATCCAGATATAGATAAAGATGAAATTCGCCAGGCCGTAGACCAGCCCCATATCCAGTTGCGCCACGGCACCGGTCAGCCCGAGCGGCACGGTAATGGTATGGGTCAGCACCAGGCGACGATACAGCGTGTAGCTTTTGCGCTTCGACGCCACCCAGATACCCTGCACCAGCAGGATGGCGAAAGCTGCCCCAGCACGCCACAGCAAAGCCGCCCAGGCCTGCGCCGGATCAATGAAATGATCCAGGATATTGAAACTCAGGATCAGCAGTGCAAACAGCACCGCGCGCAGGCTGCTATCGCCGCTGAGGCGGAAAGCCAGATCGTCGGTATAGGTTATGCGGCCGAGGGTTTCCGACGCCTGCCCCGGCTCGGGCGCGTCACTCATGCCGGCTGCAATCGGCCCTCGTGCAGCGTGACCACACGATCCATACGCTGCGCCAGCGCCAGGTTATGAGTAGCGATCAGGGCGCCGATGCCGGCATGCCGCACCAGCCGCAGCAATTCCTGAAACGCCGCCTCGGCATTGCGCTCATCCAGGTTGCCGGTCGGCTCGTCGGCCAGCAGCAATTGCGGCTGCGCAATCACGGCGCGGGCAATCGCCACGCGCTGCTGTTCACCGCCCGATAGCCGCGCCGGCCGATGGGTCAGGCGATGGCCCAGCCCCAGGGTTTCCAGCACCTGGGCCGCCTGCGCCTTGGCCTTGCTGCGCGCCAGCCCCTGGATCAGCAACGGCATGGCGGCGTTTTCCACCGCCGAGAATTCCGGCAGCAAATGGTGATACTGATAGACAAAGCCGATGCGGCGACGGCGGATCAGCGTGCGCGCCGCATCGCCCAGGCGGCTGCAATCCTCACCTGCCACCAGCACGCGGCCACCATCGGCAGCTTCCAGCAAACCAGCCGTGTGCAACAAGGTGGACTTGCCTGAGCCGGACGGGCCAAGCAAAGCCACGATCTCGCCCGGCTGCACCACCAGATCGACGCCACGCAGAATCTGCAATTCCTCGCCACCCTGGCGGAATGTGCGGATCACACCTTCAAGCCGGAGGGCATCCTCACTCATAGCGGACCCCGAAAAAATGAGATCCTCGGGTCAAGCCCGAGGATGACGACAAAAAAACAACTGTCATACCCGCAGAAGCGGGTATCCCATTTTGCATCACGTCATCACTCATAGCGCAAAGCCTCCACCGGATCGAGGCGGGCGGCGCGCCAGCTTGGGTAGAGCGTGGCCAGAAAGGATAGCACCAGCCCCATGGTGACAACCGCAATCACATCACCGGAATCAACCCGCGCCGGCAACTTGGTGAGGAAGTAGATTTCGGCAGCAAACAATTCGGTGCCGATGATCGACTGGATGAACTGGCGGATATTCTCAATATTCATCGAGAAGGCCAGGCCAAGCGCAAAGCCTGATATTGTGCCAACCACGCCGATGCTGGCGCCGGCAATGACAAACACGCGCATGATCGAACCACTTGCCGCACCCATGGTGCGCAGGATGGCGATATCGCGGCCCTTGTCCTTCACCAGCATGATCATGCTGGAAATGATGTTGAATGCCGCCACCACGATGATCAGCGTCAGGATCAGGAACATCACGTTGCGCTCAACCTGGAGCGCATTGAAGAATTGCTGATTGGCCTGCTGCCAGTCGTAATAGCGGTAGCCCGGCCCCAAGGCCTGCATGATCGCGGGGGCAAGGCGGCGCGCCTGATCCGGATTATCCAGCCGAACTTCCACCGCATGGGCGGTATCGCCAAGGCGGAAGTAAATCTGCGCCGCTTCGAAGGGCATGAAGACAAAGCCCGAATCATATTCAAACATGCCAACATCGAAAACGCCGGCAATACGATAGGCGCGGCCTCGCGGCACGCTGCCAAACGGCGTGGCGGTGATCTGCGGCGAGATCAGGGTGAGCTTGTCGCCAACGCCCAGGCCCAGCTTGCGCGCCAGGCGATGACCGATCACCACCGCATCCTCGCCGCTGAATTCCTGCAATGAACCGGCGCGCATGCCCTTGGCGATGCTGGTCTCGCGCGCGATATCGGCCTGGCGCAGGCCACGCACCATCACGCCGGAAGCCTGACCATTGGCGGTGGCCATCACCTGGCCCTCGATCATCGGGTTAGCCTGGCGCACATGCGCCAGACCACCAACCACCTGTGTCACCCTGGCATAATCATCCAGGGTAAGGCTGCGTTCAGCCTGGATCATCAGATGACCATTAAGGCCGAGAATGCGGCCGAGCAATTCAGCCCGAAAACCGTTCATCACACTCATGACAATGATCAGGGTGGCCACCCCCAGCATGATGCCGAGGAAGCTGAATACCGCGATCACGGAGATGAAACCCTCCTGCCGGCGTGCGCGCAGATAGCGCAACGCCAGCAGCCACTCGAATGCGCCGAACGGCATGGTTTGACTTATCCTTTCGCGGCGATCAGCTTGGCGATGGCGGCATCCACGGTAAGTTCTTCCTTGGCGCCGCTGGCGCGGTTCTTCACTTCCACCACGCCATTCTTGATGCCACGCGGCCCCACCGTCACCTGCCAGGGCAGGCCGATCAGATCCATGGTGGCGAATTTAGCACCGGCACGCTCGTCGCGATCATCATGCAGCACGCTCAGGCCAACCGCTTCCAGCCGGGCTTGCAGCGCATTGGCGGCCTCGGCGCAGGCGGCATCATCCACCTTCAGATTGATCAGGCCAACATGGAACGGCGCCACGCTCATCGGCCAGACAATGCCGGCCTCGTCATGGCTGGCCTCGATGATGGCGCCCACCAGGCGCGACACGCCGATGCCGTAAGACCCCATTTCCAGTGTGATCGGCTCGCCGCCGGGGCCCTGCACCACCGCGCCCATCGGCTTGGAGTATTTGGTGCCGAAATAGAAGATATGGCCCACCTCGATGCCGCGGGCGGCGAGCTGGCGCTCGGCCGGCAAGGCCTCGAAACGCGCCGCGTCATGTTTTTCCTCGGTGGCGGCATAAGGCGCGGTCCAGCTATCCACGATGGATTGCAGGTCGGCATCATAATCCACGCCCTGGCCCAGCACATCGCGTTCCACCAGCGCCTTGTCACAGAACACGGCGCTTTCGCCGGTCTCGGCCAGGATGATGAATTCATGGCTCAGATCGCCGCCAATCGGGCCGGTATCGGCCTGCATCGGAATGGCGCGCAGGCCCAGGCGGGCGAAGGTGCGCAGATAGGCCACGAACATGCGGTTATAGGCGCGGCGCGCGCTGGCCTGATCCAGATCGAAGGAATAGGCATCCTTCATCAGGAATTCGCGCCCGCGCATGACGCCGAAACGCGGCCGCACTTCGTCGCGGAATTTCCACTGGATGTGATAGATCAGCTTCGGCAATTCGCGGTAGCTCTTGATCTCGGCCCGCACAATATCGGTTAGCATTTCCTCGTTGGTCGGGCCATAGAGCAACGGGCGCTCATGGCGATCCGTGATGCGCAGCATCTCCTTGCCGTAATCATCGTAGCGGCCGCTTTTCTGCCACAGCTCGGCCGGCTGGATGGTGGGCATCAGCATTTCCTGCGCGCCGGCAGCATCCTGCTCCTCGCGCACAATACGCTCGATATTACGCAGCACCCGCAGCCCCATCGGCAGCCAGGAATAGATGCCGGCCGCGTTCTGCCGGATCAGACCGGCACGCAGCATCAGGCGATGGCTGACGATCTGCGCCTCGGAGGGATTCTCCTTCAGCACGGGCAGGAAATAGCGGCTCAGGCGCATGGGGCTTCCTTGTAGGGCAATGCTTTGATGGGGAATAACTAGGGCGTTTTTAAGGCGCGCCCGGCAGGCCCGCAAGGGCGGCTGCTCAACGCTTTTTCTGCTTCAGGCCATCCAGATGGGCGCGGCAGGCGGCCAGCACGGCATCCTCGGCCGGCGGTTCCAGCGCCTGGCGCTGAAAACTCAGTTTGCCGCTGGCCGGATCAAGCTCCAGTTTGCCAACGCTCAACTCGGCCTGCGCCGCCTGTGGCGGCACGCGGCTGCCCAGCAACTGGCCCAGCGTGAATTTGAGCTGAATGCCAAAACGCGGATCAAGCCAATCCGCATTGCCGGCGCTGGGCGGGAGATCGGCCGGCGCCACCGCCCTGCCCTGCACATCCACCCCCGGCACATAATCTGCCCCTGGCTGCACTTTTGGTCGGGCGGCCACCAGCTTGCGGCAGCTTTCCGAGTCGAGCGCCACCACAGTGGGTAATCCAGTCGAGTCGGCGGCCAACTTTCGAGTCGCAGCAGTGCCATTCGGCTTTTCAGCCGCCGAAACCGCGATTGCCTGTCCTGTGACCAGGGCTGCCGCGATAATATGCAACAAGCACTTGCGCAACATTTCAAAAGCTTAGCGGCCTTGGCTTAACATTTTGTAAGATTTTGTGAAATTAAACGGTGACAAGGCTCGTTCTTTTGGCTATAAAACTCCTGCAACCGCTTGGAAACAGGCGGCCCAAGTCTGGGGAGGCTTAAACTTACCCGTGCGAGACGGGAAACGGAGCAGGGTTTATCCTTGCTCCTTATTTTTTTTTGTGCAATGCACAAAAACTAGCCGCCCGAAAATAGGGTAGCCATTCTCAACCTTACGTAACGATAACTAAGTGAAAACTGCCTGCTGGCCGGGACAAGCAGGCTTCTTACTTGCGGCTCACCAAAGCGCGGATGGCGAGATTTTTCAGGGCGTAGAACGGCCCTGGAAAATACGTTTCGGCAAAAGCCACAGCCCGGTTGCGAAACCGATTCAGGTTTTTCGGGTGATGCACCGATACACCGTTGACGGTTTCCAGGTTCAATTGCCGCAGCCGGCTCTGGAATTGCAGAAAGCCATGGCTCTCCGCCAGCAAATGCATGGTGAAGGAATTGCGTGAGCGCTCCGGCTGCGTGGTGGCCAGGCTGCCATGCACGGTCAGCGCATTCCAGAACAGCACATCGCCAGGCCCCAGGGCCGGCGCATGGCAAGGCAGCCCCTGCTCTGCCATCGCCTGCAACATCGCCGCCTTGTAGCGCTCATGGTTGAAGGCGATATCCACGCCGGCAGCGTGGCGCAGCATCTCCACCTTATGGCTGCGCGGATAGACATAGAAGCGCCCTGCCCCCGGCGCGATCTCCTCCAGCGCCACCCAGGCCGCAACCATGGTGCCAATCTTCTCGCTATCGAGATAGTAACTATCCTGATGCGCCCAGGTGGCCGGATTGCCTTCAAAATACATGGTCTGGACAATCTTGGCCTTTTCGCCCAGCAAAGCTGAGGCCGCTTTTTGCAGGGCGGGCGCGGTCAGCACCTTCAGTGCCGCCTCAGGGAAAAGCGGCGAGCGCCGCCGGTCAAAATCCTGCACATTCAGCATCGCATTGAGCATGAAGCCCTGCGGCGTGAAAACATGGCGCTCATAACGGCCGCTGGAAGTCTGGCGATAAAAAAAGCCGCGATCCGGCTTCACTTCCCGCAGATAAGCCTGATGCGCCGCCACACAATCCGCCACCGGCACGGCGCCACGGATCACCACATACCCCTCGGCATCGTAATAGGCCCGGGCGGCAGCCAGGTCATTGGCGGCAAAAGTGGGGGTGTCGTTATCCGCCGGGGTTACCGGCACCATAACCTCCCCGCCCACCGGGCCGGGTACACAACGATGTGTTTCGCGGATAGGCAGGGCGTGGTTCATGGTTCAGACTCGAGAAAAAGCACACGCCAACACTATATATGCGTGCATCCCCAAACAAGCGGGTATCAGCCGCGCCCGAACAACGCATCCACGTTAATAAGGTTGTAATAGCCTACCACCCAGTAGATACCGAAAATCACGCAACTCAGGCCGAAGGTGACCAACATCTTGAAGCCGATGCGCGGATTGACCGGCGCCGAGGTTGCCTGCCCCGGCAGCATCTCCTCGCCTGCCTCATGCGACGTGCGCACGCCAATCGGCAGCACGCAGAACAGGGTCAGCATGTAGATGCAGGCGAAGGCCACCAGGCTATTGAAAATCGTCATGGTCAGACCTGCTCGATCTCCACCAGGGTGCCCATGAAATCCTTCGGATGCAGGAACAGCACCGGCTTGCCATGGGCGCCGATCTTCGGCTCGTCGCTGCCCAGCACACGAGCGCCCTCGGCTTTCAGCTTGTCGCGCGCGGCATAGATATCGGCCACTTCATAGCAGATGTGATGAATGCCGCCGGCGGTGTTCTTGGCCAGGAAATTGGCAATCGGCGAGCCCTCGCCCAGCGGATGCAGCAATTCGATCTTGGTGTTGTCGAGTTCGACAAAAACCACCGTCACGCCATGTTCCGGCTGCGGCAGCGGCGCCGAAACTTTGGCGCCCAGGGTGTTGGCATAGGTGTCGCTGGCGGCGGCGAGGTCCGGCACGGCAATGGCTACGTGGTTGAGGCGTCCGATCATGGCTTGGGCTCCTTCATTTCTCGCAATAATATTGGTCCTGGCGCTCAATCTGACAAGCGAATGATATGCACCTGGCAGATCGGCTTGCGGCCGGTCAGCGGCTTGAGCGCCCGGCGCAGGGCTTTCAGCGCGGCTTCCTCCAGATCGGCATCAGCGCGGCGGCGGCGCGGCAGGGCGTCGATGGCATCGCCCACCGCCTCGGCAATCCGCCCGGCAACCACATCGGCATCGCCGTTCAGCACGCCCGCGAAACTGACCATCGGATCGGCTTCCAACTGCCCGGTCTCGTCCACCGCCAGCGACACCAGCGCCACGCCGTTGAAGCCGAGCTTGCGGCGGCTTTGCAGCGTGCCACCTTGCAGCGGGATCAGTTCGTCGCCATCGATGGCCAGGCGCCCAGCGGGCACTTCCTGTACCACTTCGGGCAAGCCCGGCGCCAGGCGCACCATGTCGCCATTGCGCGGCACCAGGCCATGCGGCACCTGGAGGCTTTTGGCGAAACGCGCATGTTCCACCAGATGGCGCGGTTCGCCATGCACCGGGATGGCGATGCGCGGCCGCGCCATGGCATACATATCGGCCAGTTCATCGCGCGAGGGATGGCCGGAAACATGCACAAAGGCATCCTTCTCGGTAATCACCTCGATGCCGCGCAGCACCAATTCATTATGCAGCCGGAATAGCGTGCGCTCATTGCCCGGAATGATCTTGGAGGAAAACACCACCAGATCGCCGGCGGTCAGCCCGACATGCTGATGCTGGTCGAAGGCAATCCGCGCCATGGCGCCGCGCACCTCACCCTGGCAGCCGGTGCAGACATACATCACCTTGTCGCGCGGCAGAAAGCCGGCTTCCTGCTCGTCTACCAGGCCGGGGCGATCCTGCAAATAACCATTCTCGCGCGCCGCTGCCGTGAAGCGATGCAGCGAGCGGCCGAT
Source organism: Ferrovibrio sp. (assembly GCF_017994015.1). Taxonomy (GTDB): domain Bacteria; phylum Pseudomonadota; class Alphaproteobacteria; order Ferrovibrionales; family Ferrovibrionaceae; genus Ferrovibrio. Next base: position 5,727 of record NZ_JAGOLP010000052.1, on the reverse strand, counting down.
CAGGCAGATACGGCGGCCGATATGCTGCGCCACGTCAAACAGGGTTTCGAGCCGCGCCAGATTGGAGGCAAAGGTGGTGACGGCAATGCGGCCGGGCCGATCCGCCAACAGGGTCTTGAGGCTGTCGCGCACAGCACCTTCCGAGCCGGAGCGGCCCCGGCTGAACACATTGGTGCTATCGCACACCATGGCCAGCACGCCGGCATCGCCCAGGGCCTGGATGGCGGCACGATCCGTGGCCGGACCCAGCACCGGATCGGCATCCAGTTTCCAATCGCCGGTATGCAGCACCACACCATGCGGGGTGCGAATTGCCAGCGCCTGAGATTCCGGCGTGGAATGTGTGATGCCGATCGGCGTGATCTCAAACGGCCCGAGATCAATGCGCTCACCTGGTTTGTAGATATGGATCGGCACCAATTCCTCGATGCCCTTCTCCTCCAGCTTGCGGCGCAGCACCGAGGCGGCAAAGCCGGTAGCCCAGATCGGGCAGCCCAGCTCATGCCAGCAATGGCTGATGGCCCCGAGATGATCCTCATGCGCATGGGTCAGCACAAGGCCGAGCAGCTTATCCTTGCGATCCGCGATCCAGGTCGTGTCCGGCACGATCATTTCCACACCGGGCATACTGTCATCAGCGAAGCTGGTGCCCAGATCCACCATCAGCCACTGGTCGCCATAGCCATAGAGATTGAGATTCATGCCAATCTCGTTGGCACCGCCCAAAGGCAGGAAATACAGCGCCGTGTCTTTTGATAGCTGGTTCATGCGGCGCTGCTGCGGTGGTAAATCTCGATCAGGCCGCGCACGGTGATATCCGGCACAATCTGCTCGATCACATTGGTGGCGCCATCAAAAACCGGCGCCAAGCCGCCGGTGGAAATCACCTTCATCGGCCGGCCGAATTCAGCCCGAATCCGCGCCACGATGCCTTCGATCAGGCCGACATAACCCCAGAACACGCCGGAATGCATACAGGCTACCGTGGTCTGGCCGATCACCTTGGCCGGCTTTTCCACCACAATACGCGGCAGCAAGGCCGTGGCGCTGACCAGGGCCTCGATGGACAGGTTGATGCCCGGCGCAATCACGCCACCACAATAGGCACCGGCCTCGTCCACCACATCGAAGGTGGTGGCGGTGCCAAAATCCACCACGATCATCGGCGTGGCGGGGAACAACACGGCGGCGCCCACCGTGTTGCAGATGCGGTCGGCACCGGCACCGGCGCCCTTGATCTCGATGCCGTATGTCACATTCGGCTCGCCGAGCACCAAAGGCTCGGTATCGAAATAGCGCGTGCACAGCCGACGCAGGTTGAAGGTGGCCTGCGGCACCACAGAAGCGATGATCGCTTGCCGCACGCTTTTGGGATCGATGCCTTCAATCTGCATCAATTGCAGCAGCCACACGGCATGTTCATCGGCGGTGCGCATGGCCGAGGTATGCTGGCGCCATTCGCCGACAATACGGTCGCCGTCGATGACGCCGAATTTCACATTGGTGTTGTTGGCGTTGATCGCGAGCAGCATCGGCTTTCCTCCTATCTACTGGGTCAACGAACTGGAAACACATCACCGGCGGTGATGGCGCGGCGGGCGCCATCGGCAAATTCCAGGATCAGCGCGCCGCCATCATCCAGGGCAACAAAGCGGCCCTGCAATTCTTCCTGCGCCAGCCGCACCACGACCGGCTGGCCGATGCCCTGGGCAATGCCCAGCCAAGCCTGGCGCACCGGGGCAAAGCCCTCGCGCTGCCACAGATCGTACCAGAAGCCGAAACGCTCCAGCAGCCTGGGCAGAAAGCTTTCCGGCGTCTCGGCCAAACCATGCGCAGCGAGATTGGTGGCCGGATAGGGCGTATCCGGCGGGTGCCACAGCAGATTGATGCCAATGCCGACGATCAGATGCTCCAGATGGCCCGGCCGGTTTTGTGCGGCGCGCGATTCCAGCAGAATGCCGCTCAGCTTGGCGCCATCCAGCAGCACGTCATTGGGCCATTTGCAGGTGACATGCCCGGCCAAAGCCGGCCCGGCTGCCAGCACCGCCTCGGCCACGCATAGGCTGACCATGAATGACAAGGTTGCCGCTTCCATGGCGGCCCGCTGTGGCCGCAGCAACAGCGAAACGAATAAATTGCCTTCCGGGCTCTCCCAGGCACGGCCGCGCCGGCCACGCCCGGCGCTCTGCCGCTGCGCCGTCACCACCAGCCCCTCCGCCGCCCCGGCCTCGGCCTGGCGGCGGACTTCCTCATTGGTGCTGTCGATTTCGGCGAAGCCGGCGATGCGCCACTGCAATCGCTTGGCCTTACGGGAACAGGGCTTTGGCAGCGGCGGCGGCCGCCGCCACCAGCGGCGCCGGATAGACAAAGTACAGCATGGTGAACAGCCCGGTAACGCCCATCACGGCGGCAAGCTCGGTGCGCACCGGCTTGACCAGCGGCTCACTGGCCTCGTCGAAATACATCACCTTCACAATGCGCAGATAATAATAGGCACCCACCACACTGCTGAGCATGCCGATCACCGCCAGCACATAAAGCTGGGCGTTGATCGCCGCCATCACCACATAGAACTTGCCGAAGAAGCCAGCCAATGGCGGCACGCCGGCGAGCGAGAACATGAAGCTGGCGAGCAGCAAAGCCATACCCGGATGGGTTTTCGCCAGGCCGGCCAGATCGCTGATGTTTTCCACCATCTGGTCACGCTGGCGCATCGACAGGATGATGGCGAAGGTGCCGACATTCATCGCCAGATAGATGGCGAGATAGATCAGCACGCCACGCACGCCCTCTTCCGTGCCGGCCGCCAGACCGAGCAGGGCATAGCCGACATGGCCGATGGAGGAATAGGCCATCAGGCGCTTGATGTTGCTCTGCGCGATAGCGGCAAAGGCGCCGAGGATCATGCTGAGCGCGCTGATCGCCACGATGATCTGCTGCCACTCGGCAGCGATCTCGCCAAACGGGGTCAGCAGCGCGCGGCAGAACAAAGCCATGGCGGCAATCTTCGGGGCCACGGCAAAGAAGGCCGTCACCGGGGTTGGCGCACCTTCATAAACATCCGGCACCCACATATGGAACGGCACGGCGGAAACCTTGAAGGCCAGGCCGGCCGCCAGGAACACGATACCGACGATCAGGCCGATGGGCGCGCCATTGGCGGTTTTCAGCGCCTGGGCGATTTCGGTAAAGCCGGTGGCGCCGGCAAAGCCGTAGATCAGCGACGAGCCGTAGAGCAGCATGCCGGAAGACAGCGCGCCCAGCACAAAATACTTCAGGCCCGCCTCAGTGGCGCGGGCGGAATCGCGCTTGAATCCGGCCAGCACATAGAGCGACAGGCTCTGCAATTCGAGGCCGAGATACAGCGCCATCAGATCATTGGCCGATACCATCATCATCATGCCGATGCTGGCCAGCAGGATCAGCACCGGATATTCGAACCGCTCCATGCGCTGGTGCCGGATATAGCCCAGCGACTGGATGATGGCGAAGCCGGAGCCGATCAGGATCAGCACCTTGGCAAAACGGGCAAAACCATCGGCCACGAACAGGCCGCCGAAGCCGCTGAGCGCCTCGGCCGGCTGGCACCAGATCAGCAACACGGTAACGGCGCAGGCGGCAACGCCAAGCCAGGATACCAGGCGGGTGGAATCCTCACCCTTGAACACACCGAGCAACAGCAGCGCCATGGCGGCGACACTGAGCCAGAGTTCGGGATAGGCGGGCGCGAGCGAAGCGAAGGTCACGGCCGATACTCCTAACGGGTCGACGCCACTGCCGCCTTGACGGCAGCAAGCGCGGTCTGATGCTGATCAAGCAGGTTCTTCACCGACACCGCCATGACATCCAGGAACGGGCCAGGATAGATGCCCATCCACAGCGCCAGCACCACCAAGGGCGCCAGGGTGGCAATCTCGCGGGCATTCAGGTCCAACATGCCCTTGAGGTCTTCCTTGGTCAGGTCGCCAAACACCACGCGGCGATATAGCCACAGGGCATAGGCGGCCGAGAGGATCACGCCACTGGTGGCAATCAGCGCCACCCAGGTATTGACCTTGAAGGCGCCAACCAGGATGAGCATTTCACCGACAAAGCCGGCAGTACCGGGCAGGCCGACATTGGCCATGGTGAACAGCATGAAGACCACGGCATATTTCGGCATGTTGTTGGCCAGGCCGCCATAGCGGGCGATTTCGCGCGTATGCAGGCGGTCATAAACCACGCCGACACAGAGAAACAATGCGCCCGACACGATGCCATGGCTCAGCATCTGGAAGATGGCGCCCTGCACGCCCTGCATGGTGAGGCTGAAAGTGCCCAGGGTGACAAAGCCCATATGCGCTACAGAAGAATAGGCGATCAGCTTCTTCATATCCTCCTGCACCAGCGCCACCAGCGAGGTGTAGACGATGGCAATGACCGAGAGGCCAAAGACCAGCGGCGTGAAATACACGCTGGCATCCGGGAACATCGGGATCGAGAAGCGGATGAAGCCGTAGCCGCCCATCTTCAACAACACACCGGCCAGAATGACCGAACCCGCCGTGGGCGCTTCCACATGCGCATCCGGCAGCCATGTATGCACCGGCCACATCGGCACCTTCACCGCAAAGGACGCGAAGAAAGCCAGCCACAGCCATTTCTGCACATCGGCATCGAAGCGGAAGGCCATCAGGGTGGGAATGTCGGTGGTGCCGGCCTTGAAGTACATATAGAGCAGCGCCAGCAGCAGCAGCAGCGAACCCAGCAGGGTGTAGAGGAAAAACTTGAAGGTGGCGTAGATGCGGCGCTTGCCGCCCCAGATGCCGATGATCAGGAACATCGGGATCAGGCCGGCTTCGAAGAACAGGTAGAACAGCACCAGATCAAGCGCGCAGAACACGCCGATCATCAGCGTTTCCATCACCAGGAAGGCGATCATGTATTCCTTGACGCGATGCTCGATGGCTTCCCAGGAAGCCAGGATGCAGAGCGGCATCAGGAAGGTGGTAAGGATCACAAACAGCATCGAGATGCCGTCAACACCCATATGGTAGTTGATGCCGGCACCGATCCATTCGCGCTTTTCCACAAACTGGAAGGCAGCGGTGGAATTATCGAAATTGTACCAGATCGCCAGCGACACGATGAAGGTGATCACCGTGGTCCACAAAGCCGCGTTGCGAGCATTGCGGGCCACCACCTCCTCCGGCCCGCGCGCGAGCATGATGAAAGCTGCGCCGACCAGCGGCAGGAAGGTGACGATCGAAAGCAAGGGCATGCCGGACATATCAGTGCCCCTTGGTGGCAGCAAAGAAATAGGTGACGAGGGCCGCCACGCCGATCAGCATGGCGAAGGCGTAGTGGTAGACATAGCCGCTTTGCAGCAGGCTGGCGCGCTTGGCCAGGCGCACAACATTGGCCGCCAGGCCATCCGGCCCCAAGCCATCGATGATCCTGCCATCGCCGCCCTTCCAGAATACCCGGCCGAGCCAGGATGCCGGACGCACAAAGACCCGGTCATACAGCTCGTCGAAATACCACTTGTTGAGCAGGAACTGGTAGAGCATCTGGTGCTGCTTCGCCGCCGCCGCCGGGATGCTGGTATCCCGAACATAGGCCAGCCAGGCCACGGCAATGCCGATAACACCGACGATGGTCGGGCCAACCTTGACCAGGAACGGCACATGATGCGCGTTCTCCATCGCCTTGTTGGCCGGCAGGATCAGGATCGCATCGCCCCAGAAG
>NZ_JAGOLP010000051.1 GCF_017994015.1 Ferrovibrio sp. | reverse complement strand
GAAAAGCTCAGGTCGGTCTCCACCATAGTGCTCTGCACAAAGAGCGCTGCCGAAAGTTCCAGCCGGTGCAGCTTGGCGCCGGAAATATCCACCCGGCTGAAATCGGCCCGCTTGCCTTTCAGGCCCATGCTTTCGGTCCAGCTTTGATGCTCGCGCAGGATCGCCTGGAGCGGCTTTTCCAGGCTTTCCAGCGAACGCGGCAACTGGGCGCCGCGCATTTTGGCATCACGCATGTCGGCACTCCGGAAGAAGGCGCCGGCCAGGTCGGAATTTTCAAACACGGTGCCGTTCAGCATGGCGCCGGCCAGCACCGCGCCAGAGAGTTTGCAATTGCTCATATTGGTGTTGGTCAGGTCGGCGCCAACGAAGATCGTACCCCGCAGGTCACAATTCGACAGGTCGGCATCCACCAGCTTGGCATTGGCCAGGTTGGCATGGCTCAGATCGGCATGCTGGCTGAAGGCGCGGCCCAGCTTGGCGCCGATCAGCTTGGCATGGCTCATATGGGCTTTTTCGGTGACGGCGCCGCCAGCGGTCACCGCCACCAGATTGCCTTCGGCATCCGGCCGCAACAGCCGGCCATCGCGGATATCGGCCCCGGTCAGGTCGGCGAATTCCAGATTGGCGCCGCGCAGCCGGGCGCCACGCAGGTCGGAGCGGGTCAGGTCGGTGGAGGAAAGATCGGCGCCTTCCAGGTCGGCGCCGTAAAAATTGGCCGTGGCCAGCTTGGCGAAGCGGAACAGGCAGCCGCGAAAATTGCCGCCCACCATATTGGCCTGGCGCAGATCGCGATTGGCAAAATTCATCCCGGCGGCATCAAAGAACTGCAAATTCAAGCGGTTGCCGCCACGGTGCCCCTTGGCAAAGCGCTCATGCGCCTGCAACAGGCTGTCGAGTGTTTCAGGCTTGAGCTTTTGCAGGTCCATGGCGCGAGTATGCCTGATGCGGGCGCGAAAATCCCGGTTGTAATGAAGAATCTCGATGCGACACGCAAGGTGGTATCGGGCCGATTTTATCTGGCCTCTTGCGCCGTGGCCCAGACTCGGCTACAAGCCCGGCGTTCAGTAAACCCCACACGCAGGCTTGCGCAGACCCGGGGAGACATCCTGGGTATGCGTTCCGGTGTCTGTCCGCCATACGAGGCGGAACCAGACGGCGCTTGCGGCGGTCCAACCGGAAAAGGACAAAGACGATGACCGTACCCACGTTCACGATGCGGCAGCTTATCGAGGCTGGCGTTCACTTCGGCCACCAGACCCACCGCTGGAACCCGAAGATGAAGTCGTATCTCTTCGGCGCGCGCAACAACATCCACATCATTGACTTGCAGCAGACCGTGCCGTTGCTGCACCGTGCCCTGCATGCCGTGCGCGACACTGTTGCCGGCGGCGGCAAGGTGCTGTTCGTCGGCACCAAGCGCCAGGCTTCCGAGGCGGTGGCCGAGGCGGCTGCCAAATGCGGCCAGTATTATGTGAACCATCGCTGGCTTGGCGGCATGCTGACCAACTGGAAGACCATCTCCCAGTCGATCAAGCGCCTCAAGGAGCTGGAAGAGCAGCTTGGCAGCGAGCAGGGCGGCCTTGGCCTGACCAAGAAAGAGACCCTGAACCTGACCCGCGAGCGCGAGAAGCTTGATCGTGCGCTGGGCGGCATCAAGGATATGGGCGGCCTGCCCGCCGTGATGATCGTGATCGACACCGTGAAGGAAGACATCGCGATTGCCGAAGCCCGCACGCTCGGCATCCCGGTGGTGGCGATCCTGGACAGCAATTCCGATCCGTCGGGCATCACCTATCCGGTGCCGGGCAACGATGACGCGCTGCGCGCCATCAACCTGTATTGCGACCTGTTCTCGCTCGCCATCGTTGGCGGCATCGAGGAGCAGCTTGCGGCCAGCGGCGCCGATCTTGGCGAAGCCGAAGAGCTGCCGACCGAACTGCTGCCGGAAGTGGCCGTTGAGGCTGCCGGCGCCGAAGCCGTCGCCCAGGCTTGATTTTAGTGGCCGGGCCGCGTCACAGCGGCCCGGTTCGTGAATTACCGGCGGCGCTCCGATGGGGCGCCGTCTTCCGTTGCTTCCGACCTTGAGAGGACGACATGGCTGAGATCACTGCGGCCCTGGTGAAGGACCTGCGCGAAAAGACCGGCGCGGGCATGATGGATTGCAAGAAGGCGCTTGGCGAAACCGGTGGCGATGTTGACGCTGCGGTGGATTGGCTGCGCAAGAAGGGCCTCTCGGCTGCGGCCAAGAAGGCCGGTCGTGTTGCCGCCGAAGGTCTGGTGGCGCTGGCGATCAAGGACAATGTCGGCACCCTGGTGGAACTGAATGCGGAAACCGACTTTGTCGGTCGCAATCCGCAATTCCAGGCGATTGCTGCCGGCATCGCCCAGGTGGCGCTGAGCGCCGGCGAGGATGTGGCGGCGCTGGAAGCCGCGCCGTTCCCGGGCAGCGACCGCAACGTCAAGGACGAGATCACCAACGCCATCGCCACCATCGGCGAGAACATGACCCTGCGTCGCGCCAAGCGGCTTAGCGTTGAGGGCGGCGCAGTGATCGGCTATGTGCATTCCGCGCTGGGCGAAGGCATCGGCAAGCTGGGCGTGCTGGTGGCGCTGAAGTCGACCGCCAAGCGCGAGGCACTGGAAGCCATCGGCAAGCAGTTGGCGATGCATATCGCCGCTGCCAATCCGCAGTCGCTGAGCACCAAGGATCTGGACCCGGCCGCCGTGGAGCGTGAGCGCACCGTGCTGACCGACCAGGCTGCCGGTTCGGGCAAGCCGGCCGACATCATCGCCAAGATGGTGGAAGGCCGCATCCGCAAGTTCTACCAGGAAGTGGTGCTGCTGGAGCAGACCTTCGTGATCGATGGCGAGACCCAGGTGGCCAAGGCGATCGAGAAGGCCGGCAAGGATGCCGGCGCGCCGATCGAACTGGTCGCTTTTGCCCGCTTCCAGCTTGGTGAAGGCATCGAGAAGAAGGCTGACGATTTCGCCGCTGAAGTGGCCAAGATGGCCGGCTAAGCCGGCTTTTCCAGGCCGGTCTGCGGTCAGTGATTCCAAGGCCCGTGCCCCGGTTCGTCCCCGCAATTGTCGGGGCCGGATTGGAGCGCGGGCCTTGATCGTATAAGGTGAAGGGCCGGGAATCGGCCCACCTGCGTTTTCCGGCTTCCGATCCGGAACCATTACCGAGGCACCCATGAGCGACAGCTTCAAATACCGCCGCGTCCTGCTGAAATGTTCCGGCGAGGCGCTGATGGGGCCGACCCCCTACGGGATCGATTTCGAAACCGTCGACCGTATCGCCAAGGAAGTTCGCTCGGTGCAGCAATTGGGCGCAGAGGTTTGCCTGGTGATTGGCGGCGGCAATATCTTCCGCGGCGTGGCCGGCGCCACCCAGGGCATGCAGCGCGCCTCGGCGGATTACATGGGCATGCTGGCCACCACGATCAACGCGCTGGCCGTACAGCACGCCCTGGAACGCCATAATGTCGACACACGGGTGCAGTCGGCTATCCGCATGGACACGGTTTGCGAGCCCTATATCCGGCGCCGCGCCATCCGGCATCTGGAAAAGGGCCGGGTGGTGATTTTCGCCGCCGGCACTGGCAATCCATTTTTCACCACTGATAGCGCCGCTGCTTTGCGCGCTGCCGAAATGGGCTGCGATGCGCTGCTCAAAGGCACCCAGGTGGACGGTATTTACAGTGACGACCCGAAGAAAAACCCAGATGCGGTGCGCTATGACAAGGTCAGCTACCATGATGTGCTGGCCAAGGATCTCAAGGTGATGGATGCCGCCGCGATCAGTCTGGCGCGCGAGAACAAAATTCCAATCCTCGTCTTCTCCTTGCACGAACCGGGCGGCTTCGCCAAAGTGCTGCGGGGAGAAGGTCGTTACACGATAGTGGAAGGCGACTGAAAGCCGCGCCGCCGCAGTGTTTTTTAGCTGAGAATGTAAAGACTTAGAGACAGGAGAGGACCATGGCCGAACCGGATATCGACGATATCGAGCGGCGCATGAACAAGGCAATTGACGTGTTGAAGCACGAATATACCGGTTTGCGTACCGGCCGTGCTTCCACCAGCATGCTCGACCCAGTGCGGGTTGATGTTTACGGCAGCTCAATGCCGATCAACCAGGTTGGCACTATTTCTGTGCCCGAGCCGCGCATGATCAGCGTTTCGGTGTGGGACAAGTCGAATGTGAAGGCCGTGGAGAAGGCGATTGCCGCTTCCGGCCTGGGGCTTAATCCGCAGGCCGATGGCACGCTGATCCGCATCCCGATTCCGGAATTGAACGAACAGCGCCGCAAGGAGCTGAGCAAGGTGGCGGGGCAGTATGCCGAGCAGGCCAAGGTGGCGGTGCGCGGTGTGCGGCGCGACGGCATGGACAGCCTGAAGAAGCTGGAGAAGGACCACGAGATCGGCGAGGACGACGCCAAGATGTGGCAGGAGGAAATCCAGCGCCTGACCGATGACGCGACCAAGAAGATCGATGAGATTCTGGCTGCGAAATCCAAGGAGATCATGCAGGTCTGAGATGGTGGTGTCGTTGCCCGAGACTGCTCCCCAGACCGGTACGTCCCAGGCCGGTACAGCCCAGGCCGGTGCGCCGGCAGGCTATCCGCGCCATATCGCCATCATCATGGATGGCAATGGGCGTTGGGCCAAGGCGCGTGGCCTGCCGCGTAATCTCGGGCATCGCCAGGGTGTTGATACGGTGCGCAACGTGGTGCGCGCCTGCCGCGATCTCGGCATCGAATACCTGACGCTTTATGCCTTTTCGTCGGAAAACTGGAAGCGGCCGGTGGCGGAAGTGGCCGGGCTGATGGATTTGCTGCGGCTTTATATCCGCCGTGAACTGGAAGAACTGCGCCGCAACGGGGTGCGTATCCGGGTGATCGGTGACCGCAGCCGCTTGGCCGCCGATATTGTGCCGATGATTGAGGAGGCCGAGGCCAAGACGGCCGAGAACCGGCGCATGACGCTGGTGATCGCGCTATCCTATGGTGGCCAGGATGAGATCATCGCCGCCTGCCGGCGCATTGCAGAGGCGGTGGCGGCCGGCCAGATGCGCCCCGAGCAGATTGACCGCGCCACGATTGAAAGCCATCTGCTGACGGTTGGCATTCCTGACCCCGACATGGTTATCCGCACCAGCGGTGAGCAGCGGCTGAGCAATTTCCTGATCTGGCAATCGGCTTATAGCGAGATGCTGTTTGTCGACAAGTTATGGCCGGATTTCACCGCTGCCGACCTGGAGGCGGCGTTTGCCGATTTCCAGCGTCGTGAGCGCCGCTATGGCGGCAGCGATGGCTGAAACCCCGGCCGCTGCGGGCTGGCTGGGCAGCGCTTTGACCAAGCGTATCCTGTCGGCCCTGGTGATGCTGCCGCTGGCGCTGGCGGCCCTGTGGTTCGGGAAGTGGATTTTCGCCGGCCTTGTGGCGCTTGCCGCTGTGCTGATGCTGCGTGAATGGCAACGGCTGCCGGATGGCCCGGAAAACCAGGCCGCGCCAGATGCCAAGGCGCTGGCCCTGGGCGGTGCAGCCTTGGTGCTGGCAATCGCCCTGATGCGGCTGGATCAGCGCCTGGCGTCTTTCATTGTGCTGCTGTTCGGCGCGCTGGCTTATCTCTGGCTGCAGCCGGCACGGCGGCGCTGGGCTTTCGGCGGCATGGTCTATGTCGGCCTGCCCAGCCTGAGCCTGATCTGGCTGCGTGACCAGCCTGAGCATGGCCGGCTGATCGTATTCTGGCTGCTGCTGGTGGTATGGGCCACCGATACCGGCGCTTATGCCTTTGGCCGGCTGATCGGCGGCCCCAAGCTGATTCCGGCGATCAGCCCGAACAAGACCTGGGCTGGCCTGCTTGGCGGCATGCTGTGCGCCGCACTGGCCGGCTTTGGCGTGGCGCAACTGGAACCAGGCCTGCCGGCGCTGCTGCTTGGCCTGTTCGCGGCCCTGGTGGCGGTGGTGTCGCAAGCCGGCGATTTTTTCGAATCCGGTGCCAAGCGCCGGTTCGGCGTGAAAGACAGCGGCGCCCTGATTCCGGGCCATGGCGGCGCGCTCGACCGGCTAGACGGCGTGTTGTTTGCAGCCCCCTTCGTGGCTTTTGGCCTGCTGCTGTGGAATGGGTGGGGGCTGTCATGAGCGAGGCAACCAAGCGGGTCACGGTACTGGGATCTACCGGCTCAATCGGCCGCTCCACCATTGATCTGCTGCAACGGGGCAAGCCAGGCCAGTTCGCGGTTGAGGCGCTGACCGCGCAGAGTAACGTGGCGCTGCTTGCCGAACAGGCGCGGCTGCTGCAAGCCCATGTGGCCGTGATCGGCGACGAAGCTTTGCTGCCTGAATTGCGCGCCCGGCTTGCCGGTACCGCGGTTGAGGCTGCCGGCGGGCGGCGTGCTTTGGTGGAAGCGGCGGCGCGGCCGGCAGATTGGGTGATGGCGGCAATCGTCGGCGCCGCCGGCCTGGAGCCGACCCTGGCGGCGGTGCGCCGGGGCGCCATGGTGGCGCTGGCAAACAAGGAAGCGCTGGTCTGTGCCGGCGATCTGGTGATGCACGAGGCGGCGCGCTGCGGCGCCACAATCCTGCCGGTTGATTCCGAGCATAATGCGATTTTCCAGGTTTTTGACTTCAAGGCTCCGGAAAATGTTGATCGCATCATCCTGACCGCTTCCGGCGGGCCGTTTCGCACCCTGAGCCTGGCCGAGATGCGCGAAGCCACGCCAGCCCAGGCCATTGCGCATCCGATCTGGAGTATGGGCGCGAAGATATCTGTCGATTCCGCAACCTTGATGAATAAGGGCTTGGAATTGATAGAGGCCAGCTACCTGTTCCCGGTGCCGGAAGAACGTATTGAAGTGCTGATTCACCCGCAATCGGTGGTGCATAGCTTGGTGGCCTATCTCGATGGTTCCGTGCTGGCCCAGCTTGGCACCCCCGACATGCGCACGCCGATTGCCTTCACCCTGGCCTGGCCGTCGCGCATGGCGGCCCCGGTGCCACGGCTCGACCTTGCTGCCATCGCCAAACTGACCTTTGAAGTGCCTGATTCCGCACGCTTTCCAGCGCTCAATCTGGCGCGGCGGGCCTTGCAAAGCGGGGGGGGCGCCCCTACTATCCTGAATGCGGCCAATGAAGTGGCGGTTGAAGCATTCCTGAGCGGCAGGATCGGTTTTCTGGACATTGCGCGCATCGTCGAACAGACGCTGGCGCGGGTGAACCGGCGGCCCCTGACCGATCTGGAAGCGGTGCGTGATGCCGATGGCGCCGCGCGCCGGCATGCGGCTCAGGTGATCGATCCGCTCACCGATGATCGTGTGGTCAGCGTGCACAAGGCAGCGCGACGCAAGCGCGGCGAAGCCTAGCGGAAGACAGGACCTGAGACAGCATGGATTTTATCTTTAATCTGGCCAGCTACATCATTCCCTTTGTGGTGGTGTTGACCATTATCGTGTTCGTGCATGAACTGGGTCATTTCTGGGTGGCGCGGCGCTGTGGTGTGCGCGTTGAAGTGTTTTCCATCGGTTTCGGCCCGGAGCTTTTTGGCTTTAATGACCGCCATGGCACGCGCTGGAAATTTGCTGCCGTGCCGCTGGGCGGCTATGTCAAATTCTTCGGCGATGCTGATGCCACGTCCAGCGGCGCCGATCAGGATGCGATGGGCAGCATGAGCGCGGCGGATCGCGCTGTGTCGTTCCACCACAAGCGGCTGCCGCAGCGCGCTGCCATCGTGGCGGCCGGGCCGGTGGCCAATTTCATCTTTGCCATCGTGATCTATACCGGGCTGTTCAGCCTGATTGGCCAGCCCTATACGCCGCCGGTGATTGGCGGCGTGGTGGCGGGCAGTGCTGCCGAGGCGGCCGGCCTCAAGGCTGGCGACCGCATCACCAGCCTGGATGGCGGCGCCGTGCAGCGTTTTGAGGAATTGCGCACCTATGTGGCGCTGCGGGCTGAAACCCCGATCCAGCTTGGCGTGCTGCGGGATGGCGCCGATATGGCGCTGACCATCGTGCCGCGTCGGGTGGATGTGCCGGATGGCTTCGGCGGTACCCAGCGGCTTGGCCAGGTTGGCATCCAGTCGCCCACCGGCAGTACGGAATTTGTGCGCCATGGCCCGGTTTCCGCCGTGGTGCAGGCGGTGCGCCAGATCGGCACTGAAATCACCACCACCTTCACCTATCTCGGCCGCATCATCAAAGGCAAGGAATCGGGCGACCAGCTCAGTGGCCCGCTTGGCATTGCCAAGATGTCGGGTGATATCGCCAAGAGCGGCTGGCTCGCCCTGGTGTCGCTGATGGCCACGCTGTCGGTTGCCATCGGCCTGATCAACCTGTTCCCGGTGCCGATGCTGGATGGCGGCCATCTGCTGTTTTATGCGGTGGAAGCCGTGCGCGGCCGCCCGCTTGGCGAAAGGGCGCAGGAATACGGCTTTCGCGTCGGCTTTGCCCTGGTGCTGTCGCTGTTCCTGTTTGCCACCTGGAACGACTTGAACCGCTTGCCGGTTTTCAATTTCATCGCTGGGCTTTTTTCGTGAAAACGGGTATGTCAAAGGCGGCCGGATCGAGCGATGAGGGTTTTATCTAGCATGGCGAATGGTTGCCGCGGCAAGGTTGCCCCCTGGCGCTTGAAGGCGGCTGCTGCCGCCCTGGCGTTTTTTGCTGTCGTTGGCAGCCTGGCCGACGCATCCGCACAAGGCCAGCGCCAAGTGCAGCGGCCATTGCCGGGCGGTGCCCCCGGCCTGATGGCACAGCCACAATCCATCGTCATGCGCGATGTGGTGGTTGAGGGTAATCAGCGGATCGAAGCGTCAACGATCCAGAGTTATCTGGCCGCGCAGCCGGGTGAGCCGTTCAACGAGGAACTGGCTGATCGTTCGCTGAAGGCGCTGTTTGCCACCGGCCTGTTCTCGGATGTGAATCTGCGCATGCAGGGCAACACCCTGGTGGTGCGGGTGACCGAAAACCCGGTGATCAACCGCGTAGTGCTGGAAGGCAACCGCCGGGTCACGAGCGAAACGCTGAACCGTGAACTCACCCTCAAGCCGCGTCAGGTCTACACCCGCGCCAAGGTGCAGGCTGATACACAGCGTATCCAGCAAATCTACCGCCGCTCCGGTCGCTTCGCCGCCACCGTTGAGCCCAAGGTAGTACAGTTGCCGCAAAACCGCGTTGATCTGGTATTCGAGATCGGCGAAGGCCCGATCACCACAGTGGGCCGCATCCGCTTCATCGGCAATCGCGCCTATAGTGACGGCGCCTTGCGCGAGCAGATTCAGACCAAGGAAACCGTCTGGTGGCGTTTCCTGTCGTCGGATGACAATTACGATCCAGATCGTGTCACCTTCGACCGTGAGAAGCTGCGCAAATATTATCTCAGCAAGGGCTATGCGGATTTCCGCGTTGCCAATGCCGTGGCTGAATTGTCGCCCAATCGTGAAAACTTCTTCATCACCTTCACGCTGGATGAAGGCGAACGCTATCGGCTTGGCAAAATAGACCTGACCAGCGAATTGAGGAATGTTGATCCGCAGGCGCTGCGTAAGCTGGTCGAGCTTAAGACCGGCGATGTTTACAACGCCGATGCGGTTGAAAAAGTGGTGCAGGTGCTGACCAGCGAGCTTGGTCGCCAGGGTTATGCCTTTGTCGATGTGCGCCCCGAGGTGCAGAAGCATCGCGAGCAGAAGGCGATTGATGTTTCCTTCATCATCGGCGAAAGCCCGCGTGTCTATGTTGAGCGTATCGATGTGGTGGGCAATGTTCGTACCCTCGACAAGGTGATCCGGCGTGAATTCCGGCTTGTGGAAGGTGATGCCTTTAACGCCGCCAAGCTACGTCGTACCCGCACCCGTGTGCGTGGCCTGAATTTCTTTGACAAGGCGGAAATTGCCGAGACCAAGGGCAGCGCGCCAGACAAGGTGGTGCTGACCGCCGAAGTGCAGGAGCGTTCGACCGGCGAATTGTCATTCGGCGTTGGCTATTCCACGGCCGAGGCGGTGATTGGTGACGTTTCGATCCGTGAGCGTAATCTGCTCGGGCGTGGCCAGGATCTCAGGCTTGGCTTCAGCCTGTCTTCCCGCCGCCAGCAGGTTGATCTTGGCTTCACCGAACCGTATTTCCTTGATCGCGAACTGGCTGCCGGCGTGGACCTGCTGCGCCGCCGCACCGACCTCAACCGGCGCAGCGGTTATCAGCAGACCACCACCAGTGGCACGGTGCGCTTCGGCTTCCCGATCACCGAATATCTTGACGATCAGGTGTTCTACCGCCTGCGCCTTGATGAGATCGACGATATCGATCCGACCCAGTCACGCTTTATCAAGGGCGAGGAAGGTTCGTTCACCACCTCATCGATCGGCAATTCGCTGATCTATGATCGACGTGACGACAAGATTGAGCCAACCTCGGGCTATATCATCAAGCTGAGCCAGGAATTGGCCGGTTTTGGCGGCACTGAGCGCTTCCTGCGTAACGTGTTGCAGGCCGGGCATTATTTCCCGGTGACGGATGAGGTTATCTTCAATCTCAGTGGTGAGACCGGTCAGATCACCTCCTTCGGCCGCCGTCTGCGCCTGCCGAACCGTTTCTTCATCGGCGGCGATACCTTCCGTGGTTTTGCGACGGGTGGCGTAGGGCCGCGTGAAACAGTGAACGACAAGGCCATCGGCGGGCAGTATTATTACGTCGGTACGGCTGAAATGACCTTCCCGCTGGGCCTGCCGAATGATTTCGGCATCAGGGGCCGTGTCTTCACCGATGCCGGCTCGGCCTGGGGTTCGGGTGAGTCTGGCGCCGATGTGCGAGACATCAACAGCCTGCGTGTTTCAATCGGCACCGGTGTTTCCTGGAAATCGCCTTTTGGCCTGATCAGGCTTGATCTTGGTTTCCCGCTGCTCAAGGAAGAATTCGACGAAACGGAAGTCTTCCGCATCAACTTCGGTTCCCGCTTCTAGGGGCCATAGCTAACAAGGTTCAGTCCTATGCTTCGCCTGCCTTCCATCTTTTTCGCCTGCCTCGCAGTGTTGTTCCTGCTCGTGCCGGATATGGCCGCTGCTCAAGGCAAGATTCCGCCGGCGGTGATTGCCGTGATCGATGCCCAGCGCATCAATCGTGATGCCCAGGCACTCAAGACGGCACGGCAGCAGCTTGAGCAGTTCCGTTTCAGCTTCCAGTCGGAAATCGTCAAGGAAGAGGAGCAACTGCGCGCCGAGGATCAGGAACTGGCGCGTCAGCGTGCGGTGCTCACGCCGGAAGTGTTTGAACAGCGCCGCCAGGCTTTTCAGGCCAAGGTGATTGAATTGCAGCGCCGCATTCAGGAGCGCTCGCAGGCGCTCGACAAGATGCTGGGCGGTGTGCGTGATCAGGTTACCAAGGAAGTGGTGGCGATCATGAAGCAGCTCAGCACCGAGCGTGGCTTCAACATGGTGCTCGACCGCGCCCAGTTGCAGATGCCGGTGGCTGACAATTTCGAAATCACCGCTGAAGTGCTGAAGCGCCTGGATCAGCGGCTGCCGTCTGTGAAGGTGGCGCTGCCCGGCGCCCAGTAAGGCAGGGCGCGGGGCGATGGCTGATCCGCGCTTCTTCGACAAGGCTGGCCCATTCCCGCTTGGCCTGATCGCCGAGCGGATTGGCGCCAAGCTGGCTGATCCTGCCATGGCCGAATTGGCTGTGGAGGATGTGGCCGCACTCGATCAGGCTGGCCCTGGCCAGCTCAGTTTTCTTGATAACCCGCGATACGCTGCAGCTTTTGCTGCCACCCGTGCCGCCGCCTGCATTGTTGCGGAAAAGCATGCTGGCCGCGCGCCGGCAGGGGTTGCCTTGCTGCTGACGCCAAGTCCGTATCACGCCTATGCCCGCGCGGCGCAGCTGTTTTATCCGCAGCCCAAAGCACAGCCCGGCATCCATGCCAGCGCCATGGTTGATCCTGCCGCGCATCTGGGCGAGGGGGTGTCGATTGGTCCGCAGGCGGTGATTGAAGCCGGCGCGGTGATTGGTGCTGGCAGCATGATCGGTGCCGGCAGCGTGATCGGGCGTAATGTTGAGCTTGGTGAAGCATGCCGGGTCGGCATGCAGGTCAGCCTGAGCCATTGCATCATCGGCAACCGTGTGACGCTGCATCCCGGCGTGCGTATCGGCCAGGATGGTTTTGGTTTTGCGCCGCATCCTGCCGGCCATATCAAGGTGCCGCAGCTAGGCCGTGTACTGATTGGCGACGATTGCGATATTGGCGCCAATAGCTGCATTGATCGTGGTTCTGGTCCCGATACTGTGATCGGACCAAGCTGCTGGATTGATAATTTGGTCCAGATCGGGCACAACGTTTGCCTTGGTCGCGGCTGTATCGTGATCGCTCAGGCCGGGATCGCAGGATCGTCGCAGCTTGGTGATTTCGCCATCGTGGCGGCACAGGGCGGCGTCGCCGGCCATCTCAAGATCGGTAGCGGCGCACGGATCGCTGCCCAGGCCGGTGTGATGACCGATATTGAACCTGGCGCATCCTATGCCGGGTCGCCGGCCCAGCCGGCAAAAGCATATTTCCGCGAAGTGGCTGCCCTACGCCAGTTCGTGAAGAGGAGAGGCAGGGAGCATGAGTGAGAGCCAGACGGCCCCGATCCAAATGGCCCCGAACCAAATGGCAGCAGCCGAGGATACGGCAAGCGTGAGCAGTGTCGATATCCTCCGCATAATGGAGATGATTCCGCATCGCTACCCGATGCTGCTGGTTGATAAAGTGGTGAACATGAAGCCGCGTGTCAGCGCCGTGGGCATCAAGAATGTCACCATCAACGAACCCTATTTCCCGGGCCATTTCCCGACCCAGCCGGTGATGCCGGGTGTGATGATCGTGGAGAGCATGGCGCAGACTGCCGCCATCCTGGTGGTGAATTCCCTCGGCAAGGAAGCTGAGGGCAAGCTGGTCTATTTCATGACCATCGACGAAGCCCGCTTCCGCAAGCCGGTGCAGCCAGGTGACCAGATGCATATTCATGTTGATTGCCTGAAGCAGCGTGGCCCGGTATGGAAGTTCCGGGGTGAAGCCAAGGTGGATGGCAAGCTGATGGCCGAGGCGGTGTTCTCAGCCATGATCATGGACAAGTGATGACCCAGATTCACCCCAGCGCCGTTGTTGAGGCCGGTGCCAAACTTGGCGCTGGCGTGAAGATCGGGCCGTTTTGCACGGTTGGGCCGCAGGTTGAGCTTGGTGATGGCGTGGAGCTGGTCAGCCATGTGGCTGTTGCCGGCATCACCAGCATCGGCGCCGGCACACGGATTTTCCCCTTCGCCTCCATCGGCCACCAGCCGCAGGATTTGAAATACCATGGCGAGCCATCTCGCCTGACCATTGGCGCGCGCAACCAGATTCGTGAAGGGGTCACCATCAATCCCGGCACCGAAGGCGGCGGCATGCTGACCAGTGTGGGCGATGATTGTCTGCTGATGGCCGGCGCCCATGTGGCGCATGATTGCCATGTCAGCCACCATGTCATCATGGCCAATAACGCCACCCTGGCCGGCCATATCGAAGTAGGCGAATTCGCTTTTGTCGGCGGCCTGGCGGCGGTGCATCAATTCTGCCGCATCGGCAAGCATGCCATGATCGGCGGCATGTCGGGGGTTGAACAGGATGTCATCCCCTATGGCATGGTGATTGGCAATCGCGCCCATCTTTCCGGTCTTAACCTGGTGGGCTTGAAGCGTCGCGGCTTTGAACGCGATGCGATTCACAAGCTGCGCGCCGCCTATCGCATGCTGTTTGCCGATGAAGGCACCCAGGCCGAGCGGATCGAGGATGTGGCGCAGCATTTCGCCGATGTGCCGCTGGTGCAGGAAGTGATTGAATTCACCCGCAATGCTTCGTCGCGCGGCATCTGCATGCCGCTGCCCGATGGGCACAAAAGCTAAGCTGGGGCTGATCGCCGGCGCCGGTATGGTGCCGGCTCTGGTCCGCGCCGCCTGCCGCCAGACTGGTCGCCCGCTTTTTATCGCAGCACTGAATGGCTTCTGCGATCCCGCCACTGTGGCCGGCGCGGAACATGGTTGGTTTGACATGACCCAGGTTGGCCGGTTGTTTGACGCCTTGAAGGCTGCCGGCGTGGCCGAGGTGGTGATCTGCGGCGCTGTCACCCGGCCGGATTTTGGCAAACTATTGCCGGATTGGCGCGGCGCGCGGCTGTTGCCGCGCTTCATCAAGGCCGGTTTGCAGGGAGATGATGCCGTGTTGCGGGTGGTGGCGGAAACATTTGAAGCCGAGGGCTTCCGCCTGATTGGTGTTGAGGCAGTGGTCGTCGATCTGCTCGCACCAGCTGGCCAGCTTGGCGCGGTTGCTGCCAGTGAAGCCGACTGGAGCAATATCCGCGCCGGCATTGTGGCGGCGCGTGCTCTTGGCGCCGAGGATAAGGGCCAGGCGGCGGTGGCAGCGAATGGCCGTACCATCGGCCTGGAAGACCAAGCCGGCACCGATGCCCTGCTGAAGCGGATGGTTGACGAGCCTGCGGCGCGTGGCGGCGTGCTGGTGAAAGCCAGCAAACCAGGCCAAGAGCGCCGTGTTGACCTGCCCACCATCGGCACCGGCACGGTGGCCAATGCCGCCGCGGCCGGGCTGCGCGGCATCGCCATTGAGGCAGGATCGGCGCTGATTGTGGACCTTGGCGCCACTGCTGCCGCTGCCGATGCAGCGGGGCTTTACCTGATCGGATTTGACAATTATGGCTGAGGCGTTGCCGCCGCTGCATATCGCCCTGGTGGCGGGTGAACCTTCCGGCGATGCGCTGGGCGAGGGGCTGATCCGCGCCTTGCGGGCCGCTTGCGGTGGCCGCGCCCTGCGTTTCAGTGGCATCGGCGGCGAGCGCATGATTGCTGAAGGCTTTGAAAGCCTGTTCCCGATTGATGACCTGGCGGTGATGGGGCTGGTGGAAGTGCTGCCCCGGGCGCGGCAGATCCTGCGCCGTCTGGATCAACTCGCCACCGCTTTGCGCGCCGATCCGCCTGATGTTCTGGTCACCATCGACAGCCCGGGCTTTACCCACCGCCTGGCCAAGCGGCTGGCGCAGCGCGACTTCCCGATTGTGCATTATGTGGCGCCAACGGTCTGGGCCTGGCGCCCCGGCCGGGCGCGCAAGCTGGCCGGCCTGGTGGATCATCTGCTGGCCCTGCTGCCGTTTGAGCCGCCCTATTTTGAACGTGAGGGTCTGCCCACCAGTTTTATCGGCCATCCGGCGGTGGAAACCATTGCTGCCGCGCGGGCGCAGGCCGCAGCAGAGCAGGCCGAGGGCAATAGCTTTCGCCAGCGCTACGGTATTCCCGCCACCGCGCCGCTGCTGGCTTTGCTGCCGGGCAGCCGGCGCGGCGAGGTGGCCAAGCTGCTGCCGGTATTTGTTGCCACTCTGGGCAAGCTGGCCAAGCTGCATCCCGATTTGCGTGTGGTTTTGCCAACTGTGCCAAATGTTGCCAGTATGATATTGACAGCATTGCCGAATTTTCCGCTTCCTGCACAAGTTGTTTCGGCCCCGGCCGAGCGTTATCAGGCCATGCTGGCGGCCGATCTAGCGCTGGCTGCCTCGGGCACGGCAACTCTGGAACTGGGTCTGGCGCAAACGCCGACGGTGCTGGCCTATCGGGTGAACCCGATCACGGCGGCAATCCTGCGCAAGCTTTTGCGGGTGCCTTTTGCCGGCCTGGTCAATATCCTGGAGCGCCGCGAGGTGATGCCGGAATTCTTGCAGGAACGCTGCCGGCCGGATTTGCTGGCGGCGGCCTTGTCGCCGCTGGTGCAGGATGAAGCGGCGCGCGCGGTGCAGCTTGAAGCCTGCCAACGGGTGGGCGAGGCGCTTGGCATGGGGCAGAGCCCAACCCCCAGTGAACGCGCCGCTGCGGCAGTTCTGCGGGTTGCAGAGAATCAACGCAAATTGTTAAATAAACCAAGCAACCTATTATTAGAGCAAAGGGAATCGTCATGACGGCTCAGTCAATGCGCCTGCTGCACACGATGCTGCGGGTTTTCGATCTGGAAAAGTCGCTGGACTTCTATGTCAACAAGATGGGCATGCAGTTGCTGCGCCGGAAGGATTATCCAGGTGGTGAATTCACCCTGGCCTTTGTCGGCTATGGCGACGAGGATGCCCAGGCGGTGATTGAGTTGACCCATAATTGGGGCCAGAAAGAGCCTTATAGCATCGGCAGCGGCTATGGCCATATCGCCTTTGGCGTGCCGGATATCTATGGCTTTTGCGACAAGCTGGGCGCGCATGGCGTGAAGATCACCCGGCCGCCCGGGCCGATGAAGCATGGCGGCAGTGTCATCGCCTTCATCGAAGACCCGGATGGCTACAAGATCGAGTTGATCGAGCGCCAGTAACAAAACAAAAAGGCCCGGGAGACCGGGCCTTTCTCATGTGATGGCGCTGATTCTGGCTGGATCAGCCGCGCAAAGCGATGATCAGCGAGAAGGCCAGGATCAACCCGGTCCAGACCCAGAAGCGGCGCTGGCCAAGCAGGCGTCGCGCGGTGAGCCGGTTGTCATTCGCCGGATAGGGCATGGTGATATAGCCGGGGCGCATCCAGCCATGGCCGGTGGCAGCTGCCCCTGTCGGCGGCTGAGTGCCTTTTTGCCTTGCTTGTCCTGCCATTGGCCCACCTCCCTGGTTTGCCTGGGGCTTACTTCGCCCGCTTTTACGCTTTTCTTGGTATTCTGCCGGTCTGGCCGGGATACCTTGTGGGGCATCCCGGCCTGCCTGCTTAGGCTACTCTTTTACTGGCGGCTGTAAAGCCCAAGCTTAGCGCTTGTCGACCGGCACATAGGCGCGGGCGCCGGCACCGGTATAGAGCTGGCGCGGACGGCCGATCTTCTGTGCCGGATCCTCGATCATCTCGTTCCACTGCGCAATCCAGCCGACCGTGCGGGCCAACGCGAACAGCGCGGTGAACATCGCGGTGGGGAAGCCCATGGCGCGCAGGATGATGCCGGAATAGAAGTCGACATTCGGATACAGCTTCTTGGAGACAAAATAGTCGTCTTCCAGGGCAATCCGCTCCAGTTCCATCGCCATCTTGAGCAGCGGCTCGTCCTTGACGCCCAATTCGTCGAGCACTTCGTAGCAGGTCTCGCGCATCACCTTGGCGCGCGGGTCGTAATTCTTGTAGACGCGGTGGCCAAAGCCCATCAGGCGGAAGCCCGAATTCTTGTCCTTGGCCTTTTTGACCGCCTCGCCAACCTTGTCGACCGAACCGATCTCTTCCAGCATCTTCAGCACGGCTTCATTGGCACCGCCATGGGCCGGACCCCACAGGCAGGCAATGCCGGCGGCGATGCAGGCGAAGGGATTGGCGCCCGACGAACCGGCCAGGCGCACCGTGGAGGTGGAGGCATTCTGCTCGTGATCGGCGTGCAGGATGAAGATGCGGTCCATCGCCTTGGCCAGCACCGGGCTGTTCTTGTACGGCTCGGCCGGCACACCAAAGGTCATGTGCAGGAAGTTCTCGGCATAGCCGAGATCGTTGCGCGGATACATGAAGGGCTGGCCGACGGAATATTTGTAGGCCATGGCAGCGATGGTCGGCATCTTGGCGATCAGGCGATGCTGCGCGATCATGCGCTGGTGCGGATCGTCGTAATCGGTCGAGTCGTGGTAGAAGGCCGACAGCGCGCCGACCACACCGCACATCACAGCCATCGGATGAGCATCGCGGCGGAAGCCACGGAACAGGAAGTGGATTTGCTCATGCAGCATGGTGTGCATGGTGATCGACTTCTCGAAATCGGTCTTCTGCTGGCCGTTCGGCAATTCGCCATTCAGCAGCAGATAACAGGTTTCCAGGAAGCTGGAATGCTCGGCCAGGTCGGCAATGTCATAGCCGCGATAGCGCAGGATGCCTTCGTCGCCATCGATGTAGGTGATCTTGCTTTCGGTGCTGGCGGTGGAGGTAAAGCCCGGATCGTATGTGAAATAACCCGATTCCGCGTAGAGCTTTCGGATATCAATGACGGACGGGCCTTCGGAACCGTCCAGCATGGGCATCGTAATGGTTTTGCCGGTATTCGGATCGTTAAGCGTGACAGGTTTGCTGCCGGCTTTGCTCATCGGCGGATACTCCCAATCTGTGTAGAAGATATATCGTCATGTTTTCCAACCTGTGGAGTATAGGCTTTCGGCGGCATCACTGAAAAGCCCCTCTGGCGGGTTTTTGCCGAAGGTATAAAGCGCACAGGTTAATTGTCATATTATTGTTTTTATTTAATTAGATACGATATTTTTATAATGTAGTGGTGGATAATTTGATTGCTGATTTTAGCTGTGAAAATGGCATAAACGGATGCTTCGGGGTGCGAGCCGGCAATATTGCTGCGATGCGTCATGACCCGCAGGCGCAATTTAGCAAGGCGCTATAATATTTTGATTAATATAATAAATTAGCCGAATCTTAGCCCCGAGCCGTTTCTTGCCGGGTTTGGTCGAAAGGGCGGCGCCTAGCTTTCTGGCTGCGCCATTTATTGCGCCATATATATAGAGGGCGATCAGCCCGGAAAATTAACCCATGCGTAATGATTGCTGGCTGAAATTAGCCTGCCGCCATCCGAGCGCGGCAATAGCCCGATTTTTGGTCTGAGTCGGCGGCCGGAGTGGGTTATAGTGGCGTTACACCGCCTTTTTTGGCCGTGTTTATACGCCTCGTAGAGCATAAAAATACTTAATTATCAGTGTTTTACACTATAATATGGGCTGTCGCTAAATCGCGCTTGACGGGGCTGGGTGCGGGCAGTAATGTCCGGCACGCGATTCGACGGTGGTGGTAGGTTTTTTACCTAAACGCACTCGTCGAAAAACGGTTTTGGCTTCCGTTCGCTCACGTTGAGGCCAGGCCTACGCAAATGGACATACTGACCCCTATCCGCGACGCAAGTTGTGAGCATGGGTCTAGAGCGAGAGAGCAGGGTGGTTCGCTGGCGTAAGCTGGTGGACTGCTCCGGTGCAATTTGTGTTGAACTAACTACGGGGTTCTGACTCGTATGCCGACGATCAACCAGCTTATTCGCAAGCCGCGCAAGCCGAATCCGGCCCGCGACAAGGTGCCGGCGCTGCAGGAATGCCCGCAGCGTCGTGGTGTTTGCACCCGCGTCTACACCACTACACCGAAGAAGCCGAACTCGGCGCTTCGCAAGGTGGCGCGTGTGCGCCTCACCAATGGCTTCGAAGTTTCGAGCTATATTCCCGGCGAAGGCCATAACCTCCAGGAGCACTCCGTGGTGCTGATCCGTGGTGGCCGCGTCAAGGACCTTCCGGGTGTCCGCTATCACATCGTCCGTGGCGTGCTCGATACGCAGGGCGTCAAGGACCGCAAGCAGCGCCGTTCGAAGTACGGCGCCAAGCGTCCGAAGTAAGGCTCAGGAGATCATCGATGTCGCGTCGCCACGCCGCTGTTAAGCGCGAAGTTCTGCCGGACCCGAAGTTCGGCGACCTCGTTGTCACCAAGTTCATGAACATGCTGATGTATGCCGGCAAGAAGTCGGCTGCGGAGCAGATCCTCTATGGTGCGTTTGACCGCATCAAGGGCAAGACTGGTAACGACCCGGTCAAGATGTTCCACGACGCGCTGGGCAATGTTCGCCCGCAGATCGAGGTTCGCTCGCGCCGTGTTGGCGGCGCCACCTACCAGGTGCCGGTGGAAGTGCGTCATGATCGTGGTCAGGCGCTGGCGATCCGCTGGCTGATCTCCTCGGCCCGTGCGCGCTCCGAGAACACCATGATCGACCGTCTTTCGACCGAGCTGCTTGACGCTGCCAATGGTCGCGGCGGTGCGGTGAAGAAGCGCGAAGACACCCATCGCATGGCGGAGGCCAACAAGGCCTTCTCGCATTACCGCTGGTAAGCCAGAGAATCCCCGGAGTTCGTCATGCCTCGCACTACCCCCTACGAGCGCTATCGCAATATCGGCATCATGGCTCACATCGATGCCGGCAAGACCACTTGCACTGAGCGCATCCTGTATTACACCGGCCGTTCGCATAAGATCGGCGAAGTGCATGACGGCGCTGCCACCATGGATTGGATGGAGCAGGAGCAGGAGCGTGGCATCACGATCACCTCGGCTGCCACCACCTGTTTCTGGAACGACCACCGCATCAACATCATCGACACCCCCGGCCACGTCGACTTCACCATTGAAGTTGAGCGTTCGCTGCGTGTGCTCGACGGCGCGGTCTGCCTGTTTGACGGCGTTGCCGGCGTTGAGCCGCAGTCGGAGACGGTGTGGCGCCAGGCTGACAAGTACGGCGTGCCGCGCATGTGCTTCGCCAACAAGATGGACCGCATGGGTGCCAACTTCTTCCGCTGCGTCGACATGATTGTCGATCGCCTGGGCGCGAAGCCGCTGGTGCTGACCCTGCCGATCGGCCTGGAAGCCGATTTCAAGGGCGTGGTGGATCTGGTGCGCAACCGTGCGATCATCTGGAAGGATGAGAGCCTGGGCGCCGAGTTCTACTACGATGAAATTCCGGCCGACATGAAAGAGCAGGCTGCGGAATACCGCACCAAGCTGATCGACATGGCCGTGGAAGCCGACGACGCCGCTCTGGAAGCCTATCTTGAAGGCAACGAGCCGGACGAGAAGACCCTGACCGCCTGCATCCGCAAGGGCACCATTGGCTACAAGTTCGTGCCGGTGATGTGCGGTTCGGCCTTCAAGAACAAGGGCGTGCAGCCGCTGCTCGACGCCATTGTCGACTACCTGCCGTCGCCGGTCGATGTTGAAGGCGTCAAGGGCGTCAAGCCCGGCACCGATCAGGAACTGGTGCGCAAGACCTCGGACGAAGAGCCGTTCTCCGGCTTGGCGTTCAAGATCATGAACGACCCGTTCGTCGGCTCGCTGACCTTCGTGCGCATCTATTCCGGCGTGCTGGAAGCCGGCCAGGGCGTGCTCAACACGGTCAAGGAAAACCGCGAGCGTATCGGCCGCATGTTGCAGATGCATGCCAATACCCGTGAAGAAATCAAGGAAGCCCGCGCCGGCGATATCGTTGCGCTGGCCGGCCTGAAGAACACCACCACTGGCGATACGCTGTGCGATCCGCTGAATCCCATCGTGCTTGAGCGCATGGAATTCCCGGAGCCGGTGATCGAGGTGGCGGTTGAGCCGAAGACCAAGAACGACCAGGAAAAGATGGGCATCGCCCTGAACCGCCTGGCCGCCGAAGACCCGTCCTTCCGCGTGTCGGTTGACCATGAGAGTGGCCAGACCGTGATCAAGGGCATGGGCGAACTTCATCTTGAAATCCTTGTTGATCGCATGAAGCGTGAGTTCAAGGTGGAAGCGAATGTGGGCGCCCCGCAGGTGGCCTATCGCGAAACCCTGACCAAGAACGCCGATATCGATTACACCCACAAGAAGCAGTCCGGCGGTTCGGGCCAGTTTGCCCGCGTCAAGCTCAAGTTCGAAGCCCAGGAGCCGGGCTCGGGCATCGAGTTTGTCAACGCCGTGGTCGGCGGCAACGTGCCGAAGGAATATGTCCCGGCGGTGGAAAAGGGCATCAAGCAGGTCGCCGAGAGCGGCGTGCTCGCCGGCTTCCCGGTCATCGACTTCAAGGTGACGCTGTATGACGGCGCCTACCATGACGTTGACTCTTCGGCGCTCGCCTTCGAAATCGCTGCCCGTGCGGCTTTCCGCGAAGTGGCGCCGAAGGCTGGTGCCAAGCTGCTCGAACCCATCATGCGGGTGGAAGTGGTGACGCCGGAAGACTTTGTTGGTGACGTGATGGGCGACTTGTCGTCCCGCCGCGGCCAGCTGACCGGCACCGAGCAGCGCGGCAACGCGCAGGTCATCAATGCGATGGTGCCGCTCGCCAACATGTTTGGTTATGTGAACAATCTGCGTTCCATGACCCAGGGTCGTGCCACCTACACCATGACCTTCGACCATTAT
>NZ_JAGOLP010000050.1 GCF_017994015.1 Ferrovibrio sp. | reverse complement strand
GCACAAGGCCGTGCCGCCTATAGCGGCGCCTGGGCCGGGCGCTGCAACAGCTATTTCTGGATCGATCCGGCGCGCGGCATTGCCGGCGCGCTGCTGGCGCAATTGCTGCCATTCCCCGATCCGCAGACCCTGGACGCCTTCTACGCCTTCGAGCAGGCGGTATATTCCTGAACTCAGTCCTCGGCCTTCTTCTCGGCGGCCTGGTTTTCGGCCTGCTGCTGTGCCTTTGCTTCCAGGTCTTCCTTGATGAACCAGGGGATGAATGGCACTTCAACATTCACGACAGAGAATTTGAAATCGCCGATCTGGTATTTCTGCAAGGCATCAGTGAAATCACGCGGGCCGATGAACAGGGCGCGCTGGTCCGGGTCCATCGGATCGAAAGTCACCATCACCGGTACCGTATTGGGGAAGGCGCGCATGTAGTAGCGCATGGCAACACGGGCGATGTCGTCGGTCTGGGTGGCAGTGAACGGTGCCTTCACCACAGTCACCGAGCGGTCGCCGATCACCGTCATCGCCACTTCATGCCACATCGGGATCAACGCTTGGCCGGCGGCGTTGGTTTTCTTTTTCTTGCCAAACAGAAAGCCGAACATCGGGTAATCTCCTGGCCGCCCATGGGTCATGACACAGGCCTGAGCGGTGTTTATAAAAATACTACTTAATGACAATGGCGAATATCGGCAAGTCCGCGTGCGAAAGCGCAATTGTTCCTCTATCGTTCATGGCGGCGCGACGGCGTGTCGCGCCTCTGTCTAGCGACGGGAGTGCGCGAATCTGTCTCAATGGCGGCTGCGCATAAATTTGGCAGATGAGTGATGGACAGCCTGTATCTGAAAGCCCTGCTGCTTGGCCTGGTTGAAGGCCTGACCGAGTTCCTGCCGGTATCCTCCACCGGGCATCTCATCCTGCTGGGTGATCTGCTGGGTTTCGAAGGGCCACCCGGCAAGGTGTTCGAGATCGCGATTCAGCTTGGCGCCATCCTGGCGGTGTGCCTGGTCTATTGGCGCCGGCTTTACGATACCCTGCGCGGCCTGGGGCGCGATGAACGTGCCAACCGCTTCACCGTTAATCTGCTATTCGCTTTCCTGCCGGCGATGGTAATCGGTTTCTTTGCGCATGGCTTCATCAAGGGCGTGCTGTTCAATCCCTGGGTCGTGTCGGTGGCGCTGATTATTGGCGGTTTCATCATCCTGGCGGTGGAGCGGTTTGTTGGCCGTGGCGAGGTGGCCAGCGTGGATGATTTCCGTTTCCGGCTGTCGCTCAAGATCGGCTTCATCCAATGCCTGGCAATGATCCCCGGTGTGTCGCGCTCCGGCGCCACCATCATCGGCGCCCGCCTGCTCGGCGTGCAGCGCGCCGCCGCCGCCGAGTTCAGCTTTTTTCTCGCCATGCCCACCATGGCCGCGGCCACGGCCTATGACCTGATGAAAAACTGGCACAATCTCAGCCTCAAGGATGGCGGCGTGATCGGCCTTGGTTTCCTGGTGGCCTTTCTCAGCGCCCTGCTGGTGGTGCGTTCGGTGATTACCTTTATCAATCGCTATGGTTTCGCGCCCTTTGCCTATTACCGCATCCTCTTGGGCAGCCTGATGCTTGTGTTATTGTTCCTGCGCTGAAAAACAGAAAATCAGGAAACGCACGATGAGTTTGCCCGCTTCGGTTCATGCCGCCTTTGCCGCCACGGTGGCGGCGCATCCTGGCAAGTCGTTTCTTTGCCTGCCGGCACGGCCCGGGCGGGATTACTGGCCGGATGGACTGGAATTAAGCTTTGCCGAGGTGGCGGCCCGGGTGGCCGATTGGCGTCGGCTTTACGCCGCAGCGGGTTATGGCATCGGTCATCGCGTCGGCCTGCTGCTGGAGATGCGGCCGGAGTTTTTCTATCATTTCCTGGCGCTGAATGCCCTGGGGGTTGGCATCGTGCCGATCAACCCGGATTACCGCCATGATGAGATGCTGTATCAGATGCAGCATGCCGAGGCTGATCTGGTTGTTACGCTGCCGGCACGTCTGGCCGATATGCAGCTTGTGGCCGCCGAGCGCAGCGAAAAGCCGTTGCCCGTGATCGATGGCACGGTATTGCCCGCCAGCCTGCCGGCGCCTCTGAGCGCGGCGCAGAGCGGAGAGCCGGGGCAGCAGACGGAAGCCGGATTGCTTTATACATCGGGCACCACCGGGCGGCCCAAGGGCTGCGTGCTGACCAACTATTATTATCTCAATGCCGGCGCCTGGTATGGCAATTTCGGCGGCAACTTCACCATGCAGCCGGGGCAGGAGCGGTTCTATAATCCGCTGCCGCTGTTTCATATGAACCATCAGGCGATCACGGTGAGCTGCGCCATCCTGGGCGCGCATTGCCTGATATTGCCCGAGCGTTTCAGTCCGACACGCTGGTGGGCGGAAGTGGTGCAGACCCGCGCCAGCATCATCCATTATCTCGGTGTGGTGCCGCCCTTGCTGCTCAACCAGCCAGTCTCGCCGCTGGAGCGTGAACATAGCGTGCGCTTCGGCTTTGGTGCTGGTGTGGAGCCGCAACTGCATCATGCCTTTGAGCAGCGTTTCGGCTTTCCGCTGGTGGAAGTGTGGGGCATGACCGAAACCGGCCGGGTGTTTGCCGATGCCTTTGAGCCGCGCCAGTTCGATACCCGCGCCTTCGGCCGGCCGATGCCGGGCCTGGAGGCGATAGTGGCCGATGCCCAGGGCCAGGAAGTGCCGCGCGGCCAGGAGGGCGAATTGCTGGTGCGCCATAGCGCTGCCGAGCCAAGGCGCGGTTTTTTCAGCGGCTATCTCAAGAACCAGGCGGCCACCGATGAAGCCTGGCGCGGCGGCTGGTTTCATACCGGCGACGTGGTGCGCATGGCGGATGACGGCATGCTGTATTTTGTTGACCGCATGAAGAATATCATCCGCCGCTCGGGTGAGAATATCGCCGCCGCCGAGATCGAGGCTGTGCTGCAAAGCCATCCGGCGGTTGCCCAGGTGGCGGTGTTGGCGGTGCCGGATGAAATCCGCGAGGAAGAGGTGATGGCCTGCATCCTGCCGATGCCCGGCATGGCGGGCGATGCCGCGCTGGCCGATCAGCTTTTTGCTTGGTGCAACGAGCGACTGGCCTATTTCAAGGCACCGGGCTGGCTGCTGTTTGTGGACAGCCTGCCCACCACCGGCACCCAGAAGGTGCAGAAGACCAAGATATTTGCTGGCAACGAAGATCCGCGCCAGCGCCCCGGCGCCATTGATTTGCGGGCGCGCAAAAAACGCTGAGGAGTATGGAGATGCATGCGCAAAAACATCTGGCGCGCTGGCTGTTCATCGTCGCCGGTCTGGTGGCGCTGATGGTGGTGATTGGCGGCCTGACCCGGCTGACCAATTCCGGCCTGTCAATGGTGGAATGGCGCCCGATCACCGGCTGGCTGCCGCCGCTCTCTGAAGCTGCCTGGCTGGCTGAGTTCGAGAAATACAAACAATTCCCGGAATATCAGAAAATCAACCTGGGCATGGACCTGGCTGGTTTCAAGGAAATCTACTGGTTTGAATATGTCCACCGCCTGCTCGGCCGCCTGATCGGCTTGGCCTTTGCGCTGCCGCTGCTGTGGTTCTGGCTGCGTCGCCGCATCCCGCAGGGCATGCACCTGCATCTGCTGCTGATGCTGGCTTTGGGCGGTGCACAAGGTGCAGTCGGCTGGTTCATGGTGGCCAGCGGGCTGGTGGATCATCCCGATGTCAGCCATTACCGGCTGACGCTGCATCTTGGCCTGGCCTTTGCCATTTTTGCCTATCTGGTCTGGGGAGCGCTCTCCATGGCACGTGGCGCCACTATGCAAAGCCCGGCCGGCGGCGGCTTGGTGATTGCCTTTGTTGCCCTGGTCTATTTGCAAATCCTGTCAGGTGGCCTAGTGGCGGGCATGAATGCCGGGCTGGCGCATAACACCTGGCCGCTGATGGAAGGCAAGTTCATCCCCGATGGCCTGGGGGTGATGACGCCGCTGTGGCACAACATCTTTGAGAATGCGCTTACCGTGCAGTTCCAGCACCGCATGCTGGCCTATGCGGTATTGCTCTTTGCCGTGCTGATCTGGCTTCGCTATGCCGGCCGCGTGGCCAATGGCGCGCGCCATATGTTGCTCGGCATGGTGTTATTGCAGGTCGGGCTTGGCATCGCCACTTTGCTGCTGCATGTGCCGGTGCTGCTGGGCGCATTGCACCAGCTAGGTGCGCTTTTGGTGCTGATGGGGGCGATCATGCTGTGGCATGGCAAGGCGCGGCGCTATTATAGCGGTGGCCGTCATGCCGGCTGACGACATCACGCTGCTTTATGTCACCTGTGCCTCGGCTGCCGAGGCCGAGCAGGTGGCCGAGGCGGTGGTGGGCCAGCGGCTGGCCGCCTGCGCCAATATCCTGCCCGGCATGCGCTCACTTTATTGGTGGCAGGGCAAACTGGAACGCGGCGAGGAAACCGTGCTGATCCTCAAGACCCGGCCCGATCTGGTGGCGGCGGCAACCGAGGCGGTGACGGCTGCGCATAGCTATAGCGTGCCCTGCGTGTTGCCGATCCCGGCCGGGCCGGGTGGCAATGCCGATTACCGCGCCTGGCTGCTGGCTGAAACAAAAGCTCAGTAAGGCAGCCCGACGTAATTCTCCGCCAGGGCACGCTGGGCATGCTCCGAGCCGGCCAGGTATTCCAGTTCGGTGCGCTGGATTTTCTGTTCAAATGCGCTGGCATCCGGGAAGCGGTGCAATTGTGTGGTCATCCACCAGGAGAACCGCACCGCTTTCCACACCCGGCTCAGCGCCTGGGCGGAATAGCCTTCCAGGCCGCTGGCGGATTTTTCATGATAATGCCGGATCAGCGCCTGGCTCAGATAATGCACGTCGCTGGCGGCGAGATTGAGCCCCTTGGCGCCGGTGGGCGGCACGATATGCGCAGCATCGCCGGCCAGGAACAGATTGCCATAGCGCATCGGCTCGGCCACAAAGCTGCGCAACGGCGCAATGCTTTTCTCAATCGAGTTGCCTTCTTCCAGCTTGGCGATGGCGCGTTCATCCAGGCGTTGGCGCAATTCGGCATAGAAGCGTGCATCGCTCCAGTCTTCCACCCGATCTTCCAGCGTACATTGGATATAAAGCCGGCTGCGGGTGGGCGAGCGCATTGAGCAGAGCGCAAAGCCGCGCTCATGGTTGGCATAGATCAATTCTTCGGAAAGCGGTGGCTTATCCACCAGAATGCCGAGCCAGCCAAAGGGATAGGCGCGTTCATAAAGCTGCATGATGCCGGCCGGGATGCTGCGCCGGCTGATGCCATGCGAACCATCGCAGCCGGCGATGAAATCACAATCCAGCCGCTGTTCCACGCCATCCTTGCGGAAGGTGACATAGGGTTTGGCACTGCCGATATCATGCAGTGTCACATCCTCGGCTTCATAGAGGGTGGTGGCGCCGCACGCCGCACGCGCTTCCATCAGGTCGCGGGTGATTTCGGTCTGGCCATACACGATCACGCTGCGGCCGATCAGGTGCTGGAAGTTGATGGCATGGCGCTCGCCGCCAAAGCTGATCTCGATACCTTCATGCACCAGGCCTTCGCGCCGCATGCGCTCGGCACAGCCCACCTGCTCCAGCAGGTCGGCGGTGCCGGTCTCGATCACACCGGCGCGGATGCGGCCCAGCACATAATCGGCGCTACGCTGTTCCAGGATAACGGCATCGATGCCGTGCTTGTGCAGCAATTGTCCGAGCAGCAGACCGGCCGGGCCGGCTCCGATAATGGCGACTTGTGTGCGCATGGTGGTGTCCTCCCCTTTGATCGAAAACTAGGCCGCAGGACGGCCGGCGGCGATGGACAGAGGCAACAAAGGATTGGATAATCCAAACATGAGATGGGAGGAAAAAATGGCACAGGCGGTGCCAACCTATGCGCTTTATGGCGAGCAAACCTATAATTCGGTAGCGGACTGGCTGCATTGCGAGTCAATTCCGGCGCGTTCGGCGCTGTTTGATTGGGAGATCGGCGCCCATCGCCATGCCGGCCTGTTTCAAATTCTGAACATGACGCAGGGCCGCGCGGAATGCCTGCTGGGGGAGCGCTGGCTGCCCTTGCCGCCGCCGGTGGCGGTGCTGGTGATGCCGGGGGTGACGCATGGCTTCCGCTTTTCGCCGGATACCGAAGGCCATGTCATCACGCTTCTGGCCGGGCAGGCCTTGCAGATGCCGCAGGCAGCCCCGGAATTGCGGCCTTTACTGGCGCAATCGCGCATCCTGCCACTGCCTGACTGGGCGGCAACGCCCGTGGCCCAGGCGGTGGCGGCCATCGCGCTGGATTATGCTGGCTCCAGCCCCGGGCGGCTGGGTTTTATCGAGGCGCAACTGACCGTGTTGCTGATCACGCTCGGCCGCGTGCTGGCTGCCGATGCCGAGGCCGGCCGGCCCAATCGCCATGCGGCGCAGTTCCGCATGCTGCTGGATCAGCATTTCCGCAGCCAGCGCGGCCTGGCCTTTTATGCCGGCCAGCTCGGCATTTCCGATGTGCATCTCAACCGGGTCTGCCGCGCCGCCTTGGGCTGCTCGGCTTTGGGCGCCATCAACCAGCGCCTGATCGCCGAAGCCAGGCGCGACCTCACCTTCACGCTGTTATCGGTGAAGGAAATCGCCTATTCGCTCGGCTTTGACGATCCGGCCTATTTCACCCGCTTTTTCACCAAGCAGGCGGGGGTGACGCCGACTGAATTCAGACGGCGTTCAGCCCGGCATCCAGATCGCGGATAAGATCGGCCACATCCTCGATGCCGACAGATAGCCGGATCGTGTCGTCGCCGGCACCGGCACCGGCCCGCTGCTCGGGCGTAAGCTGGCGATGCGTGGTGGAAGCCGGATGGATGATCAGGCTGCGGGTATCGCCGATATTGGCCAGATGCGACCATAGCTTCACGGTTTCCACCAGTTTGATGCCGGCGGCATAGCCGCCCTTGACGCCGAAGGTGAAGACCGAGCCGGCGCCTTTCGGCAGGTATTTCTTGGCCAGGGCATGGTAGCGGTCGCTGGGCAGGCCGGCATAGCTGACCCAGGCCACTTTCGGATGCTGGGCCAGGAATTCCGCCACCACTTGTGCATTGGCGCAATGTTTCTGCATGCGCAGGCTGAGCGTTTCCATGCCGGTGAGGATCATGAAGGCGTTGAACGGCGACAGCGACGGGCCGAGATCGCGCAAACTCACCGCGCGGCAGGACACGGCAAAGGCCATGTCGCCGAATGTCTCATAGAAGGACAGGCCGTGATAGGCCGGGGTGGGGGCGGCGATATGGGGGAATTTGTCATTCTGGCCCCAATTGAATGTGCCGGCATCCACGATCACGCCGGCCATTGAATTGCCGTGGCCACCCAGGAATTTGGTTGCCGAATGCAGGATCACATCGGCGCCCCAATCCTTCGGCCGGCACAGATAGGGCGTGGCCATGGTGTTATCCACGATCAGCGGAATGCCCGCTTCATGCGCCACCTTGGCCAATGCTTCAAGATCGCAGATCACGCCGCCCGGATTGGCCAGGCTTTCCACAAACACCGCCTTGGTGCGTGGCGTGATCGCGGCGGCCACGGCGGCGATATCGTCGGGATCGACAAAAGTGGCATGCCAGTCAAAACGCTTGAAGCTGTGCATGAATTGGGTGATCGAGCCGCCATAAAGCTTGCGCGAGGCCACCACATGGTCGCCCGGGCTCATCAGCATGTGAAAAGCCACAAGCTGCGCCGCATGGCCCGAAGCCACGGCCGTGGCGGCACGGGCATTTTCCAGCGCTGCCACCTTCTGCTCCAGCACCGCCGTGGTCGGGTTGGTCAGGCGGGTGTAGATGTTGCCGAAGGTTTGCAGATTGAACAGCGAGGCGGCATGGTCCACATCGTCGAACACATAGGCCGTGGTCTGGAAGATCGGCGTGCTGCGGGCGCCGGTATTCGGCTCGGGCGCGGTGCCGGCATGCACCTGCAAGGTGTCGAAGCCGTATTCATCTGCTTGCTGGGTCATGATTTCAAATCCGACGGAGTTTTTTGGCCGAAATGACGCGGGTATTCACCCCCATCCAGCCGATTTCAAGCGACAGGCGGCCATATTCGATCTTCGGGCAGCGGTTCATCACCACTTTCAGACCGGCAGCTTCGGCCTTGGTGGCGGCTTCATCATGGCGCACGCCAAGCTGCATCCACAAAACCTTGGCGCCGATCTTGATCGCCTCGTCGGCGATGGGCGGGATGGCTTCCGAATTGCGGAAACAATCCACCATATCCACTTTCACCGGCAGTTCGCTCAGGCTGGCATATACCTTTTCGCCGAGGATTTCCTTGCCGGCTTCACGCGGGTTGACCGGAATGACGCGGTAGCCCTTGGCCTGGAGATATTTCATGGCGAAATATGACGGCCGGTTCCAGTTCGGGCTGGCGCCCACCATGGCGATGGTCTGCACTGCGCGCAGGATGCCGCGGATGTAATCTTCGCTGTAGGAATCGTGGTTCATCGGTCTGGCTCAGCGTCCTTCCCAGCAGGGCGTGCGTTTCTGGATGAAGGCGTCGATGCCTTCGGCGGCATCGCGCGCCAGCAGGTTTTCGGTCATCACCTGCGAGGCATAGTCATAGGCCTGGGCCAGCGGCAATTCGAGCTGGCGGTAAAATGCTTCCTTGCCGATCTTCAGTGTCAGCGGTGATTTTGACGCCACCTGCTGCGCCAGGGCCAGGGTGGCGGCGGCAAGCTCGGCTTCCGCTACAGCGCGATTGATAAGGCCGATTTCCACCGCGCGCTGGGCCGGCACCATGTCGCCGGTCAGCAGCATTTCCATCGCCTGCTTGCGGCCGACATTGCGCGACAGCGCCACCATCGGTGTGGAGCAGAACAGGCCGATATTCACCCCCGGGGTACCAAAGCGCGCTGTGTCGGCGGCCACGGCCAGATCGCAGCTTGCCACCAACTGGCAACCGGCGGCGGTGGCAATGCCATGCACCTGAGCAATCACCGGCTTGGGCAGGGCAACGATAGCCTGCATCAGCGTGGAGCATTGTTTGAACAGCTTCTCCATCGCCTTGCGGTCGGGCAGGGCGCGCACTTCCTTGAGGTCATGCCCGGCGCAGAAACCCGGGCCGCTGGCGGCGATGATCACCACATGCACCGAGGCATCGTCGCGGATCATGTCCAGTTCATCCTGCAACTGGCGCATCAGGTCGGAAGACAGGCTGTTATAGGCCTTGGGCCGGTTCAGCGTCAGGCGCACCACGCCGGGGGCCGGCGCCTCGCGCAATACCAGGCTGTCCGTGGTCAGATCGAGGGCGGCGGACATGGTTTCCTCCGAACGGTTTTGTCGCGGCCGGATCATAGCCCAGCCGGTTCGCCCCTCAAAGGTCTCTAAAACAATGATAATTTGTCGTATTTCCGCCTTAATCGGGTGTGAAAACCCCTTGTGTGACGATGCACCGCCACACCGCCACCCCGTTGCGCCGGAGCAGGGGGCGGCGTAAAACCCTGGCAACCTACAAAAACGAAAGTCTCGCAGCATGATTCGTCCGATCCGCAAAGCCGTGTTCCCTGTCGGCGGCCTGGGCACCCGTTTCCTGCCGGCCACCAAGTCGATGCCGAAGGAGATGCTGACCGTCGTTGACAAGCCGCTGATCCAGTATGCCGTGGAAGAAGCCAAGGCGGCCGGCATCGAGGAATTCATCTTCGTCACCGGGCGCGGCAAGCAGGCCATCGAAGACCATTTCGACCGCTCCTATGAGCTGGAGGATGTGCTGCGTGGGCGTGAAAAGCGCGACCTGCTGAATGCCCTGCATGGCTGGATGCCGCAGGCCGGCCAGGTCGCCTACACGCGCCAGATGGAGCCGCTCGGCCTGGGCCATGCGGTGCGCTGCGCCAAGGCGCTGGTAGGCAACGAACCGTTTGCCGTGCTGCTGGCGGATGACCTGATCCTGGCCCGCACCGGCTGCCTGGCGCAGATGGTGGAAGCCTATAACGAAGTCGGCGGCAACATGATCGCCGCCATGGAAGTGCCGCGTGAGCATACCCGCCGCTATGGCGTGGTTGATCCGGGCAAGAGCGAAGGCCGCATGGTGGAAGTGAAGGGTCTGGTGGAAAAGCCCGAGCCGGTGGCGGCGCCCAGCACCACGGCGGTGATCGGCCGCTATATTTTGCAGCCGCGCGTGTTCGACTACCTGGATCAGGTGCAGCGCGGCGCCGGCGGCGAAATCCAGCTCACCGATGCGCTGGCCAAGATGATCGGCGAAGTGCCGTTCAACGGCCTGCGCTTCAAGGGCGAGCGGTATGATTGCGGCGACAAGATCGGCTTCCTGCATGCCAATATCGCCTTTGCGCTGGATCGGGCCGACCTGCGCGCCGATGCCGCCGGCATCGTGCGTGAAGTTTACAAGTCGCTTTAATCAGTCCTGAAGGATTGCCTCCATGCGCGTTGCGATGATCGGCACCGGCTATGTCGGCCTGGTTTCCGGAGCCTGTTTCTCCGAATTCGGCCATGATGTGGTCTGCGTCGACAAGAATCCGGCGCGTATCGAGGCGCTGGAGCGTGGCGAGATTCCGATCTTCGAGCCCGGGCTTGAAGATCTGGTGGCGCGCAACGTCAAGGCCGGTCGGCTCAGCTTCACCCGCGATATCGCCGCCGGCATGGCCGGCGCCGATGCGGTGTTCATCGCGGTGGGCACGCCGTCGCGGCGTGGCGATGGCGAGGCCGATCTGAGCTATGTTTACGCTGCCGCCGAGGAAATTGCCGCCACGATGGCGCGCAAGACCCTGGTGGTGACCAAATCCACCGTGCCGGTGGGTACGGGCCGCGAGGTGGAGCGCATCATCCGCGCCACAAGGCCGGCGGCGGAATTTGAGATGGCGTCCAATCCGGAATTCCTGCGCGAAGGCGCCGCGATTGAGGATTTCATGCGGCCCGACCGCGTGGTTTGCGGCGCCGAAAGCGACTGGGCGCGTGACCTGCTGCGCAAACTCTACCGGCCGCTTTATATTAATGAAACGCCGATCCTGTTCACCCAGCTTGAAACCGCCGAACTGATCAAATACGCCGCCAATGCGTTCCTGGCGACCAAGATCACCTTCATCAACGAAATCGCCGATCTGTGCGAAAAGACCGGGGTGAATGTGCAGGATGTGGCCAAGGGCATCGGCCTGGATGGCCGCATCGGCGGCAAGTTCCTGCATGCCGGCCCGGGTTATGGCGGTTCGTGTTTTCCCAAGGATACCCAGGCGCTGGTGGCCACCGGCCGCAAGCATGATGCGCCATTGCGCATCGTCGAAACGGTGGTGGATATCAACGAGAAGCGCAAACAACGCATGGCCGAGAAGATCATCGGCGCCATGGGCGGCGATGTTGCCGGCAAGCGGATTGCCGTGCTGGGGCTGACCTTCAAGCCCGAAACCGACGATATGCGTGACAGCCCCAGCCTAGTGATCATCCCAGCTTTGCAGGCAGCCGGTGCCAGCATCCGGGCCTATGATCCCGAGGGCATGGACGAGGCGCGCAAGCTGCTGGACGGCCTGACCTGGTGCGAAGGCCCGTATCAGGCCGCCGAAGGCGCGGATGCGGTGGTAATCATTACCGAATGGAATCAGTTCCGCGCGCTCGATCTCGACCGGCTCAAGCGCCTGCTGCGCCAGCCGCTGATGATCGACCTGCGCAATATCTACAAGCCGGCTGAGATGGGCCAGGCCGGCTTTGTGTACCATTCCGTGGGGCGGCCAGTAGCCCAGGCCTGATGCCAGGGCTAAAATGACGCTGTTTCGGGAAAACTGGCCACTTTCGGCGCCTGAACGGAAGGTGAGACGATGACGGTAATCGTAACAGGCGGTGCGGGTTTCATCGGCTCGGCTTTGGTGCGGCAGCTGAATGCCGCCGGCGAGCGCGTGGTGACGGTGGACAAGCTGACCTATGCCGCCAACCTGGACAATATCGCCGACCTGCCGCACCCCGAGCTGCATCGTTTTGTGCAGCTTGATATCTGTGACCGCAAGGGCATCGGCGCGCTCTATGCCGAGGTGAAGCCGCAGGCGGTATATCACCTGGCAGCAGAAAGCCATGTCGACCGCTCGATCGACAGCCCGGCGCCGTTTATCGAAACCAATGTCACCGGCACATTGGTGCTGCTGGAAGCCGCGCTGGAATACTGGCGCGGCCTGGATCAGGCCGGCAAGGCGGCCTTCCGGCATTTGCAGGTTTCCACCGATGAAGTCTATGGCGATGCCGAGCCGGGCAGCTTCTTCACCGAGAACAGCCCCTACAAGCCGAATTCGCCCTATGCCGCCAGCAAGGCATCATCCGACCATCTGGCGCGCGCCTTTGGCCGCACATATGGCCTGCCGATCCTGGTGACCAATTGCGGCAATAATTACGGCCCGTATCAGTTCCCGGAAAAGCTGATCCCGCTGATGATCCTGAACGCGCTGGATGGCAAGGGCCTGCCGGTCTATGGCCAGGGCGATCAGGTGCGCGACTGGATTCATGTGGAAGACCATGCCGCCGCCTTGCAGCGCGTGATGCAAGCCGGCCGGGTGGGCGAGACCTATCTGATCGGTGCGCGCGGCACACGGCAGAATCTGGAGATCGTGCACAGCCTGTGCGCCCTGCTGGATGATTTTGCGCCGCAGCCGACCGGGCGCAAATATGCCGAATATATCCGCTATGTCGCCGACCGCCCGGGGCATGACAAACGCTATGCGATTGACCCGACAAAGTGTGAGACCGAACTGGGCTGGCAGCCGGTTTATGACGTAACCTCGGGCCTGCGTCAGACAGTAAAGTGGTATCTCGACAATGCCGCCTGGTGCCAGCGCGCCACGCAAGCCTATGATCGTGGCCGCATCGGCCTGGCGAAGTGACGTGACGGAGAACGCGCGATGAAAGGCATCATCCTGGCCGGCGGCACCGGCTCGCGGCTGCATCCGGCCACCTCGGTGGTGAGCAAGCAGCTGCTGCCGATCTATGACAAGCCGATGATCTTCTTCCCGCTCACCACGCTGATGCTGGCCGGCATCCGCGACATCCTGGTGATCACCACGCCGCGCGACCAGGCGGCGTTCAGCGCCTTGCTCGGCGATGGCAGCCAATGGGGCATCGCGATCAGCTATGCCGTGCAGCCGGAGCCGAACGGCATCGCGCAGGCCTTCATCATCGGGCGCGACTTCCTGGCCGGCGAGCCGGCGGCTCTGGTGCTGGGTGACAACATTTTCTACGGCGAGCGCTTCGGCGACATGCTGCGCCAGGCAGCTGCCAGCAGCGCAAATGGCGCTACGGTGTTCGGCTATTGGGTGGCCGATCCGGAGCGTTATGGCGTGCTCGATCTCAATCCGGATGGCAGTGTGCGGGCGATTATCGAAAAGCCCAATCCGGCGCCGAGCAACTGGGCGGTGACGGGCTTGTATTTCTACGATGCCGAGGTCTGCGACATTGCCGCCAGCCTCAAGCCTTCGGCGCGTGGTGAGCTTGAGATCACCGATCTGAATAATGCCTATCTGCGCCAGGGCCGGCTTGGCGTGGAGAAGTTCGGCCGTGGCTTTGCCTGGCTCGATACCGGCACGC
Source organism: Ferrovibrio sp. (assembly GCF_017994015.1). Lineage (GTDB taxonomy): Bacteria > Pseudomonadota > Alphaproteobacteria > Ferrovibrionales > Ferrovibrionaceae > Ferrovibrio. The sequence continues at coordinate 8,577 of NZ_JAGOLP010000050.1, read as the reverse complement.
CGGACAGCCTGCTGGATGCCTGCAACTTCATGGCCACGGTGGAAAAGCGCCAGGGCCTGAAGATTGCCGTGCCGGAGGAAGTGGCCTGGCGGCTGGGCTATATCGACGATGCCCAGCTCGAACGCCGCGCCGATTACTACAAGAACAACGAATACGGCAAATATATCCGCCGGCTGCTGCTCATGCGCTGACCGGTCTGGCCGGCCGCAGATACCAGGCCATCGAGATCAGGATCAGCACCAGCGGCAGGCCGAAGGCCCAGCTATAGGCCTCGGCCGGATAACCGCCGGCAGCATCGCGCGGCCAGCGATTGATGATCCAGCCCAGCCCGGCCTGGGCAAAGAAAGTGAAACCGAACACCACACCATTGAGCAATGTGTTGATCCGCCCGGTAGCTTGCGGCGGAAACTGGCCGCTCAGCATCGGATAGGCCAGCGCGGTGGTATTGGAAAGCAGGCCAAAGGCGATCCAGGTCAGCGGATGGGTTGGCGCCCAGCCCGCTGCCAGCACCAGCAGCACCACGGCATAAAGCAGCGTAGAGGCCGCAAGCGTGGCGCGCATCGAGATGCCGATTTTTTGCAACCGATCCGTGGCGATGCCGATAATGGCAAAGCCGAAGGTGAGGGCGGCGGCGAGCAGGAATTGCAGTTCTGCGGCCTGTTGCCGATCCAGCCCGCCAACATCGCGCAGGTAGGGGCCTGACCACAGACCCTGGATCGACAGGGCCGAGGACATGGCAAACATGGTCACCGGCGTGATCTGCCAGAAGCGCCGATCCGCCAGATAGCTCAGGCATTCGCGCATCTGCCGGGTCAGGCTGTCCCGGCTCACCGGCTGGCCGGGTTTTTCCGGCACCACAAAATACACTGCCGCCGATGTAGCGATCACCAGAGCTGCCAGCAGCCAGAATATCGCGGTCCAATCCAGGTGGTGCAGCAGCCATTCCACCGGCAATGTGGCAGCCAGGGCGCCCAGGCCGCCGGCAGTCATGAACACGCCATTGGCCAGCGCCCAGCGTTCAGCCGGCACCCAGAGCGAGATGGTCTTGAACGCGCTCATCAGGCAGCCGGCAACACCCAGGCCGATCAGGGTGCGGCCAAGCATGAGATGCCAGAGCTGCGTGCCTGTAGCAAAAATCACGGCGCCGAGCGCGGCAAACAGCAGCAGGCCAGCCTGCACCCGGCGCGGGCCGTAACGATCCAGCAGCACGCCGAGCGGCAATTGCGCCAGCGCAAACACGGTGAAATACACCGCCGTCAGCGTGCCGAGATCGCCGGCGCCGATATTCAGGTCGCGTTGCAGATTGGGCGCGATAACCGCATTCACCGAGCGGAACAGATACGACAGGAAATAGCCGCAGGCAAACGGCAGCAAAACCCTTCCTGCAATGAAGGCAAGCGACTGGTTACGGCTCATGTTTAACAACTCTTCCCGGCTTATGCTTTTTCTTGGTCAAAGGCGATGGCAAACAGGTCCAAAGCCTGGGCCTTGCCCGGCAGTAATTGCGGGCCTAATGGCGTGAGGTGAATATGGGGCGATGTGGCGGGCAGGTCCAGCTTTTCGCCTGAAGGGTTCATGGCATCCAGGGCGGCGCGGCTAGCCACCACATCCGCCGCCCGGCCCTTGGCCCAGGCTTCCAGCTTGGCAGTGGTGTTGATGCTATCGCCCAGCAGCGCAATCTCGCGCTTCTGGTCGCCCATTTCACCCACCACCACAGCGCCGGCATGCAGCACAGCGCGAAAATCCGGTGCGGTGCCAAAGCGCTGGCGGTAGACATGCGCACGTTCGGCCAGCAGGGCGCGGGCCTCGGCCACGGCATCCAGCGCGCCGGCCGCATGGCGGCTTGGCAGGCGCCAGGTCACAATCATCTCATCGCCGACATACTTGTCGATACTGCCGCCGTGGTCGGTCACCACGTCACCGAGATCGGACAAAAATTGATTGAGCAGGCGGTGGAAGGCGATGTCGCCGATCCTTTCGGCGATGGCCGTCGAGCCGCGCATGTCAATGAACAGGAACAGGCGCTGTTCCTGGCGCGGCTGGTGATAGCGGCCCTTGATGAAGTTGCGCAGCACGCCGGGCCCGAGCAGCAGGTTGATCTGCATGATGGTGCTGGTGATGAAGGTGAAGCCCAGCGCTGCCAGCAGCGTGATCAGCGTGTTGAGATTGAAGCCAATTGGGTAGGCACCATCAATCGGCACCAGCACGTCGCCCAGCGCATCCATGCCAACAATGGCGATGGCATAAAACAGCGTCTTGAGCAAAGCCACTTTCATGAAGGGCAGGCGGCGCAGCCATTGCCCCCTGGGATCATTGACGAAGAAAATTTCGAAACCGGCAATGGCGATGGTGACGAGAGCGCCGGTCACCAGTCCGCGCCAGGCACCATCCCAGCCGACCTCGCCACTCAGCGTGGCATCAACGCCCATGCCGTAGATGGCGCCGGCAATGGCGCCGATAGAGATGAAACGCAACAGCATCGCAACTTGGCGATAGCGGCGATTGGAGAGGGCCATTTTGGTTTTTCCGCAGGCGAGACAGCAGAACGATAAGCTGGCCTCGGCCAAAGGGGAAGCAATACAAAAACAGGCCGGGGGGAACCCGACCTGTTTCTTGACCGCCGTCACATCCGAAAGGCGGGGTATCTGGGGTAGTGCCGTCTCAGGCCGCACTTTCCGCGGCGCGCGAGGCCTTCTTGCGGTCGTTCGGATCAAGCAGCTTCTTGCGGATGCGGATGCTCTTCGGCGTCACTTCCACCAATTCGTCGTCGGCAATGTAGCTGATCGCCTGCTCCAGCGTCATCTTGCGCGGCGGCGTCAGGCGCACCTGTTCGTCCTTGCCGGCGGCGCGGATATTGGTGAGCTGCTTGGCCTTCATCGGGTTCACGTCAAGGTCATTGTCGCGGCTATGCTCGCCGATGATCATGCCCTCATACACCGCTACACCCGGATCAACGAACAGCGTGCCGCGTTCTTCGATAAAATTCAGCGCATAGAGCGTGGTTTCGCCAGTGCCATTGGCGATCAGCACGCCATTGCGGCGACCCGGGATCGGGCCACGATGCGGGCCATAGCTGTGGAACAGCTTGTTCATGATGCCGGTGCCGCGCGTATCGGTGAGGAATTCACCGTGATAGCCGATCAGGCCACGCGACGGGGCATGGAAGGTGATGCGGGTCTTGCCGCCGCCCGAGGGGCGCATGTCGCGCAGCTCGGCCTTGCGCAGGCTCATCTTCTCCACCACGATGCCGGTGAAGGCATCATCCACGTCGATATGCACTTCCTCAATCGGCTCCAGCGGCTTGCCGTTTTCATCCTGCTGGAACAGCACGCGCGGGCGGCTGATCGACAGCTCAAAACCCTCGCGGCGCATGGTTTCCACCAGCACGCCAAGCTGCAATTCGCCACGGCCGGCCACTTCGAATGCGTCCTTGTCGTCGCTTTCGCGCACGCGGATCGCCACATTGCCTTCGGCTTCGCGCATCAGGCGGGTGCGGATCACGCGGCTCTGCACCTTGGAGCCTTCCTTGCCGGCGAAGGGCGAGTTGTTGACCGAGAAGGTCATCGCCAGGGTGGGCGGGTCAATCGGGTTGGCCGGCACCGGGTCGGTCACCGTCAGGTCGCAGATCGTGTCGGCCACCGTGGTGGTGGTCAGGCCGGCAATGGCGATGATGTCGCCGGCTTCGGCTTCTTCAATCGGCTGGCGCTCGATGCCGCGGAAGGCGAGCAGCTTGGAGACGCGGCCCTGTTCGATCTCGCTGCCATCGCGGCGCAGGGCATGGATCGGGCTGTTGACCCGCAGGATGCCGGAATAGATGCGGCCGGTGAGGATACGGCCGAGATAGGGGTCGGCTTCCAGCGTGGTGATCAGCATCTTGAACGGCGCATTCTTGTCTGCCGTGGGGGCGGGCACATGCTGCACGATCAGGTCAAAAAGCGGGGTCAGGTCCTTGCGCTCGCCATCCAGGCTCGGGGTGGCCCAGCCGCTGCGGCCAGAGGCGAACATCACCGGGAAGTCAAGCTGGTCCTCGCTGGCATCCAGCGCGGCGAACAGGTCAAACACTTCGGAATGCACTTCTTCCGGGCGGGCATCGGAACGGTCGATCTTGTTCACCACCACAATCGGGCGCATGCCCAGGCCCAGCGCCTTGCCCAGCACAAACTTGGTCTGTGGCAGCGGACCTTCGGCGGCGTCTACCAGCAGCACCACGCCGTCCACCATGCTCAGGATGCGCTCCACCTCGCCGCCGAAATCGGCATGGCCAGGTGTGTCAACGATGTTGAGGCGCACGTCATTCCATTCCACCGAGGTGCATTTGGCAAGAATGGTGATGCCGCGTTCACGCTCCAGATCGTTGGAATCCATCACGCGCTCAGCCACCAGCTGGTTCTCGCGGAAGGCGCCGGATTGGCGCAGCAGCGCGTCCACCAGGGTGGTTTTGCCGTGGTCGACATGGGCGATGATGGCGATATTGCGGATTTGCATGGTGCTTATACAAAAGGCCCGGTCGACCTGATGGCAGGCGGCCGGGCGCGATTCCTCTAGGGTTGCGGCTGGTAGCCGGGTTTATAGTGCGGCGCACAAAGCGGCGCAACAGAAGAGTTTCGCATGGGAGATATGCGCCACCGACTGCGAAAAGCAGCTGTCTCGACCCCTTTTCGCTAAGTAAGGTATTGTAATAAAAGCATAAAAATACTTGAGTGCTTGACCGTTAACAGCTCTTGGCGGAAGCTGAGGCGACAATATTGGGACGGGAACCAGCCGATGAACTACGAACATATCCTTTATGAAGTCAGCGACCGCATCGCTACGGTGACGCTGAACCGGCCGGATCGGCTGAATGCCTGGACCAGCATCATGGAGGCGGAAATCCGCGTGGCGATGGCGGCGGCCAGTGTTGATCCGGGGGTGCGGGTGGTGATCCTGACCGGGGCCGGGCGCGGCTTCTGTGCCGGCGCCGATATGGATTTGCTTTCCGGCATCCAGCAGGGCGGCAGCGGGGCAGGTCGCCGCGCCACTGGCGCCGAGCCGTTCGATGCTGCCGCCAACCCGAATTTCCAGATGCGCTACAGCTATTTCCCTGCCATGCCGAAGCCGGTGATCGCCGCCATCAACGGGCCGGCCGCCGGGCTGGGCCTGATCGTGGCGCTGTATTGCGATTTGCGTTTTGCGGCCGAGACGGCGGTATTCACCACCGCCTTTTCTCGCCGCGGCCTGATCGCCGAACATGGCATTTCCTGGCTGCTGCCGCGCCTGGTGGGGCCGAGCAAGGCGTTGGACCTGATGCTCTCGGCGCGCAAGCTGGGCGCCGAGGAGGCGCAGCGCATCGGCCTGGTGGATCGGCTGGCCAAGCCGGAAAGCCTGCTTGATGAGGTGCGCGCCTATGCCCGCGACCTGGCCGACATGGTGTCGCCACGCTCAATGCGGGTGATGAAGCGCCAGCTTTGGGAGGCGCAGTTCCAGAATCTGGCCGAAGCCACCGCCATCGGCAATGCCGAGATGCTGGAAAGCTTCAAGAGTGCCGATTTCAAGGAAGGTGTGGCGCATTTCCTGGAAAAGCGCGCGCCGAATTTCACTGGGGCATGATGTTATGGAAAAGTGGCTCAAACCGGCGCTGGATTACATTCCGCGCTGGCTGGAATACCAGATGCGCCAGCACCGGCTGCCGGGCTGCGGCTTTGCCGTGGCGCATCAGGGCAAGCTGGTGCTGGAAGGCGCCTTCGGCCATGCCGATCTGCGCAAGGGCGAGGCGCTGACGCCGCGCCATCTTTTCCGGGTTGCCTCGCATTCCAAGAGCTTCACGGCGGCCGGCTTCATGCTGCTGCGCGAGCGCGGCAAGCTGCGGCTGGATGATGCCGTGGGCAAATATGTGGCTGGGCTGCACAAGGATGTTGCCGCGGCGACTTTGGGGCAACTCCTGTCGCATTCTGCCGGTCTGGTGCGCGATGGCTGGGATGCCGGGCAATGGCTGGATCGCCGGCCATTTCTGAATGAAGCCGAATTGCGCGCCGATCTGGCGCGCGCACCGGTGCTGGAAGGCAATACGCGCTTCAAATATTCCAATCATGGTTTCGGCTTGCTTGGCCTGGCGCTGGAGCAGGTCACCGGCGAGGCTTACAGCACCTGGATCAAACGCGAAGTTGTGGCGGCTGCGGGCTTGAGCGAAACCCTGCCGGATTTTCCGGCCAAGCCACCGCGTGGCCTGCGGCTGGCGCGTGGCCATAGCGGCATCGCGCCGGCCGGGCGGCGTTATGTGGTTGCCGGCGACAATCCGGCCCAGGCAATGGCGCCAGCCACCGGCTTTGTGGCGACGGCCGCCGATATGGCGCGCTATTTTGCCCAGCTCAGCCCGCAGGCGCAAAGCAGCTTCCTGAGCCGGGCCAGCCGGCGCGAGATGCTGCGCCGGCAATGGCGCCCGCCCGGCGCCATGGAACAGCATTACGGCTATGGCACAATGTCGGGTAAATTACAGGATTGGGATTGGTACGGCCATAATGGCGGCTTCCAGGGCACGGTGACGCGCAGCTTTGTGTTGCCCGAGCCGGGCCTGTCGGTATCGGTGCTGACCAATGCCATGGATGGGCTTTCCGGCCCCTGGGCCGATGGCATTGCCCATATCCTGCGCGCCTTTGCCCGCCATGGCGCGCCCAGCCGCCGGGTGGCGGATTGGGGTGGGCGCTGGTGGAGCAGCTTTGGCGCCGGCGACTGGCTGCCGATGGGCAACCGCGTGCTGGTAGCTACGCCGGCTTGGCTCAATCCACTGTTCGATGCCAGCGAGATTGTGCCGACCGGGCGTGATAGCGGCCGCATCGAGCAGGCTGCCGGCTATGCCAATCACGGCGAGGCGGTGACGCTCTATCGCAGCGCCAATGGCAAGGTGCGGGAAGTGCAATTCGCCGGCTTTCGCCTGCTGCCCGAGGCGCGGGTGGTGCGCGAGATGGAAAAACGCTTCAAGCCGGTGAAATAGGCGGGTGAATGTGCTGATCAGAAACAAAACAGCCCCGCAGCGGCAAAATCCGAAGCGGGGCTGAAAGAGGAGAAGGATCACCGGCAGGACACTGCATCCTGCATTGCGGACGGTGCCGTCTCCACCCGGGTATTGCACCGGGCTTGACTAAGAAGATAGGCCGTAATTGTAAAAATTCAATGACTGAATTGCGGCATTCTCGTGAATTAACGCTCAAGCCACACAATTCTCAGGTGCGCGGCAGCCCGGTGGAGCCTTCGCGCAGGCGCGGCAGCAGGCGGTCCAGGAAATCCTCGCACAGCTTGATCTGCGACAATTCGATGAATTCGTCGGGCTTATGCGCCTGTTCGATATTGCCCGGGCCGCAGACGATAGTGGGGATGTCGAGGCCGGAAAACAGCCCGGCTTCGGTGCCGAATGACACTTTCTGCACCCGGTTGGCGCCGGTCAGCGCCTTGCCCAGTTCGATGATCGGCGATGTATCATCGGTGGCCAGGCCGGGGAATTCGGATATCTGCTGGAACGAGCAGCCGCATTCCGGTCGCACCGCTTTCATCTCGGGTTCCAGCTTGGTGCGGGCGAATTCCACCACCTCGTTATACAGCGCATCCACATCATCCTGCGGCAGATAGCGGATTTCCCACAGGAAGCTGCAATCCTTGGGCACAATGTTGAGCGCCGTGCCGCCATTCACCGTGCCTGTATGCAGCGAGGTGTAGGGCGGGGCGAATTCGGGGTCAAACGGGCCATGGTCGCGCTTGCGGCGCGCAATCGACTTGATATGAGCAATCAGTTCGGCGGCGGCTTCCACCGCATTGACGCCCTGATGCGTCAGCGAGGAATGGCATTCAAAGCCGCGCACATCCACGCGCCAGCTTTTTTTGCCCTTGTGCTGCGCGATCACCTGCATCTCGGTCGGCTCGCCCACAATGCAGGCCGCCGGCCGCACCGGCATCTGCGCCAGCACCGGCATGAGCTGCTTGGCGCCGAGGCAGCCAACTTCCTCGTCATAGGTGAAGGCGTAATGCACCGGAGTTTTCAGTTCCTGCGCCAGGAATTGCGGCGCATAGGCCAGGGCGATGGCGACAAACGACTTCATGTCGGATGTGCCGCGCCCCCACAATTTGCCATCCTTTTCCAGCAGCTTGAACGGATCGGTATGCCATTCCTGGCCATCAATCGGCACCACATCGGTGTGGCCGGAAAGCACCACGCCAGGCCGGTCGGTCGGGCCCAGCGTGGCAAACAGGTTGGCCTTTTTGCCGGTGGCGTCATGCACCAGTGTGCTCTCCACGCCGAGCGCCTTGAGGTGGTCGCGGATCCAGTGGATCAGGTCCAGATTGGAATCGCGGCTCACGGTGGGCATTTCGATCAACTGGCGGATCATCGCCAGGGAGGCAGCGCTGGGTCGGCTCATGCGTTATGTCTTTTTTTTCTGGTTCAGGAGGCGGTGAGGCTGCGAATCTGGTTATCCAGATCGTCCTCGATGAAGAAGCGTACAATCTCGTCGATATTCTGGTCCACCGAAAAGCCGAGCTTGGTGGAGCGTTCGCCGGCCAGGGCGCGCGGCCAGCCATTCACGATCTTCTGGATATGCGCATCCTGCTCCC
>NZ_JAGOLP010000011.1 GCF_017994015.1 Ferrovibrio sp. | reverse complement strand
TCAACATCCCTTGGTTTTGGGCCACCCGTTGCAGCCCGACCCCGTTGTTATGCCAGCGCTTGGCTGAACTGATCCTGAGCCCCATATTCATCTGGCGTTCAGCAAACCATGCTAAAAAAACACTATGCTTTTCCGCGCCTTGATCCTTACCCTGGCCTTGCTGTGGCTGCCGTCGCCGGCTTTCGCCGACAAGGATGCCGAGCGCGCGCGCGCGGCATTGCAGGCGGGGCAGATTCTGCCTTTGGGCCGCATCCTTGAAGCCGTACAGCGTGATTTCAACGGCGAGGTGATCGAGGTGGAACTGGATCGCGAGCGCGGCAACTGGGTGTATGAAATCAAGCTGCTGGCGCCACATGGTGCGGTGCTGAAGCTGGATTATGATGCGGCCAATGCCACTTTGCTGCGCAGCCGGGGCCACAATGCCGATGCGGCAAGGCGGCGGCGCTGATGCGGGCCTTGCTGGTGGAAGATGATGCACGCCTGGCCGAGCAGGTCAGTGCCGCTTTGCGCCAGGCCGGCTATGCTGTGGATCATGCCGCAGATGGCGAGGCGGCGGAATTCATGGGCGATACCGAACCCTATGACGTGGCCATCCTGGATCTTGGCCTGCCGAAACTGGACGGATTATCGGTGCTGAAACGCTGGCGTGCCGCCGGGCGCGATCTGCCGGTACTGATCCTGACAGCACGCGGCAACTGGACCGAAAAGGTGGAAGGCATTGATGCCGGCGCGGATGACTACATGGCCAAGCCATTCCGGCTTGAGGAATTGCTGGCCCGCCTACGCGCCCTGATCCGGCGCCGCCATGGCATCGTATCTGCCGAACTGAGCTGTGGCCCGGTGCGCCTGGACAGCCGGCGCGCCCAGGTGCATGTGGATGGCTTGCCGGTGGCGCTGACCGCCCATGAATTCAAGGTATTGGACTATCTGATGCATCATCCCGGCACCGTGGTGAGCCGCACTGTGCTGACTGAGCATATCTATGCCCAGGATGCTGATCGGGACAGCAATACGATCGAGGTGTTCATCGGCCGGCTGCGGCGCAAGCTGGGTGTGGATGTGATCGAAACGGTGCGTGGCCTGGGCTACCGGCTGCGCCCGCCGCAAACATGAAGCTGTTCCGCCCCCGCCTGATGCGTTCGCTAGCCCTGCGCCTGATTGCCAGCGCTTTGCTCTGGCTTGCACTGGTGCTTGGCATTGCCGGCCTGGGATTGGGGGCGATTTTTGAACGCCAGACCGAAGCGGCACAGATCAAACGGCTGGGCGACGACCTCTCCAGCCTGGCCGCTGCACTGGAACCAGACAATACCGGTCATATCCAACTGATTCGCCGCCTTGCCGACCCCCGCTACGAAAAGCCCTATAGCGGCCATTACTGGCAGGTCATGCAAGGCAGCGACGCCCTGCTGCGCTCGCGGTCGCTATGGGATCAGGCCTTGGCGCCGCCTTTACCGGAAACCAAAGCGGAAACCCTTCGGCGCCATGCCATCAGCGGCCCTGAGGGCCAGCGCCTGATCGCCGTGGAACGCAGCATTCTGCTGCCGGGCAGCGACACGCCGCTCCGCCTGATCGCCGCGCTCGACTACAGCGAGATTGCCACGGCAAGACAGGATTTTGACCGCCTGCTGTGGTTGTCATTGGCCTTGCTGGGGGGTGGTCTGCTGCTGGTGGTGCCGGTGCAGATTCTGATCGCGCTGCGGCCGCTGCGCCGCTTGCGCCAGGCCCTGGCAAAATTACGTGACAGCGGCGGCCACAGCCTGGCCGGGCCATGGCCGAGCGAGGTGGCGCCGCTGGCCGAGGAATTGAATACCGTGCTGGCACGCCATGCAGCCATGCTGGAGCGCTCGCGGCGCCAGGCCGCAGACATGGCGCATGCCCTGAAAACCCCGCTTGCCGCTTTGCTTAACGCGGCGAATGGCCGCGACGACACCTTTGCCCGCGAAACCGCCCGCCAGGCTGAGACCATGCGCCGACTGGTGGAGCGGCATCTGGCCCGCGCGCGCGCCGCCGGCGCGGCCCAGTTGCGCGGCGCCACGATCAGCGCTGAAATGGTGGCTGCGGAATTGATCAAAACACTGTCTCTGCTGCACCAGGACCGGGCGCTGGACTGGCGGCTGGAGGGTGGTGGCCGCTTTGCCGGCGACCGCGCCGATCTGGTGGAGATGCTGGGCAACCTGTTGGACAATGCCGGCGCCTGGGCACAGCATCAGGTGCGGATACGGCTCACCGAGCGCAATGGCCGCTTGTATATCAATATTGACGATGACGGCCCGGGCATGCCGGCGGCACGCCGCAGCGAAGCAGTTGGGCGTTTTGCCAGGCTGGACGAGGCAACTGGTGGCAGCGGCCTGGGCCTGGCCATAACCGCCGATATCGCCGCGCTTTATGGCGGAAATCTGGACCTGGAGACGAGCGATTTGGGTGGCTTGGGCGTGCGTCTGCAACTGCCGGCCCTGACCGAGCAGGGTGGACGAATGGCCGCCGCCGCCCTATAACCCAGCCATGCACCCGACCAGCCCCCTTCCCTTCGTCAAGATGCACGGACTCGGCAACGATTTTGTGGTGCTGGATGCGCGCGACAACCTGCTGCCGCTGGACCGCCGCGCCATCGAGCGCCTGGCCGACCGCCGCCGTGGCATCGGCTTCGACCAAATGGTCACCATCGAACGCTCCGGCACGGCCGATGCCTTCATGCGCATCCACAATGCCGATGGCGGCGAAGTGGAAAGCTGCGGCAATGCGGCGCGCTGCGTTGCCACCCTGCTGATGCGCGAAACCGGCAAGGACCGGGTGAGCATCGACACGCTGGGCGGCTGGCTCAATGCGCAACGTGACACGGCACCGGCCGCCGATATAGAGGGCCTGGTGACCGTGGATATGGGTGAGCCGCGTTTTGACTGGCAGGCCATTCCGCTGGCCCGCGCCATGGACACCAACAGCCTGGATTACAGCCATGCAGGCTTTGCCGCGCCCGGCGCGGTGAATGTGGGCAATCCGCATGTGGTGTTCTTTGTTGACGATGTGAATGCTGTGCCGCTGGAGCAGATCGGGCCGCAGATCGAGCACGATCCGCTCTTCCCGCAGCGTATCAACGTGGAATTCGCCCAAGTGCTGGCTCCCGACCGCATCCGCATGCGGGTGTGGGAACGTGGCGTAGGCATCACCCGCGCCTGCGGCACCGGCGCCTGCGCCACCCTGGTGGCAACGGCGCGGCGTGGTCTCTCGGCCCGGCGCGCCGATATCCTGCTGGATGGCGGTGTGCTGACCATAAACTGGGCTGCCGACAACCATATCTACATGACCGGCCCGGCCACCGAAGCCTATCGCGGCGTGATCCCGCCCGCCTTCTGGCGCGACGACTTCCAGGCGGCCTGACCGCATCATGGATGTTGTAAGCCTCGGCTGCCGGCTGAATGCCTATGAGGGCGAGGCGATCCGCGCCCAGCTTGCCGCCCAGAACCTGCATGACGTGATTGTGGTGAATACCTGCGCGGTGACCGCCGAGGCCGAGAAGCAGGCGCGCCAGACCATCCGCCGCCTGCGCCGCCAGCATCCTGCTGCCCGCCTGGTCGTGACCGGCTGCGCCGCCCAGGTGGCACCCGAGCGTTTTGCCGCCATGACCGAAGTGGATCATGTGCTGGGCAACCGCGAAAAGCTGGAAGCAACGCAATGGCGCGATCTGGGCAAAGCCCGTGTCAGCGTGGGCGACATCATGACGGATGCGCCGCCGGCGGCCTTTGACGGCACCGGTTCGGTGGAGAGCGGCCCGGCAGTGAACGGCTTTCCCGGCCGGCCCCGCGCCTATTTGGAAATCCAACAGGGCTGCGACCATCGCTGCACCTTCTGCATCATCCCCTATGGCCGTGGCCCGAGCCGTTCACTGCCGCTGGGCGCGGTGGCGGAACAGGCCCGCCTGCTCGCGCGCCAGGGCTATCGTGAATTTGTGCTGACCGGCGTGGACATCACCAGCTACGGCCACGACCTACCCGGCCGGCCCAGCCTGGGCCAGGCGGCACGCCGGCTGCTGGCATTGGTGCCGGATATCCAGCGCCTGCGCTTCTCCTCGCTCGATCCGGCCGAGATCGACGACGATCTGCTGCTGCTGCTGCGCGACGAACCGCGCGTGATGCCGCATCTGCATCTCAGCCTGCAAGCGGGCGACGACCTGATCCTGAAACGCATGAAGCGACGGCATAGCCGCGACCAGGCCCTGCGGATGGCGGAAAAACTGCACCAGCTAAGGCCCGGCCTGGCGCTGGGCGCCGACCTGATTGCCGGTTTCCCGACCGAGGATGAAGCGGCGTTTCAGCGTTCGGCAGCCCTGATCAACGAGATCGGCCTGGCCTATCTGCATGTCTTTCCGTTTTCGCCGCGCCAGGGCACCCCGGCGGCACGCATGCCGCAGGTGCCGCAAGCGGAAATCCGCGCCCGAGCGGCCGAATTGCGCCGCCTCGGCTCAGCGGGCCTGGACCGTTTCCTGACCGGCCGGGTTGGCAGCCTGGCCAGTATCCTGGTGGAACAGGATGGCCTGGGCCGCGATGAGACCTATGCCCCGGTGGCGCTGCCACCGGCCCAGATCACGGGCTACGCCAAGGGCGCGATTTTCAACGGCCGGATCGGCGCGGCGCGCGACGGCAAACTCTGGCTGGAGGCGGCATGAGCGAGGACAAGAAACTCGGCTGGTTCGGGCGCCTCAAGCAGGGCCTGGCGCGCAGTGCCGGCGCACTCGGCGAGCAGATCGGCAGCCTGTTCACCAAGCGCAAGCTGGATCAGGCGGCGCTGGATGAACTGGAGGAAACCCTGATCCGCGCCGATCTCGGCGTCGCCACAGCCGCCCGCGTGGTGCAGGAAATCGCCCGCAATCGTTTCGACAAGGAAGTGACCTCCGAGGAAATCCGCGCCGCCCTGGCCGAAAGCCTGGCGCCGATCCTGAAGCCGGTGGAACAGCCGCTTGATCTGGAAGGCGACAAGCCGCAGGTGGTGCTGGTGGTTGGCGTGAACGGGGTGGGCAAGACCACCACCATCGGCAAGATTGCACAGCGCAGCCGTGAGGCCGGCAAGCAGGTGGTGCTGGCGGCCGGCGATACATTCCGTGCCGCCGCTGTGGAGCAATTGACGATCTGGAGCCAGCGTACTGGCGCCTCGATCGTGCGCGGCGAAACCGGCGCCGATGCTGCCGGCCTCGCCTTTGATGCCCTGACCCAGGCACGCGAACAGAAGGCCGATCTGCTGCTGATCGACACCGCCGGCCGGCTGCATAACAAGGCCGACCTGATGCAGGAACTGGCCAAGATCGTGCGCGTGCTGAAAAAGCAGGTGCCGGAAGCACCGCATCATGTGCTGTTGGTGCTGGATGCCACCACCGGCCAGAATGCCTTGAGCCAGGTGGCCACCTTCAAGGAAATCTGCGCCGTCAGCGGCCTGGTGGTGACCAAGCTGGACGGTACCGCGCGCGGCGGCGTGCTGGTGGCGATTGCCGATAAATTCGGCCTGCCGGTGCATTTCATCGGTGTGGGCGAAACTGCGGCCGATCTACAGCCCTTCAGCGCCGAGGGGTTTGCCCGCGCGCTGGCCGGGCTGGAGCAGCGTCAGTAAGCCCCGGTCTCGCCCGCAGGGTTACCGAAGGTGGAAAAAGCATGCTTCCCCTGCACTTCGCGCCAATGAAGCAATGCCCATTGCACACTGGGAAAAGCCAAATCCTGCCAGGGGATTTCATCCCACAGAAATAGATTGGCCTCCAACGATTCCGGCCCCGGCGCCAATTCCGGCCCCGGCAAGGTGGCGCGATACATGATCTGCACTTGGCTGATGCGGGCAATGTTGTAGACCGCCAGCAAGGCATCAATCTCGATAGTGACCCCAGCTTCTTCCATCGCCTCGCGCCTGGCGCCGGCCTCGGTGGTTTCACGTTCCTCCATGAAGCCGGCCGGCAAAGTCCAGAAGCCGCGCCTTGGCTCGATGGCCCGACGGCAGAGCAGGATCCGGTCGCCGTAACTGCATACCGCTCCCACAACGATCTTCGGATTGACATAATGAATCCAGCCGCAGTCACCACAGACCAGACGGGGCTTGTCGTCGCCCTCGGGTATCTGGTGGTTGAAGCCGAAATCGCTGGGTCGCTGAATGCTCATCACGAGCAGTTTACCCAAGCCAGCACATGGTTGGCAAATCGCTTCGGCTGAGGCTAGGGTAACTCCGGAGGCGGATTAACCGTCCAGTACACAACTATAAAAAAGGGGGCTCAGAATGGCATCTCATTTCATACCCGAGAGCAATCTGCTGGAATATGTGTTGCTGGATGCACCAGGGCATTTGCTGCGCCGCTGCCATCAGCTTGCGGTAGACCTGTATACTGAGGAAGTAGGCGAGGATGGCCCGACGCCGCCGCAATTCGCATTGTTGCTCACCGTGCTGCAAAATCCCGGCCTGAGCCAGGTTGATCTGGTGCGCCATACCGGCATCGACCGCTCCACCGTGGCGGAAATGGTGGCTCGGCTGATCAAACGTGGCCTGCTTGACCGCAACCGCACCGTGGCAGACCGCCGCACCAATGCGCTGGGCGTGACCGAAGCCGGCGAAGCCGTGTTGCAACGCGCCCTGCCCATGGTGCTGAAAGCCCAGGAACGCACACTGGCGCCGCTCAATGATGACGACCGGGAGGAATTGATGCGCCTGTTGCGCTTGCTTTCCGCTGTGAATGCGCCCGCCAAGCCGCAGCTTGGCGCCACCTTGCCGGAAGCGCAGATTGCCAACAAATAAGCCTTGTTAACCTTTCTCGGCTACCATCGCCGCGTCTCCGCGTGATGCAGAGAGTTACGTGGTGCCGAGAAAGGTATGACCATGGTTACCGTCGAATCAATACGCGAAAAGATCGCCCGCATGGGGCAAGTCTATTCGCCGGGCAATGCCAGCCGGCCGGGCCATCTCTACAATCCGCTGCCATTTGCGGAATTCGACGACATTCCCTATCAGCGCGATGCTGTGGCCGAACGCTTTGCGTTGATGGAGACCACGCTGGCGCGGCCGTTCAAGACCGGCCGGCTGCTCGATATCGGCTGCCACACGGGTTACAACTGCTTCCGCTTCCAGCGCCTGGGCTTTGACTGCACGGGAATCGAGCTGGAACCGCTGACCTGTGAAATCGCCCAGGATGTGAATACCCTGAAGCAGACCAATATCCGCTTCATCAATGGCGCGGTTTCGCATGATCTGATGCAGCAGCTTGGCCGCTTTGACGTAATCCTGTTCCTCTCGACCTTCCAATGGGTGGTTTATGCCGAGGGTTTCGAGGCTGCCCGCAAGCTGCTGGCCGAGGTGCAGAGCCGCTGCGACCTGCTGTTCTTCGAGACTTCGATGGGCCAGGAAGGCAAGATGAAGCTGCCGCAATTGCCCGATGCCAATGCGGTGCATGCCTTGCTGCGCGAAAGCGGCCACCACCGCAATGTGGATTGCCTGGGCGCCATTCCGGCGCCGGGCGCACCCGATGCGCAGAAACGCCTGTTATTCCGCTCGCAGAACCGCGCCGTGGCGGCACCCGATTTATGGGCGATGGCCCCCGAGGGGCTGGCCGATGTGGCCCGCATGGCGGCCAATGGCAAGCCGTTCTATGCCAAGGAAAACGACCAGTTCATCAGCCGCATCTATGCCGTGCTGATGGGCGGCACGCAGAAGCTGGCGATCAAGATCGTGCAGGCCAAGAACGACATGGCGCGCCGCCTGCTCTATCGCGAGCATGAATTCCTCTACAGCCTGGATGCACCGCAATTCCCCAAGCCGCTGGCTTTCGGCATGGATGAAAACCATTACGTGCTGGCGCTGCCTTTGCTGGAAGGGCCGATGCTGTCGCAGGCCCTGGCCGATGGCAATGTGGCCGACAAGGCCGGCGTGGCGCAGGCCTTGCGCGATGCCGCCGCCGCCTTGCAGAAAGCCGGCATCAGGCACCGCGACCTGCGGCCGCAGAATGTGCTGCTGACCAAGGATGGCCCGATGGTGCTGGATTTTGGCTGGGCCTGCTGGGCGGATGAAACAGACTGCCCGGCGCCGCCGCAACTGGCAGAGCCGGATGACGACGCCGCCTTTGCTTCTCTGCTCAAGGCTTTAGCGTAAGCACGTCCATCCATTGCCGGGCGATGGCGGCGGGGCTGAAATGCGCCGCAACATGCGCCTGGCCGGCTTTGGTGCGGGCAAGGCAGGCTGCGGGCCGCTTCAGCGCATCGGCAAGGGCAGGCACCAGGTCTTCGGCAATGGCGGCAAAGGCATCCAATTCGCGATAGCTGGCCAGCGGATGCGCAAACACGGCACGGCCGGCCTGAAAGGCCTGAAGCGCACGATTATTGCTTTTGCCCACCGCCGTATCAGCGGCAAGATCAATCGGAAATACCGTGGCATCACAAGCTGCCAGTGCCGCTTCCAGAGCCGGCACCGACCAGGGCGCAAAGCGCAAAGCCACACCGGGGCCAGCCAAAGCCGCCAGCGCATCGCGATGACGCGCCGCATTGGCCTCGCAAAGCAAGGTGAACTCAACCGGCCGAATAGCGGCCAGGCGGGGCAGGTCTTCACGGCAGAATTTCGCTACTGCCGGCGCATGAGCGCCGAAAAAACCGAACCACAGCAGCCGCAAGGGCGCATCCGGCTGTGGTGCGAAACGCGCTGGCGCCGTGGCCACCTCCACCGGATCGCCCACCACGCTGAAATGGAAACTGGCACAGACATGCTCGGCGATACGCTGGGCCAGCATCGGCGTGGGCACTACGATACGATCCGCCACCCGCATCAGCGCCGGATAGAAATGCACACAGAGCGCCGCCTGCTTCGGATCGCGCAGGATGCCGCCGATCTGGGCCTGATAAGGTTCACCCACCTTCAAATCGCACACATCGAGTAGCAGCCGGATGCCGGCTTCGCGCTGGCGCTGAATGAAGCCGCCCAATGCCGGCAGCAGATCGCCGCGCACCACACGGTCTTCCTTCGGCTGTGCCAGCACGATGGCATCGCCGGCATAGCGAAAGCCGGGATCAAGCGCCTGCTCGATACTCACTACTTCGGCCTGCCAGCCAAGCTCGCACAGGGCTGCTGCCGGCAGGGTGGCACGGTAGCGCACGCTGGCAAGGGTGATGGCATCGCCGGCCAGCGCCGCCGGCGCCGCATTGGTGACAAACAGAATTTTCATAACCGCACTTTATCAGGCCGGGTCACAGCGTTCCAGATTGTCGGTCAGGCGCGTCTGCAAAGCGGCGATATCAATCTGCGCTACTGAGCCTGCACCGGCAAGATCAAGCGCCTGCGCCGCCGCAGCGCCCATGGCGATACACGGCCCCATCACCCGCACCGAGGATAGCGCCGCCGGATCGCCATCAATGCAGCGCCCGGCCGCCACCAGATTCTCGGCCTCCTGCGGCAGCATGGCGCCGAACGGCAGGTAATGAAGATGATCATCGCCGAATTCCTCCCAATGCACGTCATCGGCACGATCATGCAATTCTATCGGCCAGGAGCAGCGCAACACCGCATCCGCCGGCCGCGTGCCGGCGCGCACATCGGCTACAGCAAGCTGCTGGCGGCCGCAAATCCAGCGTGTCTGCCTTATGCCGAGGAGGCCGTAGGACCGCACCCGGGCAGCGCCAAACACCAGCGGATATTCGCCGCGCAGGAAAGCCAGCACACGATCTGCCTGGGCGCGGCCTTCAATCTGCGCCAGAGCATGGCCTGCGGCATCCAGCGGCGTTTGCACATGCGTCATGTTCACCAGCGCTTGGCCCTTGCCGGGAAAGGCAAAGACAAAGCCATCCTTGCGCACCAAGCCATATTGTGTCGCCTGCTCGGCAAGGCGCCGCTGCATGGCCCAGCGATCCAGCGCCATGGCGCCCGCCTCATCAAAATTTTCGATGCTGAACATCAGCGTGCCCATGATCGGGCTTGCCGGTTCGCGGCAGGCAAAACCGGCGGCAAAAGCCAGCGCCGCGTCGCCCGAAGCATCGACAAAACCCTGTGCCGTCACATCCAGCAAACCATGCCGCGATGCCAGACTGAGGCCGGTGATGCGAGCATCGCTGCGGTGCACCGCCAGCAAGGTGCTGCCAAGCAGCAGGGTGACGCCGGCCTCGGCCAGCGCCTGTTCCATCCAGCGCGCCAGCGCCTGTTCCTGATACATCACGATCACAGTGTTGCGGCCACGGCGCGGCGCCAGCGCATCCATGGCGCGCAGATCACGCAGCATGGCATCGGCCATGCCATAGACCACACGATACGGCGCCGGGCCATTGGAATACAGGCCGCAGAAAGTGCCGATCAGCGATTGTGTTGATTGCCCGCCAAGCTGCGCGCCGGCATCGATCAGGATTACGCTACGGCCCAGGCGCGCGGCTTCCAGGGCGGCCGATATGCCGGCAATGCCGGCGCCGAGAATGGCGATATCGGCGCCGAGCTGCGGCACCGCGCCGGGCTGGTGCCGCACAATCCGCGTGGCGGGAATGGGATAGGTTTTGTTCATCAGCGCCAGCGCAGCAGGATTTTTTCGGCCAGGGAGAGCAAGGCGCTGATGCCGAGGCCCAGCAGCGACAGCAGCACCACGCCGGCCACCAGCTGATCAGTCTGCATCAGGTTGCCTGCGCCCAGGATGAAAGCACCGATACCGACCTGGGTGCCGATCATCTCGGCCGAAACCAGCAGGATCAACGCAATCGACGATGAAATGCGGAAACCGGCCAGGATGCCGGGCAAGGCGCCCGGGAACACCACCTTGGCGATGATCGCCGGCACCGACAGGCCAAAACTCTGCGCCATGCGGATCAGGTTGCGCGGCACGTTATCCACCGCCGAAAATGCCGCCACCACAGTGGGGAAAAACACGCCGAGCGCAATGGTGGCATATTTTGATGGTTCGCCAATGCCGAACCAAAGGATCAGCAGCGGCAACAGCGCGATTTTTGGAATCGGAAACAATGCCGCCACCACCGGCATGCCCACCGAGCGCGCCAGGGTGAACACACCCATCAGAAAGCCGACGGCAAGGCCGGTCAGGGTGCCGATCAGCCATCCGATGGCAACGCGCTGCAATGAGGCAGCAATATGCGCTGCCAGCTTGCCAGAAGCCACCAGGTCGCGCAAAGCCGCGATCACCTCATGCGGCGCCGGCATGTAAAGTGCCGGCAGCAGGCGGCTCAATGAGGCAGCTTCCCACAGCGCGATGATGACGGCAAAGGCCAGCCAGGGTGCCCAGCGCTTCACCCCCGGCACAAAACCGCCGCCACGAAACGGCACTGATTTACCGGGCAGGTTAGACGCCATGCTGCATCTCGCGATCCGCCACCTGGGCCTCAGATTTAATCAATTGCCACAGCTCGTTTTGCAACTGGCTCAGGCGGACGGCATGGGCCGGATCGGCACGCTCGGCCACCGGTATCGGCAAATCCACAATCGCCTTGATACGGCCTGGGCGGCGCGACAGCACCACCACACGATCCGCCAGCCGCACCGCTTCGGCCAGATTATGCGTCACATACAGTGTGGTGGTGCGTTCCCGCGCCCAGATGGCGATCAGGTCTTCCATCAGCAATTCACGCGTCTGCGCATCCAGCGCCGAAAGTGGCTCGTCCATCAGCAGCACCGCCGGCTTCACTGCAATGGCCCGCGCAATACCGACGCGCTGGCGCATGCCGCCGGAAAGCTGCTTCGGTAGGGCATCGGCAAAATCACTCAGGCCGCATAATGCCAGTACATCGCGGATGCGGGCGGCGCGCTCGGCACCATCCAGCGCATGATGCTCCAGCGCCAGCGCCACATTGCCGGCCACGCTGCGCCATGGCAGCAGGGCAAAGTCCTGAAACACAAAAGTCAGCGGATTGAGGCAGCCCGCAGGCGGCGCGCCAACCAGTTCGATACTGCCCTGCTGCAATTCCAGCAAACCGCCAACCAGATTGAGCAAGGTGGACTTGCCGCAGCCGGATGGTCCGATCAGCACCACGGTTTCACCCTGGCCCAGATCGAAGGAAATCCCATCCAGGGTGGGCAGGTCGCCATAGGCATGGCCAACCTGCCGCAGCACCACTTTCATCGCACTTACTTCGGCTGATCGAGATGGCCCTGCACAAAGCTCAGATCAAGGAAATCCTTGGCGTTCACCGTCTTGTCCACTAGGCCCTGCGCCTGATTCCAGGCCACCTGATCATAGATATTCTTCACCAACAGGCGGCCCTGCGGGTCCATGAAATTGGCGGATACCTTCACCACCTCATAGCTCGGCTTCGGCTCCACCCATTTTTCCAGGATCGGATAAGCCGCCTCTGCCTTGGCGCCGAAAACACGATTGCCGGCGGCATCCTTGGTCAGGAAAGCATCGGCATAATCCGCCAGCCCCTTCTGGTAGGCGCGCACAAAGCGCTCCACCATTGGCCGCTTGCCCTGCACATTGCGGGTGGAAGTGAACAGCGCGCCAAGTTGCCATGGCGTATGATCGGCCACCCAGCCGATGATGGTACCGGCGCCATCGGCTTGCAGCTTGAGCGCATTATTGGCCGGCAGGATGGTGGCATCCACCTGACCGCCGCTCAGCGCCGCCATCATGTTGGGGATCGACTGCACCGGCTTCATGCTCACGCTGTCGAGCTTGAAGCCATATTTATCGGCCAGCATGCCGAGATTGTAGTGGAAGCTGGAACCAATTGTGGTGACTGCCACGCTCTTGCCGGCAAAATCCTTCGGATTGCGAAAGCCTTCATCAAAGGCTTTCTTGCCGGCGACATAGGCGACAAAATTATAGCCCTTCTCCTCACGGCTCTGCGCCGCGATCACCTTGAGCGCGCCCTTGCCAGCCAGGTTGAAGAAGCCGCCGGTGAAAGCCGTGATGCCGAAATCAGCATCCCCGCCGGCCACCGCCACCGCAATGGCCTGGGCGGCGTTGAAAATCTTGATATCGAGATCAATGCCCTCGGCATCGAAATAGCCACGCTCCTTGGCGATGAAGATCGGTGCCGATGAGACAAAGGCGAGCGCGGCGATGGTGGCCTTGTCTTTAGCCTGGGCCTGGGCGGCCTGCGGCAAAGTGGCGGCAAAGCTGGCCGCGACCAGGGCGGCAAGAATGGTACGGCGCGACGACATGGCGTTTCCCCTGCTTTTTTTAACTGGCGTTGCGCGCCAAGCTAAAGGGGGGTGTTGCCGGCGTCAACCGGAGCGGCTTCAAACCAGGATATTGACGTATTGGCCGAGATAACGATTGCGCGGGCGCGACTGGGTTTCGCTGGCCGGCGCCTGGCTTTGCGGCTGCTGGATCTGGCTGCTGGAACCGGCCTGCCCCACAGAACCAGTTTGGCTGGGTGCGGCAACACGGTTCAATTGCGCGGCAAAGCTGCTGCTGCCTGCCGCCGGGGCGGCAGAAGCCGCACTGGACGAGCGACTACCCTGCAATTGCGACAGGGCATTGAGCAGATTGGAACTGGGCGCGATGGCCATGACAACTCCTCAGAAACCGGAGCTGATTAAGCCGCATCGAGTCTTAAGGTGGCGTTAAGGCGAAAGGTTAACGCGGCGAATCTTCAACGTCGCAGCGCCTGCAAGCGGCCTTCCACTTCCGCCCGCAACGGAATGCCTTGTGGCATCAGCGCCAGTGCCTTGGTATAGGCCTCGATCGCCGCCGGCTGGTCATTCATCACCTCGCGGGCGCGGCCCAGCCGCACCCAGCCTTCCAGGTCGTTGGGATTTTCCTTCAGCCGCTCCGCCAGCCTTTCCACCATGCCGCGAATCATCGCCGCACGATCTTCGGCCGACATCGACTGCGCCGCTTCCATCTGCTCGCGGGTCGGGCCGGATGGCGGCGGCGGATTGGCGGGTTGGGCGGCATTTGGCAGCATCTGGGCCAGATCAACCCCGATACGCGGCGCCACTTCGCGCAGCCGCGTCAGCACCAGCGGCAGCCAGGGCGCATCCGGCTCGGCGGCGCGCGCCAGGACCAGCCAGTCAGTGAAGGCGCCACGCATGTCGCCATCCTGCATCTTGGCCATCGCCAGATAATACAATGCGCTGGGATGGCCCGGTTCCAGTTGCAGGGTGCGCTGGAAAGCCAGCCGCGCCTCGCGTGTCACCCGCCCGTCATTGCCGAAGATATAGGCCTCGCCCAGAAAGGCATGCGCTTCGGCATCTTCCGGTGTCAGCACCGCCAGGCGATCAAAAGCCTCCACCGCCTCGCCATAACGCCCCATATTCATCAGCGTGCGACCCAGCAGAACCCAGCCCTCGGCCCGGTTCGGCTCGGTTTCCAGGCGCTGGCGCAGGCGATCCACCAGCTTGTCCATCTCATGCTGTTCGGCGCGCTGGCGCTCAAGCTCGGCGCTTTGCGCCACCACCGGCTGCTTCGCCGCATCGGGCCGGCCCAGCGCGGCATAAAGCCCGACCGCGCCCACCGGCAGCAGGGCCAGCATCAGGCCGGTGCCCAGCAGCACGCCGGGCTTCAATACATCGCTGAAAGCAACTTCGTCCGGCGCGGCATCAGCGCGCAGCAGGCGGCGTTGGATCTCCACCCGCGCAGCATTGGCTTCAGTCTCGCTCAGCGTGCCGCGCGTCACTTCCTGGGCAATTTCATCAAGCTGGGCGCGATACACCGCCAGATCATGTGCCTTGCGCAGATTGGCGGCTCGGCGGTTGCCAAACCACGGCCAGAGCAGGAAAGCCAGCGCCAAAGCCAGCAAAAGGGCAAAACCAAGCCACAGCATGATTACCGCTCTCCTTGCTGCGGATCAGTTTTCAGCAATTCAGCCACGCGGCGGCTCTCCTCAGGCGAAAGCGGTGCCGGCGCGGCCTGGACGGCAATGGCCTTGCGATTGCGCCGATGCAAACCGATCACCACCGCACCGCCGGCGATCAGCAGCAGCAGCGGGCCAAGCCAGAGCAGCAAGGTGCGTTCATTAAAACGCGGCGTCAGCAAAACCCATTCGCCATACCGCGCCACCAGATATTCACGCACGCCCTGATCGCTATCGCCAGCGGCGATACGCTCGCGCACGAGGCGCCGCAAATCACGAGCCAGCGGCGCATTGGATTCCTCGATGGACTGGTTCTGGCAAACCAGGCAGCGCAAATCCTTTGAGATCACGCGCGCCCGCGCCTCGGCGGCTGGATCGGCCAGGGTGGGCTCCAGATGCTGGGCTTGAACCTGCGGCACAAGCAGGCAGAGCAGTAGCAGCAAGGCGAGGCGCTTCAGCATTTGGCCTGACTCGGCACCGGCTTGCCGGCCTTGGCGGCATCCAGCGCCGGCTTGATCTTGTTGCTGACATCCAGTTCGGTGAGTGGGCCGATATGTTTGCAGATGATCTGGCCCCTGCCATCCACCACAAAGGTTTCCGGCACACCATAAACGCCCCAATCAATGCTGACCCGGCCATCACGATCCGCCCCGGTGCGGGCAAACGGATCGCCCAGATCCTTGAGCCAACGCGAGACCGCTGCCGGCTCGTCCTTGTAGTTCAAGCCGTGAATCACGGTGCCGCTGCGCTGCAACTGCATCAGCAGCGGGTGTTCAATCCGGCAGGGCAGGCACCAGGAAGCAAACACATTCACCAGAGCCGGCTGGCCGGCCTTGAGATCGGCAGAACTGAAGGATTCGCTGCGGCCTTGAATTGCCGGCAGGCTGAATTCCGGCACCGGCTTGCCGATCAGCGCCGAGGGAATTTCACGCGGGTTGAGCGTCAGGCCCACCGCCAGCGCGATGCCGATCACGATAAAAACCAGAAACGGTAGATAGCGCATCATGGCCTTACTCTGCCGCCTGCGCTGCGCTGCTGCGGCTGCGCTGTGGTTTCGGCACACCAACACGATGGCGCCGGTCGGTCAGCGACAACAGGCCGCCAAAGGCCATCACCAGCGAGCCCAGCCAGATCCAGGATACCAGCGGCTTCCAATAAAGCCGCACCGCCCAGCCGCGCTGGGCATCGCCCTCGCCCACCACGGCATAGATATCGCCGAGCAAGGACGGGCGGATCGCCGCCTCGGTGGTTTCCATCGGCGGCTGCTGATAGCGCCGCTGGGCCGGCAGCAACACATCCACCACGCGACCATCGCGCAGCAATTCAAAGCGGCCCTGATTGGCCAGGTAATTCGGCCCCTGGATCGGCTGCACACCGAGGAAACGATATTGCACCGGACCAACCGTGACCATATCGCCGGGCCGCATCACCTGCTGCTTTTCGATCTGCCAGGTTTCTGACACCGTGATGCCGAGGATCAGCAGGGCCACGCCGAGATGCGCCACGGTCATGCCCCAGGCAGCACGCGGCAGATGACAGGCGCGGTTCAGGCTGTCACGCAACGGGCCGCCGAACAGCTTGATCCGCTGCGCCCATTCGCTCAATGCACCGATACCGAGCCAGGCGGCGAGGCTCAGACCAAGCAGCGACAGCCATGGGCCATCGCCGCGCAACCACAATGCCAGCAGCAAAGCGGCAATGGCAGCAAAACCGGCCACCACCAGACGATTGAGCGCGGCAGCAAGATCGCCGCGTTTCCAGGCCAGCAGCGGCCCCACCGCTACGGCGGCGCAAAGCGGCGCCATCAGCGGCACAAACACACTGTTGAAATAGGCCGGGCCAACCGAAACCTTCTCGCCGGTGATGGCATCCAGCGCCAGCGGATAGAGCGTGCCGAGCAGCACCGCGCCGGTGGCCACGGCCAGCAGCAGGTTATTCAGCACCAGCGCGCCTTCGCGGCTGAGCGGGGCGAACAGGCCAACGCCGCTGAGCGCCGGCGCGCGCCACGCATACAGCGCCAGGCTGCCGCCCACCACGATGCCGAGAAAGATCAGGATGAACAGGCCGCGTGTCGGGTCGGTGGCAAAGGCATGCACCGAATTGAGCACACCCGAGCGCACCAGGAAGGTACCGAGCAGGCTGAGCGAGAAGGTGACGATGGCGAGCAGCACGGTCCAGCTTTTCAGCGCCTCGCGTTTTTCCACCACGATGGCGGAATGCAGCAGCGCGGTGCCGGCCAGCCAGGGCATAAAGGAGGCATTCTCCACCGGGTCCCAGAACCACCAGCCGCCCCAGCCAAGTTCGTAATACGCCCACCACGAGCCCATGGCGATACCGATGGTGAGGAACACCCAGGCAGCCAGCGTCCAGGGCCGCACCCAGCGCGCCCAGGCCGGATCAACCCGGCCTTCGATCAGCGCCGCAATGGCGAAGGAGAAAGCCACCGAGAAGCCGACATAACCCAGGTAAAGAAACGGCGGATGGAAGGCCAGGCCAGGGTCTTGCAGCAGCGGGTTGAGCCCCTTGCCTTCCAGCGGCGCCGGCAATAGGCGGTCAAACGGATTTGAGGTGAGCAGGATGAACAGCAGGAAGCCGACGCAGATCAGGCCCTGCACACCGAGCACGCGGGCGCGCAGGGTGGCCGGCAATGGCGCACCAAACACCGCCACGGCGGCGCCAAAAATCGCCAGGATGAACTGCCACAGCAGCAGCGAGCCTTCATGATTGCCCCACACGCCGCTGATCTTGTAGAGCATCGGTTTCAGCGTGTGCGAATTCTGCGCCACATTGAGCACTGAAAAATCCGAGGTGACATAGGCATAGGTGAGACAGCCGAAGGCAAAGGCGGTCATCAGCACCTGGCCAAGGGCGGCGGCCGGAGCCAAGCCGATCCACGGCGCGATGCCGCGCTGGGCGCCGATCAGCGGCAGGGTGCCTTGCGCGATGGCCAACGCCAGCGCCAGAATCAGTGCAAAATGGCCAAGTTCTGCGATCATGGCGCGTCAACACTCATTTTGGAGCCGCCAGCTTGGTGTGGTCGCCCTGCTTTTCATGCCATTGGCCGGATTTCTTCAGCGCTTCGGCCACTTCCGGCGGCATGTAATTCTCGTCATGCTTTGCCAGCACTTCGGAAGCGATGAAGCGGCCCTGGCCATCCAGCCGGCCATCCGCCACCACACCCTGGCCCTCGCGGAACAGGTCTGGCATCAGGCCGGTATAGCGCACCGCGATGGTGTGGCGCATGTCAGTCACGGCAAATTCGGTCAACAGGCCATCACGCTTCACGCTGCCTTCCTGCACCAAGCCGCCAATGCGGAAACGCTTGTCTGCCGGCAGATGCTTTTCCACCACATCGCTGGGGCTGTGAAAAAACACCAGATTGTCGGAAAAAGCGCTCAGCACCAGGGCGGTGGCCACGCCCAGGCCGGCAACCAATGCCAGTACGGCATAAAGCCGCTTGCGCTTGCGGGTCATACCCTTAGGCGTCACGGCCAGCCTCGCGGCGCGCTTCTGCCAGTTCGCGCTCGGCTGCGGCCAAGCTGCGTCGGCTGACCATGGCCAGGCCGCCCAGCACGATCAGGCCGCAGCCAAAGGCCGGCCAGATGAAGCCGGCATGGCCGCCCATGGCAAGGAAATCGGTGAGGCTGGACCAGTACACGGGGCTGTCCGTTGCTCCATAAATTCGGCGGAAACAAATCCGCCAGGGCAAGATATACATCGCCCGGGCAGAAAACTACCCGGCGGCGCCCTCGCTGGCTGCGGCGAAACGCAGCATGCGCGCCTGCCGCGCCAGGATTTCGCTGCGCACCCGCAGGCTTAGCAGCCAGAGGTAATAGCCCTTGCAGCCCAGCGCCACCAAAAGCAGCGGCCACAGGATATCGGGGTGGATTTTCGGCCCGGCCAGGGTCAGCACGCTGGCCGGCTGATGCAGGGTGTTCCACCAATCCACCGAGAACTTGATGACCGGCAGGTTCACCGCCCCCACCAGGGCCAGGATGGCGGCGGCGCGGCCGGCGCGGGCCGGGTCGTCAAACGCCTCCCACAAGGCCATGTAGCCCAGATAGATGAAAAACAGGATCAGCATCGAGGTGAGTCGGGCATCCCACACCCACCAGGTGCCCCACATCGGCTTGCCCCACAATGCGCCGGTGAGCAGGCAGACCAAGGTGAAGGCCGCCCCCACCGGGGCCGAGGCCTTGGCTGCCAGTTCGGCCACCGGATGGCGCCAGATCAGCGCCGCCGCCGAGGCCAGCGCCATACCGGCATAGATGAACAGGCTCATCCAGGCTGCCGGCACATGCAGATACATGATGCGCACGGTTTCGCCCTGCTGATAATCCGGTGGCGAATACAGCAGCCCCCAGCCAAAGCCAAGGCCAAGGCCAAGCAGGGCAACGCCCGCCGCCCAGGGGCGGATCGCGGCCATCAGACGCAGGAAACGGGCGGGATTGGCTAGGTAATGCATGGCGGCAGTTATAATCGCAGGCTCATTCCAAGGCCAGTTTCACAGCCGCCGCGCCGGCCAGCGGCGCCAGCACGGCGGAACCGGCCAGAAAAGCGCCCAAAAGCAGCAGATGCGGCCGCGGGCTGAGGCCAAAAGCCGCTGCCTCCACGGCGCCGACGCCAAAAATCAGCACCGGCACCAGCAAAGGCAGGGTGAGCAGCGGCACCAGCACTGCACCGCGCCGGGCGCCCAAAGTCAGCGCCGCACCGATGCCGCCGATCAGGCTGAGGCTGGGGGTGCCAAGCAGCAAGGCCAGCAGCAGCACCGGCAGGGCCGCCATATCCATTTGCAGCAGAATTGCCAGCAATGGCGCGATCAAGGCCAGCGGCAGCCCGGTGCCAAGCCAATGCGCCAGCAGCTTGGCCGCCACCACCAGAGTGAGCGGCAAGGGCGCCTGGGCCAGGAGATCAAGCGTGCCATCCTCATGATCGGCCTGGAACAGCCGATCCAGCGACAATTGCGCCGCCAGCAAAGCCGCCACCCAGATCACGCCCGGCGCAATGCGGCCGAGCAAAACCGGCTCCGGCCCGACCCCGAGCGGAAACAGGCTGACCGCCAGGACAAAGAATAACAATGTCGTGAGCGCCGCCCCTTGTGCGCCCAGACCGAGCCGCAGGTCACGCCCGACAATGGCCCAGAACACGCTCATGCCAGTTGCCCCGAAGGTAGCTCAAGGCAACGCGCCTGCGGCAGCGGCACATCAACATGGCTGGCCAGCAGCACCAGGCCGCCGGCCGCACGATGCCGCGCCAGCGCTGCGCCAAGCCAGGTGATGGCGGCGCTATCCAGGGCATTGGTGGGTTCATCCAGCAGCCAGAGTGCGGCCGGGCGCAGCAGCAGCCGGGCGAGGCCAAGGCGGCGTTTCTGGCCGGCGGAAAGATACCGCCCGGGCAGCCGGCGCTGGCGCCCCAGCCCAGCCTGTTCCAGCGCGGCCTGGCTGCGCTCGGCGGCGGCGGCGGCGCCCAGCCCGGCCAAGCGCGCCCAGTAGATCAGGTTATCCTCGGCACTGATCTGCGGCTGCACGGCATCCTGGTGGCCGAGATAAAGCAGCCCGGCGCGATAGTCTTCCGGCTCATGGGCCACATCCTGGCCCTGCCACAGCAAACGCCCGGCCGCCGGGGCCAGGAAACCGGCCAGCAGGCGCAGCAGGCTGGATTTGCCGCTGCCATTCGGGCCGCGCAGCAGCAAGGCCTCGCCCGGGGCGAGACTGAAACTCACATCCTTGAAAAGCTGTCGCTCGCCGCGGATCACGGCCAGCCGCTCGGCCGCCAACATCATGATGGCCGGAATTTAGCCCGCTTCGTGGCTTACTGGTAGGTCCGCAGATCGGCAATCACCTTGCCGTCATTGGGCAGGCTGCCGCTGGCAACCAGCTCTGCGTTGCCGCGCACCTTGCAGATTGCTTGCAAACTTTCGGCTACGGCGGCGGTTATATCGGCACCACTGCCCTTGAGTTCGAGTTTCAACACCATGGCATCGGTATTGTTGCTGGAGGTGACTTCCAGCCGCGCCTTGGCGATTTCCGGATGCCGCGCCACCACCTGGGCAATCTGGCCCGGGGTGACGAACATGCCCTTCACCTTGGTGGTCTGGTCGGCGCGGCCCATCCAGCCCTTGATGCGGGTATTGCTGCGGCCGCAGGGGCTGGCGCCGGGCAGGATGGCGGAAAGGTCGCCGGTGGCAAAGCGGATCAGCGGATATTCCCTGTTGGTCAGGCTGGTGACCACCACCTCGCCCACTTCGCCTGGGGCCACCGGGTCGCCGGTGCCGGGGCGCACGATTTCCACCCACACGCCTTCATCCAGGATCATGCCTTCCATCGCCGGGCTTTCATAAGCGATCAGGCCAAGATCGGCAGTGCCGTAATTCTGCAACACGAAGCAGCCGAGATCGTTGATCTCCTTGCGCAAGCTCGGCGGCAGGGCTTCGCCGCCGACCAGAGCCTTTTTCAGCGAAGAAGTATCCAAGCCGGCTTCACGGCCCTTTTGCAGCAGGATGCGCAGGAAGGATGGTGTGCCGCCATAGGCCACCGGCTTCAGATCATGCACCGCCTGCAATTGCAGTTCGGTATTACCCACGCCGCCCGGAATCACCGGACAGCCGATGGCATGGGCGGCGCTTTCCACCAGCATGCCGGCAGGCGTGAGATGATAGGAGAAACAATTCAGCACCAGATCACCCGGCCGCAGCCCGGCAGCCCACATGGCGCGGGCAAAGCGCCAATGGTCGCGCTCATAACCATCCGGTTCGTAGATCGGCCCCGGCGACTGGAAGACATGTTTCAGCTTGGCATGCGCCACCGCCTCCAGCCCGCCGAAAGGCGGCCTCGCCTTCTGGCGCGCGGCCAGATCGGATTTGCGCGTTACCGGCAATTGCGCCAGATCGGCAGCCGATTTCAGTGCGGCAGCATCGACCCCGGCAAGAATTTCGCCGAAATAGGCTGAATGCGCTTGCGCATGCGCCACCTGGGCGCGCAGGGCATGCCATTGCTCGGCTACGCGCAATTCATGATCGCGCGTTTCCAGCGCATCGTAAAAATCGCTCATCGGCTTTGCTCCGTTCAGGCCAGCCAGCGCTTGCGGCGGCGGTAATGCTTCACATCGCGGAAGCTCATGCGGCCACCGGCGCCAAGGCCGAGATAAAATTCCTTCACATCGGCATTCTCACGCAGCGAGGCGGCTTCGCCATCCATCACCACGCGGCCGTTTTCCAGAATATAACCGTAATCGGCATAACGCAGCGCCATGTTGGTATTCTGCTCGGCCACCAGGAAACTGACCTTGGCTTCCTTGTTGAGCCGATGCACAATTTCAAAAATCTCTTCGACCAATTGCGGCGCCAGGCCCATCGAGGGTTCGTCGAGCAGGATCATGTTGGGCCGGCTCATCAGCGCGCGGCCAATAGCGGTCATCTGCTGTTCGCCGCCCGACGTATAGCCGGCCAGCGACTTGCGTCGCACCTTGAGGCGCGGAAAGAAGGTATAGACCTTTTCAAGCTCCTCATTGATGGCGCGATTGCCGTCGGTGCGGGTGAAGGCGCCGGTGAGCAGGTTTTCCTCCACGGTGAGATGGGCGAAACAATGCCGCCCCTCCATCACCTGGATCAGGCCCTTCTTGACCAGGGCCGAAGGATTGAGCGCGTCCACCCGCTCACCGCGAAATTCGATATGGCCCTTGGTGATATCGCCACGCTCGGCGCGCAGCAGATTGGAAATCGCCTTGAGCGTGGTGGTCTTGCCGGCGCCGTTGGCGCCCAGCAGGGCAACGATGGCGCCTTCCGGCACCTGGAGCGAAACGCCCTTGAGCACCAGGATGACGTGATTGTAGATCACTTCGATATTCGAGACGCTGAGCAGCGGCGCCACGGCATTCGCAGCCATGGTCTGATGGGTCGCTGCCGGATTGGTCGCTAGCTGGGCGGTCATCTTTGCGGTCTCGTCAGGAAAACGATTGCGGGAAACTACCGCCGGCCGGATTGCTCCGGCCGGCGGCCAGGTTCAGGCCGGCTTAGCTGCGCGGGCAGCTACGCGCGCCGATATTCTTCTCGCGGGCATAGGCTTCGGCGCCAGCGAGATAGAGCGGCATCAGCTTGGTATTCTCCGGCGCGATCCAGTCGCTGACATGCTTCCAGCGATCGCCTTCCCACTGCACCACCAGGATCTTGCCTTCGCCCTGATGATTGTCGCAGGTGATCTTGATCGGCTGGATGAAGCCTTCCAGGCCGAGCTTCTTCAGCTTGTCGGCGGAGAGATCGAGATTCTCGAAGCCCCAGCGCGACTGTTCGCCATCCATCACCTTGTTGCCATACTGAGCCTGGGCGGTGCGCAATGCCTCGGTGGTGAACACCGCATTCAGCACGCCGCGCAGATAGCCGATTTCGCCAAGATGCTTGCCGTTCTGGCTGGCCAGGTTCTTGTCGACCACATGGGTCTTGATCACCTTAAGCAGTTCCAGATCGCGCGAGGCGCCATGGAAGGTCAGGCCGCGGAAACCCTTGGCTGCCGGGCCGGCACCCACGGTGTCGCTATCCTGCGAGGTATACCAGCCGCCGAGAATCTTCTCGCGCGGATAGCCAACCGCCGCCGCTTCCTTGAGCGACACGGCATTCATTGCGCCCCAGCCGGTGAGGAACACATAATCCGGGCGCATCTGGCGCACCTGCAACCAGATCGACTTCTGCTCCAGGCCCGGCGCCGGCACCGGCACCAGTTCAAGCTGGAAACCGAGTTCCTGCGCATAGTTTTGCAGCACAGGATTGGGTTCCTTGCCATAGGGGATGTCGATGAAGACATGGGCGATCTTCTTGCCCTTCAGCTTGTCCTTGCCGCCGGCTTCCTTGGCGAAGAACTGCACTGCGGCTGAAGCACCTGACCAGTAGGTGACCGGCGCGTTGAACACCCAGGGGAAATAGGTGCCGACCATCGCCGAGGCGCGGCCATAGGCCATCGAGAAGATCACCGACTTGTCGGTTGGCGCACGATCCGTGAGCGCATAGGTGATGCCGGTGGAATACGGGCTGAAAATGGTGCCGCCCATCGCCTTGAGACGCTCGTAGCATTCAACACCACGCTCGGTATTGTACTGCGTCTCGCATTCCTCAACCTTCAGCTTGACGCCGTTGAGGCCGCCATCGCGGCTGTTGAGCAGGGTGATGTAATCGGCAAAACCATCGGCAGTGGGCGTGCCCGAGGGGGCAAACGGGCCGGTGCGGTAGACCATCGACGGAATCAACTGCTCCTGCGCCGAGGCGGCAAAATTCGCCCCGAGCAAGGCGGCGCCGGCCGCAATGGCCAGGCCAAGCTTCTTCATTACCATGGTTATTTCCTCCCATTATGCCACCCGATTTAGGGTGGGTTAGTTGAACCCTAACACGCAATTCCGGGCCGGACCAAGCCGGCTTTACAGCGCCATCAAGTACCGGCCATCAATACGGAAATGGCCAGACGCGCAGTTTCTCCTTGGTGATCTGCCACAGCCGCGCCAGACCATGCGGCTCGACAATCAGGAAGAACACGATCATCGCACCAAACACCATGAATTCGGTATGCGCGATGGTGGCCGTGGACATTTCCAAGCCGATCAGCGGCAGGCCACGGGTAAGGAAAATCGGCACCAGCAGGATGAAGAAGGCGCCAAGGAAACTACCCAGGATCGACCCCAGACCGCCGATGATGATCATGAACAGCGCCTGGAATGACAGGTTGATATTGAAGCCA
The DNA here is from genome assembly GCF_017994015.1 of Ferrovibrio sp. GTDB lineage: Bacteria > Pseudomonadota > Alphaproteobacteria > Ferrovibrionales > Ferrovibrionaceae > Ferrovibrio. Next base: position 70,571 of record NZ_JAGOLP010000011.1, on the reverse strand, counting down.
TCCGGCTCGGCCGAGCCGAGATAAACAAACAGATACAGCGCCCCGGCAATGCCGATATAGAAGGACGACACGGCGAAAGCAGTGAGCTTGGCGACAATCGGGCGGATGCCGATGATCTCGGCAGCGATGTCCATGTCGCGGATCGCCATCCATTGCCGGCCCGGATTGGAACGCACCATGTTCTTCGCCGCCAGCGCCAGGATCGACACCACGCCAAGCGCAAAGAGGTATTTCTCCATCGGCGTGTCGATGCTCCAGCCGAACAGCGACAATTTCGGCACGGTGATGACACCCGAGGAATTATAATTGGTGAACCAGCCGAATTTCACGAACATCCAGGGCAGGAAAAACTGCGCCGCCAGCGTGGCCACTGCCAGGTAGAAGCCCTTGATGCGCAAGGAGGGCAGGCCGAAGATCACGCCCACCAGCGCCGCGATCAGGCCGGCGATGACAAACACCACCAGCAGGTTCAGCTCCGGGATGCGGAAGGCCAGATTCCAGGCCGCCACCGCGCCCACGCCCATGAAGGCGCCGGTGCCGAGCGACACCTGGCCGCAATAGCCGGTGAGAATGTTTAGCCCGAGTGCCGCCAATGCCATGCACAGGAACGGGATGATCAGCGCGGTGTAGAGATAATCGGTGGCCACCATCGGCACGCCGACAAAGGCCGCCAACAGCAGCAGCGCGAAGAAAACGCGATCTTGCGGGATGGTGAAAATCGCCTGATCGGCGGGATAGCTGGTCTTGAACTGGCCGGATTCACGATAGAGCATGTTCGATTTTCCTCACACGCGCTCAATGATCTTTTCGCCGAACAGGCCCTGCGGCCGGATCAGCAGGAAACCAAGCGCCAGCACATAGGCAAACCAGTTCTCGATGCCGCCGCCAAAGAACGGCCCGATATAAACCTCGGCCAGTTTCTCGCCGGCACCGATGATCAGGCCGCCGATAATGGCGCCCGGCACCGAAGTGAAACCACCCAGGATCAGCACCGGCAAAGCCTTCAGCGCCAGGCCGACAATGGCCGGCTGCATGCCGAGTTTGGAGCCCCACATCACACCGGCGACCAAGGCCACCATGCCGGCAATGGCCCAGACGATGATCCAGATCACATTGAGCGGAATGCCGACCGACTGCGCCGCCTGATGGTCATCCGCCACGGCGCGCAGCGCACGGCCGATGCGGGTTTTCTGAAACACCACCAGCGCCGCCAGCAACGACCCCGCCACGAGAGCGGCCCAGAGATCAAAAGACTGGATCAGGATTTCACCATCCATGATGAAAATCGGATCGGTGGGAATGCCGACATCGATCTGCGACACCCCGGAGCCCCAGATGGTCTGGCCGAAACCGTCGATAAAAAACGACACGCCGATCGTGGCCATGAACAGGATGATGCCTTCCTGGTTGACCAGATGGCGCAGCACCAGCCGCTCGATCACAATGGCCAGCACCGCCATCACCACCAGGGTGAGGATGATCGAAAGCCAGATCGGCACGCCCTTGCCGATAAAGCCGACAAAGAACAGGCCGGCAAACAGCACCATGGCGCCCTGGGCGAAATTGAACACGCCGGATGCCTTGAAGATCAGCACAAAGCCAAGCGCGACAAGGGAATACATCACCCCCGCCATCAGGCCGCCGATCAGCACTTCGAGGAAAAACGCCATATCGCCCGCTCCCGCCCTTAATGCTGTACGCCGAGATAGGCGTCGATCACTTCCTTGTTGGCCTTGATCTCGGCCGGCGTGCCGTCGCCGATCTTGCGGCCGTAATCCAGCACCACCACGCGGTCGGAAATGTCCATCACCACGCCCATATCATGCTCAATCAGGCAGATTGTGGTGCCGAATTCGTCATTCACATCGAGGATGAAGCGGCACATATCCTGCTTTTCCTCCAGGTTCATGCCGGCCATCGGCTCATCCAGCAGCAGCAAGGTAGGCTCGGCAGCCAGGGCGCGGCCAAGTTCAACCCGCTTCTGCAAACCATAGGGCAGCCGCCCCACCGGCACCTTGCGGATCGCCTCGATCTCCAGGAAGTCGATGATCTTTTCGCAGAAGGCGCGATGTTCGTTCTGCTCGCGCTCGGCCGGCCCCTTGTAGAAAGCCGAAGCGATCAGGCCGGATTTCATTTTCAGCAGCCGGCCGGTCATGATGTTGTCCAGCGTCGACATGCCCTTGAACAGTGCAATGTTCTGGAAGGTGCGGGCAATGCCCTGGCTGGCTGCCTCATGCGGGCGCATCTGCTTGCGCGGCTGGCCCTTGAAGGTGATGGTGCCCTGCTGCGGATGATAGAAGCCGTTTATGCAGTTCAGCATCGACGACTTGCCGGCGCCATTCGGCCCGATAATCGCCAGCACTTCCCGCTCGCGGATGGAAAAGCTGATATCGGTCAAAGCCTTCACGCCGCCAAAGCTGAGCGAGATATTGTCCACTTGCAGCAGCACATCGCCGATGGTCTTGGTCATAGCGGTCATACGGTTCAGCCTGCCTTGCGCATCGGCGCCTGGGTTTGCGCGTCTGCGATTTTGAGCCGTGCCTTGAAGCTGCCGGTGCGGCCATCCTCAAAGGTGATCTTGGCATCCACCTGCACTTCCGGCTGGTTGGAATACAAAGCCTCGATCAGATCGCCATACCGTTCGGCAATGATGCGGCGGCGCACCTTGCGGGTGCGGGTCAGTTCGCCATCATCGGCATCCAGTTCCTTGTGCAGGATCAGGAAGCGGTGAATCTGGCTGTCCACCATCGAACTGTCGGAAGCGAGGTCGCGGTTGACCTGCTCGATGCAGCCTTTCACCAGATCATAAACTTCCGGCCGCCCCGCCAGATCGGCATAGGACGTATAGGCAATGCCCTTGCGCTCGGCCCAGGAGCCAACCGCTGCCAGATCGATATTGATAAAGGCGGTGGCATGGTCGCGCTTGTCGCCGAAGGTCACGGCTTCCTTGATCGAGGGGAAGAATTTCAGCTTGTTCTCAACAAATTTCGGCGCAAACAGTGTGCCATTATTGAGGCGGCCAACATCCTTGGCGCGATCAATGATGCGCAGATGGCCCTGATCGGTGAACACGCCGGCATCGCCGGTATGCACCCAGCCATCCGGGGTCTTGGTTTCCGCCGTTGCTTCCGGGTTCTTGTAATAGCCGACAAACACGCCCGGGCTGCGATACATCACCTCGCCGCTCGCCTCGTCGATATACAATTCAATACCCGGGCCGGGCGGGCCTACGGTATCGGCTTTCACATCGGTATCGGTGTGCAGGCAGAGATAGACCGTCGATTCGGTCTGGCCGTAGAGCTGTTTCAGGTTGATGCCCAGCGCACGGAAAAAGTCGAAGATATCCGGGCCGATGGCTTCGCCGGCGGTATAGGCCAGCCGCAGGCGGCTGAGGCCGAGCACATTCTTCAGCGGGCCATAAACCAGCAGGTCGCCAAGCCCGTAAAGCAGCCGGTCGGCAAAGCTTACCGGCTTGCCTTCCAGGATCGGGCGGCCAACACGCTTGGCCACATCGATGAAATACTTGAACATGGCGCGCTTGATCGCGCCGGCATCCTCCATGCGGATCATCACCGTGGCCAGCAGGCCCTCGAAGATACGCGGCGGGGCAAAGAAGTAGGTCGGCCCGATCTCGCGCAGGTCGGTCAGCACGGTTTCGCCCGATTCCGGGCAGTTGACGCAGAAGCCGGCAATGGTGGCCTCGGCGTAGGAGATGAAGTTGTCACCCACCCAGGCCAGCGGCAGATAGGCCAGGATTTCGTCATTTTCGTTGATCTTGTCGAAGCCGATGGCCAGATTGGCCGAACGCACCACATTATCGTGGCTCAGCATCACGCCCTTGGGCCGGCCAGTGGTGCCGGATGTGTAGCAGATCAGCGACAGATCATCGCCCTTGCCCTGGTTCACCTCGGCCTTGAAGAAGCCCTCATGTGCCTTGGCATAGTCCCGGCCGGTGGCAATCACCTTGTCCAGATCATGCAGGAAGGGCTGGTCGTAATGCCGCAGGCCACGCGGATCAGCGAAAATGATCAATTCCAGCCGGGGCAGCCGGTCGCGCACCGAGAGCAGCTTGTCGACCTGCTCCTGATTCTCTGCCAGGGCAAAACGCGCTTCGGCATGGTCAACGACATACTGCACCTCGTCGGCCACACTATCCTGGTAAATCGGCACCGGCACGCCGCCCAGCGCCTGAACGGCACCCAGCATCCAGTAAAGCTGCGGCCGGTTGTCGCCAATGATCGCCAGCTTGTCGCCACGCTGGAAGCCCAGCGCCTTCAGGCCGCCGGCAATAGCCGCCACATTGGCCGCCACCTCGCCCCAGTTCCAGCTTTGCCAGATACCAAGGTACTTTTCGCGCATGGCTGGGCGATCACGCCGATGCTCGGCATTGTAAACAAGGTATTTCGGAACCGTGTCGCGGCCTAACGGGTCGCGGCCATCCGGTTTGTCGCCAACCGGCTTTACAGAAGTCACGTCGCCTCCTCCCTGGTGGGCGTTCGCAGCTTTGGTCTAACCTTTGTTTGGTTAGTTAGGGTCGTTGATATGCTTCGGGGGGGCGGGCCGTCAAGGGTCGCTGGTAGGCACGGGAGGGGCAAAGTCAACCGGGGTTGAATATAATTCGACGCCATGATGACGTGAATGTTGCGGAACCCCTTGGCAAAAAGGCGGAATTGCGGCACCAATTGCGGGCGCCAGCGGCAGGCCGACAGCGCCGCCCGGCCCGCTATTCCAATCCCCCTTGCTAGGAAGGATCGCCCCGTGAAAGCCCCGAAGAAATCCAGCCGCCCTGCCGCCAAGAAGGCAGCCAAAAAAGCTGCCAAGAAGCCGGTCGCCAAGGTGATTAAAAAGTCGGCGCCGGCGAAAAAGCCCGCCGCCAAGGCCGCGCCCGCCAAGAAGGCTGCGGTAAAGAAGGTGGCCGTCAAGAAAGCCGCTGTGAAGAAAGCGCCGGTGAAGAAGGCTGCCGTCAAGAAAGCCGGCGCCGCCCGCTCGGTTGCCATCGCGGTTGGTCAGGACACGCTGAAAACCCGCAAGACCCTCAAGGTCGGCAACAAGACCTATGCCTATTACAGCCTGAAGGCGGCGGAAAAGACCCTCGGCGACCTCTCGCGCCTGCCCTATTCGCTCAAGGTGCTGCTGGAAAACCTGCTGCGCTATGAAGATGGCCGCAGCGTGACGGTGGATGATGTGAAGGCGGTTGGCCTGTGGCTCAAGGATCGCCGCTCGGATCGCGAGATCGCTTATCGCCCGGCGCGCGTGCTGATGCAGGATTTCACCGGCGTGCCGGCCGTGGTCGATCTGGCGGCGATGCGCGACGCCATGACCGCGCTGGGCGGCGACACCAAGAAGATCAACCCGCTATCGCCGGTTGACCTGGTGATCGACCATTCGGTGATGGTGGACTATTCCGCCGCCGGCAGCGCCTTCAAGAAGAATGTCGACCTGGAATATGACCGCAACGGCGAGCGTTATGCCTTCCTGCGCTGGGGCCAGTTCGCCTTTGACAACTTCCGCGTGGTGCCGCCCGGCACCGGCATCTGCCATCAGGTGAATACCGAATACCTGGCCCAGACCGTGTGGACCGGCCTGGATGGCAAGACCGAAGTGGCCTATCCCGACACCCTTGTCGGCACCGACAGCCACACCACCATGGTGAACGGCCTGGCCGTGCTGGGCTGGGGCGTTGGCGGCATCGAAGCTGAGGCGGCGATGCTGGGCCAGCCGATCTCGATGCTGCTGCCGGAAGTGGTGGGCTTCCGCCTCACCGGCAAGACCCGGGAAGGCACCACAGCCACCGACGTGGTGCTGACTGTGACGCAGATGCTGCGCAAGAAGGGCGTGGTCAACAAGTTTGTTGAATTCTACGGCCCGGGCGTTGACGCGCTGTCCATCGCCGACCGCTGCACCATCGCCAACATGGCACCGGAATATGGCGCCACCTGCGGCTTCTTCCCGGTGGATAGCGAAACCATCGCCTACCTCAAGGCCACCGGCCGCGACCCGCAGCGCATCAAGCTGGTGGAAGCCTATGCCAAGGCGCAGGGCCTGTGGCGCACGCCGCGCTCGGTTGAGCCGGTCTTCACCGACACACTGGACCTCGACCTCGACACCGTGGAACCGTCGCTGGCCGGCCCGACCCGCCCGGAAGGCCGTGTGCCGCTCAGCCGCGCCGCCGCCGAATACAAGGATGCGCTCGGCAATGCCTATGGCAAGAAAACGGCGCAGGATTTCCGCGTCAAGGTGGATGGCGCCAAGTTCGACGTTGGCCATGGTGATGTGGTGATTGCCGCGATCACCTCCTGCACCAACACTTCCAACCCGAGCGTGTTGCTGGGCGCCGGCCTGCTGGCGCGCAATGCCCTGAAGAAGGGCCTCAAGACCAAGCCCTGGGTGAAAACCTCGCTCGCCCCTGGCAGCCAGGTGGTGGCGGATTATCTGGCCAAGGCCGGTGTGCAGAAGCATCTCGACAAGCTGGGCTTCCAGATTGTCGGCTATGGCTGCACCACCTGCATCGGCAATTCCGGCCCGCTGCCGGAAAACATCTCCAAGGCGATTGTCGACAACGACTTTGTGGTTGGCGCCGTGCTTTCCGGCAACCGCAATTTTGAAGGCCGCGTCCATCCGCTGACCAAGGCGAACTATCTCGCCTCGCCGATGCTGGTGGTGGCCTATGCGCTGGCCGGCAACCTGAAGATCGACATCACCAAGGAACCGCTTGGCCATGATGCCAAGGGCAAGCCGGTCTACCTCAAGGACATCTGGCCCTCCAACAAGGAGATCGCCACGATGGTGCGCAAGTATGTCACCGCCGCGATGTTCAAGAAGCGCTATGCCGACGTGTTCAAGGGCGATGCCAACTGGCGCAAGATCAAGGTGGGCACTGGCCAGACCTATAACTGGAACAACACCTCGACCTATGTGCAGAACCCGCCCTATTTCGAAGGCATGAGCAAGACCCCGACGCCGATCACGGATGTGAAGGGCGCACGTGTGCTGGCGGTGCTGCCCGACAAGATCACCACCGACCACATCTCGCCGGCCGGTTCGATCAAGAAGGACGGCCCGGCAGGCAAGTATCTGCTGGAAAACAGCGTCAGCTATGCTGATTTCAACTCCTATGGCGCGCGGCGCGGCAATCATGAAGTAATGATGCGCGGCACTTTCGCCAATATCCGGCTCAAGAATGAGCTGGTGCCAGGCACCGAGGGCGGCATCACCAAGTATCAGCCGACCGGCGAAGTGATGTCGATCTACGATGCGGCGATGAAGTACAAGGCCAGCGGCACACCGCTGGTGATCTTCGCCGGCAAGGAATACGGCAATGGCTCGTCGCGCGACTGGGCGGCCAAGGGCACTATCCTGCTCGGCGTGAAGGCCGTGATCGCTGAAAGCTATGAGCGCATCCACCGCTCGAATCTGGTTGGCATGGGCGTGCTGCCGTTGCAGTTCCTCAACAACATGACCCGCTTCGATCTCAAGCTGGATGGCAGCGAGAAGTTCGATATCTCGGGCATCGCCACCGGCCTGAAGCCGCGCATGAAGCTGCCGGTGACCCTGAGCCGGGCCGATGGCACCACCCAGACCTTCGAAGTGCTGTGCCGCATCGATACGCTGGACGAGATCGACTATTACAAGAATGGCGGCATCTTGCAGACCGTGCTGCGTAATCTGGCCGCCTGATCCGGCGTTCAGTCAGCCACATGAAAATGGCCGGGGCGCAATCCCCGGCCATTTTTGTTTGTCGGCAACGTCAATCCAGATAAGGCCCGTTATCCGGCTCGGTATCCTTGAAACTCTTCCGCCGCGGCTGTGCCGGCCAGAAGCGGGTGGCGTTGCGGTTCACCAGACGGCGCAAAACAATATCGATATAGAGTGTCTGGTTCGGCGGCAGCGGGCTGCTGCCGGTGGTATTTTCAATGCGGTATTCCGCCGCCATATAGCCGGCGAAGCCATCGCCTATCGCCGGGCGCGCCACTACGCGGATGCCGAATTGCGGAATCTGCCCCAACGCATCGCAATCGATGTAATAAACTAGGGCGCTGCTGGCCGCATTCATCTGCCGGTCGATCACCACGCCCTTGGGCAATTGCGGATGATACCCCTCGCCCAGCAGCAGCAGGTCATAATCATCAATGCGCCGGCCCTGGTCGTCACTGATCCGGAAAATCAGCATGGTGTAGCGCTTTTCCTGACTGGCATTGGTCTGCGCCGCAAACTGCGCCACAAGCTGGGTATAGGCCGCCCCATCGTTAACTTGCAGGCATTTCAGGATAGCCGCCACCTGCGGCTTGTTGCCGGCATTATCCGGCGTGACACTATTCATGATGCCGATCTTGTCGCCCGAATGGCTGGCATACGGCACCACTAGGAACGGCGACAGATAGGGGCTGTGAAACAGGCTGCCATCCGGCTCTGGCGGCAGGCCAGGCACCGGCTGCATAACCAATTCCGTGATAGCCAGATCATCGGGATTGGCGCCCGCGCTGAATACGGAAAGCTGTGTTGCCCCCTGCACCAGCCGGATGAAGGCATAATTCATATTGGCGCCGGCCAGCCGCACCACGCCATCCGATCCGGCTTCCTTAAGATAGGAATTGAGAAAATCATAAAAGGCGCGGTCAATGGTTTCGCCCGATAGCACAAAATTGAAGAAGCTTTGCTGCGGTTCAGGGTAATGCAGGGTGTTTTCCTGCAACAGAAACGCTTCGTCACTGCCCAGCGACAGCCAGTCGAGCACCCCCTGGCCCGGCTCCACGCCACTGAACCAGGCTTTGAGGCGGCCAATGCGCTGTTTGCCGATCGCCGCCAGCGCCGAGCCATGATTGGCCGGCGCCAGCATCACCAGTTGCCGCATCGGACAGGCGGCGATACGGTCCGCGCCATAAAACAGATCAGCCCAGCGCCGCGCCAGCGGCCCGCCGGTGGAATGGGTGATACAGGCAAAGGGCGGCAGCGGTGCATCCACCGGCTTACCCTGCAACTCGGCGCCGAACACATCCTTGCGCAAAGCGGCATCCATGGCACGCGCCAGATCATCCACCCTCACTTCATCGTGGAAGCTGATATATTCACCGAGGTGGATGTTGCGGATGTCAAGTTCCAGCCCGGCATCGGCGGCGCGGGCAGCCAAGGCTTCGGGCAAACCGCCATACGTTTCTGCGCTGGTGACGCTCCAACCATGCAGCATGACAAGGGTGACCATAAGATGCTCCCTGGATGACGACCCGATGAAACATCTTATTGGTGTATTTTGCCTTTTTACAGGTGAATTTTATGGTCTGAAATGCAGATTCTGCACGAAAAACAAGTTTCCCTGCTAACCGACTGGATTACCGGCTCGGCCTTTGCCATGCGCTGCCTGCGTATGGTGCGCGACCTGGCACTGCCGGATTGGGCGATTGGCGCCGGTTTTGTGCGCTCGCTGGCCTGGGATCGGCTTTGTGGCTATGCCACGCCCACACCGCTTCCGGATATTGACGTACTGTTCTTCGATACCGCCGACCTGTCGCCTAAGCGCGAACGCGACGGCGAAGCCTGGCTGGAGCAGCAATGGCCGAGCCAGGGCTGGAGTCTGCGCAATCAGGCCCGCATGCATGCCGGCAATGGCGACCTGCCTTACCGCGACACGGCCGATGCCATCGCCAATTGGCTGGAAACACCCACCGCCGTGGCGGTGCGGCTGGAACCGGATAACAGGCTACATATCATTGCGCCGCATGGTCTGGATGACTTGCTGGCGCTGCGCGTGCGGCCCACCCTGGCGGGCCAGCGCCGCATCGCCGCCTATCACGCCCGCATGGCAGCCAAGAACTGGGCCGCCACCTGGCCGAATGTTGTGGTGGAAGGGCCTACTTGATGCTGACCAGTTCAACGTCGAAAATCAGTGTGGCATTCGGCGGGATCACACCACCGGCACCACGGGCACCATAGCCAAGCTCCGGCGGAATGATCAGGCTGCGGCGGCCGCCGACCTTCATACCGGCAACGCCTTCATCCCAACCCCGGATCACTCGGCCAGCACCCAGCGGGAAAGCAAACGGCTCGTTGCGATCCCGCGAGGAATCGAATTTTTTGCCCTTCTGGCCGTTCTCGAACAGCCAGCCGGTGTAATGCACAACGGCGGTTTGGCCGCGCACGGCCTCGGCACCGGTACCCGGCTTTTCCTCGATATAGCGCAGACCCGATGCGGTGCGCTGCTCAGCGGCGGATTGGGCGTCGGCGGGTTCGGTGGTCATGGCAATGGTCCCAAGCACAAGAGTTAGGGCAGCGAGCAGACGGCGCATAGGGCGAAGCTCCGAAGCAGATGGGGATGATTCTAGGCGGCGCCTCAGCGCACGCCGATCAATTCGATCTCGAAGATCAGTGTGGCACCTGCCGGGATGATCCGGCCCATGCCCTGACTGCCATAGCCGAGATAGGGCGGCACGATGATCCAGCGCTTGCCGCCCACTTTCATGTAGCGCACACCTTCATCCCAGCCTTTGACCACCTTGCCGGCGCCAAGCTGGAAGCTGAACGGCTCCTTGCGCGCACGCGACGAATCGAACATGCGGTCGGCCTTGCCGTCCTTGAAGATCCAGCCGGTGTAGTGCACGGTCACGATCCGATCCGGTGAGGCCTTGTCGCCATCACCGATCTTTTCGTCCCATACCTTCAGGCCAGAGGCCGTAGAGCTAAATTTAGCGGCATCCTGCCCTGACTTGCCGCCAAGGCCGATTGCTCCCAGAAGTTTCCCAAGCATGGTGCGAGTATAACCGTTTCTGCCGGAAGAGTGTAGCGGGAATGGCAGATAAACTGATGAAATCATGCCGTGCGGGCAATTTCCGCCTCCCGCACGGCTTCCGGGGCGGAAATCGGCACGTCCGGCGCCATCACATGCTCGCGCATTTCGGCCCAGTGCAGAATTTCCAGCCGGCCATCGGCATGTTCGGCCAGTGCGGTGCAGCTTTCCACCCAGTCGCCATCGTTGCAGTACAGGATACCGTCGATATCCCGCATCTCGGCATGGTGGATATGGCCGCAGACCACGCCATCCACATGGCGCCGCCGCGCTTCTTCAGCGATGGCACGCTCATATTCCGAGATGAAGGCCACTGCGTTCTTCACCTTGTGTTTGAGATAGGCGGACAGCGACCAGTAAGGCAAACCGAAGCGGCGCCGCAGGTGATTGAACCAGGTGTTCATATTCAGCGCCGCCGAATAGGCCATATCGCCGAGCAGGGCGAGCCATTTGGCATAAGTGACGATACCGTCGAAATGATCGCCATGGGTCACCAGCAGGCGGCGACCATCGGCCGTGATATGCACCGCTTCCATCTGCACAGCAACGCCGCCAAAATGCTGTTCGGTGAAATCGCGCAAAGCCTCGTCATGATTGCCCGGCACATAGATCACCTGGGTGCCTTTGCGTGCCTTGCGCAGCAGCTTCTGCACCACATCGTTATGGCTCTGGTTCCAATACCACGACCGTTTCAGGCGCCAGCCATCGATCACATCGCCAACCAGGTAGAGTGTGTCTGATTCGGTGTGGCGCAGAAATTCCAGCAGCAAATCAGCCTTGCAACCGCGTGTACCCAAATGCACATCTGAAATCCAAAGCGTGCGATAGCGCAGCACGGTACTCGGCGGCGCCGCATTGCTACTATCGGGCGTAAGGTCCAGCGGCATCATGTTCATCGCGGGCTCCGGCGGCGAATCGGCACGCCTGCCGCGTGCCGGCGCGACCATGCGCAAGCAGCGCGGCTAAGTCCCGTGAATTTTCCATGAAGGATGTGACGATGTGGTTACAGACGCGCTGTAACCACCCGGCAGATCAGCGCAGCAGATCAACCACGCGGCGATTGGATTCGGTGGTGAAAGCCAGCGATTCTATCGACAGGCCGCGCTGCAGGATGGCCGATTGGCGCACCGCCGCCGCTTCGGTGATATCGGTATCAACCAGGGCGCCGAGGCTTTTTTTCAGCGCATCCACCAGAGCGCCAATGAATACATTCTTTTCGCTGATGGCCTTGCCGGTGGAAGCGATATCGGCCGTGGTTTGGTTCACCTTGCTTTGCAGATCAGTGACCGCGTCAAGCGTGGCCAGGGCCGAATCGGCATCCGTGATGTTGTTCACTGCGGTGGTGAGGGCATCAACCTCAGTCTGGCCATCAAAAGCCGAGACGGTGATGGTATTGCCGGCGCTATCGGCGATGAAGCTGCGCGACTGGGCGCCATCGGCAAGCAGGCTGGAGCCGTTATAGGAAGAAATATTGCGCGCCGACTCGATCTGGCGCAGCATTTCCTGCGTGTTGGACTTGATCGCGGCACGGGCGCTTTCCGCCGTGGCGCCATCGGCCAGCAGGATCACATTGGCGCGGATTTCATTGGTCAGATCATAAATCTGGCGCAGGCCGGATAAAGCCACCTGCACGGTATTCTGCCCCTGGGCCAGCGAGGATTGCACCGATGCGGCGGTTTTCACCTCGGCCCGCACGGTCTGCGCCACCGAGAAGATTGAAGCATCATCCAGCGAGTCAGCAACGCGATAACCGCTCTCGATCCGTTTGGACGACGAGACAAAGCGTTCATCAATGCTGCGCAGGGAATGGACAGCCGTAAAAGCCGCCGAACTGGTAATGACCGAGACCATTCTGTCCCCCGATCTTCTGAATTGTTGTTTCGGGAAGCCGCAAGCCGTTCTCGGCCTAGCCTCCCGGTTAACGTGTTTTTAATAATTTTCCGCCGCGTTTGCAAGCACTTAATGGAAGTAGTTGATTCAGATGGAGATTCCGCCCCAACCAAGGCGCGAAAGCGACGCCCCACAGCACCCGCCAGCAAAAAGGGCCCGCCAGATGGCGAGCCCTTGAAGCCAGGGTAGCCTGTCGAGCCGTACGGCTCAGACGGCTTCCTTGAGCGCCTTGGAAGCGCGGAAGGCAACCTTCTTGGAGGCCTTGATCTTGATCGGCTCGCCGGTCTGCGGATTGCGGCCGGTGCGGGCGGCGCGCTTGCGCACCTGCAACACGCCCAGATCGCCAAGGCGAATGCGCTCGCCCTTCTTCAGCGACTTGGTGACGGCGGCAAAGAAATCGTCGAACAGCGCGACGGTGGACTTCTTTTGCAGGCCGTTCTTCTCGGCCAGCGCATTGACAATCTGCTTGGCGGTCACAGTGACCGTCTTGGTGGTCGCGGCGGCTTTCGCCATGGTTTTCACTCCTCCGTTGAGTCGATCTTTTCGGGTGTCCGAATCGAATCGGGGTGCATCCCCGAACTTCTGCATAGCATCGCCCAGGCGCCTTGCCCATCGCCCTGACGCTAAAAAGCCGCTTGTAATGCGGCTTAATCAGTGCCGAGGCGACGATTCGCCGCCAATGACGGGGCTTCACGCCATCGTGGCCAACAACTTCTCGCGCAGAATGCGTTTCATCAGCTTGCCATTCGCGTTGCGCGGCAAGGGTTCGTCCACCAAAGTGAAGCTTTCCGGCACCTTGTAATCGGCCAGCCGCGTGGCGCAGAAACGGTGCAGTTCATCGGCTGAAACATCGCCATGGCGCCGACTGACAAAGGCATGTACGCGCTCGCCCAGCACCGGACAAGGCTTGGCCACAATGGCGCTTTCCAGCACGCCATCATGCGCCGCCAGCACATTCTCCACCTCCACAGAGAATATCTTGTAGCCACCGCGATTGAGCATGTCCTTGACACGGTCAAACACCCGCACAAAGCCATCGGCATCCTTCATGCCAACATCGCCGGAATGCCAATAACCAGCGGTGAATTCACGCGCCGTGGCTTCCGGATTGCGCCAGTAGCCCGGCACCACCATGGCGCCGCCGATCCATAATTCGCCGGTTTCGCCAGGCGCCACTTCGCGGCCATCAGCATCCATCACGCGCACCTCGCCACAAGGCAGCACCAGACCGACACTATCGGCATGCGCTTTGGTCAGTGCCGCCGGCATCATGGTGGTGGGCGATGTTGTTTCGGTGGCGCCATAAGCATTCATCAGGCCAAGATTGGGCAACTTCTGCGCCAGGGCGGCAATCACAGCGGCCGGCGTCGGCGCACCGCCATAGCCGCCAACGCGCCAGGCCGAAAGATCAGCGTTATCAAAATCCGGCTCCAGCAGGCACAGGCTGTACATGGCCGGCACCAGCACAGCTTGGGTGATGCGTTCACGCGCCGCCAGGTCAAGAAACGCCTTGGTCTTGAATTCCGGCATCATCACCAGCGTGGCTTGCGCCTGTGCCGCCAGCATGATCTGCGCCACCAGGCCGGTGACGTGGCTGGCCGGCACTGCCAGCAGCAGCCGATCCTGCGGCCCGAGCGCCATGCCATATTGAAAATGCAGCAGCGAATGCGCCAGGTTGAAATGGGTGAGCATGGCGCCTTTGGGCCGCCCGGTGGTGCCGGAGGTGTAGAGGATCACCGCCGTGGCTTCCTCTGCCACATCGGGGCGTGGCGGCGCGTTGCCATTCAGCGCAGCAAAATCCTCGGCGCCAGCTGCGCCGCCTGGTGCCAGGCGATGCAGCAGGTCAGGTGTCTCGGCAACCGGCGGCAGCCGTTCAACCAGGCTGGGTTCAAAAACCAGCGCCTTGGCGCCGGCATGTTCAAGGATATAGGCGATCTCGGGCTGTTGCAGGCGTGTGCCCATCGGCACGGCAATGGCGCCCAGGCGCAGGGCGGCATAAAGCGTGAGCAGAAATTCCACCCGGTTGCCAAGCAGCAGCGCCACCCGGTCGCCCGGGCCAATGCCGCGCGCCGCCAAGCCACCCGCCACCTGCTCAACACGACGCCCCAGCTCGGCATAACTCAGCCGCTCGTCGCCGCAAACCACGGCCTCCGCCTCGCCCCGGCTGGTTATGGCCCGGGCCAGAATGTCGTAGCTGTCCTGCACCCGCTCGGCAAAACAGCACACCAGACGATCACCAAAATGCGCCTCAAATCTGGTGGCCACACCGGCCGGCAATGTCCAACTCGGCATGCTTCCCTCCCTGCTCGTGTTGCATCAGCCTAAACATTGACGCGCCCGGTGTTAAGCGCGACCCTAGGCGCAAATCGGATCCGTTTCCAAGGAGTAGAAAGATGACCACCCTGTTTATCGGCGGCGCGCTGTTTGATGGCCATAACCCGCCTGTGCCGGACCATGGCGTGCTGGTGGAGCATGGCAAGGTGGCACAGGTTGCCCCCAAGGGGGAATTCGCCGGTTTCAGTGGCAGCGTGGTGGATACCAGCGGCGGCACCCTGCTGCCCGGCCTGATCGATTGCCATGTGCATCTTACTTCGGGCGGCGAGGCTGATCCGATGACGGTGCAGAAAAAACTCGGCGCAGCCCAGCTTACGCTCAAGACCCTGACCCTGGCGCAGCAGACCTTGAAGGCTGGCATCGTGGCGGTGCGCGATTGCGGCGGCCGCGACTATATTGAGATCGGCGTGCGCGATGCGATCCTGCGTGGCGAATTCGATGGCCCGACCATCCGCGCCGTAGGCAAGATGATCTGCATGACCGGCGGCCACGGCAACAGCACCGGCCGGGTGGCCGATGGTGTGGATGATGTGATCCGCGCCGTGCGCGAGCAGATTCATGCCGGCGCCGATGCGATCAAGATTATGGCCACCGGCGGCGTGATGACGCCCGGCGTTGATCCCGAGGATGCGCATTACAGTCGCGAGGAAATGGCCGCGGGTCTGGCCGAGGCAGCACGTTTCCGCAAACGCACTGCCAGCCATGCCCAGGGCGCCGAAGGCATCATGAATGCCGTGCTGGGCGGCGTCAGCTCAATCGAGCATGGCATCTTCATGAACCAGGAATGCCTGGCTGCGATGCTGGAGCGGGGCACCTATCTGGTGCCCACTCTGGCAGCAGTGAAGAATATCGTGCGCAACAAGAATGCCGGCATCCCACCCTGGGCGGTGGAAAAGGCCGAGCGGGTGTATGAAGTGCATCTGCGTGCCTTCAAGATGTTCTACGAAGCCGGCGGCAAGGTGGCGATGGGCACCGATGCCGGCACGCCGTTCAACCGCCATGGCGAGAATGCGCTGGAACTGGAATATATGGTGGAAGCCGGCATGCAGCCGCTGGATGCGCTGCGCAGCGGTACCAGCCTGGCCGCCGACCTGCTCGACCTGCCGAGCCATGGTCAGGTGAAAGCCGGCGCGGCGGCGGATTTTCTGCTGGTAGCCGGCGACCCGGTGGCCGACATCACCCGCGCCTCGCGCCCCGAGCATCGCCTGGCCGTGTTCCGCAAGGGCGGCGTGGCAGCAGGCCTGCCCACCATGCTGGGCGGCCTGCGCGGCCAGATGCCGGGCTTGAGCCAAGCGGCGGCGTTTTGAGCGCTCGTTTAGCTCTTCTGGCGCTGCTCGGCTGGCTGCTGCCGATCATCCCGGCAGCGGCCGGCGCCGAAATCAGCGTGCATGGCCGCGACATCCTGCTGGGTGGCAAACCCTATATCGTGCAGGGCGCCGCCGGCAGCACGCAGCTTGGCGTGTTGCGCCAGCTTGGCGCCAATACTATCCGCACCTATGGCGCCGAAGAGGCTGGCGTGCTGGATGAGGCGCATAAGCATGGCCTGAAAGTGATCCTGGGCTTCTGGCTGGAACATCCACGCCGCGGCGTCAGCTATCGCGATCCGGCTTTTGTGCGTGGCCAGCTTGCCAAGCTGGAAGCCTTTGTTGAACGCCACAAGAAGCACCCTGCCCTGCTGATGTGGGGCCTGGGCAACGAAGTGGAATCCGAGCTTGCCGATGACGCCGAAGTGTGGCCCGGCATCGAGGCCGCAGCCAAACTGGTCAAGCGGCTTGATCCGGCGCATCCCACCCTGGCTGTGCTGGCCGAGGCCGGCAACAACAAGGTGGCCAAGCTGGTGGCGGCGGCACCCAGCATTGATGTGCTGGGCGTGAACGCCTATGGCGAGGGCCTGACCAGCCTGCCCGAGCGTGTGCGCAAGCAGGGCTGGGATGGCCCGCTGCTGATCACCGAACTGGGGCCGCGTGGCCAGTGGCAGGCGGCAAAAACTCCCTGGGGCGCCTTCATCGAACCAAGCAGCACAGAGAAAGCCGCACTTCTGGCGACTTATCTGCCCAAGCTGGCACCACCGGCAAGCAATGGCTGGCTGGCCTTCCTGTGGGGCAACAAGCAGGAAGTGACCCCGACCTGGCACAGCATGCTGCTGCCGGGCGGCGAGTGGAACCAGACCGCCGAAGTGCTGGCGGCGCAATGGCGCGGCCGCACACCAGGCGGCAATCGCGCACCCCGCATAGCAAGATTCCAGTTCAGCCATGCGCCGCAATGGCCGGCCGCCCATGCCGGCCGCGCCCTGCTGGAAGCCAGCGATCCCGATGGCGATGCCCTGCGCGCCGAATGGACGGTGTTGGCCGAAAGCACGGATCTGCGCGTGGCCGGCGATCTGGAGACTGTGCCGCCGAGTTTTCCGCGCGCGACTTTGGGCGGCGATATTGCCGGTGTCAGCATCCAGGGCCTGAAACCCGGGCGCTACCGACTGTTTCTGGTGCTGCGTGATGGCAAGGGCGCCGCCGCCACTGCCAACCTGCCTTTCCTGGTCGAATGAGGTAAACCGCGATGCAGACCTATCTGGAAGATTGCCTATGGGGCAAGTTCCTGCTGCTGCACGGTGATTTCATCAGCGATCACATGCGGGTTTATGGCGAATGGAGCGAGGCCGAAGTGGCCTTGTTCAAACTGCTGCTGAAGCCTGAAAGCCATGTGGTGGAAGTGGGCGCCAATATCGGCACCCATAGTGTCGCCCTGGCCAAAATCTGCCATCAGGGCCGGGTTTTCTGTTTCGAGCCGCAGCGGCCGATCTTCACCCTGCTTTGCGCCAATCTGGCGCTGAACAACATCGTCAACGCCCGCGCACTGCATGCCGCGGTGGGCGGACATGAAGGCCAGGTTGAGATCGAAACTTCGGATTACAGCCAGCCCTTCAACTATGGTTCCTTCTCGATCGACAAGGGCTTTGCCACCGAAAGCGCCTATGCCGGCAATACCTGGCGTGAGCCGGTGCGGCTGACCACGCTGGATGCCGAGCCAGCATTGCAGAATCTGGCACGGCTTGATTTGTTGAAGATCGATGTGGAGGGCCTGGAAGTGCCGGTGCTGCAAGGCGCGCAAAGCCTGATCCGGCAGCATCAGCCGGCGATTTTCTGCGAAGCCAATAAGTCAGAAACCTTTCCCGCCATCATCGGCGCCCTGAAAGATGCCGGCTACACGCCCTATTGGTATGCTGCCCAGCGCTATCGGCCCGGCAATTTCAAAGCCTCGACGCAGGAACTGAAAGGCAGTGATGTCAATCTCATCGCCTTGCCGCCCAGCCGAGCCAAGCCCGCGCTGGACCTGCTCGAAGCCAACAGCTTCGAGCAGATCACAAGCGGCGCCGTGCGGCCTTTCATGCTGAAATGACACTCACGCTGGGGCGGCTTGGCGGGCGCGACGCAGCCCGATCATTTCCAGTTCGGTGAGCACGGCCACGGCGCCGGCCTGGGCCAGCACGAAGCCATAGCCAAGCGGGGTGGGTGAATAGCCACCGGCCAGCAACAGCAGGATGCTGTCCAGCACCCATAGCACATTCAGCGCCACCACCAGCCAGACACCACCGCGCGGGATGGCCTGGCGCGTGGCGAGATAAAGCAGCAAGCCGGCGAAAGGCAGCAGGCTGAGGCCGGCATAACGCAACAGGCTTTCCGGCAGGCCGAGCAGATCGTTCAGAAGGCCGGCGCCCAACAGCATCAGCAGCCCGGCGGCGATGCAGGTGACAGCATCAAGAAACAGGATGCGACGGAGAAAAATCATGGTGAAACTCCTTGTGGCTTGGTGAGTGATGCACCCAGCCTGCCGCAGGCCCGGCAGCGCGTCGATTACCTGCCAGGTAATTGGAGCACGGAAATTTTCCGGTTAGTCTGATGGCATGACGGAAGCATCACCGATCGGCGGCCTGTTGCGCGACTGGCGCCAGCGCCGCCGCATGAGCCAGCTCGACCTTGCACTGGAGGCCGATATCTCCACCAAGCATCTGAGCTTTGTTGAAACCGGCCGTGCCGCGCCAAGCCGCGAGATGCTGCTGCGGCTATGCGAGCACCTGGATGTGCCTTTGCGCGAGCGCAATACGCTGCTGGTTTCGGCCGGCTTCGCCCCGGTATTTCCGGAACGCGCCCTCAATGACCCGGCATTGGATCAGGTGCGCCAAGCCATCGATAAAATATTGGCCGGGCACGAGCCCTATCCGGCGCTGGCGATTGATCGGCATTGGCATATGGTGGCCGCCAATCGCATGGTGGCACCGCTGCTGGCTGGCGCCGATGCGGCATTGCTCAAGCCGCCGGTGAATGTGCTGCGGCTGAGCCTGCATCCTCAGGGCCTGGCCAGCCGCACGGCGAATTACACCGAATGGCGCGCTCATCTGCTGGCGCGGCTGAAGCGACAGATCGATATCTCGGCTGATGCCAAACTGAGCGCGCTGCATGCCGAACTGGCCGCTTATCCGCCACCGCCCGGCATCCCGGCACGGCGGCCGCCCGAACGCCCCGCAGATAGCCTGGCAGTGCCGCTGCAATTCAGCACCGAAGCCGGCCTGCTGAGTTTTTACAGCACCACCATGATGTTCGGCACGCCGGTGGATATCACCCTGGCCGAACTGGCCATCGAGGCATTTTTCCCCGCCGATGCGGAAACCGCCGAAATCCTGCGCCGCCTTGCCGGTTAACCGTCAGCCTTGCTGAATTCCACCAACAGACCGGGAGCAGCATCGTCGAGCCGGATGGTAATCCCATGCAGGTCTGCCACAGCAGCAGTCAAAGCCAGCCCCAGCCCGTTGCCTGGCGTGGTGCGGCTGCGCTCCAGCCGGACAAAACGCTGAAACACATGCCCGCGCTCCTCGGGCGGGATACCGGGGCCGTTATCTGTCACACAACCGATAAAACCACCCCCGGCCTTGGCACGCAGCGTCAAGACAATGCGCGTGCCGGGCGGACAATGGCGGATGGCATTCTCCACCACATTGGCCAGCATCTGGGTCAGCAATTCGCGGTCGCCACGCAGGCTGATACCTGGCGCAAGATCAGCCTGCAGGCTCTGGCCGGCATCTTCCGCCACTGCGGCATAGGCATCGGCAATGGCCCCGAATACCGCCGACAGGTCAACCAGCTGGAAATTCGCCTTGCGGCGGCCGGCTTCAATCTGCGCAATACGCAACAAAGCCGCAAAGGTGGCCAGGATGGTATCCACTTCGATTATCGCCTGGTCGATGGCAGTTTCATAATCCGTCGCCGAGCGCGATTTCAGCCGAGTGGTTTCCAGCCTTTGGCGCAAACGACTGAGAGGGGTACGCAGATCGTGGGCGATATCATTTGATACCTGGCGCAGGCTTTCCATCAGCGCTTCCAGCCGATCCAGCATGTCGTTGAGACCAAGCGAAAGACGGTCCAGTTCGTCATCCGTGCCACGGGTCGGGATGCGGCCCTGTAGATTGTTTTGCACGATATCCTGCGCTGCGCGGCTGATCGCCTCAACCCGGCGCAGAAAACTGGCGCTGAGCAGCAAGCCCCCGCCCACTGCCAGGACAAGCATGCCGGCCAGCGCCAGCAGGAAGGTGCGGATAATAACCTCCTCGGTTTCCACCATGCGGAAACCATCCTCGCCCACCACCAGATAGGCCCCGCCAGGCAGGCTACGGCCAAAAGCCAACAGGGCATGTTCGGCCCATTCCTCGGCATCCTCATCATCGTCAAACTGAGCGCGCGGCGGCGGTAATTCATGCCATCCTGCATGGCGCGCGGATTTCGGCATATTGCCAGCCAGCACGGTGTCATCGGCGGCCAGCAGCAGATAATAGGTGGTGGGATGCATGCCGGAAGCCATGCGACGCTCGATCTCCGCGGCCACGGCGGGCAAACCGTTACGCGCCATATCTTCTGTCACCGTGGCGATCTCGTTTTCCACGATCCGCACCAGTTCACCGCGCAAGGTGCTACTGGCGAGGAAGTAAACCACGCCAAACAGCAATAATACCGACAGGCCGAAAATGGCGGCATAGAGTGCCGCCAGCCGGAAGCCAATGGTACGCAGCAATCTAGGTATCTGGCGCATGAATACTGTATCCGGCGCCGCGCACGGTATGGATCAATTCCGCCTTGAAGCCACGATCCACCTTGCCGCGCAAGCGGCTGATATGGGTTTCAACCACATTGGTTTGCGGATCGAAATGGAATTCCCACACATTCTCCAGCAGCATGGTGCGGGTCACCACGCGGCCGGCATGACGCATCAGATATTCCAACAGCTTGAATTCCTGCGGTTGCAGATCAATGCGCCGGCCGGCCCGGCTGACATTGCGCTTGAGCAGATCTAGCTCCAGATCGGCCACGCGCAACACAGTCTCGATCTGCGCTATGGGCGGCCGACGTGCCAATGCGTTGATACGGGCAAGCAACTCAGCAAAGGCAAAGGGTTTGGCCAGATAATCATCCGCACCGGCTTCCAACCCTTCCACCCGGTCATCGATGCCGGTCAGCGTGGTGAGAAACAGCACCGGCGTTTTTATGGCCGCGGCGCGGATGGTCTTGACAATGCCGAGGCCGTCCAGGCCAGGCAGCATGCGATCCACTACCATGACATCGTAGCCCTCGCCGGCCGCCATGAACAGGCCATCGCGGCCATTGCCGGCATGATCCACCGTATGCCCGGCTTCACGCAGGCCTTCTATAATGAAACGTGCGGTTTCCTGATCGTCCTCTATCAACAACAACTTCATGCTGGCGCCGCCTTGGATTGGGCGGGCAGTATAAATCCCGCCGCCATGACGCAACATGGCCCCAAGATTACCAATTCGTAATGTTGAGGCCATCCTCCTGCAAAGCATTATCAGTCAAGGTGGGCGTATGCTCACAAGCCGAACCACCTCCCAGCCATTGCCGCCGCGCCTTGCCTTCTGGCTGCGCTGCCTCGCCATATTTGTTGCACTGGCAGCCCTGGTGCGCCTGGTGCTGACCATCTGGGTGGCGCAGGATACGCCTACCGACATTACGCCATTTCTGGCGGCCTGGCTTGTTGGCCTGGGTGACGATATCGCCACCGGCTTGATGCTCGGCGTGCCTTTCCTGTTCGGGCTGTATCTGTTGCAACGCCCCTTGCGCTGGCGCGTCGCCAATTGGGCGGCGCATGGCCTGCTGCTGCTGCTGCTCGGATTGGCCGTATTCAGCGCTTTGGCCGAACTGTTTTTCTGGGAGGAATATAACAGCCGCTTTAATGGCATCGCCATCTATTACCTGATCTTCCCCAAGGAAGTTTTGGGCAATATCCGTGAAAGCTTTGACCTGCGGCTCTACCTGCCGCCAATCGGCCTGATTGTGCTGGCCCTCTATGGCCTGCTGCTGCGGCGGCCTTTGCGCGCGGCGCTTGCCGCGCCATTATTTCCAGGCGAACGCCGGCGCGCCCTGCTGCTCGGCCTTGGCGCCAGCCTGCTGGCCCTACCTTTTGTACTCTTCGGGCCGTTTGAGCCGGCGGTCTCGCGTACCGTGAATGAACTGGCCAGCAATGGCATGCACAGCATCCTGCATGCCTTCGCCACCAATGACAGCAAATATGATGGCGTCTATGCCGGCATCGATGAGGCCGAGGCCCTGCCGCTGCTGCGCGACATGGTGCGGCAGGACAATACCACCAACCTGGCGGCAGCCAGCGCGCGCAGTATCCTCCGTCATGTTGATAATGGCGCGGCGCCGGCGAAAAAGCTGAATGTTGTGTTGATCCTGGAGGAGTCGTTCGGTTCGGTCTATTTCGAGGATGTATTCGATCCGAAGCAGCAGAATTACCACCGCAGCATTTCACCGAACCTGCATCGGCTGGCCGAGGAAGGCCTGCTCTTCACCAATATCTACGCCACCGGCGACCGCACGGTGCGGGCGCTTGAGGCGGTGTTCACATCGTTTCCACCGATTCCTGGCATCTCCACTGCGCGCCGTGCCGGTTCGGAAGGAATGAACTCACTGCCCTTTTTGCTGGAGAAATTCGGCTATCGCTCGGCCTTTCTGTATGGTGGCCCCACCAGTTTCGACAATATGGGGCATTTCTGGCAGAGCATCGGCTTTCAACAGGTGTTGGGCGAAAGGGATATCGCCGACCGCAGCTTCAAGACCATTTGGGGCGTGGCCGACGAATACATGTTCAAGGAAGCACTGAGCCGTATCGATGCCATGGCGGCGATGCCGGGGCCATTTTTCTTCGCCTGCCTGACCGTGACCAACCATCGCCCGTTCATGTATCCGGAAGGCCGGGTGGCCCAGAAGCCGGCGCCAAACCAGCGCGACCATGCTGCTGCCTATGCCGATTGGGCGCTCGGCCAGTTTATCGACGCGGCGCGGTATAAACCCTGGTTTGACGATACCATCTTTGTGGTGATTGGCGATCATGGCCCGAAAGTGTGGGGCGCAGCACAAATTCCGGTACAGGCTTTCCGTGTGCCACTGCTTTTTCTGGCTCCCAAGCATATCCAGGCAGCGCGCAATCCAGCGCTTGGATCAAGCATGGATCTAGGCCCGACCCTGCTGGGCCTGCTCGGCCTGAGCTATGACAGCCCATTTTTTGGCATCGACTTGCGCCGGGCTGCACAGGATGGCCATGGCCGCATCGCCATGGCGCATAATTTTGATGTGGCGGTGGGCGACGGCCGCAACGCGGTGATCCTGACGCCGAAAGGCGACCTGCGCGGCTATGCCATGCGCACCGGCCCCTATCAATTGGAACAACGCCCCCAAGCCGACATCCCGGATTTGATCCGGCGCCAGGCAGTGGCGCAAACCCAAACTGCGCATCGCATGTTCTACGCCAGGCAATATCACGAATTGTCGGCCGGTCGCTGATTGCCGCAGCACAATGGCTGCACTACCCTGTCGATGGACCATTTATATGGGCTTTACATGGATAGGGACGGAAACATGAATAATCTTTTCTCATTGCAGGGCCGCGTGGCCCTGGTCACCGGCGGTTCACGCGGCATCGGCAAGATGATCGCCCGCGCCTATATCGCCCAGGGCGCCAAGGTTTACATCACGGCGCGCAAGGCCGCTGCCTGTGAAGCCACCGCCCAGGAATTGTCGCAGGGTGGCGGTGAATGTATTGCATTGCCAATTGATATTTCCAGCCTGGATGGCGCGCGCAAGCTGGCGACAGAATTCAGCGCCCGCGAAAACCGGCTGGATATTCTGGTGAATAATGCCGGCGCAGCCTGGGCGGCTGCCTTTGACAGTTTCCCGGAGAATGGCTGGGACAAGGTGATGAACCTGAATCTCAAGGCGCCGTTTTTCCTGACACAGAGCCTGATCGCGCCGCTGCGTACCGCTGCCCACGCTGACAAGCCAGCCAAGGTGATCAATATCGCCTCGATTGACGGCATCTTTGTCAATCCGATGGAAACCTATTCCTATGCCGCCAGCAAGGCTGGGCTGATTCACCTGACCCGCCGCATGGCAGCGCGGCTGATCCAGGATCATATCGTGGTCAGTGCCATCGCACCGGGGCCGTTTGTTTCCGACATGAATATCGATGCCCGCGACCATGGCGATGCGGTAGCCAAGCGCGTGCCGGCTGGCCGCATCGGCACCGATGATGACATGGCGGGTGCCGCCATCTTCCTGGCATCGCGCGCCGGCGATTATGTGGTGGGTGCCACCCTGGCGGTGGATGGCGGCGTTGCCTATGCCCAGCCCGGCTTTGAGGGTACGCGCTGGAGCGAGTGATCCAGGGTCAGGCCGCAGCCAGTTCGGCAGCGGCCTGACGCAGCTTTTGCCGGAACAGCGCGGCATTGGCGCGGGTGAAGCGCGCCGAAGGCACCGCCAGATTGAGCATGCCGAGCAGCCCCTCCGGCGCCATCACCGCAATGGCGATGCCGATGATGCCAATGGTGAATTCCTCGCGCGCATAGGCAAAGCCATCGCGCCGCGCAATGCGGATTTCCTCCCAGAGCGGCTTTGCACTGCTCAGGGTATGCGGCGTAAAACTCTCAAAGCGCGTGCGCGCCAGATAGGCGCGGATCTCGGCATCATCCATCAGGCTGAGCACAATCTTGCCCGAGGAGACGGCATAGAGCGGCGCCTTCTCGCTCACCCGCATGGTGTAGGTCAGCGCCTGTCCGCCGGTTTGAGTGGCGATGGCCACCACATGATCGCCCTCGCGCACATAGAAACCAGTGGTTTCATTGATCTCGGCCGATAGGCGCTGCAATACCGGCCGCACCCGCTCCAGCAGGCCCGGAACCGGACGTTGCCGCGCCAGTTGAGCCAGATGCGGCCCGAGCCGGTAAGCCGCCGTGGCCGCATCCTGCTCCAGATAACCCCGCGCCATCAGTGTGCCGAGCAAATGGAACAAGCTGCTACGCGGAATACCAAGCGTGTGCATCAATTGCGAAAATGAGACGTGGCCTGCCGCCACCGCCTCCAGGATATCCAGCACCCGCACAGCTGACTTCACCGGCATGGCAGCATTACCGCCACCTGCAGACGAGTCGTGCTTGACAGCAACGGCTTTATCGGCTTTGGTTTGTCTCACAGTGTGAACCAGTTTACATATATGAACTTTGTTTTGCAAGTGGTTTTGTGTGGCAAATATCAGGGATGGAAGCGGCAAGATGACCCCGGAAGAGCGTAACGAACGGCTAGCGATAACCGACCTGCTCCAGAATTGGGCAGTGTGGCGCGATGCCGGCGATTGGCAGCGGTTTCATAGCGTGTGGCATCCGGATGGCTGGATGATGGCTACCTGGTTTCAGGGTCCGGCGGCGGATTTTATCCGCGTCAGCCAGGAAGGCTGGGCCAAGGGCGTCAGCATCCTGCATTTCCTTGGCGGCATCTCGATTGATCTGGCCGGCAGCCGCGCCATCAGCCAGACCAAGATGACCATCTCTCAGCGCGCACCCGTGCAAGGCATTGCCTGCGACGTGGTCTGCACCGGGCGGTTCTACGACTTCCTGGAAAAGCGCGACGGCAAATGGGGCATGGTGATCCGCCAGCCGATCTATGAAAAGGATCGCCTGGACCCGGTTTCGCCCGGCGCAGCGCCGCTGCTGGATGCGGCCAAGCTGGCCGCCCTGCCGGAAGGTTATCGCCACCTGGCCTATATCCAGGAAGAAATCGGCTATCGCGTGAAGCGCGACATGCCAGGCCTGAAAGGGCCGGAAGTGGCGGCACTTTATGCCCGTGGCACCGCCTGGCTGCGTGGCGAGGTCATCACGCCGCAAATGTTTCTGAGCTGACAGCTATCATCGCAACAAGCGCGGCACATCCAACGACCGCGCATCGCAGGAGGAACACCATGAAGAAGATACTATTCGCCGGCTTGCTCGGCGCTGCCTTGCTCAGCCTTGCCCCGGCCGAT
The DNA here is from genome assembly GCF_017994015.1 of Ferrovibrio sp. Lineage (GTDB taxonomy): Bacteria > Pseudomonadota > Alphaproteobacteria > Ferrovibrionales > Ferrovibrionaceae > Ferrovibrio. Next base: position 44,215 of record NZ_JAGOLP010000011.1, on the reverse strand, counting down.
CAGGCCCAGGCGCAGGATTGGCCAAACCGCCCGGTGCGTATGGTGGTGGGTTTTGGTGCTGGCGGCGGCACCGATATTATCGCCCGCATCATCGCCCAGCCCTTGAGCGAAATCCTTGGCCAGCCGGTGGTGGTGGAAAACAAGCCCGGTGCCGGCGGCACCATCGGCGCCGATACCGTGGCCAAGGCGCCGAAGGATGGCAGCAGCATCTTCATGATGAATAACGGCCATGCCGTTTCGGCCAGCCTCTACAAGAGCCTGCCGTATGATTCACTGAAGGATTTTGCCCCGGTATCGCTGGTGGCGACCATGCCGCTGATCATCACTGCCGGCAATAACGTGGCCGCCGGCAATATCGATGCGCTAATCAAGCTGGCGCGCAGCCAGCCCGGCAAGGTGAAATTCGCCTCGGTCGGCGTCGGCAGCACGCAGCATTTTGCCGGCGAAGTGTTCCGCTCGCTGGCCGGCATCGACATGCGCCATGTGCCATATCGCGGCACCCCGGCAGCCATCGCAGCCGTGCGCGGCGGCGAGATTGACTTGCTGGTGGAAGTGGCGGCGCCGGTGATCGGCCAGATCAAGGGCGGCGAATTGAAGGCGCTGGCGGTCACCTCGGCGCAGCGTTTCCCTGGCCTGCCGGATGTGCCCACCGTGGCTGAAGCCGGCCTGCCGGGTTATGACGTGACCACCTGGTATGGCCTGGCCTTCCCGGCCGGCACACCCGCCGCCATCGTGACCAAGATGAATGGTGCCGTGGCCCAGGCGCTGGCCAAGGATAGTGTGCGCAAGCAGGTGAGTGATGCCAGTTTCCTGCCCGCCACCAGCAATCCGGCTGATTTCACCAACCATATCGGCGCTGAAATCAAGCGCTGGGGCCAGGTGATGCAGGAAGCCGGCGTGGCGCAACAATAAGCCATGCTGCGCCTGGCCCGTGAAGCTTATGCCGGCGCCTTCCTGTTTGTGGCGGGTGCCGGCATCCTGTTGCTGACTTGGCGTTATCCCAGCGGCACACCATCGGATATCGGGCCAGGTTTTGTGTTGCAGGCCTCGGGCGCCCTGGTGGCTTTGCTGGGCCTGCTGCTAGTGCAGCGCGGCTGGCGCAAAACAGCCGACGCACCTGAAGCCGATGCCGCCGGCTTCAAACTGCGCCCCTTCATTGTGCCGGCGGCCATGGCCGGCTTCGGCCTGCTGCTGCCCTGGCTGGGCCTGGCTTTCACCGGTTTTCTCGCCACCTTGGCGGTCAGCTTCGGCGCGCGTGAATTATCCTGGCGCGAAAGGCTGCTGGCCGCCGCCATTCTCGCCGCCTTTGTCACCCTGCTGTTCGGCTATGGCCTCAAGCTGCAAGTGAAAATCTGGCCATGATGGCAGCACTCGACTCCTTCGCTTATGGCCTTGGCATTGCTTTGCAGCCGGGCAATCTGCTGTTCTGCTTCATCGGCGCACTCTGCGGCACACTGATCGGCGTGCTGCCCGGGATCGGCCCGGTGGCCACCATCGCCATGCTGCTGCCGGTCACCTTCTACCTGCCGCCAGTGGCAGCGCTGATCATGCTGGCCGGCATCTACTATGGCTCACAATATGGCGGCTCCACCACCTCGATCCTGATGCGTGTGCCTGGCGAAACCGCTTCGGTTGTCACCTGCCTGGATGGCTACCAGATGGCTTTGCGCGGGCGCGCCGGCTCGGCCTTGGCCATCGCCGCACTCGGCTCGTTCTTTGCCGGCATCGTCGGCACCATGCTCAATGTGCTGTTCGGGCCACAATTCGCCAAAATCGCGCTGGCCTTCGGCTCGGCGGAATATTTTGGCCTGATGCTGCTTGGCCTTTCAATCTCCATCGTGATGTCGCATGGCTCGATGATCGGCGCCATTGCCATGGTCGGCCTTGGCCTGGTGCTGGGCACCATCGGCCGCGATATCAATACCGGCTTTGCCCGCCTCACTTTCGGCGTGCCGGAACTGGGCGATGGCATCGGCTTTGTGCCCTTGGCCGTGGGCCTGTTCGGCATCGCCGAGGTGATGCGCAACCTTGAAGGTGATGGCGCAACCGGCAGCATGGTGAGGAAGGTCGGCCGGCTATGGCCCTCACGCGACGAAGCCCGCCGTGCAGCACCCGCCGTGTTGCGTGGCACCATGGTCGGCACCCTGCTCGGCATCCTGCCTGGCGGCGGCGCCATCCTGGCTGCTTTCAGTTCCTATGGCCTGGAAAAGCGCCTGTCGCGCCATCCGGAAGAATTCGGCCATGGTGCCGTGGAGGGTCTGGCCGGGCCGGAAGCCGCCAATAATGCCGCCGCACAGGCTTCCTTCATTCCGCTGCTCACACTTGGCATTCCGCCCAATGCTGTATTGGCTTTGCTGGTGGGCGGCATGATGATCCATGGCATCGCGCCCGGCCCCACGGTGATGACCGAACGGCCAGACCTGTTCTGGGGCCTGATCGCCTCCATGCTGATCGGCAATGTGATGCTGGTGATCATCAACCTGCCGCTGGTCGGCCTGTGGGTGCAATTCCTGAAAGTGCCTTACCGGCTGATGTTTCCGGCCATCTTCCTGTTCTGCTGCATCGGGGTTTATGGCGTCAACGGCAGCGTGTTCGAGGTGATGCTGGCGGTTGGCTTTGGCTTGCTGGGCTATCTGTTTTCCAAGCTGAACCTGGAGCCGGCGCCGCTGGTGCTGGGTTTTGTGCTCGGGCCGCTGATCGAGGAACATCTGCGCCGCGCCCTGACACTATCCGATGGCGACCCGACGGTTTTCGCCACACGCCCGCTCGCCGCCAGCCTGATTGTGCTGGCTTTGCTGGTGCCCTGCCTGGTGCTGCTGCCGCGTTTTGGCCGCAGCCGCAATGAGATATTCCAGGCCGAAAACTAAAGTGTTGCCAATTCCAGTTTGGTGCCGTGTTTCAGCCGTTCCATCGAGAAGGTGGAACTGACATCCGAGAGGCCCGGCACGGCGGCAATCAGGCGGCGATAGACCCGATCGTAATGCTGGATATCGCGCACCACCACCTTGAGCAGATAATCGATATCGCCGCTCATGCGGTGGCATTCGACAATTTCAGGAATGCTCTGCACCCCGCGCGCAAAACTTTGCAGCCAATCGGCATTATGCTGGTTGGTGCGGATTGAGACAAAAGCGGTGACGCCGAGGCCAACGGCGGCGGCATTGACCAGCGCCACCCGGCGCTCAATCACCCCGGCGGCTTCAAGCTGCTTGATGCGGCGCCAGCACGGATTTGGCGACAGGCCGACCCGCTCTGCCACCACCTGCACCGGCAAGGCGGCATCCTCCTGCAATATTCCAAGGATATGCCTGTCTATGCTATCCAATTCTAATTTTTCCACCATTATTGGATAAATATACCACAAAATCTGCCGCATCAATCGCAAAATGGGAAAACATCCCAGCCAAGCGATACCAAATTATTCCCCAGCGGCGACATTTTTAGGGGACATGGCATGCGGCTCTGGCATCGGCTTTTCAGTGAGCATCCGGCTTCTGTGGGCGAGGATTATTTTGAGCATCTGCGCGCTGCCAGCAGCTTCGGCGGTCGCATGCTGCTGGGCGGCCTGGCCTGCCTGGCGCATGGGATATTCCCGTTCCTGTTCACCACCACCGGCAGCGGCCTGATCCGGCAATTGCATGCCGATATGGTGCAGAACCGCCAGCGCCAGACCCTATCGCAGCAGGGCCTGAGCGGCGCCGATTGAGGCATTTGTCAGCGCGGGCTTTTGGCGTTAAGCATGGCGCCCTGACCGGAGCCGCCCGCCATGTCCTCAGCCGCCGATATTCATCTATTTTCCTACGGCACGTTGCAGCTTGAAGAGGTGCAACTGGCCTCCTTTGGCCGCAAGCTTGAAGGCAGCGCCGATGCCCTGCCCGGCTATCGCCAGACCATGCTGGAAATCACCGATCCCGCCGTGCTGGCCACCAGTGGCGAAAAATTCCATCCCATCGTGACGCCTTCCGGCGATCCGGCCGATGCCGTGCCTGGCCAGGTATTCCGCATCACGGCGGCGGAACTGGCAGCGGCCGATGCCTATGAAGTGGCAGATTACCGGCGTATTGAAGTGACCCTGCGCTCAGGCATCCGCGCCTGGGTCTATGTGAAAGCCTGAACCGTCATGACCAGCCTTGCCCCCACCCCCGAGGCCAGCAGCCTCGAAGCCACCACCGGCATGATCCTGTCGCTTTCCTGCATCGATCGCCCCGGCATTGTCTCGGCGGTTTCCGGCTTCCTGCTGCAACAGGGCGGCAATATCCTGGATGCGCAGCAATTCAGCGATAAGGAAACCGGGCTGTTCTTCATGCGCGTGCTGTTTGAATGCCCGCCCCAGCCCACCGCGCAGATCGCCGCCGGCTTTGGCCCGATTGCTGCCGGCCTGGGCATGACCTGGAAATTGCAGCCGGCACAGCAGCGCCAGCGGGTCATGATCCTGGTGTCGAAATTCGACCATTGCCTGGAAGATTTGCTCTACCGCACCCGCATCGGCGAATTGCCCATGGTGGTCAGCGCCGTGGTTTCCAACCATCCGCGCGCAGCCTTCGGTAGCCAGGATTTTAATGGCGCGCCGTTCTATCACCTGCCGGTGACCCCAGCCACCAAAGCGGCGCAGGAACGGCAGTTGCTTGATCTGGTGGCCGAAACCCGCACCGATCTGGTGGTGCTGGCGCGTTATATGCAAATCCTGTCTGACGATCTGTCAGGCGCGCTGGAAGGCCGCTGCATCAACATCCACCATTCCTTCCTGCCCGGCTTCAAGGGTGCCAAACCCTATCATCAGGCGTTTGACCGCGGCGTGAAACTGATCGGCGCCACCGCGCATTATGTCACCCGCGACCTGGATGAAGGCCCGATCATCGAGCAGGATGTGGAACGGATCAGCCACCGCGACACGCCGGAAGACCTGGTGCGCAAGGGCCGTGACATAGAACGTCGCGTGCTTGCCCGCGCCTTGCTCAACCACCTGGAAGGCCGCGTGATCGTGAATGGCCGGAAAACCGTGGTTTTTTCAGCCTGATAATTTTGCTGATTATTTAGGCATAATTAAATATGCACCTTATACAGCCAATTTATCTTGTAGCGCGTGTAATCCCCTCGCCATAATCGGCCGTTGTCGGAACAGCCGAATGGAAAACCGGGGTGAATTGGGCGCATCTTTTACCCGAGCGTGAAGCGGGGCAGACCATCCAGGGCGCCCTGCGCCAATCCATCATCAGTGCCATCGGCGCCGGCCGGCTGGCGGCTGGCCAACGCATGCCCCCCTCCCGCGCCCTGGCCGAGCGGATGGGTGTGGCGCGCAACACCATCATCGCGGTGTATGAGGAATTGGTGGCGCGCGGCTATCTGATCTCGACCGAACGGCGCGGCTATTTTGTCGAGGATCAGGCCGGCAAGCTGGCCGTCAACGAGAATGCCGAGCGGACCGAGACCCGCAGCCAGACCGACTGGAATGACCGCTTCGCCACCATGCCGGCGGCCTGGCGCCATATCTCCAAGCCCACCAACTGGCAGGATTACCGCTTTCCATTCATCTACGGCCAAGTCGATCCGGAATTGTTTCCGGTGGCGGTGTGGCGCACCTGCTCGCGCGATGCGATGGGCCGCTCGGCGGTGAATTACTGGGCTGCCGACCAGGCGATGGATGACGATCCGCTGCTGATCGAACAGATTTGCCGCCAGATTCTGCCGCAGCATGGTGTTTTTGCCCGGCCCGAGGAAGTGCTGGTCACGCTCGGCTCGCAACATGGCCTCTATCTGCTGTCGCAATTGCTGGTAAAGCCGGGCGAGCTGGTGGGCATTGAGGAGCCGGGCTACACCGATGCGCGCAATATCTTCGCGCTCAGCCGTGGCCAGGTGCGCGGCGTGCCGGTGGATGCGGGCGGCATGCGCCTAGGCCCCTGGCTGCAAGGCCTGCGCTATGCGGTGGTGACGCCGGCGCATCAATGCCCCACCATGGTGACCATGCCGAATGATCGCCGCCAGGCCTTGCTGAAATGGGCCGGCGCTGCCGATGCGGTGCTGATCGAGGATGATTACGAAGGCGAAACCCGGTTCGAGGCCAATATGCCGGCGCTCAAATCGATGGATCGCGATGGCCGCGTGATCTATCTCGGCACCCTGTCGAAAGTGCTGGCACCGGGCGTGCGGATCGGTTTCATGGTGGCGCCCGAAGCGGTGATCCGCGAGGCGCGGGCGTTGCGCCGGCTGATGCACCGCTCGGCGCCGCTGAACAACCAGCGCACGGCAGCCATCTTCCTGGCTGAAGGCCATTGCCAGGGCCTGGTGCGCAGCCTGCGCCATGCGCTGAAAGAGCGCTGGGAAACCATCTGTGCCGCCGTGGCAGTGGCTTTGCCGGATTTCCCACGCTCGCCCAGCATCGGCGGCTCCAGCATCTGGCTGACCTGCCCGGCCGATATCAACCCGCAGCACCTGCTGCTCAAGGCGCGGGAACGCGGCGTGCTGTTTGAACCGGGTGAACCCTTCTTCGCCACGCCGCCAGGCGAACAGCATTTCCGCCTCGGCTTCTCGTCGATTCCGGCCAGCCGGATCAATGAGGGCGTGCAGGCCCTGGCCGCTGCCGTGGCCGACCTGCGCCTCCAGACGCAACGCAGCGCGTCAATCTAATCGCAGCGTGCTCTAAAATATCTGGACCAAGCGGCTTGAGCCGATTGGACCTACTATCCAGCCGGGCATAGCGGTCAATCTGGGCGCATCCGAAATCCCTGCCGGCGAGGATCGACCGTGGATACTGCGATTAAGATTTTTCAGGCCAGCAAGATCATCACCATGAACCCATCAATCCCCACGGCCACCCATGTGGCGGTGCGCGGGGATCGTGTGCTGGCTGTTGGCACCGCCGAGGATATGGCGCCCTGGGCCGATGCGCCACTGGATACCAGCTTTGCCGACAAGGTGCTGCTGCCCGGCTTTGTGGAAGGCCATGCCCATATCATGGAAGGCGGCATCTGGGGTTTTCCCTATGTCGGCTATTTTGACCGCATCTCGCCCGAAGGCGTGCGGGTCAAGGGCATGGACAGCATCGACGCCGTGGTGGAAAAGCTGCGCGCAGTATCGGAAGCGATGAGCGATCCGGATGAAATCCTGTTCGCCTGGGGTTTTGATCCGATCTACTTTGGCGGCCGGCGCATGACCCGCCAGGATTTGGACCGCGTTTCCACCACCCGGCCGGTGCTGGTGATCCATGCCAGTTTCCACATCCTCAACGTCAACAGCTACACCTTCAACAAGATCGGCGTTGACCGCAGCACCAATATCGACGGCATTCCAAAAGCCGAGGATGGCGAACCGGCAGGCGAGATGCAGGGCGTGGCAGCGCGGCTGCGGCTGTTCCGCGGCCTGAACTGGTATGCCATCAACGAGATGGCCAAGCCCGAGCATGTGCGCCGCTTTGGCCGCTCGGCCACCATCATGGGCGTTACCACGCTGACCGACCTGCATAACGAGATGCCGGAGCAGACGCTGACCACCTATCGCCAAGTGACCGAGGAGCCGGATTTCCCGATCCGCCTGGTGCCGGCGCTATCGCGGGTTGGCCTGAGCACCGAAGGCACCATCGACTACATTCGCAAACTGCAAGCCATGAATAATGCCAAGCTGCATTTCGGCATGGTCAAGCTGATCGTGGATGGCTCGATCCAGGGCTTCACCGCCCGGCTGCGCTGGCCCGGCTATCATAACGGCGCCGAGAATGGCCTATGGTATATCGCGCCGGATGAACTGCGCAGCATAGTCAGCGCCTTGCATGCCGCCCATGTGCATATGCATATCCACACCAATGGCGATGAAGCCACCGAAGTGGTGCTGGATGCTGTGGAAGCGGCGCAGAAAGCGCATTACTGGGCCGACCATCGCCACACACTTCAGCATTGCCAGATGGCCAGCCAGCAGCAATTCCGCCGCATCAAGACCCTGGGCCTCTGCGTCAACCTGTTTTCCAACCATATCCATTACTGGGGCGACCAGCATTATGCCATCACCATGGGGCCGGAACGCGCCATGCGGATGAATGCCGCCGGCACCGCGCTGCGCCTCGGCATCCCGTTCTCGCTGCATTCGGATGCCCCGGTAACCCCGCTGGCGCCGCTTTTCACCGCCTGGTGCGCCGTGAACCGCCGCACCGTCAGCGGCCGCATCCTGAGTCCGGAAGAGCGGCTTTCAGTGGCCGATGCCCTCGCCGCCGTTACTCTTGGCACCGCCTATACGATGCGCATGGATCATCTGGTGGGCAGTATCGAGATTGGCAAATATGCCGATTTCGCCGTGCTGGAGCAGGACCCGTTCAGCGTAGACCCAGCCGCCTTGAAGGATATTCCGATCTGGGGCACGGTCTGCGGCGGCAAGCCGTTCCAGGCGCCAAAAGCAAGCTGAGTGGCAGCCCCATGATACCGCCAAGCACCAGGATTCCCTTCACGGTAATTGGCGGCTTTCTTGGCGCCGGCAAAACCACCTTCCTCAACCATCTGCTGCGCCAGGATCGCCAGCGTTATACCGTGATGGTGAATGATTTCGGCGCCGTGAATATCGATGCCGCGCTGATCGAAAGCCATGATGGCGGCACCATCAACCTGAAAAATGGCTGTGTCTGTTGCAGTTTGGCCGATGGCCTGTCGGATGCCTTGCTGCGGGTGCTGAACGCGCCGGTGGCGCCGGAGCATATAGTGATTGAGGCCAGCGGCGTGGGCGATCCCTGGCAGATTGCCGAAGTGGCCTTGATCGAGCCTGATCTGAGCCTGGCTGCGGTGATTGTGCTGGTGGATGCCGAGCAGCTTGCCGCGCAACTGGCCGATGGCTATATCGGCGACACCGTGCGGCGCCAGATCAGCCGCGCCGACCTGCTGCTGCTGAACAAGATGGATCTTGTGGGCGAAGCACAAGCGGCCCATTGCCAGAGCTTGCTGCGCCAGCTGGCACCGCAGGGCCGCATCCTGCCCACCATCCAGGCCCAGCCGCCCATCGCGCTGTTGCATTTTGAACGTGACACCACGCCGGATGCAGTGGCCGCCGCCGCTTTGCCACCGATTGACGGGCATGGCATTCAGCGCTGGCTCTATCGTCGGCCGGCCGCCTTGCAACGTGCCGGGCTGGAAAGGCTGCTGCGGCAGATGCCGCCCGCCCTGCTGCGCCTGAAAGGCTGGTGCCGCTTTGCCGGCGATGATCAGTCATATCTGCTGCAACTGAGCGGCCCGCGCTGGAGCCTCAGCCCCAGCCCGGGCCTGCCCACCGCCTTGCTGGGTATGGAAACCCTGCTGGTTGGCCTCGGCACGCCGGAACTGCCCGAGGCGGCGGCACTGGATGCTGCTTTTGACGCCATCCTGGCGCCCGCCGAAGCCGCTGTGGCATAGCGGATATGCCGGCTGTGGCCCTACGGCCAGCCGGCCGGGCTTGTCACAGTAAAGCCCCCTGATTGATGTGACCGGTATGACCAAGCCCAGCCAAGATGCCCGCTCCACAGATGCCTACCGCGCCGCCCTGCATTGGCTGGCGCGTTTGCAGAACAACAACCTGATCGGCAATGAACTGGTGCCAGCCCTGGATGGCAGCGGCTTCGATGTGCTCAACCCGGCAACGCTGCAAGTGCTTGGCAAGGCGGCGGAAAGCAAGGCGGCCGATGTGGATCGCGCCGTGGCGGCGGCCAAGGCGGCGCAGCCCGGCTGGGCCGGCATCGCCGCGCGTGAACGCGGCAAGCGGGTGGCCGCAGCCGGCCGCGCCCTGGCGGCAGATGCCGAAGCCATTGCCGTGCTGCTGGCGCTGGAAACCGGCAAGGCTGTGCGCACCGAATGCCGTGGCGAATTGCGCGTGGCCGCTGACCTGCTGGAATTCTATGGCGGCCTGGCCTCTGAACTGAAAGGCGAAACGCTGCCCTTCAGCCCGGACACCCTGTCGGTCACCTTGCGCGAACCGCTTGGCGTGGTGGCGGCGATCCTGCCCTGGAATGTGCCGCTGGTGCTGATGATGCTGAAAGTGGCGCCAGCCCTGGTAGCAGGCAACAGCGTGGTGATCAAGGCCGCCGAGGAAGCGCCTTTCGCCACCCTGGCCGCTGCCCGCATTCTGGCCGACCACTTGCCGGCCGGCGTGGTGAATGTGGTGGTGGGTGATGGGCCGGATTGCGGCGCGCCGCTCACCGCGCATCCTGATGTGGTTAAGATCACCTTCACCGGTTCGCAGCCGGTGGGCGAGATTGTCTATCAGGCCGGCGCCAAGCGGATCATTCCGGTCAGCCTGGAACTGGGCGGCAAAAGCCCGATGATCGTGTTTGCCGATGCCGATCTGGAACGCAGCGTGGAAGGCGCCATTGCCGGCATGCGCTTCACCCGCCAGGGCCAGAGCTGCACCGCCGCCAGCCGCATCTATGTGCACAAGGATTTGATGCCGGCTTTCACCGCCCGCCTGACCGAGCGGCTGGAAAGCATGGTGATCGGCGATCCGCTGGATGAGGCCACGGATATCGGCACGATCATTTCGGCCGGGCAGAAAGCCACCATCGATCGCTATGTTGCCATTGGCGAAGCCACGCTGGGCGTAACAACATTGCGCTGTGGCAGGATGGCGCTGGATGAAACCCTGCGGCCCGACCTGTTCATGCAGCCGGTGCTATTCGCCGGCCTGCCGGCCGAAAGCCCGGTGCTGCGCGAGGAAATTTTCGGCCCGGTGGCGGTGCTGGTGGCCTGGGATGATTACGAGGCGGTGCTGGCCGCAGCGAATGACAGTCCCTATGGTCTTGCCGCAACGGTATGGACGCGCGATCTTGGCCGCGCCCTGGATTCCACCCGCCGCCTCAATGCCGGCTATGTGCAGGTGAACCAGAATCTCACCATCCAGCCCAATCTGAGCTATGGCGGCTTCGGCAAATCCGGCCTTGGCAAAGAAGCATCACTGGAAGCCATGCTGGAGCATTTCACGCGCAAGAAAACCATCGTGTTCAGCGGCATGTGATGGCAGCATCCGGCCTGCAATCCCTGCTCGACACAACAGCGCCATTGGCGCTTGCCGGCGCCGCGTTGGCCTTGCTGGCGGCAGCCATTCTACGCAGCTTTGCCGGTTTTGGCTTCGCCCTGGTGGCTGTGCCACTCACCAGCATGGCCTTGCCGCCCTCGCGCTCGGTGCCAGTGGTTTTCCTGCTGCAACTGATTATTGGCGCGCTTGATACGGCGCGGCATTACCGATCATTTGACCGCAGCTTCATCACCATGGCGCTGGTCGCCTGCGCCACCACGCCGCTGGGTGTTTACCTGCTGGCGATTGCTTCACCCGGCATGGCCCGCCTCACCATTGCCGTGATGATGCTATGCGGTGTGATGCTACTGTGGCGCCCGCGCTTGCTGCCCTTGCATGCCAATCATGGCTTTGGCGCAGTCGCCGGTGTCGGGGTGGGTTTGTGCAACGGCATGGCAGCGATGCCAGGCCCACCCGCCATAGCCTATTCGCTGCTCACCAACATGCCGGCGGATCAGGCACGCAAATCACTGATGGTGCTTTTCTTCATCACGGCCTTGGCCGGTGTGCCGAGTGCGATGGCTTTCGGCATTGCCGATACTGCCACTTTTGCACTCGCCGCGGCATCGATGCCGGTGATAATCCTCGGCTCGTGGATCGGCGAGATGCTGTTCCGTCGTTACGGCACAAGAACTTTTAGAAGCGTCGCTTTGTTGACTTTGATTGGTACGGCCCTTGCAATGCTTGCACGTGAGCTCTGGATGATGGTTTTCGCTCAGTAAAAAAACCAGCAGCAGACAGCGGCAACAAACAGAGGAGTAGACATGATGAAGCTAACCCTATCTCGACGTTTGTTCGGCCTGGCTGGCGCCAGTGCGATGGCTTTGCTGCTTGGTGCGGGCAGCATTTCAGCGCAGCCAAAATCAGGCGGCACATTGGTGATCGGCACCACACAGGCACCGCGCCATTTTAATGGCGCCGTACAATCCGGTGTTGCCACTGCTCTGCCCAGCACGCAGATTTTTGCCAGCCCACTGCGCTATGACGATAAGTGGAATCCGCAGCCTTATCTGGCCGAAGCCTGGGAACAATCCTCGGATGGCAAGACCATCACGCTCAAGCTGGTGAAGAATGCGGTTTTCCATGATGGCAAGCCGATCACATCGGAAGATGTTGCCTTCTCGATCATGACGATCAAGGCCAACCATCCGTTCCAGACCATGCTTGGCCCGGTGCAGTTGGTGGAAACCCCTGATGCGCATACGGCTGTGATCAAGCTGTCGCAGCCGCATCCGGCCTTGCTGCTGGCGATGTCGCCGGCGCTGATGCCGATCCTGCCCAAGCATGTTTATGGTATTGGCGGCGATGTGAAGGTGCATCCGGCCAATATCAAGCCGGTCGGTTCCGGCCCATTCAAGCTGACCGAATACAAGCAGGGCGAATACTATGCCCTGGAGAAGTTTGACAAATATTTTCGCCCCGGCCTGCCCTATCTCGACAAGATCGTGGTGCGCCTGATTCCGGACGAGAACAACCTGATGATCGGCCTGGAGCGCCAGGAGATCAACATGGTGCCGTTCCTGTCTGGCGTGCGCACTATTGATCGCATCGAAAAGATGAAAAACATCATCACCACCTCGAAGGGTTACGAAGGCATCGGCCCGATCAACTGGCTCGCCTTCAACACCAAGAAGAAGCCGCTGGATGATGTGCGCGTGCGCCAGGCGATTGCCTATGCGGTGAATCGTGATTTCATCACCGGCAAGCTGATGGGCGGCAAGCCGGATCAGGTGCTGGGGCCGATTATCAACACCTCACCCTTCGCCGATTTAAGCCTGGAGCAATACAAGCTCGATCTGAAGAAGGCTGAAAAGCTGCTGGACGAAGCCGGCTATAAGAAAGGCGCCGATGGCGTGCGCTTTCCGCTGCAAGTGGATTTTATCCCTGGCAATGACGAGCAGCAGCGCAATCTGGCAGAATATCTGCGACCGCAGCTCAAAAAGATCGGCATCGCCGTTGAAGTGCGGGCGGCGCCCGATTTCCCGACCTGGGCGCAGCGTATCGCCAGCTTCGATTTTGACCTGACCTTCGATCTGGTGTTCAACTGGGGCGACCCGGTGATTGGTGTGGCACGCACCTATCTCACCTCGAATATCCGCAAGGGTGTGATCTGGTCGAATACGCAGCAATATTCCAATCCGCGTGTTGATGAATTGCTGCAACAGGCCGCCATCGAAACCGATCAGGCCAAGCGCAAGGCATTGTATGTTGAATTCCAGAAGCTGGTTGTGGCTGATGCCCCGATCTACTTCATCAACTCGGTGCCGTATCGCAGCGCCTTCGTATCCAGCCTCGGCAATCTGCCCACCACGATCTGGGGGCCGATGTCGCCGATGGATGAACTCTACTGGCAGAACCGCTAATACGCAGCCCGTCTCGCCCGCAACCTGTACTGGATCGTCATGGCATTGATATCGGATATTCTCATCAAGATCGCGAATGCGGCACTGCTGCTGCTTGCGGTCGTGATCCTGAATTTCTGCCTTATCCATGCCGCGCCCGGCGATCCAGCCCAGGTCATTGCGGGCGAGATGGGTGGCGCTTCCATTGAAGTGATCGAGCAGATTCGCCAGCGCTATGGCCTTGATAAACCGCTTGGGCATCAATTGCTGACCTATGTCGGGCGCATCGTGCAAGGCGATTTCGGCCATTCCTTCTATTTTAACGAACAGGTCAGCGTGCTGATCCTGCAACGCATGCCGGCCACCATCATCCTGGTCTTTGCCGCGCTGCTGCTCTCAGTGCTGGCCGGCACCTTGCTGGGCGTGCTCAGTGCCAGGCGGCCGAACAGCCTGCTCAATCATTTTGTCACGTTCTTTTCGCTTGCCGGCTATGCCGCGCCGGTATTCTGGACCGGCCTGATGCTGATCCTGCTGTTTGCCTCCTACCTGCCGCTTTTCCCAGCCAGCGGCATGGCTGATGTGGCCTATCCCAAACAGGGCCTGGCCTATATCCTGGATGTGCTGCATCACCTGACCTTGCCGGCACTGACACTGGGCATTGTCTACATGGCTCAATATAGCCGCCTGTCGCGCACCAGCATGATCGATGCGCTGCGCGCCGATTATATCCGCACCGCACGTGCCAAGGGTTTGCGTGAATCGGTGGTGGTGTTCAAGCATGCGCTGCGCAATGCACTGATTCCGGTGGTTACTGTGGTCGGCCTGCAATTCGGCCATCTTTTTGCCGGTGCCGTGCTGGTGGAAACTGTATTCGGCTGGCCCGGCCTGGGCCGCTTGGTTTTTGAATCGATCCTGCGCCGCGATTATCCCACCCTGCTTGGTGTGCTGTTCTTTTCCGCCTTGCTGGTGATGCTGGCCAATATCCTGACCGATCTGGCCTATCGCCTGATCGATCCGCGCATCCGGGTACGCAAATGAGCCTGCCGCCAGCCCCTGCCAGCCGAAACGAGACCCTAGCCGTAGCGCGCATCTCTCCGTTGCGCGAAACCTTCAATCTGTTTCTGCGTAATCCGACCGGATTGATCGGCATTTGCCTGTTCCTGATTATCCTGATTGCCACGCTGGTTGGCCCGCTGATCTACCCGATTGATCCGTTTGATATCGCCGGCGCGCCGTTCAATGCGCCGGATGGCGAATACTGGCTCGGCACCGATTATCTGGGCCGCGACATCCTGGCCGGCCTGCTGGTGGGTGGTCGCGCCACGCTGGCGGTTGGTGCGGTTGCAGCACTGATCACATTGGTGATCGGTATCACCATGGGAGCATTGAGCGGTTATTTCGGCAACCCGCTTGATACTGTGCTTATGAAGATCACTGAATTTTTTCAGGTGCTGCCTACCTTGCTGTTCGCCATGGTGCTGGTAACGCTGTTTGGCGCTTCGCTGGAAACCATCACTATCGCCATCGGGGTGGTGAGCTGGACCAGTGTGGCGCGCCTGACCCGCGCCGAATTCCTGCGCATCCGCGAACTGGATTATGTCAAGGCCGTAACCGCTGCCGGCGGTGGCAATGGCTACACCATCACCCGGGTGATCCTGCCCAATGCGCTGCCGCCGATCATTGTTTCCGCCACCTTCGCCATCGGTGTCGCGATCCTGTTTGAAGGCGGCCTGAGTTTTCTCGGCCTAGGCGATCCCAATGTGATGAGCTGGGGCATGATGATTGGTCAGAACCGCAATTATGTGCTGGATGCCTGGTGGGCGGTGCTGGTGCCGGGCAGCGCCATCTTCCTGGCGGTGCTGAGCATCAGCCTGATCGGCGACGGCATCAACGACGCGCTCAACCCGCGCCTGCGCAAACGGTGACAAACATGGCCCCGGTTCTGCAAATCGAGGATTTGACTGTCAGCCTGCAACGCCCCGGCGATACGGTGCCGGTGCTGGAGAAATTGTCGTTTTCGGTCGAGGCCGGCAAAACCATCGCCCTGGTGGGTGAATCCGGCTGCGGCAAGAGCATGACGGCATTGGCGATCATGGGCCTGATGCCGGAAGGCTTTGCCATCTCCTCCGGTCGCATCCTGCTGGAAGGCCGCGATGTGGCGCATATGCCAAACGACGAATTGCGCCAGTTGCGTGGCAACCGCATGTCGATGATCTTCCAGGAACCGATGACGGCGCTTAACCCGGTTTATACCGTGGGTGACCAGATCTGCGAGGCGCTGCAACTGCATCAGGGCCTGGATCGCCCGGCTGCGCGTGAACGCGCCATCGCCATGCTGCGCGCAGTGCAGATACCGGCGCCGGAACGGCGTATTGATGTTTATCCGCACCAGATGTCGGGCGGTATGCGCCAGCGCGTGATGATTGCCATGGCGCTGGCTTGCCGGCCGCGCCTGCTGATCGCCGACGAGCCGACGACAGCGCTGGATGTGACCGTTCAGGCGCAGATTTTTGATCTGCTGAAAACACTGCAACAGGATATCGGCACCGCCATCGTGCTGATCACACATGATCTCAGCGCCGTGGCCGATATCGCCGATGATGTGGCGGTGCTCTATGCCGGGCGCAGCATCGAGCAGGGCCCGAGCGGCGCCATCCTGGCTGCGCCAAGCCATCCTTATACACGCGGCCTGATCGCCAGCGTGCCACATCTACGCCTAGGCCAGGCCGCTGCCGCCCGACCAAACGCCCTGGAGGAAATACCCGGTATGGTGCCGGGCCTTGGCAAACGCGGTGCGCTTTGCGGCTTTGCGCCGCGCTGCAATCATGCCAGCGGCCGTTGCGCTGATACAGCACCGGCGGCCCAGGCTGTGGCACCCGATCATCATGTTGCCTGCTGGCATCCGCAGGGGGCAATGGCATGAGCAACCCGATCCTGCTTGAAGTAAACGATCTGGTGGTGCATTTCCCGGCCGGCCGGGCCGGGCCGTTTGGGCCGCGCCAGACCGTGCATGCCGTGGATGGCATCAGCTTCCGCGTGCCGCGCCAGAGCACCTTCGGCATTGTCGGCGAAAGCGGCTCGGGTAAATCCACCACGGCGCAAGCGATCATGCGGCTGGTGCCGATCACCAGCGGCCGTGTACGCCTGGGCGATGATGATCTGACCGAATTGCGCGGCGCCGCGCTGCGCAAGACGCGGCGGCATTTCCAGATGATCTTTCAGGACCCGTTCTCGTCACTTAATCCGCGCCGCCGGGCAGGCGACCTGATCCGCGAGCCGCTTGACCTGCTGGATGTGGGCAGCGCCATCGAACGTGACGAGCGGGTGGAAGAATTGCTCGCCGCCGTGGGCCTGCCGCCGGAAGCAGCGATGCTGTTTCCGCATCAATTTTCGGGTGGCCAGCGCCAGCGCCTGGTGATTGCGCGCGCATTATCTACCAAACCCGATCTGATAGTCTGCGACGAACCGGTTTCGGCGCTGGATGTGGCAATCCAGGCGCAGATTCTGAATCTGCTGCAACGGCTGCAACGTGAACTGGGTTTGACCTATGTGTTTATCTCGCATGATCTTGGCGTGGTGCAGCATCTTTGCGACCAGATCGCGGTGATGTATCTCGGCCAGATTGTGGAATTGGCGCCGGCGGCAACATTGTTCGGCGCGCCGCAGCATCCCTATACCTGGTCGCTGATGGCAGCCGCAGCACCGGCCGGCATTCTGCGCAACAGCATGAAACAGCAATTCGGCCTGCGGGGTGAACCACCCAGCCCGATCAATCCGCCGCCTGGCTGCCGTTTCGCCGCACGTTGCCCGTTTGCCGATGAACGCTGCCGGCGTGAAACGCCAAAATTATCGATCCGCGCGCCGCAGCATTTTGTTGCCTGCCACAAAGCGGATGAAGTGAGCCAGGCCGGCCAGAGCATCATGGCCGCTGCCTGAGCTTTTTCTGGATCAGCCGGAAAGCACCGGCTGGTTCTACAAGCCGGGTCGGCGCCATGCTAATCTTATGCCGCGTATAGCCAGGAGGATACCCGTGAGCGCTTCAGCCAATGCCCTCGCCTCGCCGCTGCATAACGAGGATCTGTCGTTTCACTGGATGCCGTTCACGGCCAACCGGCAGTTCAAGCAGCAGCCGCGCATCATCGCCCGGGCCGAAGGTGTGCATTACTGGAATGATCGCGGCGAGAAGCTGGTGGATGGCCTGTCCGGCCTGTTCTGCACCCCGGCCGGCCATGGCCGGCGCGAAATTCGCGATGCTGTGGCAGCGCAGCTAGAGCGGCTGGATTACGCGCCGCCGTTTCAATTCGGCACCCCGGGCAGCTTCCAGCTCGCACGCGAGATTGCACAACTCACGCCAGCCGACATAGATCGCGTTTTCTTCGTCGGCTCCGGTTCGGAAGCGGTGGAAAGCGCCATCAAGATCGCCATCCAATATCATCGCCGCCGTGGCGACGGCCAGCGCCTGCGCGTGGTTGGCCGCGAGAAGGGTTATCATGGCGTGAATTTCGCCGGCTGGTCGGTTGGCGGCATGGTGCGCAACCGCGACATGTTTGGCCTTGGCATGCCCGGCGTGTCGCATCTGCGCCACACGCATATTGCTGAAAACCGCTTTCAGCTTGGCCAAGGCGAGCATGGCGCCGATCTGGCCGATGATTTGCAGCGTTTGGTGGACCTGCATGGCGGCGACACCATTGCCGCCTGTATCGTTGAACCGATTGCCGGTTCAGTGGGTATCCTGCCGCCGCCCAAGGGCTATCTGGAAAAGCTGCGGGCGATCTGCGACAAACATGGCATCCTGCTGATCTTCGACGAGGTCATCACCGGCTTTGGCCGCACCGGCGAAGCTTTTGCCGCGCAGGCCTTTGGTGTGACACCGGATATCATGACCATGGCCAAGGCCATCACCAACGGCAATATCCCGATGGCGGCCGTGGCGGTGCGTAATGGGGTTTACGACACCATTGTTGATGCCGTGCCGGGCGGCATCGAGTTTTTCCATGGTTACACCTGGTCGGCGCATCCGGTGGCCTGTGCCGCCGCCAGCGCCACACTGAAGATTTTCAAGGATGAGGAGCTGTTCGTCCGCGCCAAGGCGTTGACGCCGAAATTCCTCGAACGCCTCGGCGCCCTGCGCAAACACGCCATCGTGCAGGATATCCGCGGGTATGGCCTGCTTGGCGGCATTGATCTGGCCCCGGCGGAAGCTGCCGGCGCGCGCGGCTTTGCCGTGTTGACCGGACTGTTCAACACCGGCGCGGTGGTGCGTGTAACCTACGACACCATCATCCTGGCACCGCCCTTCATTGCCACGGAAGACGATCTCGACGACCTGTTCGGCAAGATCGATGCCGTGCTGGCAAAGCTATAGGGGCTTTGGGCTATTGGCATAGCGCCTTGATCAGCTTCCTTGAGTTGGAGACAAAGCCGAAGCATTTTTTCACATTCCATACCGTGGCCTCGGTGCAGAAAGCCGGCGACGAGGTGGCGCAGCAATCCTCCACCAGCACGCAGCCATAGCCGAGGAAATTGGCATCGGTGAGACTATGCAGCACACATTGATCGGTGTTCACGCCGCTGAACAGCAATGTGCGGATATCCAGGTTGCGCAGGATTGAATCCAGCGGCGTGTCCCAAAAGCCGCTGATGCGGTATTTGTCGACCTTGATATCTTCCGGTGCCTGCTCCAGCTCGTCCACCACGGCGGCGGCCCAGCTATCCTTCTCCAGCACGCGGGCACCGGAACCGGGCAGCGGATCGCCCAGACCCACACCGCTGCCGGCCGGTTTGTAGAGATGAATCTGGTTTGGCGGCATATTGGCCAGATCAGGCCGGTTGCCCCAATTGACCCAGATTACCGGAATGCCTGCAGCCCGCAAAACCGGCAGCAGCTTCTGCAACGGCTTGATCGGCGCCCGGTCAGGCCGGTAATCGCCGCCGATATGATCCACCCAGCCGCCCGCCGTGCAGAAATCATTCTGCATGTCGATCACGATCATCGCCGTGCGATTGGCATCAAAGCTGATATCCTGCGGCGCCGCCTTGAGGCTAACCGGGCGAGCCGGCCGGGGCGGCAAGGCCATATCAATATGTTTGGCATTGGCGCCCCAGACATAGCCGGCGCGTGGTGCGCCCAAAGTGGCAAGTTTCGGGCTGGCGGCTTTGGTCATCGCTTGGCTCCTGTTGCAGCAAGATCACAGAGCAAGAAGCAAATCCTTTGCCAAAGCCAAACCGGGTGTTTGCCTGGTGCAACGTGCATACGATGCCTCTATTTTGGGCTTTGCATGCAATTTTGAGCAGCATCCTTGCGCAGCCCTGGCTGGCCATATTGCAAAAACTTCCGAATCCCATTGCTGAATCACTGCTTCGGGCGCTGGCATGCTGATTGCAATCCTGTTCAGCACTACCGCGCGCCGCCAATGCCGGCAGCGCCCGTGCCGAAGGGGGAAGTCATGCTGCATTCCAATCGTCGCCGGTTTTTGCAGGGCAGTGCCGCCGCTGCCGGCGTTACGCTGCTGGGTCATTGGGCCCTGCCCGCCCGCGCTGCCGGGCCGCTCACCGTGGGCGTGCTGATCCCTGGTTCAAAATCCGACAAGGGCTGGATGGAATCCGGCTATGACGGCCTCAAGGCGGTGGAAAAGAGACTCGGCGACAAGGTGAAGATCAGCTTCATCGAGAATGTGAAATTCGGCGAGATGGAACAGGTGCTGGTGGCGCTGGCCGGCAAGAACGAACTAATCATCGGTGTTGGCGGCCAGACCCAGGCATCGGTGATGAAAGTGGCGCCGCGCTTCGCCAAGAAGAAATTTGCCATCGTCGGCGGCAATGCCGATCCAAACAAACCGGCTAATGTCTCGGGCTACGATGTGCGCCAGGCCGAAATCGGCTTTGTTGCCGGTGCCGCCGCAGCCATGCTGTCGAAGAACGGCGCTGTGTCCTATGTCGGCGGCCTGGAAATTCCCGCCATCGTCAATACCGGCAAGGAATTCGGCAACGGCGCCAAATACATCAATCCGGCCATCAAGTATTTTGAGAATTACACTGGCGATTTCGACGACGTGGCGAAATCCAAGGAGGCAACCCTGGCCGCCATCGCCCAGGGCGCCGATGTGCATTACCACATTCTCAATCTCGGCCTGCGCGGCATGGAGCAGGCGGCGCGCGAGAAAGGCACGCATATCATCGGCAGCTACACGGATCGTTGCGGCACGGACCCGCTCTATATCGCCTATTCAATCACCGGCGTGGGTTATCAGGTGGAATACGCCATCGAACAGGCTGTGGCCGGCACCTGGAAACCGGAATTCAAGCCTTTCGGTCTGGCAATGGGGCCGAAATCCTCGGATATCGTGATCTGCGGCGGCGGCACGCCGGCAATGAAGGCCAAGCTGGAAGAGATCAAGAAAGACCTGCTCTCGGGCAAGATCAAAGTACTCGACGCCTGATGCCAGCTCTGGCCGAGGCGAGCGCGATGGAAACAGCACCAGTAGCGGCAGATGCCCGTCCGCTGCTGGTGCTGGAAGCCGTATCGAAGCGCTTCGGCAGCTTGCTGGCCCTGGCCGATATCAGCCTGGAATTCCATGCCGGCGAAGTACATTGCCTGTTGGGCGAGAACGGCGCCGGCAAATCCACGCTCTGCAATCTGATCTTCGGCACCCATGCGCCCGATAGCGGCTTCATGCGCTATGCCGGCCGCGAATGGCTGCCGGCCGGCCCGGCCGAAGCGCTGAATAGCGGCATCGCCATGGTGCATCAGCATTTCAGCGTGGTGCCACGCATGAGCGTGGTGGAAAACCTGATGCTGGGCCAGGCCAAGGGCATCCTGGCGCATCACACCTACGCCGAACGGATTCGCGAATTGAGCCGGCGCTACGATCTGGTGGTCGATCCGGATGCCATCGTCGGCGACTTGTCGGTGGGTGAGCGCCAGCGCGTCGAGATCGTGAAATGCCTGATGCGCGAGCCGCGCCTGCTGGTGCTGGATGAGCCGACCGCTGTGCTGCCGCCGGAGGAAATCGGCGCCCTGCTGGAGATTGTGCGCCGTGTGGCCGATGACGGCCGCGCCGTGATCATGGTGACACACAAACTGGCCGAAATCGCCAAGGTGGCCGACAAGGTGAGCGTGCTGCGGGGTGGGCGCCACATCACCACGGCACGCATGGCCGAGGCCCAGATGGGCGATCTAGTGCGCGCCATGGTGGGCCGTGAAGTCGTATCGCTGGAAAGCGCACTCCAGGCCAGCTTGGCCGATATCAAGCCGTTGGCGGTAGACCCTGAAAAGCCACGCCCCTTTGCCCTGGTCTGCAACGGTTTGACCGTGAAGGACCGCAGCGGCGCGGTGCGGCTGGATAATTTTACCCTGGAAATCCGGGCCGGCGAAGTGATCGGCCTGGCCGGCGTGGAGGGCAATGGCCAATCCGAGCTGGGCCGCGTGCTGGCCGGGCTGCTCAAACCCAGCGCCGGCCGGTTCCATATCGGCGAACAGGATATGACCGATGCCGGTCCGGCTGCCGTTACCGCCGCAGGCGGCGGGATCGTACCCGAGGATCGCCATGCCGTGGCCTGTGTCACCGGCATGAATGTGGCCGAGAACATGTTCCTCAACAAGCTGGGACAATTCACCCGCTTCGGCATGCTGCAACGTCGCGCGCTAACCGATGCGGCGCGCAGCCTGATGCAGGAATACGATGTGCGTGCCGCCAGCGCCGAAGTGGCCTTTGGCGGCCTGTCTGGCGGCAACCAGCAGAAAGCGGTGCTAGCGCGTGAATTGACCCTCGACCCGCTTGTTTTCCTATTGGCGGCCCAGCCGACGCGCGGCCTGGATATCGGCGCCGTGGAAGCCGTGTATCGCCAGATCCGTGCCGCTGCGGCACGCGGTGTTGGCGTACTGCTGATATCAAGCGAGTTGGATGAATTGATCGCCGCCTCCGATCGCATCCTGGTGCTGTATCGCGGCCGGGTAATCGGCGAGAAGCCGGCACGGATGGATCAGCGTGAAGCCATCGGCGCCTTGATGTCGGGGCATGCAGCATGACGGCGCTTGTGATCGACCGGCAACAAATCTCCCGCACCGCCCTGCGTTTGGCAGTGCCGCTCGGCGCCACATTGCTGGCGCTGCTATTGGGCTTGCTGATGATAGCACTATCCGGTCGTTCGGTGCCGGATGCGGTGGAAGCCTTCATTGATGGCGCCATCGGTTCGCCCTTCGCCTTTGGTGCCTCGGTCAACCGCGCCGTGGCGCTGGCCCTGGTCGGCTTCGGCTTCATCATCGCCAATCGCGCCAACCTGACCAATGTGGGCGGTGAAGGCCAGATCGCCGTGGGCGGCATCGCTGCCACTGCCGTGGCGCTTTATGGCGGCGTGCAGGATTTGGGCCTTGGCCTGGCGGTGCTGCTGCCACTCTTGGCCGGTGCGCTGGC
This sequence comes from Ferrovibrio sp., assembly GCF_017994015.1. GTDB lineage: Bacteria > Pseudomonadota > Alphaproteobacteria > Ferrovibrionales > Ferrovibrionaceae > Ferrovibrio. The sequence goes on along the minus strand of NZ_JAGOLP010000011.1, from coordinate 21,447 downwards.
CGGCGCCGGCTGGGGCGCTATTGCCGGCGTGATGAAAGTGCGCTTCGGCACCAATGAAGTGATCTCCACCCTGCTGCTTGGCTTCATCGCTTTGCTGCTGGTCTACTGGAGTGTGCAATCCGACAATCTGCTGCGCCAGCCGCGCAATTCCTCGGCCACCCTGCCGGAATCGCTGCCGATCCCGCCCAGCACACAATTGCCCGCACTCACCCCCGATCCAGAATCGCCACTGCATATCGGCCTACTGCTGTGTCTGCTGGCCGCCATCGCCACCGCTGTGTTGCTGCAACGCTCCAGCTTCGGCCTGCGGCTGCGCGCTGTTGGCCTGAATGAATTGGCGGCACGCCGCGCCGGCATGCCTTGCGACTGGTTGCTGGTGGCGGCACTCGGCATTGCCGGCGCACTTGGCGGGATGGCCGGCGCCAGCATGATTCAGGGTGAACAATACTACCTCAAGGCTGGCTTCTCCTCGGGCTACGGCTTCGATGGCCTAGTGGTCGGCCTGCTGTCACGCGGCTCGGCGGTGGGTGTGCTGGCGGGGGCGCTGTTTTTCGGCTTCCTGCGCTCGGGCGGCATCTCGATGGAAATTTCCGCCCAGGTGCCGGCCGCGCTCACCCTAGTTATCCAGGGCCTGATCGTGATCAGTGTTGCCGGTTCGGTCATTCTGGCTGAACGGCTGTCCGGGGAGGCGAAATGATAGTCGACCTGCTGCCTGTCTTCATCACCTCGACTTTACGCCTGGCTATGCCGCTGATCCTGGCTGCCACCGGCGAACTGGTCAGCGAACGCGCCGGTGTGCTCAATCTCAGCCTGGAAGGCATGATGCTGACCGCGGCCTTCTTCGGTGCGCTGGGCGCCTGGGGCACCGGCATCCCGGCACTCGGCATTGTCTGCGCCATGCTGGCCGCCCTGGCGGTTGCCGCCTTGCAAGCCGTGCTGAGTGTGCGGCTGCGCGCCAACCAGCTTGTGGTGGGTATTGGCTTCAACATTCTGGCGCTGGGCGCCACCACCTTGCTCTACCGCATCATTTTCGGCGGCCTGTCGCGTGAGCAGATTCCCGGCCTGGCCAAGCTGAACATTCCCGGCCTGAGTGACCTGCCGCTGATCGGCCCGGCGCTGTTTCAGCAATCCTTGCTGGTCTATTTTGGCCTGGCCTGTGTCGCCGGCATCTGGTGGATGCTGAAATACACGTCTTTCGGCCTGGCCGTGCGCGCCGTGGGCGACGATCCGCGCGCCGGCGACAAGGCAGGCATTCCGGTGGCACGCACGCGCTTTCAGGCGGTGCTGATCACCGGTGTGATGGCAGGTCTGGCCGGCTCATTCCTCTCCGTGGCAGATATCAACACCTTCACCGAAAACATGACCAACGGCGCCGGCTATCTGGCCCTGGCCGCCGTGATCTTCGGCGGCTGGACAGTGTGGCGCACCGTTGGCGCCTGCCTGCTGTTTGGCGCCGCCACGGCTTTGCAATTCCAGTTGCCGGCGATGGGTGTGAATGTACCTACCGCCTTGCTGCTGATGCTGCCCTATATTCTGGCGCTGCTGGCGGTGGCCGGCGTGGTGGGCCGGCTTGATCCGCCGGCCGCGCTCACCCTGCCCTTCCAGCGCGGAAAATGACACTATGCCAAGCATCGATGCTCAACCTTATGCATTTGATTTCCCGAGCGGCAAACTGGCGCTGATCGTGATCGACATGCAGCGCGATTTTGTCGAGCCGGGTGGCTTCGGCGCCGCCCTGGGCAATGACGTGAGCTTGCTGACCGCAATCATCCCCACCGTGGCGGCCTTGATCGATGGTTTCCGCCGCGCCGGCTTGCCGGTGATCCATACCCGCGAGGGCCATCGCGCCGATCTGTCCGATTGCCCGCCCTCGAAGCGCCAGCGCGGGCGCGGCAGCCTGACAATTGGCGATAGCGGGCCGATGGGCCGCATCCTGGTGGATGGCGAACCGGGCAACGACATCATCCCGGAACTGGCGCCAATCCCCGGCGAAGCCGTGATCCTGAAACCCGGCAAGGGCGCCTTCTATGCCACCCCATTGGGTGACATCCTGCGCCGCGCCGGGGTCAATCATCTGGTTTTTGCCGGCGTCACCACCGAGGTTTGTGTACAGACCACGATGCGCGAAGCCAATGATCGCGGCTATGAATGCCTGCTGGCCGAAGATGCCACAGAAAGCTATTTCCCGGAATTCAAAGCCGCCACTCTGGCGATGATCCGCGCCCAGGGCGGCATTGTTGGCTGGACCGCGCCTGTGGCATCGATTCTGCCCGCCCTGGCCTGATTGTGGCGCCCTGATGCACGATTACGGCGCCTATCTGCCAGGTAGCGATTGCCGCGCCGAACCCACTGGCTGCGGCGCGTTGCATGGCCTGAGCTTTGCCGTGAAAGACCTGATCGATGTGGCCGGCCATGTCACCGGCGGCGGCAACCCGGATTGGGCCGCAGCCCAAAGCCCGGCCGCCAGCCATGCCGCCGCCGTGGCACGCCTGCTGGCCAATGGCGCAAGGCTGCGCGGCAAAACCATCACCGACGAACTGGCCTTCAGCCTGGAAGGCGAGAATGCGCATTACGGCACGCCGCTTAATCCGCGCTGCCCGGATCGCCTGCCCGGCGGTTCATCCAGCGGCTCGGCCGTGGCGGTGGCGGCTGGCCTGGTTGATCTGGCGCTCGGCACTGATACCGGCGGCTCGGTGCGGGTGCCGGCCAGTTTCTGCGGTGTTTATGGTTTTCGCCCGAGCCATGGCCGCGTGCCGATGGATGGGGTGATCCCATTTGCGCCGAGCTACGACACGGTAGGGCTGTTTGCCCGCAATGCGCGCCATCTGGCCGCTGCCGGCCGCGTGCTGCTGCAAAGCGAGATGACAAATCCAGTGCCGATCACGCGGCTTTATCACGCAGTGGATGCCTATGCCCTGGCCGACCCGGCCGCAGCCGCCATGCTGCCGTGGCTGGGTGAAGCGGTGACAATTTTCGACGGCCAGGAAGCTGATTGGCTTGAATGCTATCGCGTGCTGCAAGGCGCCGAGATCAAGGCCAGCCTGGGCGACTGGATCGCTGAAACCAAGCCGCGATTTGGCGCTGGCATTGCGCCGCGCTTCGCCGATGCGCTGGCGATCAGCACCGAGCAGGTTGGCTATTGGCAGCCACACCGCGCCCGCTACGCTGCCAGATTGCAGGCATTATTGCAGCCCGGCTGTGCGCTGGTGCTGCCCAGCACACCGGGGCCAGCCCTGGCACTGAACAGTGATGGCCCGGCGCGTGGCGCCTTCTACCGCGCAGCCCTTTGCCTCACCAGCCTTGCCGGCCATGCCGGCCTGCCGGCGCTGAGCCTGCCGCTGGCCGAATTGGCTGGCTGCCCGCTCGGCCTGTCGATCATCGCTGGGCCTGGGCAGGATGAAGCCCTGCTGGCTTTCGCCGTGGCTCAAGCCCTGTCTTGAGCCGGCTTGCGGAACTTCTTCTTGTTCTGCTTGTCCCAATCCGGCTTTTTCAGCTTCTTCGGCTTCGGCGCATCCGCCACCTGGCCGGGCTGTTGCAGCCTGGCGATGCGCAGATTTTCGCCGGTGCCATGGCGCTCGATCTGGTCCCAGAAACGCTCGGCGGCATCGGCCGCCACCTCGAAATGGCTTTCGCCATGGAATACCTTGATGGCGCCAATATCACGCTTGGTGAGATGGCCCACACGGCAGATCAGCGGCAGCAGCCAGCGCGGTTCGGCATTCTGCTTATGGCCGGCTGAAATGCTGAACCAGGCGCCGCCGGCAAAACTCTCGCGCGACGGCCTTGGCTCGCCGGAGCGGCCCTGTGGCGCATCGCGCAGGCGCGGCTCGGGCAGGGCTTCCAGCAATTCCTCCGGCGCCGGCCGGTTGGCCTGCTGCAAACGCAGATAGGCAGCGGCAATCTGTTCCGGGCTGTGCAGCGCCAGCAGGTCACGGGCAAACTCGGCTTCTTCCGGTGCCAGCGGCGCGCTGAGTGTAGCATCATTGAGAATGCGCTGACGATCCTGCGCCGCCACTTCGGTGGCGCTGGGCGGCTTGCCCCATTCAGCCCGGATATTGGCCGCGCCGATCAGGCGCTGCGCGGTCTGGCGCCGGTTATGCGGCACCATCAGCACACAAAGCCCCTTGCGCCCTGCGCGACCGGTGCGGCCGGAGCGATGCAGCAAAGCCTCGCGGTTGGCCGGCAGATCGGCATGGATCACCAGATCAAGTTCCGGCAGATCGATGCCGCGCGCCGCCACATCGGTGGCAACACAAATGCGGGCGCGACCATCGCGCATCGATTGCAGCGCCTGGCTGCGGATATTCTGGGTCAGCTCACCCGACAGCGCCACCACATCGAAACCGCGATTGGCCAGGCGGGCGCTGAGATGGTTCACCCCCATGCGGGTGGCGCAGAACACCATGGCGCCGCGCGCATCGAAATAGCGCAGAACATTGATGATGGCATTCTCGCGCTCGCTCGGCGCCACCTGCAAGGCGCGATATTCGATATCGCCATGCGGCGCCCGTTCCTGCACGGTGGAAATGCGCAGCGCATCACGCTGGAAACGCTTGGCCAGGGCGGCAATCGGCTGCGGCACGGTGGCCGAGAAGAGCAATGTACGGCGCTGCTGCGGCGCGGCATCCAGGATATATTCCAGGTCCTCGCGGAAGCCGAGATCAAGCATCTCGTCGGCTTCGTCGAGCACCACGGCGCGCAACGAGCCGATATCCAGCGAGCCGCGCTCGATATGATCACGCAAACGGCCAGGTGTGCCCACCACCAGATGCGCGCCACCAGACAGAACCTGACGCTCCTGGCGCATATCCATGCCGCCGACGCAGGATGCCACCCGGGCACCGGTCGATTCATACAGCCATTCCAGTTCGCGGCAGACCTGCAAGGCCAGTTCGCGCGTCGGCGCCACCACCAGGCCCAGCGGCAGGCTGCCGCGCTCAAAGCGCTCGGCGCCGTTCAGCATGGTGGGCGCCATCGCCAGGCCAAAAGCCACGGTTTTGCCGGAGCCGGTCTGCGCCGAAACCAGCAGGTCGCGGCCATCGGCATCGGCGGCAATCACGGCCTGCTGCACCGGCGTCAGGCTTTCATAGCCACGCGCCGCCAACGCCCGGGCCAAAGCCGGCGTCACGCTATCATAGGTATTCATGGTCGAAACTTTCGGGCAATCCACGCGATACGCACCGGCAAAGCCGGGCATCAGGGCAGGCAAAACGCCTGCGGGAGCGGACTTGTAGGCTTTTCGTGGCCCGGCGTCAAATCGCCAATACAGGGAAGCTATGAGAACAAATTGAGCAAATAGCTTTGCGAACCGCTGCTGGAACCGCTGTCTTTCAGCACCAGATAGCGCGAAACCAACTTTTCCACTGCGTTGCTGTCGCTTTTCAACTCCGCCAGGTCAACCTTGGCCTCCACTGCCGCCACCTGGGCATCCTCTTCCTGGTAGGCGATTTCCTGCGGGATCGCATTCGCCACCGTCACCACCTCGCGCATCACCGAATCAGCCAGCAGGCTGACCGTGGATGTGGCATCCTTGATCCGGCGGCCAAATTCAATGGCAGCACGCACGCCTGGCGCCTCTTCGTCAAGATGGCGCTCATATTCCAGCCGCTGGTATTTCTCCACCAGCGTCTTGCTCATACTGTCAGAGGTCAGCGTACTGGTGCCGGCCACCGCCATATTCATGTCTTTGGCCAGGGTCAGGAAGCGGCTATCGCTGAAGCGATTGGCCAGTGAATTCACATCGCTCAGATCACTTTCCAAGATCTTGCGGATCTTGCCCAGATTCTGCTCCTCACCCTCCAGGTCATAGGCGCTGAGCACAAAGCCGAGCAGGCGCCGGTTGGCGAAGAGGTCATCAATCGACTTGATGCTGCCGATAGTCTCCTCAAAATATGTCACTTCCCGCTGCACATCACTGCGCTTGATGAATATCTGATAGTCCTGGCCGTCAAACTCATAGGCCGCATCGGCTTCACTGGTGCTGGGCGCGGCAGTTTCGCTCAACAAAACCTTCGTCTTGCTGCTGCTGAAGCTGGCGGCATCGCTGCTGGCCAGATTGCCATTGCTGACGATGGCGCCGCTGCTATTCAGCACCGCCTGGCCGTTCAGGCTGAGCGCCACATTGCGCAGCTTGGCCAGGCCGGCCGGCAAGGCTTGCTCCACATTGGCGCTGTTACTCAAAACACCGGCTGCATCATAGCCAACAAGATTGCCGTTCAGATCAGTGAGATCCCCGCTGGCGCCGAAATTGTATTTCTTCGCCAGTTCCAATTCCTTGGTGCTGCCCTGGCGCGCCACCGAATTGAGATCATTGAGATCACTGCTCAGCACATCCTTCAGGCGCTGCTTGTTGCTCAGGTATAGATCGCTCATGCCGTTGGCTTCAGCCAGCACGCGTAGGAAACGATCATCATTGATCAGTTCGTCAACCGTTTCAGCCGAGGCGGCGCGGTTCTGGAAATAGAGTGCATCATTGGCAACAACCGCATTATCCTGCTTGTATTGCGCATTGCGCACGCGGATTGCGGCATTGTTCATCTGCCGTATCTGCTCTTGCAGCGCGGCGGCATCGCCGTTGCTACTGCCGCTGCTTTCATTGGCTGCCGCAGTCTGTTGCAGCTTCTTGTACATTGCCAGCGCAGAGCTGCTGTTGCCGCTGCTGCTGGCGCTGCTTGAATAGAGCAGGCTGAGATCAAGTTCCATGCCGCCAGCCTAACCAGAGCAGGCAGAAGGCCGGAGTTATATATTGTTACGGTAACAGGCTGTTACACGAGAGCATTTACCAGGCTTTTACCGTGATTGGAGATGATCCAACACATTCGGCAAATCTTTATCGGCATGAGCGCAAAGTAACGCGAAATACCCGCATTCCTAGGGTAGGAAAGGCGCAGGCAACAGAGACGCTCCCGACCATGAACCAAAACCCATCCTACCCGATCCCGCAGAATGAGGCCGAGCGATTGGCCAGCCTGCGCAGCTATCGCATACTCGATACCAGCATCGATCCGCGCTTCGAGCGCCTGACGAAACTGACCGCCGAGTTGATCGAGGCGCCGATTGCGGTGGTTTCGCTGGTGGATGAAAAACGGCAATGGTTCAAATCCCATCGCGGCCTGGAAACGACAGAAACCAGTCGCTGCATAGCCTTCTGCGCCCATGCCATCATGGATGATGCGGCCTTTGTGGTTGAGGATGCGCTGGCTGATCCACGTTTTGCCACCAATCCGCTGGTGCTGGATGTGCCTTTCATACGGTTTTATGCCGGCATGCCGATCAAGGCGGCAGATGGTCATCGCATTGGCGTACTTTGCGTGATCGACACTGTGCCGCGCCAGATCAGTCAGCACCAGCTTGGCCTGCTGGCACAACTGGCCTTGCTGGCGAGCGACGAGATCGAATTGCACAAGCAGCAGCTTGATGCCAAGCAGCATGCCGAGGCCCGAGCGAGGGCCGAGCAGGCGCAAAACCTGCTGCTGAATTCAATCAACCATGAATTCCGCACCCCGCTGAATGCCGTGCTCGGCTTCTCCGAATTACTCAGCGAAAATGTAGTGGGGCCGCTCAACGAATCGCAGCGCGATTATCTGCATGCAATCCGGCGCGGCGGCGGCGACATCCTGCGGTTGGTCAGCGGCATCATGGACATGGCTGCGCTTGAGCGCCGCAATGTTGCACCACAGATGGCGCGGATCGACGTGGAGCAGGTGTTGCTACAGGCAGTCGAGCGGCATCGCGCGCTGGCCCATCAGCATGGCCTGGAAATCGGCTTCCATATCTGCAATCGCACCTGCAACCTGAAACTTGATCCTCAGCATCTGAACCAGGTGCTGGGCAACCTGATCCGCAATGCCATCCTGTATAATCGCCCAGACGGCGCCATCGAGGTGGGATGTGAGCATGATGAGGATGGCCGGGTGCTGCTCTATGTCGCCGATACCGGTACGGGCATACCAGCGGCGCGCCAGGGCGAGACATTTCAGATGTTCAATCGCCTGGGCCGCGAAAGCGGCAACATTCCTGGCACCGGCATTGGGCTTGCGCTGAGCAAACGATTGGTGGAAGCGATGGGCGGCAGCATCGGCTTCGAGAGTATCGAAGGCCAGGGCAGCCGCTTCTGGACCCGCTTCCAGGCCGCCTGAAACTACAAGCCGAGAATCAGTTTCGACATGATGTTGCGCTGGATTTCATTCGAGCCGGCATAGATCGAAACCTTGCGCATGTTCAGATAACGCGGCGCCACACCATCGGTGTAATCCGGGCCGATGCCGGGCTGGTTTGAGCCTTCCACCTGCGGCGAGAATGGCAGCGCATAATAGCCCGCCGCCTCGGCCGCCAGTTCGGTCACCATCTGCTGCAATTCAGTGCCACGAGTCTTAAGCAGCGACGAGGCCGCGCCAACATTCTGGCCGCTCTTGAACTGGCCCAGCACACGCAGCTCTGTCATCTCCAAAGCCATGATCTCGATTTCGCATTGCGCCAGCCGGGCGGCAAAATCGGCATCCTCGATCAAGGGCGCGCCATGTGCGCCCGCTTCAGCGCGGGCCATGCGGCGCACATGCTTCAAGCCACGCTTGAGACTGCCGGAATAGGCATTGCCGCGTTCAAATTCCAGCAGATATTTGGCGCAGATCCAGCCCTGGTTCAGTTCGCCGACCAGATTTTCCTTCGGCACTTTCACATCGTCGAAGAAAACCTGGTTGACCTCCTGCATATGCGGCCCCGGTTCATCAAGCGTGATGATCGGCGCCACGGTGATGCCGGGCGATTTCATGTCAATCAGCAGGAAGGAAATGCCTTCCTGTGGTTTCTTGCCCTGCGCCGTGCGCACCAAGCAGAAGATCATATCGGCATGCTGGGCTTCCGAGGTCCAGATCTTGCTGCCATTGCAGAGAAAATGGTCGCCTTTGTCCTCGGCTTTCATTTGCAGCGAGGCCAGGTCAGACCCTGAGCCGGGTTCGGAATAACCCTGGCACCACCATACCCGGCTGGCCAGAATATCGGGCAGATACTTGGCCTTCTGTTCCGGCGTGCCGAATTTCATGATCACCGGCGCCAGCATGCGCGGGCCGAATGGCACCACGATGGGCGCGCCGGCGGCACTCATTTCCTGCTCGTAAATGAAACGCTCGGTCGGCGTCCAGCCCGGCCCGCCATGCTCCACCGGCCAATTCGGCGCCAGCCAGCCCTTGGCCGAAAGCCGCTCCTGCCAGCGCTGATGCAGATGCTTGGCGATATAGCCGGTGCGGGTGCGGGCCATGGCCGCACGCATTTCGTCGTCGAAATTATCAGCAATGAAATTGCGCACCTCGGCCTGGAAGGCCAGTTCATCGGGCGAGAAATTCAGGTCCATGGCTTGCTCCCGGCATTTTTCTGCTTGGGGCGATTATAGGGCTTTTCACCGACGCGGCGAAATGCTGACGCAACGTCAACTCAGCCAAAAACCTTTTTCAGCAATTCCGTGCTGCGCGCCGCCGGATTGCTGCGGATTGCCGCCTCTTCTTGGGCGATATAGTGAAACAGGCCATCCAGCGCCTTTTGCAGCACATGGTCGGTGATATCCAGGCCGCCAACGCCGCCGCCAGGCAGGGCCGACAGCTTATCCGTTACCGCACGATAGGATTGTAACGCCCCCACATCGCGCATCGTGCCATCAATCACCGGCCGCATCGCGCTGGTCAACGGCTGGTTGGTGGTGCGACGGAAATACTGCGTGGCGGCATCCTGTGGCCCGCTCAGGATGCCCTGGGCATCCTGCAAGGTCATATCCGTGATCGCCTTGACAAAAATCTCCCGTGCTTTCGGCGCCGCCGCTTCGGCCGCACGGTTCATGCGGGTTTCCAGATCGTCCACCAATCCGGCGCCGCCCACCGCCTGCAACAGGGTCTTGCCCTTGGCCAGCATGCCGGGCAGCGGAATGCGGATCGCCGGGTCCTTGAGATAACCATCAGCCTTGCCGACCTGGCCCACCGTGCGCTCGGCGGCCACCTTAAGCGCCTCACGCAAACCGGCTGTGGCATCGGCATCGCTGAGCTTGCCCGCCGAACCCGTGCCGCCCAAACCAGGAATGCTGCTGCCCAGATTACCCGGCAGATTCTTCGGCAGATTAAACTGCGCCAGCATCTGCGCTTGCGCGGGCAGCGCGGTCAGCACCAGCATGGCAACGGCGATGGCAAGGCGACGCATGGCATTTCACTCCCGGGTTTGTCCTTGAACCAGTTTAACCCAAGCCGGCATCGGTTGACAGGTGCCGCCGCAGAGCGGAAAACCAAGCTATGTCGATACGCAGCCTGTTCCCGACCCAAATCTACGCCGCCGCCCTGAAACCCAAGGGGGTGGCGTTGCTTAACCAGCGCCTGCTGGATGAAAGCATGGCCCTGGCCGATGCCGATGGCGCCGGCCAGGCCTGGAGCGAAAAAAACTATCTCGGCGGCTACACATCCTATGGCAGCCATTGCCGGCTGCACCTGATTTCGCCGCTTTTCGCCGAATTGGAGCGCGCCTTGCGCCCACATGCGCAACGCTATGCCAAGGCACTGGATTACGATATGCGTGGCCGCCGCCTGATGATGACCGATTGCTGGGTCAATATCATGCCAGCCCAGGTGATGCATGGCTCGCATCTGCATCCGCTCTCCTTCATCAGCGGCACCTATTATGTGCAGACCCCGCGTGGCGCAGCGCCGCTGAAATTTGAAGATCCGCGCCTGGTCCTGCTGATGGCAGCGCCGCCGCGCCGCGCTGACGCACCGGCGGCGAAGCGCCCGTTTGTGACGCATCGCGCCCGGGCCGGCCATCTGGTGCTGTTTGAAAGCTGGCTGCGCCATGAAGTGCCGGCCAGCGATGTGAAAGGCGAGCGGGTTTCGATCAGCTTCAACTATGCCTGGGAACAGGCGCCGCCGGCTGGCGGCAAACGCGGCAAGGGAACATGAACATGCGGATCGCAGTGATTGGTGTGGGCGGTGTGGGCGGCTATTTTGGCGGCCTGCTGGCAGCGGCGGGCGTTGATGTGGTGTTTGTGGCGCGCGGCGCGCATCTCAAGGCCCTGCAAGAGAACGGCCTCAGCATTGAAAGCAGCGTGCGACCGCTGAGCGGCGTGAAGGTACGCGCCAGCGATGATGCGGCCAGCCTGGGCGGCCCGGTTGATCTGGTGCTGGTGGCGGTGAAATTATGGGATACCGATGCCGCGCTGGCAGCGGCGCGGCCGCTGGTGGGCGAGCATACCGCCATCGTGTCGCTGCAAAACGGCATCGAAGCGGTGGGCAAGGTGAGCGCCGCCTATGGCGCAGCCCGCACCTTGGGCGGCGTGGCGATGATCGCCGCCATCATCGATCGGCCCGGCGTGATCAAACATACCGGCAGCCTGGCCCGCCTCCAGCTTGGCGAAGTGCAGCCAGGACAGAATCCGATGTTGGGCCAATGCTTGAGCGATTTTGCTGCCATTGCCAAAACTGCCGGGGTTGATCTGGTGGTCCCTGCCGATATCCAGCGCGCCATCTGGGAGAAATATGTCTTCCTGGCCAGCTTCTCCGGCATCACCGCGCTGACCCGCAGCGCCATCGGCCCGATCCTGGCCGAACCGCAGACACGCGCGCTTTATCTGGCAGCACTGGAGGAAGCCTGCGCTGTGGCACGCGCCCAGGGCGTGGCGCTGGCCGCAGACCATGCCGCCAAGACCCTGGCTGCCACCGAGAAGATGCCGGCCGGCACCAAATCCTCCATGCTCGGCGACCTGGAGCGCGGCAACCGGCTGGAACTACCCTGGCTGTCCGGCACCGTGGCGCGGCTTGGCGGCGAACTTGGCGTTCCGGCGCCAACGCATGGCTTCATCACTGCGGCCTTGCAGCTTTCCGCCAACGGCCGGGGCTGACGCCGTAGCTAGCCTTGAATTGCCGGGTGAAATGCGCCTGATCGACAAAACCGGCCGCCACGGCCGCTTCGGCCAGCCCGGCCCCGGCAATGATCAAACGCCGCGCCGCGCGCAGCCTTTGCTGGCGACGATATTCACTGGGGCTTAGGCCATAGCGTTTGCGAAAGCTGCGCGCCAGATGGAACCGGCTGATACCGGCCGCCGCCGCCAGATCGGCAATGCCGATATCCTCCAGCAGGCTGGATTCCAGAAGTTCGCGAGCCCGATACAGGCCTGGCGCCTCTCCCGGCATTACGGCCGGCAGCAACCCGGCATGGCGCTTGAGCAACTGGCCGAGCATGGCCAGCAGGGCCTCATCGCGCCCCAGCCGGCCACCCTGCGCCGCCATGCTGTCAAACACCGCCGCCACCAGGCCGGCGGTTTCCACATCCTGAACCAGCGGCTGAAGAAAAAGCGGCTCGCTTGCATCGCCGGCACCGACCTCCGCAGCGAAATCACGTAATACGCTCACCGGCAGATACAGCATGCGATAAGTGAAGCCGCCGGCATCGGTGGCCTGGCCGTCATGCACTTCGGCAGGATTGAACAGGATCAGCGCCCCTGGCCGGGTGCGATGCATGGCGCCCCGACAGCGGAAACTCTGCGAGCCGCATTCGGTCATGCCGATGGCATAGGTTTCATGGCTGTGGCGATCATAGCTATGGCGCACAAACCGGGCGCGCAAAGCCTCCACCCCGGCTGTGGTATCTGCCAGCAGCCGCACCCATTCACCAGGCTGCGCATTGTTCATGGCCGAATTCTGGGGGCTTCGCAAAAGCTTTGCAAGATCACATCCATACAAGACCCTGCCTGGCCCAAGAGGCTAGAATCCGACCATGCAATTCGATACCAAAATCGCCCTGGCGCTGCGCGCCAACCTGCCCACCTGGCAGAAACTCAATGTTGCCGCCTTCCTGACCAGCGGCATCACCGGCGCCAATCCCGACCTGCTCGGCCAGCCTTATCGCGATGCTTCCGGCAATGGCTATGCCCGCCTGCTGGGCCAGCCGGTGCTGGTTTTTGCCGGTGAAGCGGCTGACCTGACCCGCGCCCATGCCAGGGCATTGGAGCGCGAGGTGCCGCTGGCGATCTATATCGAGCCGATGTTCAGCACCGGCTTTGATGCCGCCAACCGTGCAACAGTGGCCGCCTGCAATGCCGACGCATTGCCACTGGTTGGCATGGCCCTGCATGCCGAGCGCAAGCTGGTGGACAAGATTCTCAAGGGGATGAAACTGCATCCTTGATCTTGCCGGCATAGCCGATCAGGCGTTCCGCTGCCGCATCCAAAGTGTCAAAGCGTTTGGCAAAGCAGAACCGCACCACGCTGCGGATGTGGCTTTCAGCATAGAAGGCGCTGACCGGGATCGCCGCCACGCCGGCCTCGGCCACCAGCTTCTGGCAGAAGGCGGCATCATCCACGCCAGGCCCGAGATCAACATTGACAAAATAGGTGCCCTGGCTTGGCAGCACATTGAAGCCGGCATCCGCCAGGCTTTTGGAAAAACGATCCCGCGCCGCCTGCAATTCGGCGCGCATACCGATGAAATAGTCGTCATCCTTCATCAGCCCATAGGCCACGGCGGCCTGTAGATTAGGCGGCGTGGTGAAGGTGACAAACTGATGCGCCTTGGCCAGCACGCGCATGATTTTCGGCGCCGCCACCACCAGGCCGACCTTCCAGCCTGTGAGCGAAAAAATCTTGCCGGCCGAGCCGATCTTGATGCAGCGCTCGCGCAGGCCGGGCAGACCGATCAGCGGCTGATGCTGTCGGCCATCGAAGATCACATGCTCCCAAACCTCATCGCAGATCGCGATGGCATCATGCTCGATCAGGAAGCGACCGAGCAATTCCAGGTCTTCGCGCGGGAAAATGCTGCCGGCCGGATTGAGGGGATTGTTGAGCAAGACGGCGCGAGTCTTGGGCGAGAAGGCCGCGCGCAGGTCAGCCTCGGTGATGCGCCAATGCGGCGGCTTCAGCGTAACGAAGCGCGGCACGGCGCCGGCGCGCTGCACCAGCGGCAGATAGGCATCATACATCGGCTGGAACAGCACCACCTCGTCGCCCGGCTGCACCACCGCCATCAGCGCATCGGCCAGTGCCTCGGTGGCCCCCGAGGTGACCATGACCTCGGTTTCCCAATCCAGTTCCAGGCCCTGGAACCGCTGGTAATGCGCTGCCACGGCCTGGCGCAGTTCCGGAATGCCCATCATCGGCGGATACTGGTTCCAGCCATGCACCACCGCATCGGCGGCTTTCTGGCGCACATCCAGCGGCCCCGGATCGTCGGGAAAGCCCTGGCCCAGATTAACCGCCTGATGCTCACGCGCCAGACGCGACATGGTTTCAAAAATCGTGGTGGGGATATCGGCGAAAATCGGATTCATCACGCTGATCCTGTGCTACAGCGCCCGTCGTCACCCTCGGGCTTGACCCGAGGGTCCAAGAGATTGCCGGGTCAGGCCCGGCAATGACGCGGCGGGCAGCTTACTTGTACAAGTCCTTGAACTGATCGCGGAGCAGGTTTTTCTGCACCTTGCCCATGGTGTTACGCGGCAGGTCGTCCATAAAGATCACGCGCTTGGGCTGCTTGAATTTGGCCAGCCGGCTTTCCAGCGCCTTGACCACGGCGGCCTCATCCAGCGCCGCTGCCTTGTCCTTCACCACCACGGCGGTGACGCCCTCGCCAAAATCCTTGTGTGCCAGACCGATCACGGCGCTTTCAATCACACCCGGCATGGCATCGATCTCGGTTTCCACTTCCTTGGGATAGACATTGTAGCCGCCTGAAATAATCAGGTCCTTGCCGCGGCCGACAATATGCACATAGCCCTTGTCGTCGATCTTACCGAGATCGCCGGTGATGAAAAAACCATCCGGGCGGAATTCCGCCTTGGTCTTTTCCGGCATGCGCCAATAGCCCTGAAAGACATTCGGGCCCTTCACCTCGATCATGCCGATCTCGCCCTGGGCCAGCAGCGCGCCGGTTTCCGGATCGGCAATGCGCAGCGCCACATCCGGCAGCGGGAAACCCACCGTGCCGGCAATGCGCTCGCCGTCATAGGGATTGGAGGTGTTCATGTTGGTTTCGGTCATACCGTAACGCTCAAGAATACGATGCCCGGTGCGGGCTTCCCATTCGCGATGCGTATCAGCCAGCAGCGGCGCCGAACCGGAGACGAACAGCCGCATATGCTGCACCAGATCGCGGGTCAGGCCCGGATGCTCCAGCAGGCGCACATAGAAAGTCGGCACGCCCATCATGCTGGTGGCGCGTGGCAGCAGCCGGATCACCTGATCGGCATCGAATTTCGGCAGGAACAGCATCGAAGCGCCGCTCAGCAACACCACATTGGTGGCCACAAACAGGCCATGGGTGTGGAAGATCGGCAGCGCATGCAGCAGTACATCCTGGGCAGTGAAGCGCCAGTAGCCTTGCAGCGTTTCGGCATTGGAGAACAGGTTACGATGGCTCAGCATCGCGCCCTTGGAACGCCCGGTGGTACCCGATGTATAGAGGATCGCGGCCAGATCGTCGGCACCGCGCGGCACGATAGTGAAGCTGTCGGCAGCGCCCTCAATGGCCTGCATCAGCGTGCCATCAGCCTTGCTGCCGAGCGTGAGGCAATGCGCCACGCCCAGTTTCTGCGCCAGCGCGGCCAGTTCCTCCGCCCCTTTGGGCCGGCCCACCACCACACGCGGCTCGGCATCGCCGATAAAATATTCCAGCTCGGCCAGGGTATAGCCAACATTCAACGGCAGATAGACCGCACCCGCTGCCACCACGCCGAGATACAGGATCAGCGCCTCGGGTGATTTGTCCAACTGCACCGCCACCCGGTCGCCGGGCTGAACCCCCAGCCGTACCAGGGTATTGGCGAAGCGATTCGCCAAGCGGAACGCCTCCGCATAGGTGAATACGCGGCCATCTTCGGCCTCCAGAAATGGTTTCGCCGCATCGGCGACCCGTGCCTGGATCAAGCTAACAAGATTGTGATGCATCCCGGTCTTCTCTTTATTTTCCCCGCTGGGGACTGAACTTGCGGCGCCCATTACGACCAAGCAGGGGCAAAATGGCAAGGTTCAGGCTGATCCACCCGCTGGGAATCTCCGTAACTGATGTGATATTTTCACACTGCATAATGGAGGTTTTCATGCGCACGTCCCTGCTCACCGCTCCCTTGCTTTCCCTGGGGCTTGCCGCCGGCGCCCTGGCGCTGCCCAGCCCAGCCCAGGCATTGGAGCTGATCGGCCTGAACAACCGCAACGAGTTGATGCTGTTCTCCGACAAGGCCCCGGGCAAGGTCAAGACGCTGCCGATCAAGGGCGTTGAAGGCAAACTGCTGGGCATTGATCTGCGCCCGGCCAATAACACGCTGTATGGCGTTTCCTCCGGCGGCCAGCTTTACACCATCGACACCAAGACCGGCGCGGCCACAGCCGGCGCCAAGCTGAGCGTGACACTGGAAGCCATTGATCATCTGGTGGTGGATTTCAACCCGCAGGCCGACCGCCTGCGCGTGATTGGCTCGACCGGGCAGAATCTCCGCGTCAATGTCGAAACTGGCCAGACCATCGTGGACGGCAAACTGGCCTATTCGAGCAAGGATGCTGCCGCCGGCAAGATGCCAAACGTGACCGCCGGGGCCTATATCAATTCCTTCCCCGGCGCCAAGCAGACGCAGTTGTTTGAATTCGACAGCGCCAACGCGGCCTATATCGTGCAGGACCCGCCGAATGACGGCCAGTTGCGCACCATCGCCCCGGTCAAGCTGGGCAAGGGCATGGCGCTGGCCGGCATGGACATCTTCACGGATAGCAAGGACGAGTATCACGGCTTTGCCACCATCGGCGGCATGCTTTATCGCTTCGATGTCGGCACCGGCAAGCTGAGCCGGGCCGGCGCCATCGGCGATGGCAGCGTGGCGCTCATCGATATCGCCGTGGGCAGCCTGCGCTAATGCCGGCTTTGCTCAAACGCCGCGACCTGCTGCTGGTGGCGGCGCTGGCCCTGGCCTGGTTGCCGGGCGCCAGCGTCGGCCAGGCCAGCCAGACGACGATCCGGCAGCAGGGCATCGCCTTCACGCCGGCCAAGGCGCGCATCGCAGCCGGCGGCAAGGTGGTGTTCGAAAACAAGGACCCCTTTGCCCATAACGTCTATTCACCGACGGCGGGCGGTACCTTTGATATCGGGTTGCAGGAGCCTGGCGCCGAAACCGAAGTGCCTTTTGCGCGGGCCGGGGTTTACGAAGTGCGCTGCCGCATCCATCCCAAGATGCGGGCAGAAATCACCGTTCAGTAGCGCGGAAACAATTGATCTGCGCCGGGCCAAGCTGCGCCATGCGGCCCTGGATGTGGGCGGCCCGGCGCTCGATATAGGCGGTGGGCCGGGCGGCGCTCCATAGATTCGGATTGGGCAGGATGGCCGCCAGCCGGGCTGCCTGGGCTGCGGTCAGCGCAGCTGCCGGCCGGCCAAAATGCGCTTGCGCCGCCGCTTCAGCACCAAACAGTCCTGGCCCCATTTCGGCGATGCCAAGATAGATTTCCAGGATACGCTGCTTGGGCCACAAGGCATCAATGGCCAGCGCCAACGGCACTTCCAGCCCTTTGCGCACAAAGCCGCCGCCCGGCCACAGAAACAGATTGCGCGCCACCTGCATGGTGATGGTGCTGGCGCCGCGCAGGCGGCCGCTTTCCTGATAATCCTCGATGGCATCGCGCACCGCGCCCAGATCGATGCCGGCATGCTGGCAGAAACGCGCATCCTCGGATGCCACCACGGCCAGGGCCAGACTGGGCGCCACCTGGATCAGCGGCAGCGGACGATACCGGATGGTTTCGCCGGCCAGGGCGCGCAAACCCATCAGCGGCGTGGCCGGTGGATCAACCCAGCGATAAGTCAGTAACCCCAGGAGCCACAGCCCCAGCACAAAGCCGGCAGCCAGCAGGGCGAAACGGAACAGCTTTGCCAATATGCGACGCATCGCCCTAACCAACAGGCTTAAAACAGCTTTTTCAAGCCATATGGGCTGGACTCCGGCCTGGTGCGGGGGTTTACTGCGGCAAAATACCAACAATCCCCGGGGAGGGTTCTGGCCGGATGCTGCAAGGCACGGCAATTCTGCTGCTGTCGCTGGCCTATCTCGGCCTGCTCTTTGCCATCGCCCATGCCGGCGACCGGCTCAGCCCGCGCTGGTATAGCGGCCGCACCGGCGCGCTGATCTACTCCCTGTCGCTGGCAATTTATTGCACCTCCTGGACCTTCTACGGCTCGGTTGGCCGCGCTGCCACAGTGGGTGCCGATTTTATCCTGATCTATGTCGGGCCGGTGCTGGCGATCACGCTGGGTTATCCGCTGATGCGCAAGATGATCGTGGTGTCGCGCCGGCAGAATGTCACGTCCATCGCCGATTTCCTCGGCTCGCGTTATGGCAAAAGCCGCGCCGTGGCGGTGCTGGCCACGCTCACCGCCGTGATCGGCGTGCTGCCCTATATCGCGCTGCAAATGCAGGCGGTCACCGTCACTTTTGAGGTGCTTGTCGGCAGCGATGTGGCGCAATTGCTGAATGCCAGCCTGCCGCCGCCCTGGCGCGACACCTCGATGTTCGTGGCCGCCATCATGGCCTTGTTCACCATCCTGTTCGGTGTGCGCAGCGTGCAGGCGACCGAGCAGCATCGCGGCATGATGCTGGCGATTGCCTTTGAATCGCTGGTCAAACTGGCTGCCCTGCTGCTGGTGGGCTGCTATGTGGTGTTTGGCCTGTTTGACAGTCCGGTGCGGCTGCTGAGCAGCATCGTGAATGCGCCCGACCTGGCCCAAAGGCTGAGCGCCGGCTTCGGCAGCAACTGGATCGTGATGACGGTGCTTTCCGGCTTCGCCTTCCTCTGCCTGCCGCGGCAATTCCATGTTGCCGTGGTGGAGCATGGCGACCCGGCTTCGCTGCAAACCGCGCGCTGGCTGTTTCCGCTCTACCTGGTGGCGATCAACCTGTTTGTGGTGCCGCTGGCCGCTGCCGGCATATTGTTGATGGAAAAGGGCGCCAATCCCGATCTGTTTGTCATCACATTGCCCCTGCTGGCAGACCAGCAGGCGGTGGCAGCCTTTGCCTTCATCGGCGGCCTGTCGGCTGCCACCTCGATGGTGATCGTGGCCTGTATGGCGCTTTCCATCATGGTGTCGAACGAATTGGTCACCCCCTTCCTGCTACGCTCGCGCGCCGGCGGTTCCGGCCAGGTTGGCCGCCTGGTGCTGAATGTGCGGCGCGGCGCCGTGGTGGTGATCCTGCTGCTGGCTTACATCTACCATTCGTGGATTGCCGGCCATCTGCCGCTGGCCTCGATCGGCATGATCTCGTTCTGCGCCGTGGCCAATTTCGCCCCGGCCTTGCTGCTTGGCCTGTATTGGCGCGGCGCGCATCGGTATGGCGTAATCGCCGGCCTCAGCGCCAGCTTCGCCATGTGGCTTTACACCCTGCTGTTGCCTTCGATTGAAGGTGCCAAACGCGGCAAGGCAATGCAGCCGCCGCTGGCCGATTACCTGCCGGCGCCGCTGGATGGTTTTGATCCGACGCTGCAGGGCTTCATCGCATGCCAGGTGGTGAACCTCTTGCTGCTGGTGCTGGTATCGCTGCTGGCAGTGCCGCGCAGCCGTGATCTGGAGCAGGCGGAAATCTTTGTTTCCGGCAGCGACACGCCAGTGCCGCCGGTGGACGAAGCGCCGCTGCATGATCCGCGTATTGAGGAACTTCGCGCCGTGGCAGTGCGCTTCCTGGGTGTGGAGCGGGTACAGCGCGCTTTTGGTGATCGCCGCATGAGCCTGACCGAAGCCGTGGCCTTCACCGAACATCTGCTCAGCGGCGCCATCGGCGCGGCCTCGGCGCGCATCGTCATGGCCTCGGCGCAAACCAAGGGCATGCTCAGCCCACGCGCCGCCCGCGCCATGCTGGGCGAAGCCTCTGAAGCCATCCGCTACAATCTCGACCTGCTGCGCACCACGCTGGATCATATCGGCCAGGGTATCGGCGTGTTTGACAGCGAGCGCCGCCTGGCGGCCTGGAACCAGCGCTTCTTCGACCTGCTTGATCTGCCGCCAAGCCTGGCCGAAATCGGCGTACGGGTGGAGGCCATGGCCAGCCATGGCGCGCCGGAACTGGCCAATATCCTTGCCACCGATGGCCGCAAACTGCCGCTCAGCGCCATACCGGGCCAGCTTGGCACCCGCATCCATGAGCGTGTGCGCGGCGATGGCGCCGTGCTGGAAATCCGCATCGATCCGATGCCGGATGGCGGCTTTGTCGCCACCTGCACCGACATCACCGACCGGGTGCGCGCCGCCGAAGCCTTGCGCGATTCCGAGCGCGCCATCCGCGTCTATACCGATAACGTGCCGGTGCTGATCGCCTATGTCGACCGCGACGAGCGCTACCGGTTCACCAACATGCCATTCCGCCGCGCCCTCAATCTGCCGCAGGAACAGATCGACGGCCGGCCGATCCGCGAGATGCTGACGGCTGAACGCTATAACCGCCTGAAGCCGCATATCGAGGCGGTGCTGGCCGGGCGGCGGCAGAGTTTTGAAATTGAATTTCCCACCAACGACGCGGAAATCGAGGTGGCGCATGGCACCTACATTCCCCATCGTGATGCCAGCGGCAACATTGCCGGCTTTTTCCTGATGTATCAGGATATCACCGAGCGGCGCCGCGCCGACGCCGCCTTGCGCGCCGCCTATGCCAGCCTGGAACGCCGCGTTGCCGAGCGCACAGCCGAACTCGAAAAATCCCGCGCCGAGGCCGAAGCCGCCAATCTGGGCAAGACCCGCTTCATCGCCGCCGCCAGCCATGATCTGTTGCAGCCTTTGCATGCCGCCCGGCTGTTCACGGCTGCGCTGGCCGAGCGCGAGGCCGATAACGAATTGGTATCGCGCATTGATCATGGCCTGGGCGCGGTGGAGGCCTTGCTGGATGCGCTGCTGGATATTTCCAAGCTGGATGCCGGCGCGGTGCGGCCTGAACCGCGCCCGGTGGCGCTGGAACCGCTGCTCGGCTCTCTGGTGGCGGCTTTTGCCCCGCTGGCAGCCAAGCGCGGTGTGGGGCTGAAGCTGCTGCCGACCAAACTGACGGTGCAGAGTGATCCAGCCTTGCTGCGCCGCGTGTTGCAGAATTTTGTCGCCAACGCGATCCGCTATAGCCGCCTGGACCATCCGCGCCGCCGCGTGCTGATCGGCTGCCGGCGCCTGGGCGATAGCGTGCGGATCGAGGTTTGGGATAACGGCCCCGGCATTCCGCCTGACAAGCGCGAGATCATCTTTCAGGAATTCGCCCGGCTGGATAACCAGCAGGCCGATGCCGGCGAACGTGGCCTGGGGCTTGGTCTGGCGATTGTGGAGCGGGTTGCGCGGATGCTGGATAGCCCGGTCACGTTGCGCTCGCAACTCGGCCATGGCTCGGTTTTTGCCATCACCGTGCCGCGCGCCATGACCGAAGCCGCGCCGCAGCCGACCACCACGCCGCTGCCCGGCTTTGCCGCTGCCAGCCTGGAG
>NZ_JAGOLP010000106.1 GCF_017994015.1 Ferrovibrio sp. | reverse complement strand
GCCCCCGAACTCATCAGCAGCAGCATGGCGGTGCCCAGATCGGGCTGTTTCATCACCAGGATCACCGGCGCGCCAACCAGCGCCAATGGCACGAAAAGCCAGCGGATGCGCCCCACATCTTCGAGATTGAGGCCATGGAAATACCGCGCCAGCGCCAGCACGATGGAAATCTTCATGATTTCGGAAGGCTGCACATGCACCACGCCGAGATCGAGCCAGCGTTGCGCACCCATGCCGATACGGCCGAACAATTCCACCGCCACCAACAGCACCAAGGCCACGGCATAAAACAAATACGCCATGCGCAGCCAGATACGGATATCGGTAACCGCGATGGCCACGGCGATGGTGAGGCCCACGGCGAAACGCGCCATCTGGCGATCCGCCCAGGGGTCAATATCGCCGCCGGCCGCGGAATAAAGCTGCATGAAGCCGACGCAGGCAATCGCCGTGATCAACAGCACCAGGCCCCAGGTGATATCGCGCAGCTTGCGCCCCAGGCTGGGATTGTTGAAACGATCATGGAAGCGGGCCTGGCGCATCTCAGCCTCCGGATTCCGATGCGGCCGGCCGTGCCTGCCGATCCGCCGTGGAACCGGCAGGACGTTCCGGCGGCGGCGCCTTGCGCGAGGGATCGCGCAACTGGGTTTGCAGCAGGATATCGCGCGCCACCGGAGCGGCCGCCTTGGCGCCGGAGCCACCATGTTCGATGATCACCGCGCAGGCATAGCGTGGGGATGCGATCGGCGCATAGGCCACGAACAGCGCATGGTCGCGCTCTTCCCAGGGTTTCTCTTCGTTTTTGCGCACGCGGGTTTCGCGTTCCAGGCGCGAGATGCGCCGCACCTGGCTGGAGCCGGTCTTGCCCGCCATGGCGAATTGTGGCTGCGTGATGCGGGCGCCCTGGGCGGTGCCGCGCGGCGGCGAGGTGACGCGGATCATGCCTTCCAGCGCCAGATCGAGATGTTCGCGCTTGAGATTGGCGGAAGCATAGATCTGATGCGCCAGCCGGCTTTCCGGCGAAGGGCCAAGCTTGCCATCGTTGCGCACGAGGCGCGGTGTCACATTATAGCCGCCATTGGCCAGCCGCGCGGTCATCACCGCAAGCTGCAGCGGCGTGCTGAGCACATAGCCCTGGCCGATCCCGACCACCAGGGTTTCGCCCTGCGCCCAGGGCTGGTTCAACGCCCCCTGTTTCCAGGCCCGGGTGGGTATCAGGCCGCGCCGCTCACCCGTGAGGTCGATCTTGGTAACCTCGCCCAGACCAAGCCGGCGCGACATTTCGGCGATCTTGTCCACGCCGATGCGGCGGGCGGCCTCGTAGAAATAAACGTCGCAGCTTTCTTCCAGCGCCTGCACCAGATTCATGCTGCCATGGCCGCCCTTCTTCCAGCAATGGAAGGTGTTGTTGCCCAGTTCCATATGGCCGGGACAGAACACACGGGTATCAGCGGTGATGGCGCCGGCTTCCAGCGCAGCCAGACCCACCACCATCTTGAAGGTGGAACCCGGCGGATACTGGCCCTGCACGGCCTTGTTGGTCAGCGGCTTGTGCTTGTCGCCATTCAGCATGCGCCATTGCGCCTGGGTGATGCCGACATTGAACCAGTTGGGATCGAAACCGGGATTGGAAGCCAGGGCCAGCACATCGCCGGTATGGATATCCATCACCACAGCGGCGCCGCTCTCCTCGCCCAGCCGCTCCATGGCATAGCGCTGAATTTCGGAATCGATGGTGAGCACCAGATCGTCGCCGGCCTGGCCATCGGTGCGATCCAGTTCGCGGATGGCGCGGCCGAAGGCGTTCACCTCGATCTGGCTATGGCCGGCGCGGCCGCGCAGATTGCCATCGAACAGCTTTTCCACGCCGCTCTTGCCGATGCGGAAGCCGGGCAATTCCAGCAACGGATCCTCGCCGATTTCCTGCTCGGATACCGCGCCGACATAACCCACCACATGGCTGAACACATCGGCCATGGGATAATCGCGGGTTTCGCCCACATCCATCTGCACGCCGGGCAGATCGGGGCTGTGCAGGTTCACCTTGGCGAAATCCTCCCAGCTCAGGTTTTCCGCCACCACCACCGGCACGAATTTGCGGCGCCGTTCTATTTCGCGCTTCACGCGCTGCTTCTGGTTTTCATCGAGCTGGATCAGTTCGGCCAGCGCCCCCAGCGTGGCATCCACGTTGCGCGCCTGTTCGGCCACGATCAGCACACGATAATTGCGGCGGTTGGAGGCAAGCTCGATGCCATTGCGATCCAGCACGCGGCCGCGGCGCGGCGGCAGCAGGCGCATGGAAATGCGGTTCTCATCGGCCAACAGGGTGTATTTATCCGATTCCAGAACCTGCAGGTAATAAAGCCGCCCGGCCAGGCCGGCGAACAGCGCCAGCTTGGCGGCGCCCAGCATCAGGGCGCGGCGACCGAAAACCCGTTGCAGATCGTTGTCGCGGCGGTTCATGGCGCTGCCTCAGATCGGCAGGGCCGGGCGCAGCAGGCGCCGCTCCAGCCGGCTCAGCAGCCAATAGACCAGAGGGTAAAGCCCGAGCGAAAGGCCAAGCTGCGCCAGCAACGGACGCGGATCGTGCAGATACCAGTTCAGCAAACAGGCCACCGACCAACTCACGAAGGCGGCGCCCAGCGCCACCATGCCGTAACCCCACCAATTGACCAGGAAAGACGAGCCGAGAAACACCCGGCGTTGCGAAACCGCCAGCGCATGGGTGAGCAACAGCAACACCGCATGCAGCCCGATCGGGCCGCCCGACAGCAGGTCCACCACCAGGCCGATGCTGAAGGCGCCCAGCATCGTCATCAGATCGGCGCGGAAGATGCTCCAATAGAACACCGCCATCAGCGCCAGAACCGGACCCACGGGGCCGAAATGCGGCAGCTCCAGCGGCGCCGTGCCGATGATGGCCAGCACCAAGCAAGACAGCACGGGCAGCAATCCATGCAGGCGGCGTGCGGCCAGCGCCAGGCCGATCTTCATACCGGCCTCGCCGACATTACAGGCGCCCCCAAGGCAGCAGTATCGGCGCCATGCGGAAGATCATGGCCGCCTCGCGGGGCTGCGCGCCGGATCGCGGGCATATTCCTCGCCATCCAGCCGGGTTTCCTCGAATTGCACCACGCGCAGGAAATCCATCCGCCCGAGATCAACGAAAGGCCGCACGCGAATGCCGCCATCGCCCACCTGAACGATCTCGCCCACCGGAATGCCGGCGGGGAACTGGCCGCCATCGCCGGAGGTGACCACGGTCTGGCCCACCAGGGGCCGTGCGCCGGCCGGCAGATATTCCAGCTTGGGCTGCGGCGAGTTGTCACCCGACAGCACGGCGCGATGCCCGCCTTCCTGCAGCATCACGGGCAGGCGCGAGTTCATGTCGGTGAGCAGCAGGATGCGCGCGGCGCGCTGGCCCAGATCGGCCACCCGGCCGGCATAGCCGCCCTCGCCGATCACCGCCTGGCCCTTCCGCACGCCATCGCGGGTACCGATATTGATCAGTGCGGTGCGCACGAACAGGCCGCCGCCATCGGCGATCACCCGGCCGGTGACGAAGCTGTGGCCGAGATCGGGGCCGGCGGAAAGCAGCCGGCGCAGCGAGGCATTATCCTGCTCCAGCCGGCGCGCCACATCCTGCCATTGCAGCAGGCGGGCATTCTCGGCACGCAGCCGCACATTCTCTTCATGGGCAAAGATCAGATCGTCGATGGCGCCAACCACATGGCTGACGAAGGCCACCGGCTGCGACACCGCGGTCAGCACCGGCTCGAACACATCCACCACCACGGCGCGGACGCGTTCCACCGCCGGGCGGTCGATGCGCCCGAGCAGGATCAGCCCGATACCGGCCGCCAGCAACAGCAGAAAGGCAAAGCGCTGCACCAGCGCCTTGATCGGCGCTGCCAGTCGCATCCCCCGTCCCATTCCTCGTCCCGTCCTGGGCCGCATGTCCCCGCCGTCGATTCCCCGTCAACCGGCCTCAATAGGCCGGGTTGTACAACACATGCTTCAAGGTCTTCATTTCTTCCAGCGCACGGCCGGTGCCCAGCGCCACGCAGCTGAGCGGTTCGTCGGCAATCGTCACCGGCAGGCCGGTGGCATGGCGCAGCACCAGATCCAGATTGCCCAGCAGCGCGCCGCCGCCTGTGAGCACGATGCCCTTGTCGACGATATCGGCAGCCAGTTCCGGCGCGGTATGCTCCAGCGCCACCTTCACGGCTTCCACGATGGCGCCTACCGGTTCGGCCAGGCTTTCGGCGATCTGGCGCTGATTGATCACCAGTTCCTTCGGCACGCCGTTCATCAGGTCGCGGCCCTTGATCTCCATGGACAGGCCGTTGCCATCTTCCGGCGGACAGGCCGAGCCGATCTGCTTCTTGATGCGTTCGGCCGAGGCCTCGCCCACCAGCAGGTTATTGTTGCGGCGGATATAGGCGATGATGGCTTCGTCCATCTTGTCGCCGCCCACGCGCACGCTGCGCGAATAGACGATGCCGCCCAGGCTGAGCACGGCCACCTCGGTGGTGCCGCCGCCGATATCCACCACCATCGAGCCGGTCGGCTCGGTGACCGGCAGGCCGGCACCGATGGCAGCCGCCATCGGCTCTTCGATCAGATGCACGCGACGGGCACCGGCCGACTCGGCCGATTCCATGATGGCGCGGCGTTCCACCGCCGTGGAGCCCGAGGGCACGCAGATAATCACCTGCGGCGAGGCAAAGCTGCGGCGGTTATGCACCTTGCGGATGAAGTGCTTGATCATTTCCTCGGCGACATTGAAATCGGCGATCACGCCGTCGCGCAGAGGGCGAATGGCTTCGATATTGCCCGGCGTGCGGCCCAGCATCTGCTTGGCTTCGTCGCCCACGGCAAGCACTTCCTTCTTGCCGCGCATGTTGGAAATCGCCACCACGCTCGGCTCGTTGAGCACGATGCCGCGGCCCTTCACGTAAACCAGCGTGTTGGCCGTGCCGAGATCGATGGCCATATCGGCCGACATGAAACCCATCAAACGCGAAAACATCGAGACTTCACCTCATCAACCGGATTTTGCGGTGGTTATGGTGCCTTGGGCTGCCATGCGCAAGGCTCCAGCCACGGGGATTCAGGCAGACATTGCTGCTGGCGCGGTCTTTTCCCGCTTTACCAACAGTTTGTTCAAAGCATGGATATAAGCACGCGCCGAGGCCACCAGGGTATCGGCATCGGCACCCTGTCCGTTCACGGTCTTGCCGCCCTCGGCCAGCCGCACGGTCACTTCCGCCTGGGCATCGGTGCCCTCGGTGACGGCATGCACCTGATAGAGCTGCAACTTGGCTTCGTGCGGATACAGCGCCTGGATGGCATTGAAGGTAGCATCCACCGGACCATTGCCGGTGGCCTTCACAC
>NZ_JAGOLP010000049.1 GCF_017994015.1 Ferrovibrio sp. | reverse complement strand
GGGTGAAGCCGGATGCAGACCAGACCAGCAGGCGGCGCGAACCGATCGGCACATGCAGCCGCATCGTGCTGGTGGCTTGCAGCACGCGGATATATTGCGAATAGATGCCGTTGCGGGTGGCGACAAACACACATTCGCCGGTGCTGCGATTGAGTTCTTCCATCATGCGGATCAGGCCGCCATCGCGCACCGGGCCGGCGCCGAGCCAGGCGCCCAGCAGGGTGACGCGCGGGCTGGGCAGATAGGTGCGGCTTTCGGCGTCGTAATCCAGATAGCCCAGCTGCACCAGGCTTTTCAGCAGCACCGAGGTGGAGGATTGCGGATAATCCAGCCGCTCGGCGATTTCGCCCACCCGCGCCTCGCGCTGCAATTCGTCGAAGAATTCCAGGATTTCCAGCACGCGGCCGGCGGATTTCACCACCGCCGGCGTGCGCGGCGCGGCATCGATGATACTGCCGGCACTATGCGCCGGGGCGCCGCGCCGATGCGCCGGGGCGGCGAGCGGCGCGGGTCCCGGCGCAGGCGGCGGCACGCTAGGCGGCAGGCCGCGCGATGCTGCGGGCTTGGCGCCTGGGCTCCGCGCGGCGGGCTTGGTTTTTTTGCTTGGCATGGGTTGTGAGACGATACCGGGGCTGACGCGACAGTTTGCATCCTAACAGATTGGCGCCGAAAGTGCATCATGTATGTGATATATTCAATCCCATCCGTAAATATCGTTGCCAGCCGCGCAAACTCGTCCGATGCTTCACCACCAAAGGAAACGTCATTGGCCGGACAATAAATTTTGCCGGCAGCGAGCAGGGAACGGCCATCGGGCCGCGCTCCCGCATTGATTTTGCATTCACGTGTTGTGATGCCTGAACGGGAGGATGAGTAGCATGCTTAAGCATTTCACCGGCGCGGTCTGCGCCGCTTTGCTGGTTGTTGCCGGCCAGGGCGTATTGCATGGCGCTGCGGCGCAAACCAACTGGACCGCCTATACCTACACGCCGGCCATGACCATTGCGCCGGCCCGCGGCATGGCGCGCATCGCCGAGGCGATGGAGAAGGAAACCAATGGCGCGCTGAAGATCAACCTGCATATCGGCGGCGGCCTGCCGATTGGTGCCACCGATATTTCCAATGCGCTGTCCGACAATGTGGTGCAGCTTGGCGATGATGGCTTCTTCCAGGGCAACCTGCCGGTCACCGGCATTCTACGCCTGCCGATGCTGATTGTGACGCCGGAGGAATTCGACAAGGCCAAGGAGATCATGCGGCCGTATTTTGAGAAGGCCTATGACAAGCGCGGCGTGATGCTGCTGGGGCATTATTATTATCCGTTGCAGGTGGCCTGGTCGCGTAAGCCGCTGACCTCGTTCAAGGACATGAACGGCCTCAAGCTGCGCGTCACCAGCCCGGAACAGGCTGAATTCATGAAGCGGCTGGGTGGCTCCGGCGTCACCATCGGCTCGTCGGATGTGCCCTCCGCGCTGGATCGTGGCGTGGTGGATGGTGTGTTCACCGCTTCCTCTGGCGGCGGCAAGGTGTGGAAGGATTTGCTGAAATACAATTACCGCCTCGGCCCGAATTTCTTCGATGGCGTGATTGCAGTGAACAAGGATGCCTTCAACAAGCTGCCGGCCGCCACGCAGGCCAAGCTGAAGCAGGTGGTGGCGGAAACCGCGCCCTGGATCACCAATACATTGCGCGACGAAGAGAACGAAACCACCGCGCAGCTTGCCAAGGGCGGCATCATCGTCACCCCGGCCAAAGCCGAGGACGTGGCGCCGGCTGCCAAGCTGATGGCGCCCTATTGGGACCAGTGGGCGAAGCAGAAGGGCGCCGAGGCGACCGAGGCGCTGGCCAAGGTGCGCGCCGCGCTCGGCCGCTGATCCGATGCGCGATCCTGCCGACAAGGCCAACAGGGAGGGCGCCGCCGGGCGCCCTCCGCTTGGCGAAACCATGCTGGAACGCGGCAGCAGCCTGCTTTGCGAGATCATGCTGGTGCTGATGGTGGTGATCACCACCATCGAGGTGACCTTGCGGCCATTCCATCTGTCGCTGGAAATGGCCGATGAAGTGGGCGGCTATCTGCTGGCAGCCGTCACCTTCCTCAGCCTGCCGGTGGCCCTGGCGGGCGATTCCTTCCACAAGGTGGAATTCCTGCAAACCCGGCTCGGCGCACGCGGCCGCCGGCTCAGCGCCATCCTGTTCAATCTGCTGTCACTCGGCTTTGCCTGCATCATGGAATGGCAGCTAATCCGGCTGGTGACGCGCTCGTATAATTCCGAAGTGATGGCCTCCACCCAGCTCGCCACGCCATTGTGGATTCCGCAATCGGCCATGCTGCTGGGCATGAGCCTGCTGATCCTTACATTGCTGCGCGAATTGTATCGCGACCTGCCGCTGGCCAAGGGGCGCTAAGCCGATGTTGCTGCTGTTTGTCTTTATCCTGTTTCTCGTCTTGCTTGCTGCCGGCATGCGGGTGCCGTTTTCAATCAGCATTGCCGGTGTGGTCTATCTGATTGCCCATGGCGGCATTGATGCGCTGAAGGGGCTGGGCCTGGTCAGTTGGGGCGCTACAAACAGCTTCACGCTCACCTCGATCCCGCTGTTCATCCTGATGGCCGAGATCATGCAGCGCAGCGGCCTCAGCGTGCGAATCTATAATGGCTTGTCCAAGCTGGTGCGGGTGCTGCCCGGCGGCCTGCTGCAAACCAACATCGCCGGTTGCGCGCTGTTTGCTGCCATCAGCGGTTCTTCTGTTGCAACCGCTGCCGCCATCGGCACGGCCGCCTTGCCGCAATTGGCCAAGCGCAATTACTCGCCGCGTCTGTCTGCTGGCACTTTGGCTGCTGGCGGCACACTCGGCATTCTGATCCCGCCATCCATCGCCATGATCCTGTATGGCACCTTTACCGAAACCTCGATTGCCAAGCTGTTCATGGCCGGCATTGTGCCGGGCCTGCTGCTCACCGCCATGTTCATGCTCTATGTCGGCATCAAGGCCTGGCTTGATCCCAGCGTGGCGCCGCGTGAGCCGGCGCCGGCCAATGCTGCCGAATACAAGGCAGCGCTGATTGATCTGGTGCCGTTTGTGCTGCTGATCGGCGGCACTATCGGCGCAATTTTCTTTGGCCTGGTCACGCCCACCGAGGCGGCGGCGGTGGGCTGCGTGCTGGCCATCATCATCTCGCGCATCTGGGGTGATCTCAGTTTTGGCGCCTTCCGCGAGGCGTTGAAAAGCACCGTGCTGATCAACGGCAATATCCTGTTCATCGTGTTTTCCGCCTTCATCTTCTCCTATGCCATCAGCCTGGGCGGCATGGGCGAAAAATTCACCGCCTACCTGGTTGGCCTCAATCTGTCGCGGCTGGAATTTTTCTTCGCGCTGTTTGTGCTCTACACCGTGCTTGGCTGCCTGGTGGAAAGCCTGGGCATGATCGTCATCACCGTGCCGTTGCTCTACCCGGTGCTGCTGAAATACGGCATCGATCCGGTATGGTTCGGCATTGTGCTGGTGGTGTTCATCGAATTGGGGCAGATATCGCCGCCGCTCGGCATCAACCTGTTTGTGATCCAGAGTATCTGGGATGGCAAATTAAGCGATGTGGTGATGGGCACCATCCCGTTCCACTTGATCATGTTCCTGCTGCTGTTCATGCTGGTATTCTGGCCCGAGCTGGCGCTCTGGCTGCCGCAGCATATGACCGTGAAGTTATAGGAACGCGCCGATGTATCCCGCCGCCAAAACCCATCCGCTTGTCACCCATGCGCAATTGCCCGCACATTTCGCCAAGCCGCGCCGCAGCCTGTGGTGCGATATCAACCTGGCCGGCCATGAAGCCGGCTGCTTCCTGGAAGGCCCGGATTTTGACGCGGCGGGTAATCTCTATGTGGTGGATATTCCGTTTGGCCGCATCTTCCGCCTGACTGTCGGCGGCGCCTGGGAGCTGGTGGCGGAATATGATGGCTGGCCCAATGGCCTCAAGGTTGAGAAGGATGGCCGCCTGCTGGTGACCGATTTCAAGCTTGGGCTGGTGCGGATCGATCCTGCCAGCGGCAAACATGACGTGCTGCTGAACGAAATCGAAGGCCAGCCATTATTGGGCCTGAACGACCTGACCTGGGGGCCGGATGGTTCGCTCTATTGCACCGATCAGGGCCAGACCGGGCTGCATGATCCACGCGGCCGGGTGCTGCGCATCGCGCCGGATGATTCGGCATCGGTGCTGATCCGTGGCTGTCCCAGCCCGAACGGCCTGGTATTCGACAAGCGCAAACCCTGGCTTTATGTGGCGATGACGCGCGGCAACGCGGTGTGGCGTGTGCCGCTTTATGACGGCGACCCGGTGAAGGTGGGTATCGCCATCCAGCTTTCCGGCGGCATCGGCCCGGATGGCATGGCGCTGGATGCTGCCGGCCGCCTGCTGGTGGCGCATCCGCAGATCGGCGTGTGGCATTTTGATACCCGCAACCGGCCGCTGGCGCTTTATGAAGTGCCGGAGGAAAATTTCATCACCAATCTTGCGGTGCGGGATGATGTGCTGTTTGTCACCGATTCCGTTGCCGGCCGTATCGTGACGGCGAAACTCGCCGATTAAAATTTGCTGCAAGCGCGAAGGGCGCAGAGCAAAGCTGCGTCCGTGTACATCACATATATGATATCTGTCATCGCATATCTAAAACATATTGCCTGCCACACCGGAACGGCCGATGCTCCGGCGCAGAGGAAATGCCGGCCCGCTTGCCGCCCAGCCGATCAACGAGAAGACAAAGAGGAGCCGCGCCATGCGCGCATTCCGTTTTGAAGCCCTGAGCCTGCCGCCCGAAGCCGAGGCCATGCGCCAGCGTGTGCGGGCTTTCCTCAAGGCCGAGCGCGAGGCTGGCCGTTTCCAGCCGCATCGCAACACCTGGACCAATTTTGATGCCGATTTCAGCCGTCGTGTCGGCGCTGCCGGTTTCATCGGCGTCACCTGGCCGAAGCAGTATGGTGGCCAGGAATTGTCCAATCTGGAGCGTTTTGTCATCACCGAGGAAATGCTGGCCGGCGGCGCGCCCTGCGGCGCGCATTGGGTGGCGGATCGCCAATCCGGGCCGCAAATCCTGCGCCATGGCAGCGAACGCCTGAAGCAGTTGGTGCTGCCGAAGATTGCCGCCGGCGAATGCTATTTCGGCATCGGCATGAGCGAGCCGGATTCCGGCTCAGACCTCGCCGCCACACGCACCCGCGCCACCAAGGTGGATGGCGGCTGGGTGATCAATGGCTCAAAAATCTGGACCTCAAACGCGCATCGCGCGCATTACATCATCGCCCTGGTGCGCACCGCCCAGGTTGGCGAAAACCGCCATGCCGGGCTTACACAATTTGTTGTCGACATGACCTCCCCAGGTCTGACGGTGCGGCCCATCCGCAATCTGGCGGGTGGGCATGAATTCAACGAAGTATTCTTCCGCGATTGTTTTGTGCCGGATGATGCCATGGTGGGCAATGAAGGCGATGGCTGGAGCATGGTGACCTCCGAACTGGCCTTTGAGCGCGCCGGGCCGGATCGGTTCATGTCGGATTACCGCCTGCTGGTGGAGTTGATCGACAAGGTGGGGCCGGAGCCGAATGTGCGCCAGGCGGCCGAAATCGGCCGGCTGATCAGCCATTGTGCTGCCTTGCGCCGCATGTCGACCTCGATTGCCGGCCTGCTGGAGCAGGGCCACAACCCGGCCACCGAAGCGGCTTTGGTGAAGGAAGTCGGCACCAATTTTGAGCGCGAGATACCGGAAGTGGCGCGGCGCCTGCTGCCGGTGGAAGCCAGCTTTGATGAAACCGACGACAATTTCAGCGAAGCCATGGCGCATGTGCTGCTGCATGCACCGTCCTTCACCCTGCGCGGCGGCACGCGCGAAATCCTGCGCGGCATGATCGCGCGCGGCCTCGGCCTGCGCTGAAGCGAGGAATAGTCTGATGACCAGCCAAGCCAATAGCAATGACATGTCGGCCATCCTGCAGGAGCAGGCGAGCCGGTTGTTTCAGCAATATGTCACCAAGGACAGCCTCTCTGCCGTGGATGACGGCGCCTGGCCGGCGGCCCTGTGGCAGGAGATGGAGCGCGCCGGCCTGCCGTTGGCGCTGGTGACGGAAGCCGCCGGCGGTGTTGGCGTGCCTGCTGCCGATGCGCTGCGCCTGCTGCGCCTCTCGGGTTATCACACGCTGCCGCTGCCGCTGGGCGAAACCATGCTGGCGGCCAGTTTCTGGACCGAAGCCGGCGGTGATTTGCCGGAAGGCAGCCTTTCACTGGCGCCGGGCGAGGTGGCGCTTACCAAAGCTGCCAATGGCTACACGATAACCGGCACCTTGCGCCGCGTACCCTGGGGCGCGCGCGCCGATCATGTGCTGCTGGTGGCGCGTGATGCCGCAGGCCAGGCGCATCTGGTGCTGCTGCCAAAAGGCATCGCGGCAATCGAGGCACGCCGTAATGTGGCGTATGAGCCGCGTGATACGCTCAGCTTCAATGCGGTGACATTGCCGGCTGCGGCTGTGCGCCTGGCGCCGGCCGCGATGCAGGCCGATGGCCTGCTGGGCTTTGGCGCCCTGCTGCGGGTACAGCAGATGGTCGGCGCCATGGAGCGGGTGCTGGATCATGCCCTGACCTATGCCAATGAGCGGGTGCAATTCGGCCGCCCGATCGCCAAATTCCAGGCCGTGCAGCATATGCTGGCGGTGGCTGCCGGCCAGTATGCCGCCGCCGCCGCTGCCGCCGATGCGGCTATCGAAGCCTATGCTTCGGCCGAATTTGATTTTGCCGTGGCGGTGGCCAAGGCGCGGGTGGGTGAGGCTGCCGGCGAAGTGGCTGCCATCGGCCATCAGGTGCATGCCGCAATGGGCTTCACGCAAGAGCATCCGCTGCATTTCGCCACCCGCCGGCTGTGGTCGTGGCGTGATGAATTCGGCGCCGAAGCCTTCTGGCAGGAAAGGCTTGGCCGCCTGATCTGCGCCCAGGGCGGCGAGACGCTCTGGCCGCTGCTGACCCGCAACAACAGTTGAGCAGTTTTACACCACCAACAGCCTCCCCAGGCTGATCCAAAAAAAGTGAGGAACCGAGTGATGAAGCGTATTGTCTCCCTGGTCGTGCTGGCCGCTGCCACCATCGCTGCCGCGCCGGCCATGGCACAGATCAAGCTGCGTGTGGCTGATAGTTTCCCGATCACGCATCCGAATGTGGAAGTGGCGCGTTTCTATAACAAGCGTGTGGAAGAACTCAGCGGCGGCAAGGTGAAGCTGGATTATTTCCCGGCCGAGCAGCTTGCCAAATCGGCCGATCTGCTGGATGCCGCTATCAACCGCATCGCCGATATCACCTATGTCGGCCCACTTTATCTCTCCGACCGCGTGCCGCTGGCCACCGTGGCGGCGATTCCGCTGATCGGCAATGTGTCTGATCCGTATGAATTGTCGCTGGCCTATTCAAAGCTGGCGCAGGCTGAATTGAATCAGGCCGAGATGCTGCCGCAGGGCGTGCGGGTGATCCGCGCCACCGCCACTTTCCCCTACCAGATGATGACCACCAAGAAGCAGGTGTTGAAGCTGGAAGACCTCAAGGGGCTGAAGATTCGCTCCTCGGGCGGCATCCAGGAAAAATCCATCGAGGCGCTTGGCGCCGTGCCGGTGGCGATTCCGGCGCCCGATCTGTATCCCGCCGTGCAGCGCGGCACTGTGGATGGCCTGGTGTTCAACCTGCCCACCGTGCCGGGCTACAAACTTCAGGAACTGGTCAAGTTCACCACCACCAATGTCAATCTCGGTGCCTTCCCGATCACTTATGTGATGAACGAGAAGAGCTGGCAGGCCATGCCCAAGGATGTGCAGGACATCCTGCTCAAGGCCGGCGAGGAAGCCGTGGCTTTTGAGACCCAGCTTTATCTCAAGCGCCAGGAAGCTTTGTTCAAGGAATTCACCACCCGCAAGATCAACGCCTATGAAGTTGAGGCGGCCGAGATTGCGCGCTGGTCGAAGGTGCTTGATCCGATCAAGCAGGCCTGGATTGCCGATCTGGAAAAAAGCGGCAAGCCGGCCCGCCGTGTTTACACCGCCTGGGAGAAGCTGCTGACCAAGTAAGCCAAAGCCTAAGCGAGCCGCCGCGTTTCCCGGGGCGCGGCGGCCGTTCACATAAACGGGATCAAAAAGAGGGAAGGGAACATCATGAGCAAGCGTCATGTTGCGTTGTTGGGGGTCGCTGCGGCGGCTTTGTTGACCTGGAATATTCAGCCGGCAACGGCGCAGATCAAGCTGCGCGTGGCCGATTCCTATCCGATCACCCATCTCGGCGTCGAATTCGCCAAAATCTGGAACAAGCGGGTTGAGGAACTCACCGGCGGCAAGGTGAAGATTGATTACTTCCCGGCCGAGCAGCTTGCCAAATCAGCCGATCTGCTGGATGCCGCGATCAACCGCGTGGCCGATATCACCTATGTCGGCCCGCTCTATATTTCCGACCGCGTGCCGCTTTCCACCGTGGCGGCGATTCCGCTGGTCGGCAATGTGTCTGATCCGGAAGCGCTGTCGATGGCCTATTGGAAACTGGCCAACAATGAATTGAATGAATTTGAATTCAAGCCGCAAGGTGTGCGCGTGGTGCGCGCCTCGGTCACCTTCCCCTATCAGATGATGACCACCAAGAAGCAGGTGCTCAAGATGGAGGATCTGAAGGGGCTGAAAATCCGCTCCTCTGGCGGCATCCAGGAAAAATCCATTGAGGCGCTCGGCGCGGTGGCCGTGTCGATCCCGGCGCCGGATCTGTATCCCGCCGTGCAGCGCGGCACCGTGGATGGCCTGGTGTTCAACCTGCCGACCTTGCCGGGCTACAAGCTGCAAGAGCTGATCAAATACACCACCACCAATGTCAATCTCGGCCTGTTCCCGACCACCTATGTGATCAACGAAAAGAGCTGGGCGGCACTGCCGAAGGATGTGCAGGACGCCATGCTGAAGGCCGGCGAGGAAAGCGTGGCGGTGGAGGTGAAGTCCTATCTGGCCCGCGAAGTGAAGCTGATGGAGGAATTCAAGCAGCGCAAGGTGGAAGCCTACACTTTGCCGGATGCCGAGATTGCGCGCTGGTCGAAGACGCTCGATCCGGTCAAGAAGGCCTGGGTGGCTGATCTGGAAAAGGGCGGCAAGCCGGCAGCCAAGGTGCTGGCGGCCTGGGAAAAGTTGCTGACCAAGTAAGCCGGCCAGCAACCAAAGCAACGAGGAGAGTAAGCGATGTTTGTGATCGATCTGGTCGATCGCGCCGTGCGCCGGTTCGAGGATGTCCTCGACCGGCTGGCGCAGCTGGCGCTGTTCATCATGATGGTGCTGATCTGTGCCGATGCGGGTGGTCGCTATCTCCTCGATAAGCCGGTACCGGCTGCTTATGAGATGACGGAAATGTATCTCATGATCGGCGTGGTGTTCCTGGCGCTGGCACGCAACCAGGCTTTGGGCGGCAATGTCGCCGTTGATTTCCTGGTGCAGCTTGCCAGCCCGGGCTGGCGCCGCCTGCTTGGTTTTCTGTATGTCGCCAGTGCCTTCCTGGTCTATCTCGGCATCGCCTACATGGCCACCCGCATGGCGGTGCAAAATTTCAGCCTCGGCCGCTGGACCCATGGCGCCTTCCCGCTGCCCACCGGGCCGTCCTGGGCGCTGTTCGCTGCCGGTGCCATTGCCATGACCCTGCGCTTGGCGCTGCAAATGCTGCGCGCGCTGCGTGGTCAGGAAATCTACGATCCCAGCCTTGGCGGCCATCACTAAGGCCCGGAGTTTACAAAAATGGAATTGCCCGTTTACGTCCCGATGATCCTGTTCCTGGTGCTGCTGGCGCTGGGCATGCCGATTGGTCTGGCGCTTGGCGTCACCGGCGCGCTGGGTGTTGCCACCACCTTTGGCTTTGATGCGATGCTGGGCGTGTTGCAGACCACGCCGTTCCGCACCTCGGCCAGTGCGCTGCTCTCCACCATCCCGCTATTTATCCTGATGGCTGAATTGCTGGCGCGCGGCAGCGTGGTGCGTGATGTGTTCCGCCTCGCCTATACCTGCATGGGCCATCTCAAGGGTGGCCTGGCTTTGGCTGCCGTGATGGCCAATGTCGGCTTTGCCGCCCTGGCTGGTTCCTCCACCGCCGCCGCCGCCGCGATGTCGAAGATTTCCGTGCCGGAGATGCGGCGTTATGGCTATGACGACCGGCTCTCGCTCGGCACCGTGGCGGTGGCCGGCACGCTGGCGATCATGATCCCGCCCAGCCTCGGCTTCATCCTCTATGGCATCCTGACCGAGAATTCCATCGGCAAGCTGTTCCTGGCCGGCATCATCCCCGGCATCATCACGGCGATTGCCTATTGCGCCACGATCTATGTCTGGGTCAGCCGCAATCCCGGCATTGCGCCCAAGGTGCAGCCCTTCCCGATGGCCGAGCGTTTCGCCGCGATGAAGCCGGTCTGGCCGGCCGGCATCCTGATCTTCATCGTGATCGGCGGCATCTATTCCGGCGCCATCACCGCCACCGAGGCGGCAGCAGTGGGTGCCGGCGGCGCGCTGATCATCAGCGTGATCTGGGGTGGTCTGCGCTGGACCGGCATAACCGAAAGCCTGCAAGCCACCACACGCGCCACGGCGATGATCTTCACCATAATCATCGGCGCCATGATCTTCGGCTATTTCATGGCCGCCACCCAGGTGCCGCAGCATCTGGTCGAATGGGTCGGTGAATTGCCGCTGCCGCGCTGGGGCATCCTGCTTATCATTGTGGTGATCTATCTGATCCTCGGCTTCTTCATGGATCAGATCGCCATCGTGGTGCTCACCCTGCCGCTGACCTATCCGCTGATCCTGTCGCTGGGCTACGATCCGATCTGGTTTGGCGTCATCATCGTCAAGACCACGGAAATCGGCCTGGTCACGCCGCCGATGGGGCTGAATGTGTTTGTTGCCGCCGGCTCGGTTGGTGCGCGCATCGAAACCGGCTTCAAGGGCATCATGCCGTTCCTGATCGCCGAGGCCATTGTGCTGGCCATGCTGATCGTGATCCCCGAATTGTCCCTCTGGATTCCCAACAACCTTGACTGACATGACACAGCATCCCAGCGACGGCGCTTTCCAACACGGCCCGCTTACCGGCATCCGCGTGCTTGATCTCACCGGGGTGATCATGGGGCCGTATGCCACCCATATCCTGGCCGATCTTGGCGCCGATGTGATCAAGGTGGAAAGCCCGGAAGGCGATTCAACCCGCAACTACCAGCCGCTGCGGCATGATGGCATGTCGGGTTCGTTCCTCAACCTGCATCGTAACAAACGCGGCCTGCTGCTGGATCTGAAGCAGGAGGCCGGCCGCAAGGCATTGCGCCGGCTGATCGAGAGCGCCGATGTGTTTGTGCATAACATGCGGCCCAAGGCCATCGCCAAGCTGGGTTTCGGCTATGAGCAGGTCAAGGCGATCAAGCCGGATATCGTCTATTGCGGCGCCTATGGCTTCTCGGCCAAGGGGCCTTATGGCGAGAAGGCGGCTTATGACGATCTGATCCAGGCCGGCAGCGGCATTGCCGGGCTGTTTGGCCAGGTGCAGGGCGCGCCGGCTTATGTGCCCACGGTGATCTGCGACAAGCTGGCCGGCCAGGCCATCGCCTGGTCGATCCTGGCCGCCCTGGTGCAGAAGATGCGCGGCGGCGGCGGCCAGAGTATCGAAGTGCCGATGCTGGAAACCTCGATCGAATTCACCATGGTGGAACATTGGGGCGGCGGCGCCTTCGAGCCGCCGCTCAGCCCAGTGGGTTTTGTGCGCCTGCTCAGCCCGCGCCGCAAACCCTATCGCACCAAGGATGGCCATGCCTGCATCCTGCCCTATTCGGACAGCAACTGGCGTGACTTCTTCGATTTTGTCGGCCGGCCGGAATTCAAGGAGGATGAACGCTTCAAGCGCCTTGCCAGCCGGGTGCAGCATGTTGAAATCCTTTATGGCCTGATCGAGGAAGTGGCGCCCAATCACACCAGCGCCGAATGGGTGGCGTTCTGCGATGCCAAGAGCATCCCCTGCATGCCGGTGCTGTATGTCAACGATCTGCATGAAGACCCGCATGTGCAGGCGGTGGGCCTGTTCGGCAAGGCCGAGCATCCCAGTGAAGGGCAGTATCGCACCGTGCGCTCGCCGGTGACGTTCTCCGGTGCGCCATTTCAGATCCGCCATCATGCGCCGCGGCTGGGTGAACATTCGGTGCAGGTGTTGCGTGAGGCCGGCTATAGCGTGGCCGAGATCGAGGCGCTGGTCGGCACCGGCATCACGGTGGCCGGGCCGGTTGTTCCGCCGGCTGCCAAACCACCAATTGGCAAGATGGATGTGGCATAACATGAGCCTGGCGCCCAACAGTCT
The DNA here is from genome assembly GCF_017994015.1 of Ferrovibrio sp. GTDB lineage: Bacteria > Pseudomonadota > Alphaproteobacteria > Ferrovibrionales > Ferrovibrionaceae > Ferrovibrio. The sequence goes on along the minus strand of NZ_JAGOLP010000049.1, from coordinate 9,997 downwards.
GGCCGGCAAGGCGGCATTGATCACCGGCGGCGGCAGCGGCCTGGGCCTGGCCATTGGCCGGCGTTTCATGGCTTTGGGCGCTGATCTGGCGATCTGCGGCCGGCGTGAAGCGGTGTTGCAGGAAGCTGCCGCGCAGCTTGAAGCCGAATTCGGCCGCCCGGTGCGCTGGCAGGTTTGTGATGTGCGTGATGCCGAGGCGGTGGAGCGCATGCTGGATGCTCTCTGGGCCGTGCAGCCGCTGGATATCCTGGTGAATAATGCCGCCGGCAATTTCCTGGCGCGCAGCGAAACCCTGTCGCCGCGCGCCGTGGCCGCCGTGCTGGATATTGTCGCCAAGGGCGCGGCCTATTGCACGCTCGGCATCGGCCGGCGCTGGATCGAAGCCGGCCGGCGCGGTGTGGTGCTGGGTATCCTGACACAATCGGCGCTGACCGGCATGGCCTATCGGCTGCCCTCGGCGATGGCCAAGGCGGCCAGCCTGGCGATGATCCGCAGCCTGGCTTCGGAATGGGGGCCGTTTGGCATTCGTCTGGTGGGTGTGGCGCCCGGCGTGTTCCCGACCCCGGGCGCCACCTCGCGCCTGTCGCCCGGCAAATTGCAGGCAGCCGCGCCATTGGGTGCCGATGTGCCGCTCGGCCGCAATGGCGATCCGGCGGAACTGGCCGAGCTGTGCGCCTTTCTGGTTTCAGATGCTGCCAGCTACATCACCGGCGAAGCCATCCTGATTGATGGTGGCCGCATGCTGAGCAATGCCAATGGCCCGGATGTGGCAGCCTTGCGTGATTGGGATGCCGCCGATTGGGCCGCTTTGCGCGGTTGAACGGTTAGATTAGCGGCGACGTTTCAGCTTCTTCACCTGCTGGTGGCGGAAACAATCCACCGTGTGGTCGTTCACCATGCCCACCGCCTGCATGAAGGCATAGACAATGGTGGGGCCGACAAAGGTGAAGCCGGCCTTTTTCAGCGCCTTTGACATGGCCTGGCTTTCCGGGCTTTCCACCGGCACTTCGCGCAGATGTGTCCAGTTATTCTGCTTCGGCTTGCCGCCGACAAAATCCCACAGGTAATCGGAAAAGCTGCCATGCTTTTCCTGAATCTCCAGCCAGCCGCGCGCATTCAGCACGCTGCCCTCGATCTTCGCCTTGTTGCGCACGATGCCGGCATCCAGCATCAGCGCATCCAGCTTGCGCCGGTCATAGCGGGCAATCTTCGCCGGCTCAAAACCGTCAAAGGCGGCGCGGAAATTATCGCGTTTGCGCAGGATGGTGATCCACGACAGCCCGGCCTGGAAACCATCCAGGATCAGCTTTTCAAACAGCGCGCGGTCATCCCATTCCGGCACGCCCCATTCGGTATCGTGATACTGCACATAAAGCGGATCATGGCCGGGCCAGCCGCAGCGGCATTTGCCATCGGCACCAATCAGGCTGGTGCGGGTATCCTCGGGACCAACCGGCATGTTTCCTCATTCACTCTCGGGCTGCGCCGCATAATCCGGCAGCCGCGCTTCAAGGGCAATGCCGTCGCAGAGCAGCGCACGGTCACCCGCCGCCGCCTTGGCCGCCGCTTCCAGCCGCAGCAGGGCAAGGCCATCCTGGCCCTGGCTGGAGCGCAGCCAGCCGGCTTCCTGGCCATCCAGGGTGATTTGGCTGCCGGCTGCCGGCAGCGCGGCGCTGCCGCGCACCTGGAAAAGCTGCTTCTTCACCAGACCGCGATATTTGGTGCGCGCGGTCAGTTCCTGGCCGACATAACAGCCCTTCCTGAAATCCACGCCGTGCAGGGCCTCAAAATGATGTTCCAGCAGCAGGCCCTTGTCGATCTCGATATCCTGCGCGCCATCCGGCACGCCCAGGCCGATGCGCAGTTTTTCATAGGCGGCGAAATCGCCCGGCTCGCCCTGGCTTGGCGCGGCCCCGGGTGGCAGCCATAACCGGGCGCCCAGCCCGGCCAGGCGCGGATCGGTGAAGCCGAAGCCGGCGGCCAGGCCAGGCGCGCTGTCCAGGCCGGCGCCGCCGATCAGGGCAAAAGCCTGCCAGCCGGCCTGCAAGTCGATGCTGATTTTGGCCCGCAGCCGGTAAAGCGCCAGTTTGCGCGCCAGTTCCTCGGCCCTGTCGGCTGCCACATCCAGCCATAATGCGTCCTGCCATTCGGCCACGAACATATCGAACAGGAACTTGCCCTGCGGACTGAGCAGGGCGGCATAAAGCGCCCGATCCGCGCCGATCCGGCCGGTATCGTTGGAAATCAGCCCATTCAGGAAGCTTTTTACCGCCGCCACGCCATCCGGGCTGGCCAGCCGCAACAGGGCGCGGCCGGGCAGGGCGATAGGCTGGGGGGAAGGGTTGTTGGTGTCCGTCATGTTCTAACAGGTATGGGAGCCGGCCCGGCTTGGCAAGCCGGGGGCGCCCTTCTATAACCGCCCGGCATGCGTGTCCTGTTCATCACCGCGAATCGGCTTGGCGATGCCATCCTCTCCACCGGGCTGCTGGCGGCGGCGGTGGAGCGCGATCCGCTGGTCAAATTCACCATTGCCTGCGGCCCGGCTGCGGCGGGGCTGTTCCAGCCATCGGCAATGCCCAATCTGGAACGGCTGATTGTGCTGCATAAGCGGCCCTGGGCCGGCCATTGGTGGGATTTGTGGAAGCAGGTCGCCACCACGCGCTGGAGCATGGTGGTGGACCTGCGCGGCTCTGTGATTTCGCAATTCCTGATGGCTCATCGCCGCCGGGTATTCCTGGGCGGCGGCAATCCGAACCAGCATCGGCTGATTTCGCTGTCCCGGGTGCTCAAACTGCCGGTGCCGGTGGCGCCGCGGATCTGGATCAGCGAGGCCAATCAGCGCCGTGCCGCCAAACTATGGCCCGAAGCCGGCCCGGTGCTGGCGATCGGCCCAACCGCCAATTGGGGCGGCAAAATCTGGCCGGGCGAGCGTTTTGCCGAGCTGGCCGCCCGGCTCACCGCGCCGGATGGCATCCTGCCCGGCGCCCGTATCGCGGTATTCGGCGGTCCGGGCGAGGAAGCCTTGGCGGCGCCGGCATTGGCGGCCCTGCCGCCTGAGCGCAGCATCAATCTGGTCGGCAAGCTCGATCTGCTTGATCTGGCTGCCGCCCTGCAACGCTGCGCGTTGTATATCGGCAATGATAGCGGCCTGATGCATCTGGCTGCCGCTGTGGGCGTGCCCACCCTGGGCCTGTTCGGCCCCAGCCGCGAGGATGTCTATGGCCCCTGGGGGCAGAATACCGCTTCGGTGCGCACCGATCTGGATTATGATGCCATCGTGCGATCCCCTGGCTATGATTACCGCAAGCATGACAGCCATATGCTGACGCTCAGCGTGGACAAGGCGCAGCGCGCCGCTGAAACGCTATGGCGCCAGAGCCGCGAGGATTGAGCATGGCGCCCAGATTATCTGCCCTGGTGGTGGCGCATAACGAGGAAGCCCAGCTCGGCGCCTGCCTGGAGCGCCTGCGCTTTGCCGATGAAATCGTGGTGGTGCTGGATCGCTGCACGGATGCTTCGCGCCAGATTGCCGTGGCGGCCGGCGCCCGGCTGGTGGAAGGCGGCTGGCCCCTGGAAGGCCCGCGCCGCAATGCCGGCATCGATGCCTGCCAGGGCGACTGGATTGTGGAAGTGGATGCCGATGAGCGCGTGTCGCCGGCCCTGGCCGAGGAAATCCGCGCCACCATTCAGCAGGCGGCGCCCGGCTATTTCCTGATCCCGTTTGATAATTATGTCGGCCAGCGCCTGGTGCGTTATGGCTGGGGCGCGGCCTGGGGCGTATCGGCGGCGCCGCGCCTGTTCTCGCGCGGCTCCAAACGCTGGGGCAGCCAGCGGGTGCATCCGGCGCTGGAGCTCAAGGGCGAAAAGCGCAGCCTGCGCCAGCCGATGGAGCATTATGTCGATACCGATATTTCCGACATGCTGCGGCGGCTGGATCGTTACACCACGGCGCGCGCCGCCGATCTGCGCGAAAGCGGCAATATCGGCAGTTTCGGCGCCAATGTCAGGCGCATCTTCTCGCGCTTCTGGAAATGCTATGTCGCCCGCAAGGGCTACCGCGAAGGGCAATATGGCTTCCTGATCGCGCTGATGGCCGGGCTCTATCCGATCCTGAGCTATCTCAAGGCTAATCTGGAGAAACCGCAATAATGCGTCTGCTCCAGGTCATGGCCGGGGCGCGCCAGGGCGGGGCGGAAACCTATTTTGTCAATCTGGCGCAGGCTTTTCACAAGGCCGGGCTGGAGCAGACAGTGGTGATCCGGCGCAATGAAGAACGCGCCGCTATTCTGCGCCAGGGCGGGGTTGAGCCGTTGCAGATGCGTTTTGGCGGCGCGCTGGATTGGATCACGCCGATGCAGCTTGGCCTGCTGGCGCGGCGCTGGCGGCCGGATATTGTGCTCACCTGGATGAGCCGGGCCAGCGAAAAGATGCCGCGCGGGCGTTTTGCCACACTGGCACGGCTCGGCGGTTATTACGATCTCAAACATTACCGTAAGGCCGACTGGCTGATCGGCAACACGCCGGATATCGCCCAGCATTGTATCAAGGCCGGTTTCCGCGCCGACCGGGTGCGCAGCATCTCTAATTTCGGCCGCTTCGATCCGGCGCCGGCTTTGCCGCGTGGCGAACTGGATACGCCTTTGCATGCGCCGCTGCTGCTGGCCATGGGCCGGCTGCACAAGAACAAGGCTTTTGACGTGCTGCTGCGCGCGCTGGCCGATCTGCCCGATGCCTATCTGTGGCTGGCCGGCGAGGGCGAGGAGCGCGCTGCGCTTCAGGCCCTGGCCGACAGCCTGGGCGTGGCGCGGCGGGTGCGTTTCCTGGGCTGGCGGCATGACCGCGAGGCATTGGTGGCGGCCTGTGATGTTTATGTGGTGCCATCGCGACATGAGCCTTTCGGCAATGTGATCCTGGATGCCTGGGGCGCCGGCAAGCCGCTGGTTGCCAGTAATTCGCAAGGCCCCGGGCAATATGTGGTGGAAGGCGAAAGCGGCATCCTGGTGCCGGTGGAGGATCATCGCGCCCTGGCCGGCGCGATCCGTGAAGTGCTGCGCCTGCCGGAACTGGCGCGTCGCCTGGGCGAAGCCGGCCGCCGGCAATTTGAGCGCGACCATAGCGAAGCCGCCGTGGTGGCGGCGTGGCAGAAATTGTTTGACGAGGTGATGGCATGTGCGGCATCGCCGGGCTGATGCGGGCCGATGGCGCTGCGCCAGACCAGGCGCGGCTGGCGGCGATGCTGCGCGCCGTGGCGCATCGCGGCCCGGATGGCGAAGGCAGCCATATCAGCGGCTCGGTGGCTTTGGGCCAGGCGCGGCTGGCAATTATCGATCTGGCCGGTGGCCGGCAGCCGCTGTTTGGCGCCGATGGCATCGCCCTGGTGGCGAATGGCGAAATCTACAATTACCGCGAACTTTATGATCTGCTGCCCGGGGTAAGTTTCGCCACCGGCTCGGATTGTGAGCCGCCTTTGCATCTTTATCACCGCGAAGGTGCCGGTTTCCTGCGCCATCTGCGCGGCATGTATGCCCTGGCGCTGCATGATCCGCGGGATGACAGCCTGTTGCTGGCGCGCGATCCGTTTGGCATCAAGCCGCTCTATTATGCCGAGGCGCAGGGCCATCTGCTGTTTGCCTCCGAGCCGGCGGCATTATTTGCCAGCGGTTTGCTGGCGCCGCGCCTGCTGCCGCACAAACGCGATGAATTGCTGCAATTGCAGTTCACCACCGGGCGCGACACGATCTTTGACGGCGTCTACCGCCTGCTGCCGGGCGAGATGCTGCTCTGCCGCCAGGGCCGCATCGTGCAGCGCCAGCGCCGCGCCGCGCTGACGCGGGATGGATTTGCCGGCGATGAAAGTGCCGCGCTGGCGCGGCTGGATGCGCTGTTGCAGGAAAGTGTTGATCTGCACCAGCGTTCCGATGTGCCTTATGGGCTGTTTCTGTCTGGCGGCATCGACAGTTCCGCCCTGCTGGCGATGATGGCGCGGCTCAATCCGCGCCCGGTGCTGGCCTATTCGCTGGGTTTTCCCGATAGCGGCCTGCATGACGAACGCGAGCTGGCCGCCATTGTGGCGCGCAAGCTCGGCGCCGAGCATCGCAGTGTTGATTTCACCGCGCAGGATTTCTGGCAGCTGCTGCCGCAGGTGGCGCAGGCGATGGATGATCCCGCCGCCGATTATGCCTGCCTGCCCACCTTCAAGCTGGCGCAATTCGCCGCGCGTGAGGTCAAGGTGGTGCTCTCTGGCGAAGGCGGCGACGAAATCTTTGGCGGTTATGGCCGCTATCGTTCTGCCAGCCGCTGGCTGTTTGGCCGCAAGATGCGGCGCAAGGGCGCGCTGGACGGGCTGGGGCTATTCCGCCAGCCGCCGCTGGCCTGGCGCCAGGGTTATGCCGAGGCCGAGCAACAGGCGCGGCAACCCGGCGATAGCCGCTTGCAGGCGGCGCAGCGGCTGGATATGGCCGATTGGCTGCCGAATGACCTGCTGGCCAAGCTGGATCGCTGCCTGATGCGCAACGCGCTGGAAGGCCGCACGCCGTTTCTGGATTGTGGCCAGGATGGTGTGGCCGGCCTCAGCGGCTTCGGCTTCGGCCTTGCCGACAAGCTGAAAATCCGCAACGGCCTGGGCAAACATCTGCTGCGCACCTGGCTGGCGCAGGCTGTGCCCGAGGCGCAGCCGTTTTCACGCAAGCGTGGCTTCACCGTGCCGGTGGGGCAATGGATCGCTGCCGAGGGCACCCGGCTGGCGCCGCTGGTGGCGGCCCAGCCCGGCATCGCCGAGGCGTTCCAGCCTGCGGCGGTGACGGCGCTGTTCCGCGACGGCGCCGCCAGGCAGGGCGCCGCTGCCTGGGCCTTGCTGTTTTATGCGCTGTGGCACCAGCACCATATCCTCGGCCGGCCGGCCGAGGGTGACGCCTTTGCCATGCTCACAGCGGCATAAGTCTTAGTGCAGCCGGAAATCGTCGGCGCTGGCGCGGATTTCCGCCGGCCGCACCAGTTGCGTGGAAACCACGCGCACTGAATGCAGCTTGCCATCCAGCTTGCTCTCCCAGAAATCGAGAAATTTCTGCAAGCCCGGAAATTTCGGCGCCAGATCGTAATCCTGCCACAGATAGGTTTGCAGCAGTGTCGGATGGTCGGGCATGCGGTAAAGGATTTCCGCCGTGGTCAGCCGAAAATTGAGCAGACGTTCCAGGCGTTCAGCACCAGTCAATACGGTCATTCTGCCTCCTGCATGATCAAAGCAGGGGCGGTTTCCGATTGCCGGCAATCAGGCAACCGGAACCCGGCACCCACGCGATAAGCCTGCCGGACAGTCTGGTTGCGCTGCAATAAAAATGTCTTAAGGCGTTGAAAAATGGCACTCGGGCCGGGCTGCTGCTAACAGATGCCGGCTACCAGATGCGCCGACAGCCGGCCTGATCGGCGATGCCATCAATGCTCACCAGGCCAAGATCGCGGCGCAAAGCCTGGGCAAACAGCATGCGGTCAAAAGGATCGCGGTGCGGGATATCCAGGTTGCCGGCCAGCAGGCCGTCTTCGATTTCAATCGGCAGCGCGATGAAGCCGTTATCGTCCAGCATGGTCTGGTAATTGTCGAGCACCCGTAACACTGCCGGTATGGCAAGTTTGCCGGCGCGACGCTTGATCGTCATTTCCCAGCCACTGACTGAACTGACGAATATAGTATTGTCCTTATTCTCGATGATGGTGCGCGCTGTCTGGCTTAAGCGCTCAGCGGGGGAAAGCCACCAGATCAGCGCGTGGGTATCGAGCAGGAACTGGTTCACTTGTACCAGAGGTCAATTTCGTCATCCGGTAATGGCTTGGCGATTTCATCAGCTATTGCAGCCAATTCCGGAAACATGCCCGGGATGCGCTTGCCCTTGGGCGTGGCCTCGTTGGCGGCGGGCGCCACCGGTATCAGCCGCACGGCATCCTGGCCATCGCGTGTTATCTCGATGGTTTCACCGGCCAGGGCGCGGCGGATCAGATCGGTAAGTTGATCCTGCGCCGCCGCCAGGGATATGCGGGTTACTTCGCCCATGCGGCAAGGGTAGCACCGGGGCGGCGCAGGTCAATGTTGATTTTCAGCCGCGCCCGACAAACGGCATCTTGGTCGCCATCACGGTCATGAATTGCACATTGGCATCCAGCGGCATATTGGCGATATGCACGATCGATTCGGCGACATGGCGCACATCCATGCGCGGCTCCACCATCATGGTGCCGTTGGCTTGCGGCACACCCTTGGCCATGCGCTCGGTCATCTCGGTGGCGGCATTGCCGATATCGATCTGGCTGCACGCGATGTCATGTGCGCGGCCATCCAGTGAGGTGGATTTGGTCAGGCCGCTGATGGCATGTTTGGTGGCGGTATAGGGCGCCGAGAAGGGGCGCGGCGCATAGGCCGAGATCGAGCCGTTGTTGATGATGCGGCCGCCGCGCGGCTCCTGCGCCTTCATGATGCGCATGGCTTCCTGGGTGCAGAGGAAGGCGCCGGTCAGGTTGGTATCCACCACCGCCTTCCATTGCTCGAAGCTCAATTCATCCATCGGGATCGCCGGGGCGCCGATGCCGGCATTGTTGAACAGCACGTCCAGGCGGCCAAACGTGGCCTTCAGTTTGGCGAACAAAGCCTTCACCGAATCCGGGTTGCCCACATCGGTCACCACGCCAAAGGCCTTCACGCCCAGCGCCTCGCATTCGGCGGCGGCGGCGTTGAGCAATTCCAGTCGGCGGCCGGCCAGCACAATATCGTAGCCGGCCTTGGCCAGGGCGAGGGCGGAAGCCTTGCCGATGCCGGCCGTGGCGCCGGTGACGAGGGCGACTTTGCGGGTGGTCATGATAGCGTTTCCTCTGTTTATGTATCTTGTTGGTTACTTTGGCGAGGCGGCGTGCTTGAGGCAAGGCCGCGGCGCCGCGAAAAGCATTGGGCGCTTATCAACCGGGGCGTTTTGCCACCAGCTGGTTGCCGTGAAAGCTCATCACGGTTTCGCCTTTCTGGTTCTCCACCCAGTATTTCATCGTCACGATGCCGCGATCCGGCTTCGAGGCGGAGAGGCGCTTGTCGGTGATGCTGGCCTTGGCATAGAGCGTGTCGCCCGGGCGCACCGGCTTGTACCAGCGCAATTCGTCCAGGCCCGGCGAGCCCATGCTGCCCTTGCCCAGCAGGCCGGCCTGCATCAGCATGCGGAAACCCAGCGCGCCGGTCTGCCAGCCCGAGGCGATCAGGCCGCCATAGATCGATTTGCCGGCGGTTTCCTTGTCGAGATGAAATGGCTGCGGATCGTAGCGGAAGGCGAAATCCAGGATATCGGCCTCGCTCACCGTGACCCCATTGGCGTGGATCACCTCGCCGGCTTCATAATCCTCGTAATAGCGGTCGCTGCGGCTCATAAGCTTCTGCCCCTGAAAAACTGCGTCACATCCTGCACAAATTCATCCGGCTGCTCCATGGCGACAAAATGGCCGCCGCGCGCCAGCACCCGATGCTGCACCACATTATAGCCGCGCTCCAGCCAGCCCGGCGGCGAGGGCGGCACCAGGTCCCAGGGCGGCAGCAGGAAGCCGGTCGGCGGGGTGACAAACTGGCCGGGTTGCAGCGCCAGATCGCCGCTTTGTTTGGTGGCCCAATACATCCAGGTGGCGGTTGCCGCCGTGTCGGTGAACCAGTACAGCGCGATGGTGGCCAGCATGTCGTCCATCGCAAAGGGCGGTTCCTTGTCGGCCGGCCCGCCGGGAAAGCCGTGGAACTTTTCCACGATCCAGCCGGCCAGGCCGGCCGGGCTGTCGCTCAGGCCATAACCCAGCGTGGTCGGCTTGGTGCTCTGGATGGCGTAATAGCCGCTCTCGCTGCTCTGGCGCTGCTTCGCCTTCGCCGCCCAAGCCTTCTCAGCCTCGTTCAGCGGCGTGGTCAGCGGCGGCCGCAGCGGCACCATGTTGAGATGCAGCGCCGCCACGGCTTGCGGGAAATCGGCGCCGAGCCAGGAGGAGACAA
>NZ_JAGOLP010000010.1 GCF_017994015.1 Ferrovibrio sp. | reverse complement strand
ACCATGGCCTGTGGTGTGAAGACCTGGCGCGAGCCACCATGGCGCGCATAAGCCTGCTGGCGTTCGACATGGCCGCGTTTGCCGAATGTGTCACGCCAGCCGAGATAATCCCAGTAATCCACATGCAGCGACAGCGCGATCACGCCCGGCTGCTTGGCCCATTCATGCATCAGCGCATCGGCTGGCGGGCAGGAACTACAGCCCTGGCTGGTGAACAATTCGATCACCACCGGGGCGTTCGCCTTGGCCGCATCGGGCGCCGCATGCGCCGGCCTTGGCCATCGGGCCAGCAGCGGCAGCGTCAGCAGCAGGGAAAATTGGCGGCGGTTCATGGCAGCAAGCTAGGGTTCGGCGTCGCCCGGGGCGAGTCACGATGCAGTGAAGCCGCCAGCAAGGCTGGCGGCAGCGGCATCAGCGCCGGCGCATGGGTCCACAGCAAGGCGGCAACAATCTCATGCTGTGGGAAAATACCGCGTAAAAGCTCGGTATACAGCGCCATCTGGCGCAAATAGGCCGGATCGGTGGCGGCGGCCTCGGCTGGTGGCGGCCGGTCGGTTTTGTAATCCAGCACCAGCACCTGATCCGGCATCACAATCAGGCGATCAACCCGGCCCACCACAATCTGCTCACCCACCATGCCGGCAAGTGGCGCTTCAACTCGGGCCTCGGCGCTGAATACCGGCGCAAAAGCCGGATGTGCCAGCACCGCCAGCACTTCGCGGCGCAATTCCGCCTGCATTTCCGGCGTCAGATCATGGCCGGGATGGGCCAGGAAACGGCTGGCGGCGGCTTCCTGTTCGGCTGCGGGCAAGTCGGGCAGGCTTTGCAGCAGGCGATGCACCAGCCGGCCGCGTTGCAGCCCGGCGCGATTGCGCGGCAGTGCCGGGCTGGGCGGCGGCGCCGGCTCACGCGCCGGGCGCGAGGGCGCCAAGGGCAGCGCCGGCACCGGCTCGGCCGGCGGTAGCGCCTGGCTCCAGGCCGGCAGCGGCAGCACCGGGCGGTCGGCTGCCCGTGGCTTGGGCTTTTCGGCATCCTGGCCGGCATTCTCAAAACGCTGCGCCACGTCGCCCCAGGGTAAGTCCACCGCCTGCACATCCGGCAGGCGGTCGAAGGCGGTTTGCACCAGGCTGTACCAGCTTTCCGGCGCCGGGCCGCTTTTCACCGTCCTGCCGTTGAGATAGCCGGCCACGATCAGCCGGTCCTGCGCCCGGGTCAGGGCAACATACAGCAGGCGGCGGTATTCCTCGCGCTGGGCAAGCTGCCGGGCCTGGCGCAGGGCGGCTGAAAGCGGCACATCGAATTCCTTGCGCGGCGGCCAGAACAGCGCCGGCCTGGCCTCGGGCTGATCCCGCGCTCCGGCTTCGCGCCATAACAAACCCTCATCCTCACGCGCCACCGGCAGGTCGCAGGTATCGGGCAGGATCACCACCGGCGCTTCCAGCCCCTTGGCACCATGCACGGTCAGCACGCGCACTTCGTCGCGGCCTTGTTCAAGATCGCGCTTGATCTCGCCGGCATGATCGTCGAACCAGGCCAGAAAGCCTTGCAGGCTCGGCGGTTCCTCGCGCTCAAAATGGATACAGGCAGCCAGGAATTCATCAATCGGCTCATCGGCCTCCCGGCCCAGCCGCGCCAGCAGGCGGCGGCGCCCGCCACCAGCCCCCAGCAATTCGGCATAAAAGGCAAAAGGCGGCGCACGATCAGCGCGTAGCAGCAGGCCGCCCAGTTCATCCAGCGCCCGGCGCCAATGCAGCTGCTCATCGGCCCGTTCGCGCAGATTGCGCCACAGCGTGGCCGGCCGCTCATGGCACAGGGCGAACAAATCCTCTTCGCTGAAATTGAATAACGGGCCTTTCAACACCGTGGCCAGGGTCAGGTCGTCATCCGGCAGCACGCAGAAATGCCCCAGCGCCAGCAGGTCCAGCACCGCCATCTGCTCGGCCAGCTGCATGCGGTCGGCACCCGCAACCGGCACGCCGGCCAGCTTCAATTCGCGCACCATGGCGTCGAAGAAGGCATTGCGCCGCCGCACCAGGATCATCACATCGCCGGCGGTGAGCATGCGGCCCTGGCCAGGCAGCCATTCGCGGCCAAGCCAGCCTTTCACCTGCGCGGCAATGCGGCGTGCCAGGGTGATGCGCGGATCGTCGGCGCCGATATAATCCAGCGGCGCATCCCAGGCTTCCGGCTGTTCCAGTGCCGGCGGCGCCAGTGCCGGCCATAAGTCAACCCGGCCCGGCGCCTCGGCGCGGCGCGCACGATGCAGCAGGGTGTCGTCCGGCTCCACCACGCCGCCCTTTGCCTCAGCCACGGCAAACACTTCATCCACCAGCCGCAGCACGGCCGGGGTGGAGCGGAACGACATCTGCAAGGGCAGCACGCGGAAGCTGGCTTCGGCAGCTTCCGCGGCGCGGCGGAAATGGTCGCGCATCGCCAGGAAGGTTTTTGGCCGCGCGCCCTGGAAGGAATAGATTGATTGTTTCACATCGCCCACGGCAAACACCGTGCGCAGGCCCGGCCGGGCGCCGGCACCGGTGAAAAAATCCTCAGCCAGGGCCTCGATCACACGCCACTGGTCGGGGCTGGTATCCTGGGCTTCATCCACCAGGATGTGGTCGATGCCCTGATCCAGTTTGAACATCACCCAGGCCACGCGGGTCGGTTCCACCAGCAGGTCGCGGCTGCGCAGGATCAGGTCGTCGTAATCCAGCAGGCCCTCGCGGCGCTTGGCGGCAGCATAGGCCGCCAGCAACTGCTCGCCGATGCGCAAAAGCGCCGCGCTGGCTTCCAGGATCGCCAGGGCATTCAGCCGGTCGCGCAGCAGCATCAGGCGCTGCTGCTCGGCTTTCAACACGTCATCGGCGTCGGGCGCCAGTTTCAGGCTTTCCTTATAGGCCAGTGTTTTGGTCGGCTCGCCCTTGGCGGTGAAAAACGCCGGCAGCCATTGATCTGCCAGCAGATCCGGCGGCAGGTTCTGCTCCAGGCAGGGCGCCAGGATGGCGGCCAGGTCGGTATCCTTCTTGCCGCCCTGTGCCAGCGCGGCCACGGCGCGGCGCAGATCGTCCCAGGCCAGGCCACGGCGATGCGCTTGCAGCATGCCATCGCGGCTGACGCCGGCCGGCAGGTCCAGTTCCTGCGCCAGCGCGGCTATGGCACCTTCGGCGCCGCCTTCGGCTTCCAGCCACAAGGCCAGGTCGCGGCGTTTGTTGAGCAAAGCCTTGAGCAGATCGGCAAATCGGCCATCGCTCAGCCGTTCGGCCAGGAATAGCAGCGCGTCATTCAATGCCGCATCCTGGCTCGCCTGGCGCAGCACGGTTTCGCGTGCGGCATGCAGCAGGGCGGCGGCGCGGGCATCGTCGGCCACGTTGAAATGTGGCGGCACGCCGGCTTCCACCGGAAAGCGCTTGAGCAGGGCTTCGCAGAAGGCATGCACGGTTTGCAGCCGCAAGCCGCCCGGCGCTTCCAGCGTGCGGGCAAACAGCCGGCGCGCAATATCCAGGTCGGCGGCGTTTGCGGGGCGGCTCAGCAGGTCGGTCAGCGCATCGCGCAGTTTGTCTTCCGGCAGCAAGGCCCAGGCCGCCAGGCGTTTGTTCAGACGGATCGCCATTTCGGCGGCGGCGGCCTTGGTGAAGGTAAGGCACAGGATGCCGCCCGGCCGGGTGCCGGCCAGCAGCAGGCGGGTGACACGATCCACCAGCACGCTGGTCTTGCCCGAGCCGGCATTGGCCGCCACCCAGGCAGAAAGCCCGGGATCGGCGGCGCCGCGCTGGTTGCCGGTATGCAGCAGCAGATCGGCCCTGGCCTGTTCGCTCATGTCTCATCCCCCTGCAAGCTGCGCTCGGCGGCGCGGGCAAGGTGATCGTAATCGCCGGCATAATCGATGAATTGCGGGCGCGGGCGTGACAGATAGGGCGTGGCCGGGTCGTCGAATTTCGCCACCCACAGGCGCAGCCTTTCCAGCGCCAGATCGGCCAGTTCATCGGCTGGCGGCACCGGCTCCTTGGCTTTCGGGCTGCTTTCGATGCGGCGTTCCTCGCCCGGCTTCTCGCCGCCATGCAGGCGGATATACACCAGTTCCGCCACCGGCCCCGGCGCCAGGCTGGCAAAGCCGCCAGCCTTGGCAATGGCGGCTTCCAGCGCCAATTGCGGCGACAGGCCGCTATAAACCTGCTTTTCCGTGGGCGGCGTGCCGGTCTTGTAATCCAGCACCGCCAATGCGCCATTGCGATGGCGGTCGATGCGGTCGGCACGGGCCTTGAGGGTGAAATCGCCGGCCACCAACAGGCTGCCATCCTGCTCCAGCAAAGCCGGGCGGAACCCTCGTGCGCGCCGCTCGCGTTCATAGCCGATAAACCAGCGCATGGCGCGCTCGAAGCGTGGCCACCACAAAGCCGCCACCTCGGCACGGTTGAGCCAGGGGGCAAATTCGGCGCGGCCCAGTTCCAGCAATTCGGCCAGCGCGGTGGCATCATCGGGCAGCGTATCGCCGTGGCGTTTGAGGAAAATATGCAAAGCCGTGTGTATCGCCGTGCCGCGCAGCCGCGCATCTACCGGCTCGGCCAGATCGCCAAGCTTGGGCAGTTTCAGCACGCGCTTGGCATAGAGCGCATAGGGGTCGCGCACCCAGAGTTCGATATCGGTAACCGACAGGCTGCGGGGTCGTGCCGCCAGCGGCGGTGTCGGGCGCGGCGGCTGCGGGGTCTGGAAGTGCGCCGGCTGGTCAAGCTGTGCCGCCCAGTCGAGATATTGCGGCGCCAGCGTGGCGGCCCAGCGTGGATCGTCGCCTAAGCGGGCTTCCAGCCGCAGTAGCCAGCGCGCCGGCACGGTGGGGGTGCCATCCAGCTTGGCGGCGCGGCTCAGGATCACATCCGGGCGCGCGGCGGCCTGCACAAAGTCATGCGCGGTCTGGCCCAAGCGGCGTTCCGGCGGCGGCAGGCCCAGGGCAGCGCGCATCGGCCGGCTCAACCAGGCATCTTCCTTGGCCTGCGGCGGCCAGGTGCCTTCATTCAGGCCGCCCAGGATAATGCGGTCGGCATGCACCAGGCGGGCTTCCAGCAGGCCCAGGATGGCCAGGCGCGGATGGCTGCCATAGCGGGGCCGCACCACATGGCCTTGCAGCAGGGCTTCAAACAGCCGTGGCCAGGCCGCCACCGGCAAAGGCCCCAAAGCCGCGCCCTGTTCCTGCCATTCCAGCATCAGGCCGTGCAACGCCTCGCCGGCCTCGCGCTGCCATAGCGGCGGGGTTTCGCCCGGCGGCGGCGCGGCCAGCGCTTCGGCGCTTTGCACCAAAGCCTGCGCCAGTTGCGGCAGCCCGGCCTCCGGCTGTGCCATCACATCCAGCAGCGGCGTGCAGGCCTGGCGCAGTTTTTCCAGCAGCGGCAGCAGGTCGTCATGCTGGCCGGGTTTCAGCATGCCTTGGATGGCTGCCAGTCCCTCGCCGGGAAGCGGGCCACGGCGCATGGCCGCCTTTTCCAGCCGCCGCACCCAGCGCAGCAAGTCGCGCCGGGTTTCGCCCAGGGCGCAGAAAGGGTGTTTTAGCAAGGCCAGCAGCGGCACCGGCGCAAAACCCTGGCCGATGCTGGCCATGCAGAGGCGCAGGAAAACCGCCGGTGCGGTTTCCGCGAGGGCGCGGCCGGCGCTGTCATCCACCGCGATGCCGTAGCGCTGCAATTCCGCCGCCACGCGCCGCGCCAGGCCACGATCCGGTGTGATCAGCGCGGCGGTGCGGCCAGGCTGTTCCAGGCTTTCGCGCAGCGCCAGGGCAATGGCCAGGGCCTCCTCGCGCGGGCCGGGCGCTTCCAGCCGTTGCAGGCCGGCAAAGGCGGCATCGGGCGGCGGCGGCAATTCGCGCCAGCGATTAGTTTCGCCGGGCGGCAGCAATGCCTCGCCCAGCAGGGCGGCACGGGCCGGGCTAGCACTGGCCTCGGGCCAGGGCTGTACATCGCCGCGCGTGGCGCCCAGCTTGTTCAGCAGCAGGGCCAGGGCATGTTGCGGATGGGTGGGTTCGTCCAGCGCGCCTTGCCAGGCGGTTTCGCTCAAGGCCAGATCCAGCCCGGGCAGCACCACGGCGCCCTGCGGCAGCCGCGCCACCAGATGCAGCAGCCGCGCAGTGGCCGGGATGGTGCCGGTGGAGCCTGCGGCAATCACCGGATCGGCCGGCGGGTGCTGCCGCCAATGCTCGATCCAGGCCTGCATGCTGTTGCGGCGATGTTCGGCGGCATCCAGCCCGTTGCGTTCGGCCTTGATCGCCGGCCAGTGCTGGCGGATCACGCCCAGGAAATCCAGCGTCACCTGCCAATGTTGCGCCAGTTCCGCCGGCACGATCTCGGGCAGGCGGTCGAGGCCCACTTCTTCGGTGGCGGCGGCATCCAGCAGGTCGCCCAGGCTCAGCGCCAGGCTGTAGGCATTGGCGATGTCGCCACCGGCCAGCGGCGCGGTGCGCAGCAGTCGGGTCAGCAGCAGGGCGCGTTCCAGATCGGGGATCGGCAGCCGGCCATCGCCGTTCAGGCCGCGCAGGTCCAGTTCATCCTCGTCCACATCGCCCAGCGGCCGGATGCCGGGCAGCAGCAGGGCGGCGCCCTGGCGCTGGCGCAGGAAGGCTTCGGCCAGGCTGCGGCAGGCGCGCCGTGTCGGCAGCAGGATGGTGACGCGGGAAAGCGCCAGCGGGTCGGCGCCAAAGCGGCGCAGGATGCCTGCGGCCAGCGCCTCCAGGAAGGGCGCGCCGGCCGGGATATTGTACAGTTCAGGGCCGCCGGCCATGCAGCAAAGCCTCGGCTTGCCTGAGGCCGGCATGGTTGCCCACATCCATCCAGTCGCCTTCATGGCGATAGCCGAATAAGCGCCCGGCCTCGATGGCGCGATCATAGAGCAGGTTGAGTGAGAAGCGCCCGGCTGGCGCATCGCGGAACAGCGCCGGAGACAGGATTTGCACACCCGTATAAACAAACGGCGCCACGCTGCGCTGTTCGCGCCGGGTCAGCCCGCCAAGCTGGTCCATGGTGAAATCACCCATGCCGTCATAGCCGGTGGCATGGATGGTGGGTTGCAGCAGCAGCAGGCCGTCCATTGCCGCCGGATCGAAGCGCGCCGCCAGGCGGCGCAGCGCATTGCCGCGCATATCGCGCCAGATCAGATCGGCATTCACAGCGAAAAATGGCGCATCGCCCCCATGTGGCAGCAGGAGCGGCAGGGCATGCAGGATGCCGCCGCCGGTTTCCAGCAGGGCATCGCTCTCATCTGAAATCACGGTTTCGATGTCATTGCGCTGTGCCAGATGCTGGCGGATTTGCTCGCCCAGCCAATGCACATTCACCACAGCGCGGCGCACGCCCACTTCCACCAGACGATCCAGGCAGCGATCCAGCAAGCTGCGCCCGGCCACCTCGATCAGCGGCTTCGGCGTGGTTTCGGTCAACGGGCGCAGGCGGGTGCCGAGGCCGGCAGCCAGCACCATGGCAGTTTGCGGCAGGGCGATCATGCGGCGTACTCCAGGCCGGGCAGTGGCTGGCGGCGCAGATCGGCCGGTACGGCGGCATCGATCCAGGCGCGCAAGGCGGCCAGATCGGGATGTGCCAGGTCGCGCTCCAATAAGCCCCACATGCGCGGCATGAATGCCTGATAGCCGGGTTTGCCGTCGCGTTTCCACAGCCGGGTGAAAATACCGATGATGCGGATATTGCGTTGTGCGCCAAGAATGGCATAGGCGCGGCGGAAGCTTGCTTCATCCAGGCCGCTGCCGGCGATGTAGCGGTTCAGCATCGCCTCGGCCAAAGCTGGTGCCACATCGCGCCGCGCATCCTCCAGCAGCGATACCAGGTCATAGGCCGGATGGCCGGCCACGGCATCCTGAAAATCCAGCAGGCCAACCCGGGCGCTGCCCTGGCGACGGGGCAGCCAGAGCAGGTTTTCGGCATGGAAATCGCGCAACACGGCAATTGGCTGCGGCATAATGGCGGCCGGCGCCAATTCGGCCAGCAAGGCATCAAAGGCCGCGCGCTGTGCCGGCGGCGTCGGCTGGCCGGTCAGGGCCGGCAGATACCAGTCGGGAAACAGCCCGGCTTCGTCCACCAGTCGCGGCACATCATAGGGCGCCAGATCGGCCGGCGCGGCCAACTTGTGCAGTTCCAGCAGGCAATCGATGGCGGCGGCATACAGTGTGTGTTCATCATTGCCGGCCTGGCGCAGCAATCGGGCATAGAGGTCGTCGCCCAGGTCTTCCAGCAGCAGAAAACCCTGCGCGGCATCTTCGGCCAGGATTTGCGGGGCGCTGAAACCCTGCTGTGCCAGCCAGCGCGCCATGCGGGTGAAGGGGCGCACATCCTCCTGTGGTGGCGGCGCATCCATCAGCACGGCGGTTTCGCCGCCGCGATGCAGGCGTTCATAGCGCCGGAACGAGGCATCGCCGGCCAGCGGGCGGCGTTCGGCATCGCCCCAGCCGCTGTGATTCAGGAAGCTTTGCGAAAGGCTCAAACGGTCGGTCATGGTTCCAGGCCGGCAAGGCGCGGCGCCCAATCGGGCGGGCCGCTGAAGCTAAGGCTGCGGTTGGTATCCTGGCCCAGTGCCAGGCTGAGCGTGAGGGCGCCGCGTGGGATGGCCCCCTCCAGCCGTTCGGGCCATTCGATCACGGCTATGCCCTCGGCATAGATGTCTTCCAGGCCCAGTTCATCGGCTTCGCGCGGATGGCTGATGCGGTAGAGGTCAACATGCCAAAGCGGGCTAGCCGGCGTGTCATAGGTCAGCACAATATTGAAGCTCGGGCTTGGCACTTCGATGGCGGCGCCGCACAAGGCGCGGATCAGGGCGCGGGCGAAGCTGGTTTTGCCGGCACCAAGCGGGCCTTGCAGCAGCAGCACATCGCCGACGCGCAGGCGTGGCGCCAGCGCCTGGGCCAGCCGGGCAGTGGCGGCTTCATCCCGCAGGGTCAGGGTGAGCAGGTCGGGCATGGGGTGATTCTAGAGTGGCCGCTCAGGCGCCGCAATCGCGCCAGCCAGGATCGGCAGGGTGATTTGCACGCCCTGCATATCGGGCAGGGAGGTTACGCTGCCGCCATGCAACTCGATGAGGCCGCGCGCCACCAGCAGCGACAGGTCGGCATGGCCCTGGCGCCGCTCGGCGGTTGACACCAGATCAGCGAACAGGCGCGGCGGATTGAGCGGGGCATGGCCGCCGCTGCGGCAAGCGATGCTGAGTAGCAGGCCGTGTTTGTCGGTTTTGCCGCAGGTCAGCCGTACCTCGCCGCCCTGCGGCGTGCCGTTCAAGGCCGCCATCATCACGCTGCCTAAAGCCTGGCGCAGCCGCTGCGCATCGCCCTGGCAGGCCGGCAGGTCGGCTTGCGGCGCAACCTCCAGCACCACGCCACGATGTTCGGCCAGTTCACGCCAGGCCGGCACAGTTTCGGCCCAGAGTTCGTCGGGGGCGAAGGCCGCCGGTTCCAGCGCCAGTTGCCCCACCTCAATGGCGGCGATCACGATGATGTCGTCCAGCAGGCGCAGCAGATGCCGCGAGGCCTGCATGATGTCGCGGCCATATTCGGCCTGGCGCGCATTGACCGGGCCGAGAATGCCCTGCGACAGCACTTCGGTCATGCTGATCAGGGTGCCGAGCGGCGAACGCAATTCATGCGTGATATTGGAGATGAAGGCCGCGTTCATGCGGTCGGTGCGTTCCAGCGCCTCGTTGCGTTCGCGCAAAGCGCGCTCAATGCGGATCGAGTCGGAAACATCCATATAGGTGTAGAGCATGGCGCCATCGGGCAGCGGCACACTGGCATAGTCGATCACACGGCCATCGCCGCGCTCCATGCGGCCCTGGCTGGCGCGGCGCGCGGCAAAGCCGTCGATGGCCTGTTCGCGCCAAGTCAGCCAGTCATTGCCATGCTGCATCAAAGGCCGCGTCGCTTCCAGCAATTCGGTGATATGCGGTTGGTGGTTCAGCATATCGGGCGCCAATTGCCACAATTCGGCAAAGGCGCGGTTATACAGCGACAGCCGGCCATCCGGGCCATACACCACCACCGCCTCGTAGAGATTATCCAGCGTGGCACGCTGCACCGCGATCAGCGTGTTGGTGGCGCGTTCCAAGGTCAATTGCCGGGTCACGTCATCATAGGCAAAAAACAGCCCGCCCGAGGGATAGGCGCTGATCACCAGCCGCAAGGTGGAGCCATCGGGCAGGTGGATCAGTTCCTCCTGGCGCTCGATCACGGTGGTGAACAGGCCAAGCTGGGCGCGTTTATAGGCCTGCCAGTCAATCTGCTCGGGCAGCCGGCGGCTGGCGCGCAACTGCTCCAGCACTTCGCCAAAAGTCGGGCGCTGTTCAAGCCAGGCTTCATCAAGCTGCCAGAGCCGGGCGTAGGCGCGGTTCCACAGCACCAGCTTCTTGTCGGCGCCATAAATCGCGGTGGCGGTGGAGATGGTGCGCAGCACTTCCAGATGCGCTTCCATATGGCGGCGCAACTGGCCGCGCGCATCGGCTTCCGGGGTGATGTCCTGGGCGAAGCCGAGAAAACCATCCGGCAGCGGCACTTCGAAAATGCGGTAATTGCGCCGGTCGCCCTCGGCCACAAAGCGGCGCTCCTCGGCCACCGGATGGCCGGCTTCGCGGGCTTCGCGGGCCAAGCCGCGCGGGCGATCCAGATCATGCGCCGAGGCCAGTTCGATGCCGCGCGCCACCACATCGGTCGGCGCCGCCTCGGTCATCTCGGCATAACGCAGGTTGACCCAGACCAGCGCGCCATCCGGCGCCCGGCGCCAGATCGGGAAGGGCGCGGCATCCAGCAATTGCGCCGCCTGGCGCCCGGCTTCCAGCAGGCGCTGGTTCTCGCCCAGCAGCGCTGCATGCTCCTGCGCCAGCAGGGCCAGGCGATCAGCTTCGGCGGCCAAGCCGGCATTGTCGGCGCGGGCCGCCGCCAGCGCAGCTTCATGCGAAGCCAGGCGCAATTGTGTTTCACGCAGGGCGGCGGAAACACGTTGGGCGCGGATTGCCTGCCAGCCGGCCAGCCCCAACAGGACCAGACCGGCGGCGGCAGCCGCGCCCAAGATGATATTCAAGCCCGCAATATCCACATCGCCCCCAATCAGCCAGCCCGATAATGGGCTGGCCGGGGTGGGATAGGCAAGTTAGTAGCGGTAATGATCCGGCTTGAACGGGCCGGTTTCGGCCACGCCGAGATACTTCGACTGCGCATCGGTGAGCTTGGTCAGGTGGGCGCCCACCTTGGCGAGATGCAGGCTGGCCACCTTCTCGTCAAGATGCTTCGGCAGGGTGTAAACCTGCTTGTCATACTTGCCCGGGTTGGTCCAAAGCTCGATCTGCGCCAGCACCTGGTTGGTGAAGGAAGCGCTCATCACAAAGCTGGGATGGCCGGTGGCATTGCCCAGATTGACCAGGCGGCCTTCCGACAGCACGATGATGCGCTTGCCATCGGTGAACTCAACTTCATCCACCTGCGGCTTCACATTGTGCCACTTGTAGTTCCGCAGCGCGCCGATCTGGATCTCGCTGTCGAAATGGCCAATGTTGCAGATGATGGCGCGGTGCTTCATGGCGCGCATATGCTCGATGGTGATCACATCGACATTGCCCGTCGCGGTGCAGAAGATGTCGCCCAGCGGGGCGGCTTCTTCCATGGTCACCACCTGGTAGCCTTCCATCGCCGCTTGCAACGCGCAGATCGGATCGATCTCGGTCACCATCACGCGGCAGCCGGCATTGCGCAGGGAAGCAGCCGAACCCTTGCCGACATCGCCGAAGCCGGCGACCACGGCCACCTTGCCGGCCATCATCACGTCAGTGCCGCGGCGGATGCCGTCCACCAGGCTTTCGCGGCAGCCATACAGGTTGTCGAATTTCGACTTGGTGACACTGTCATTCACGTTGATTGCCGGGAACAGCAGGCGGCCTTCCTTGGCCATGATGTACAGGCGATGCACACCGGTGGTGGTTTCCTCGGTCACGCCCTTGATGGCGGCGCCCATGCGCGAATACCAGCCCGGGGCTTCTTTCAACTTCTTGGCGATGGCGGCGTAGAGGACGGTTTCTTCCTCATTGGTCGGCTTGGAGATGACGGAGGCATCCTTCTCCGCCTGCATGCCGAGATGGATCAGCAGGGTGGCGTCGCCGCCATCATCCAGGATCATGTTCGGCGTGCCGCCATCGGCCCATTCGAAGATGCGGTGGGTGTAATCCCAGTATTCTTCCAGCGATTCGCCCTTGATGGCGAAAACCGGGGTGCCGGCAGCAGCGATGGCGGCGGCGGCATGGTCCTGGGTCGAATAGATGTTGCACGAGGCCCAGCGCACATCGGCGCCCAGCGCCTTCAGCGTCTCGATCAGCACGCCGGTCTGGATCGTCATATGCAGCGAGCCGGCAATGCGGGCGCCTTTCAGCGGCTGCGTCGGGCCGTATTCCTCGCGCGTGGCCATCAGACCGGGCATTTCGGTCTCGGCCATATCCAGTTCCTTGCGGCCCCAATCGGCCAGGCTCATATCCTTCACAACATAATCAGTCATCGTCGCATGCTCCGCGTTTACCGGCTTCGGTTGGCGGGGTTTGTAGCAGGGCTATGCCGGGCTGTCCAGAACTATATAAGGAAATGTTTATATAGGAATATAGGGCGGCTGGACGGCCTGGGCAGGATGTTGTATTCTTACCAAAACCCCATCGATTATTCAGAGGTAAGACAATGGCCGCTACCGCCACCTTGTCCAGCAAGTACCAGATTTCCATTCCCAAGGCCGTGCGCGAAGAACAGCATTGGCAGGCCGGGCAGGAATTTGTCTTCATCCCCAAGGGCAAAGGTGTGCTGATGATGCCGGTGCCGAAATTGGAGCAGTTGGCCGGCATCGCCAAGGGCGCCCGTACGGATGATTACCGTGACCGCAAGGACCGCTACTGATGGCGGCAAAGCTGTGCGTGGTTGATACCTCGGCCTGGATCGAATGGCTCACGGGCAGCGCGCTTGGCAAGAAACTGGGCAAGCTTTTTCCGGACAAGGCCCAGTGCATCGTGCCGACCATCGTCCAGCTTGAATTGTCGAAATGGCTGCTGCGCGAACTTGGCGAGGAACAGGCCGACCAAGTGATCGCCTATACGCAGAAATGCATCATTGTGCCGCTGGACACCACAATTGCCTTGCGCGCGGCAGACCTGCACCGCGCCTACAAGCTGGCCACCGCCGATGCCATCGTCTACGCCACGGCGCAACAGCAAGGCGCGGAATTGTTCACCTGCGATGCACATTTCAAAGGGCTGCCGGACGTGATGCTGTTTGCCAATATTGTATAGCCGACGTTGCGGCGCCGCATACCGTTCATTTCAACTACGGTCAGCAATCATATCAAGATGCTGCTTGCATCCAGTGCACCAGCAGGGGGGGCAGAGGACCTGCATCCAGCCCGTAAAGCCCGGGCAGGCAGGCAAGGATCCAACTGCCGCTGCTGTTGCCTTCCAGCAGCACTGGGCCGTTGGCGGTCGGGATGATATCCCAATGGACCAAAGCAAGCGGCGGCAAGGCGGCCATGGCACGCAAGGCAATCGCCACCGCGTCCCCAAAGCCAGGCAGCGTCCGGCCTGCCAGCGGGGCTGCATTCCAGCCAAGCTTGAATATCCGGTTCTCCGGCTCGCCCAGCACAAGGCCCGCCGCCATCTGACCGGTTCCCGGATCAATAGGCGCGTAAATAGTGCCATCAAGGAAGTGGCGAGGGTCGCGGCCGGGAAGACCGATGGAAAGCATTGCCGAGTGCAGGAAAGGCGCCGCACCCGGAAGGCGCGCCGTCACCAGCCGCAGCACGGGCGCACGGCCATCTACCATCAGGTCCGCCAAATCCGGTGCCGCGAGAAGCCGTTCTTGCAGCAACAGGTCATCCTGTTGTGCCAGCCGGGTCAATCGCGTCAGAAGGGCGGCATCCGTCACCAGTCTCTGATTCATCTGCCAAGCGCCGCTTACACGGGCCAAGGCAAAGCCACCGTGTCCGCCGGATCCATGCCGGGGCTTAACGAACAACTCGCCATCTAGCATGGCAATATCAGAAAGCTTAATCGTCTCGCCATGGCGGCAAAGTGCGCGCAATGCTGGAAAAACCACACCAATATTTGCCAAATGTCGAGCCGTGGCCAGTTTATCGGCCAGTAGCCGATGACCGGCTGCGTCGCCCAGCCTGAGCATTAATAGGGCCGCAATACGGGCGGGCAGAGGGTGAGGTGTTCCATACAATCGCTGCCAGAGATGGGCTTCCAAAGGGGAGGCGCCAGTCATCAGGCAATCGCGGAACAGCTGGCGGGCGCTGACAGCCTTAAAAGCCTGGGCAAAGGCAAGGCTTTGGTTCAATGCGGCCAACGGCCAGAGCAGCCGGTCGGCCAACCATAAGGTATCGCGCAATAGCAGCGGTTTGCTCCTGCACCAACTCTCGGCAGCCCACTGCCGCAAACTGGCAACTAGGCGGTCATCGCCTTTGGAACCTAAGATTTTTTTCTGCCCAGCCCAGCCCAGGCCGTCCCAAGGCAAACCTCGCCAGTATCTTTTCAACATCAATTGGCCTAGTCGCCAGGATCAATCGCGCGGGAATAGACGACAATATACCCAAGCGTGCGGACCCATCACTATGGAAACCGCACGGGATGATACAATGCGGGTTCAGGAACCCGACTTTAGAAAAGAAGGACCTTCCACACCTGACGTGCCACTACCATTGGTGATGGCGCTAATGTCAGCATCTTCAATCTCAGGATTGCTCCACGCTTTGCGCTGAAACGGTTCAGTGGTTTGACCGGCGGCAACCTGGGCTTCGTCAGAGAGCTTATTGGTGAAGTTGGGCATCGCTGACCTCTCTTATCACGGCACATCTTGACCCGCTAGCTAACATCAAACCGCCAGTTAATCAACGCAAGGCGATGTTTCGGTTTCGACCGCACAGCAGCAATACCAATACGGGTCAGACTTTTGTCTACCTGACGCGGCTTGCCAAGGTTTAGACTTGCTGGCAAACAGGATGCATGGTCGATAAATTAAACGCTAACCCCTATTATTATCGCATTTCTGGGTTGAATGTTGCGTCGGAAATTCCCCTGCCGATGAGATTGCCGCTGCAATCGACGGGAGATTTGAAAGTTGATGTGACGTTTTGCTTGGGTGATGTGCCGAAGCAGTTGGACCATAGCACCCATAGGGGTGCCAACTGGATGGCGAATAAAAATCAATTCCTGCTTGACCTGCCGCACATTGGCCGCTTCCTGGCTTACGATGGATGCCGGTTGATCATATGCCCCGCGTCCGGCATTGCGGTGGACGATATCCTGGTTTTTGCCACCGGCACGGCTTTGGCTGGTATTCTGTATCAGCGCGGCGCATGGCTGCTGCATGGATCGGCGGTGCTCGATAGCGGGCGTGCCTTTATGTTCTGCGGTCCAAGCGGAGCCGGCAAATCCACCCTGGCAGGCGCCCTAAGCCGGAACGGCTGCGATTTTCTGGCCGATGATGTCTGCTCCGTTGAACAGTCTGAATCCGGGCATACACTGATCCAGCCGGACGGGCGTGTGCTGCGGCTTTATAATGATAGTATCGCCCAAATTGGTCTCGCCGAGGCCGTAGGCTCCAGGGTGCGGCAGCGGATCGAGAAGTTCCACGTCATTCCACCCGGCAAGGCAACGTCGGGACTAGAGCCTGCCCCTCTGGCCGCTATCTATATTCTGGCCGATGCCAATACTGCCTTTCCATCTGCTATAACCTTGCTGTCGCCACTCACAGCAGCACAAGCTCTGCTGCATCAGACCTACCGTCGGCAATTGGCACTCGCCTATTGCAATCAAGGGAATTTGGTGGCCCGAACCGCCGCCCTGCTGTCTGAAATTCCGGTTTTTCTGTTTCATCGGCCGCACGATTTTGTCCATTTGAACGAAACTCTAGCTCGATTGCGGGCCCATTGGGATGAATTGCTCTAGGGAGAAAACCGATGGCGTTTTTTCCGCCCGGGCTTGTCTGGCTCGCCTCCTATCCCAAATCCGGTAATACCTGGATGCGCGTGTTGCTGGCCAACCTGTTGGCCGGCAAGGAACAGCCGGTCAACATCAACCATCTGTCTGAACCAGAGACACTGATGGGCAACTGGCGCTTTTCGGATGACATGCTGGTTGATCCCGATCTGCTGCACTGGCAGGAATTGGAACAAATGCGTCCGCTGCATTGCGACTTCGTTGCCAACAGCACGGCGTTTCCATTTTTTTGCAAAACACATGATCATTTTCGGGGAGTTCTCGGAAGGCCGATACTGGGGACGCGGGCGCGCGGCGCGCTTTACATCCTACGCGACCCGCGCGATGTGGCTGTGTCACTTAGCCATCATGCCAACCTGCCCTTGGATGCTGTGATCGCACAAATGGGCGATCCATTTTTCTCTGGTGGTAATTACAAGCAGCTGCGCTACCTGTTAGGCGATTGGGCCGGGCATGTATCGCAATGGACCGGGCAACGCTTGGTGAAGACCAAAGTCGTGCGCTACGAAGACCTGCGCAAGGACGCTGTAGGCATTCTGTGCGAGATAGTCGCCTTCCTTGATGGGAAGGCAACAAGGGCTGAAATTGAGCGTGCCGTTGCCTATTCCAGCCTGGATGAGCTTCAGCGGCAGGAAACCAGCAATGGCTTCCGGGAAAGCCAGCCTGGACAGAAACGTTTCTTCCGCTCCGGCCATGTCGGCGGGTGGCGAGCCGTGTTGACGCCGCCGCAGCTCCGCGCCATTGAGAAGCAATGCGCTGCCGTGATGGCGGAGTGGAGCTACCAGCAGGAAGGTTGAAGCCTTCGAATCTATCGCGCATGGTCGGTTGAAAATGTGCAGGGTTACTGGAAGGGAGGAAAATGATGCCGTTTTTGCATCGTAAAAGTGAGATTCTCGCAGCGCCACTCGCCGATACGATCTTGCTGATGAACGTCACGGTCGGCCGGTATCACAGCCTGATGAACCCGGTGGCCACCCGCATTTGGGAACTGCTCGCCGATCCGATTGACGAGGCGGAGCTGATTGCGCGGTTGGTGGCCGAATTCGAGGTGGCGCCAGAAGATTGTCGGCGTGAGGTTTCCAGCTTCCTCGCCAAGCTGCGCGAGAGAGACTTGCTGGTTGATGATTAAGTATGCGACTGATCTGCGGCATTCTGCATCTGGATGGTATTGCGGCAAGCGAATCTGTGTTGCGCCGCATGGCTGCCGCCATGACTGCGCTGGGCTTGGCCCCAGCAGTGACATGCCTGCTGGACGGGGCGATGGGCCTTGCCACGCTGGATTTTAGCGGTGCGGCTGGCGGGCTGACGGATCAAGATGGTTGGATGATCGCGGCCGATTTGCGGCTTGACCATGCTGTGGATAGTCCTGAAGCAACACTGCTGGATGCGGTGTGTCGTCATGGCGCAGATTTTCCGGATCATTTGCATGGCGATTATGCCGTCGCGTTGTGGCGACGCGAAACCGGGGAGCTCTGGCTGGGGCGGGATTTCATAGGGGTTCGGCCATTGGCCTGGACCTGGCAGCCAGGCCGCTGGTTTGCCTTTGCCAGCTTGCCCAAAGGCCTGCATGGCGTTGGCTTGGCCAGCACAGCCATTGATACGGCTGCTCTTGCAGCCAAACTCTGCCAAACCTATTTCGCCGGGCCTGATAGCGGTTTCAAGCACATTGCCTATCTGCAAGCCGGGCATAGTTTGCATGTTCAGTTGCAGGATAACAGCCCGCCACGTCCGCACCGCGCCTATCGTCCCGATCCAGCACTGGTGGGGAGCTGGCGTGGCACAGCCGAGCATGCGGCCGAAACCCTGCAACACTTGGTGCAAGAGGCAGTCATCGCCCGGTTGCCGGCAAGTGGCCCGGTGGCCAGCCATCTGACTGGCGGCCTGGATAGTTCCGCGATCACCATTCTGGCTGCACGCACCACCCGGCAACGAGACGACCAGGTGCTGGCGCTGAGCATGATGGCGCAGACAGCGATTGGGCCGGTAGAGCAGGATGAACGTCCGTTGATCGCGGCGGTGCTGAGTCAGGAATCGGATATTTCCCATCTGGCCGTCGATGACTTGCCGCCGATGCCAGGCCGGCCAGGGGATGCAGACTGGCCAGGAAGTGTGATCGGTGGGCCGGATGACGCGATGATGGCTGCTGCCGCAGCCTTCGGGGCCGACTGTATTCTCAGTGGTGTCGGTGGTGATGAAGGGGCGAGCTATAACGGGGCTAATCTCTATGCCAGTTTACTGCGGGCTGGCCGGCTACCCAGCCTGTTGCGCGCGTTGCCAGCGCGTGCGCGGAATGATGGTATCTCCCTGGCGGCCGCCATCCGCAATCGGCTTGTCTCGCCACTATTGCCCGATTTTCTGCGCCGTCGCCGTCGCATCGGCGTGATGGACAGCAAGCACGGGGCAGTGCGTTATCTGTCGCAGCAGATTCGAGAAAAAGTTGCCCAGCGCCGCATGCCGCCGGTTCTGCACAGCAACAGCCCCGCTGATCGCACAAGAGCATTTGCCGATCATCATATCCCGTCGCGATGTACCTATTATGCCATTATGGCAGCCCGGCACGGGTTGGCAGCCAGTTTTCCTTTGCTGGATCGGCGCATCGTGAATTTTATGCTTTCCCTGCCGATACAGCAGTTTTTGGCTGATGGGCAGAGTCGTCAACCATTCCGCCGTGCCATGCTTGGTATCCTGCCGGAGCCGGTGCGGCTGGCCCGGCACAAGGTGGGTCTTTTTGATCACCGCTTTATCCATTATGCGGATTATCGGGCAGATTTTTTGGCGATGCTGAATGTGCTGCGCAACGACACGCACCCCTTGGTGCAGGAAATATTTGATCTGGAAGCCATCCAGGCCGGGCTGGAATTACTGCCGAAACCCGATCAAGTAGAGCGGTTCATCCGAACAGAACCCGGCACGCTGCTCGGGGACAATCCGATCTGGGTGAGCGTTTTTGCTATGGAATGTCTGATAGCCGCTTGGCAGCTTTCGCAATTGCAGGACCTTGAGGGCTGATCCGCTGAGCTGCCCACGGGCTGGTGTGGTTATTCCGCTTCGCCGAAGCGGTTTTCCACCAGCTCCACCAAGGCCGACATGGCGGCGATGGCTTCCGCGCCGCTGGCGCTGATTTCGATGCTGGAGCCTTGGGTGCCGGCCAGCATCATCAGGCCCATGATCGATTCGCCATTCACGGTCTGGCCGTCCTTGGCCACCTGGATGCGGGCCTGCGGGTATTTCGCCACCACCTGCACAAACTTGGCCGCCGCGCGGGCATGCAGGCCGCGCTGGTTGACGATGGTGACCGAGCGGATGACAGCCGGGCTGTCCATCAATGTGATTCCCCGGCCAGCAGCTTGGAGGCGACATTGATATATTTGCGGCCGGCTTCCTGGGTGGCGGTGACGGCGGCGGCGAGGTCGCATTTGCTGCGAACCTGGGCCAGCCGGATCATCATCGGCAGGTTGACGCCGGCAATCACCTCAACATGGGCCTGGTTCATGATCGAGATGGCGAGATTGGAGGGTGTGCCGCCGAACATGTCGGTGAGCACAATGACGCCCTTGCCGGAATCGACGGCGGCAACGGCAGCCAGGATGTCCTGACGGCGCTGCTCCATGTCGTCATCGGGTCCGATGCAGACGGCGCGCATATTCTTCTGTGGGCCATGTACATGCTCGGTGGCGAGGATGAATTCCTCGGCCAGGCGACCATGGGTGACAACAACGATGCCGATCATGCCTATCGTCTCTTAATGCGGATGTCCGTCAGGGCCGGTCAGGTCGCGATCGCGGTGGCGCAGACTGACCGGATAGCCAGCCGAGCGCAAGCGCCCGGCGAGATCTTCAGCCACGCAAACCGAGCGATGGCGGCCGCCGGTGCAGCCCAGCGCGATGGTGAGAAAGCGCTTGCCCTCGGCGTCGAAACGCGGCAGCAGGCTTTCGATCATATCGGCTAGGCGGTGCATGAAAGGCGGATAATCGGGATCGGCGGCGATATAGGCGGCCACTTCGGGGTCGCTGCCCGGGCGCGGCCGCAATATCTCGTCGTAATGCGGGTTGCGCAGGAAGCGCACGTCAAAGACGAAGTCGGATTCGCGCGGCAACCCGAGGCGGTAGGAAAATGATGTAACCGAAATGCTCAGGGCCGGCGTGGCGAGCAGGCCGAAATAGGCTTGCAGCAGGCGGCGCAATTCCGGCAAAGCCAGCACCGAAGTGTCGAAGACATGATCGGCAATGCCGCGCAGTGGCGCCATCATGGCGCGTTCGGCGGCGATGCCATCGGCCACACCGCGATCATCGGCCAAGGGATGCCGGCGGCGCGTGGCGGTGAAGCGCTTGAGCAGCACTTCATCCTCGCATTCAAAATACACCAGCTGCACATCCAGTTCCGGCCGTGCCTTCAGATCGGCCACCAGCTGACCGAGCGCATTGGCATTGAAATCGCGCGTGCGGCTGTCGATGCCCACGGCGATGGCGCGGCGTGGCGGCACATCGCCCTCGGCGCCGTCGCTCACGGTCAGGCGGCGCAGCAGCGAGAGCGGCAGATTATCCACCGCCTCATAGCCCAGGTCTTCCAGCACTTTCAGCGCGCCGCTCTTGCCGGCGCCGGACAGGCCGCTGACCACCACCACGCGGATACGCTCATGCAGCCCGGGTTGCGTCTGTGGCTGTTGCATCAGGCCACGTCCGATCTGCTATCGGCATGCGCCTCGGCGGGCTGAAACAGCTGGCCGGCCCGGGCGCGCTCCAGGGCGTAACGCAGTTTGAGCGCTGCCGCAGCGGAAAAAGCTTCGGCCGCCAGCCTGGGCACGGCAATGCCAAACCAGTGTTCATAGGCCGGCTCGGGCAGGCGCGGCATATCTGCCAGCGGCACCAGGTCAACCACCAGGGCCAGCGGCGTAGGCGGTGCCGGCAACACCGGCACCGGGCCAAGGCCACGGATTTCCAGCAGGCCGAGCAGGCGCGGCGGCGCGCTGGCGATCAATTGCCCGGCCTGTGGTGTCAGCATGGTCTGGTCATCAGCCACCAATTGGCCGCCCAGCGCCAGCAGGCGCAAGGCCAGGTCGGATTTTCCAGCGCCGGACGGCCCGCGCAGCAGCACGGCAATCCCATCCAGGGCGACACAACTTGCATACAGTATATGCATGGCTGGGGAGCCTGCCGTTGTGCAGCGCACATGTCAATACGCCGTAACATTGCTCATGCCGCCGGCAGGCTGGCTTCAGAGCGGCAGACGCACAATGAAACGAGCGCCGGATGGCTTGTCGCGCCGGTTTTCCGCCCGGATATCACCGCCCAGCGACTGCACGATCTGGCGCGAGATTGACAGGCCAAGGCCGGAATGCAGGCCGAAAGCCTCGCTGCTCGGCCGTTCACTGTAGAAACGCTCAAAGATTGATTCCAGGTTTTCCGGCGGAATCCCGGGGCCGTCGTCGCTCACCGTGAACACTGCCCAGACGCCATCGCGGCGCAAAACCACTTCGATCACCCCATCCGCCGGGCTGAATGACACGGCATTGTCGATCAGGTTGCGCACCACCTGGCCCAGCCGGCTATCAAAGCCCGGTACCAGCAAAGGCCCGTTGCCGTCGCGGCGGTAATCCAGCTTTGGCTCGCCCGGTTTGGCCTGATCCTGGTATTGCGCTACCACGCTGCGCAGCAGGGCATCCAGATCAACCGGCGCCGCCTCGGCGCGGCCCAGTTCGGCATCCAGCCGCGAGGCTTCGGAAATATCGCTGATCAGCCGGTCCATGCGGCGCACATCATCCTGCATCACCGCCAGCAGGCGGGCGCGCGGCTCCGGCTTGTCGATGCGGGCAAAGGTTTCCATGGCACTGCGCAGGGAAGTCAGCGGGTTTTTCACTTCATGCGCCACATCGGCGGCAAAATGCTCAATGGCATCCAGCCGCTGCGACAAGGCCTGGGTCATGGCGCCCAGCACCACCGAAAGGTCGCCGATCTCGTCATGGCGCGCAGAGAAATCCGGGATATGCAGATGTGCGATACGGCCCTTGGCGGCGCGGATGCGGTCGGCGGCCTCGGCCAGGCGATGGATCGGGCGCACGATGGCGGCAGCCAGATAGAGCGAGGCGGCCACGGTGAAGCCGAGCACCAGGGCAAACAGCTTCATCACCGTCAGCCGTTCCTCACGCACCCTGGTATCGATCTCGGTGCTGTCGATGGTCAGCATCAGCGCGCCCACCACCTTGCGCAAACCCTGCACCGGCACCGCCACCGAGAGCATCATGCGGCCATCGCCGATATCGCGCAGGCCATTGGCATTCTCGCCATCCAGGGCCAGGCCCACTTCGCTGTAATCATTGGCATGAGCGAAGGGCAGCTCAGTGTAGCGCGGCAGGTCCAGCGTGGTCATGAACACCGCGTTGATCTTGTCATAGAGCTTGAACAATGCCTGATCCCAGGGCGGCTCGATATTCGGCGGCGGCAATTGCCGGGTCACCACGCCGCGCCCGGCGGCCAGCAGCAGCCGGCTATCGGCGATCAATTCACCCTCGCCATCAAACAGCCGCGCCCGGGCGCTGGATTGCGCGGAAAGCCGGCGCAGCAATTGCCGCGCCATGTCGGGGTCCAGGCTGGGGGCCAGTTCATAGGGACTGATGGCGGATTCGCCCAGCGCGCCGGCAATCAGGTTGCCCTCGAATTGCAGGGCATTAAGCCGGGTGTCGATCAGCCCGAGGCGGAACTGATCGAGATACAGAAATGCCACCGCCAGTAGGAAAGGCGCCGCCAGGTTGATCAGCAGGATGCGCCGGGTCAGCGGCGACATCAGGCGCCGCCTGGGGCGTGGCGGCGGCATGGTGGGTGCCGGGGTCATGGCCGCTCAGGCCTGCCGCTCACACCGCCTCGCTTTCCGCCGCCTCGCCGCCTTCCTTGATGGCGCTTTCCTTGAAGCGATAGCCAACGCCGTAGAGCGTTTCGATGGCGTCGAAATCGTCGTCCACCACCTTGAACTTCTTGCGCAGCCGCTTGATATGGCTGTCGATGGTGCGGTCGTCGACATACACATTGTCGTCATAGGCCGCGTCCATCAGCTGGTCGCGATTCTTGACATGGCCGGGGCGCTGCGCCAGTGCCTGCAACAGCAGGAATTCGGTCACCGTCAGCACCACATCGCCGCCGCGCCAGGTGCATTTATGGCGCGAGGGATCGAGCGTCAGCGGGCCGCGATGGATCATCTTGTCGGCTGCGGTTTCCTCGGCGCCGGGCTGGTTGGCTTCGGCGCGGCGCAGCACCGCCTTGATCCGCTCGATCAGCAAACGCTGGCTGAACGGCTTCTTGATATAATCATCGGCGCCCATCTTGAGCCCCAGCACCTCGTCGATCTCCTCATCCTTCGAAGTCAGGAAGATCACCGGCACCTGGCTGACACGGCGCAGCCGGGTCAGGGTTTCCATGCCGTCGAGGCGCGGCATCTTGATATCCAGGATCACCAGATCGGTGGGCTGCTGGGTCAGATTACGCAAAGCTTCGGCACCATCATTATAGGTGCGCACCTTGTAGCCTTCGGCTTCCAGGGCGATGGATACCGATGTGAGGATGTTGCGGTCGTCATCGACCAGGGCGATGGTGGCGCTCAAAATCCAGGCTCCCTTGCGGCTGCGTGACCATGGTCACAAGCATAAGATAGTTTAGCCGTAGGCGATTTTAAGCCCAGCCGCTAGCGTTTGCGGCATGAATATCGCCCCGCTGCTGGCCGCCCCGCCCGCCATTCAAATTCATCTTGGCAGTACGCTGCTGGCCCTGGTTCTCGGCACGATTGTGCTGCTGGGCCGCCCGGGCACGCTGCTGCATAAGGGTGGCAGCCTGCACAAGCTGCTTGGCCGCGTGTATGTCGGCCTCATGCTGCTGGCCTGCCTGAGTTCGTTTTTGATCACCGAAATCTTTCCCGGCAGCCTCAGTCCGATCCATATCCTGTCGGTGATAACCCCCACCGGCCTGGCCGGCGCCATCTATGCTGCCCGGCGCGGCAATATCCGCTGGCATCGTCGTGCCATGCTGATCGTTTACTGGAGCGGCCTGATCCTGACCGGATTCTTCACCCTGCTGCCCAATCGCCTGTTGGGCCAGATGCTGTTCGGAGCCTGAAGCGATGACGGACAAACCCTGGCACCACACTGCGCGCGGCTTCCGCAATCCGCCCGGCAGCCCGCATTTGAAGCCCGATGCCGGCACCTATTGGCGTTTCATCGGCCGCATGCTGCGGCAATCGCGCCAGCCGCAGGTGGTGCCGCCGGATCATGCGCTTGGGCCTGATGAAGCCCTGGCCGGCTGGCAGGCGCTGCAATCCGGCCCGGCATTGATGTGGCTCGGCCATGCCGCCTTCCTGCTGCGGCTGGATGGCCGCACGATTTTGCTTGATCCGTTCCTGGGCGACGAAGCCGGGCCGGTGCGCGGCCTGTCGCCCAAGCGTTTTGTGGCGCCGGGCCTGACGCCGGAGCAATTGCCGCCGATCGACATCCTGGCGATCAGCCATAACCATTATGATCATCTCTGCGCCGATACGCTGGCGCGGCTGCCCAATCGCGGTCGCACCACGCTGGTGGTGCCGTTGCGGCTGGGCAGTTATTTCCGCAAGCTGGGCTTCGGCCAGGTGGTGGAACTGGATTGGCATGAGCAGCATGAACAGCAAGGCCTGCGTATCACGGCCCTGCCGGCAATCCATTGGTCGAAACGCACGGCCTTTGATGCCAACCGCACGCTCTGGGCCGGTTTTGCCCTGGCCGGCGAGGGACTGAATCTCTGCTTCACCGGCGACACGGCCTATCACCCTGCCGTTTTCCGCGAGATCGGCCGGCGCCATGGCCCGTTTGATCATGCGCTGGTGCCGATTGGCGCCTATGAGCCGCGCGCTATCATGGCCGGGCATCACGCCAACCCGGAGGAAGGCGTGATGCTGGGCCGCGATATGGGCGCGCGCCGCCTGGTGGCGATGCATTGGGGCACGGTGATGCTGACCGACGAGCCGCCCTTTGAACCGCCGGGCCGCTTCCTTGCCGCCGCCGCTGCCGCCGGCTATGCGCCGGAAGATGCCTGGCTGATGCGGATTGGCGAAACCCGCGCCCTCAAGCCCTGGCCCCAGAACTAGGGCCGAACTAGGCCGGCTTGCCGCAATAAGCCTCGATGCGGTAGCCGTCCGGATCAATGACAAAGCCGGCATAATAATCGGCATCGTAATCCGGGCGCAGGCCGGGCTTGCCATTATCCTGGCCCTTGGCCTTGAGCGCCGCCTGGTGGAAGGCATCCACGCTGGCGCGGCTGGGTGCATCGAAGCAGATATGCAGCCCGGAATTGGGATCGGCCGGCACCGGGCTGTCGCTGGCGCCGATCCACAGCACCACCGCCTTGTCGCCATAGCCCAGCGAGGTGTCGCCGCTGCTCAGGCAGCGATAGCCCAGCGGCGCCAGCACCGTATCATAAAAAGTTTTGCTGCGGGCGATGTCGCGCACGCCGATGGAAAGATGGTTGATCATGGAAACTCCGTTTTTCGAAAGGGTGAGGCCGGCAGGATGGCGCAACTGCGGTTTCGCTACTTGGGGAATGTTGCTATAATTTTCTCATGAGCGATTTTTTGCCGATCCAGCCCGCTATCGCCGCCCGCGCCATGGCGCAGGGGCGCGGCTGGCGGCTGACCGAATTTGTCTGCCGCGCCGGTCCGGCTGACCGGCCGTTTGAGGAACAGCACGAACAGGTGTCGATTGCCGCCGTGCTGGAGGGATCGTTCAGCTATCGCGCCGATACCGGCCATGCCCTGCTGCATCCCGGCGCGCTGATGCTGGGCAATGCCGGCGCCTGTTATGAATGCGGCCATGATCATGCCACCGGCGATCGTTGCCTGGCGCTGCATCTGGCACCAGAGTTGTTTGCCGAGATCAGCGCCAGCGCCGCCGGCTCGGCGCGGTTCCGCTTTCCGGCCGCCATGCTGCCGGCGGGGCGCGACTTGATGGCGCCGCTGGTGGCTTTGCTGGCGGCCGGCGAGCAGCAACTGCCAGCCGAACAGGCGGCAATTCATCTGACCGAGCGGGTGGTGGCGCTGCTCTCCTGCCAGGCCGCGCCGCGCCTTGTGCTCAAGGCGCGCGATCAGCGCCGCATCGGCAATGCCTTGCAGCATATCGCCGCCCAGGCCGGGGAGCCGCTTGGGCTGGATGATCTGGCCGCCGTGGCCGGCATGAGCAAATATCATTTCCTGCGTTGTTTCCGCAGCGTTACCGGCCTGGCGCCCTATGAATATCTGCTCAATCTGCGCCTGCGCCGCGCCGCACTCAGGCTATGCCAAAGCAGCGCGCCGGTGGCCGCCATCGCCTTTGATTGCGGCTTTGGCGACCTGTCCACCTTCAATGCCCGGTTCAAGGCGCAATTCGGCCTGAGCCCGCGCCGTTTCAGGGCGCGGCATCGCTCGCCAGCCGGCTGAACAGCAGCACATCGCGCGGGCCACCATCGGCGCCGCTGCGATAGCCGCGCAGCCGGCCCTCGGGCTGGAAGCCGAGCCGCGCCAGCAATGCCTGGCCGGCGGCATTCTCCGGATCGAGCCGGGCGCCGATACGATGCAGCCGCAGGTCCTGGAAGCCGTAATCCAGCACCCGCCTTGCCGCTGCCAGCATATGGCCCTGGCGGCGCTGTTCCGGCCGCACCAGGCCACCCAGGCTGGCGCGGCGATGCAGGCCATCCAGGCCGCGCAGGCCAATCCAGCCAAACCCAGGCTGGCGCGGATTGGGCGCCAGCAGCCAGAGCAGGGCGGAACCCCGTTGCGCTTCGGCCAGCAGGCTTTCGGCCACCGCCGGCTCCAGCCCCAGGGCGCCGGCATCGCGCTGGCTCAGCGGCCGCAGGATCAGCCCTTCGGCTTTCAGCAGGGGGGTGGCGCCGGGCTGCATCTATTCGCCCTGGCCCAGCAACTGCCCGCCGCGCCGCGCCGCCTCGAACAAAGCCATGAAGGCGCCGAAGCCAAGCGCCAGATAGAGCAGATTGAGGCCGAAGGCGGCCCACATCAGGTCGGGCCGGAACTGGCCGTCCACCAGCAGGGCGCGCAGTCCCTCAAACACATAGGCCGGCGGGAAGCTCCAGGCGACATATTGCAGCCAGCCCGGCAGCACGCTGACCGGGTAATACACCGCCGCCACCGGCAAAAACAGGAAGGCGGCAGCCCAGGCGATATTCTCGGCCCCCAGGCCCTGGCGCATCACCAGGCCGCTCACCGCCAGGCCGATGGCCCAGCCGAACAGGGTGAGCGAGGCAAAGAAGCCGGCCAGCGCCAGACCCAGCGAATAGACTGAGAAATCAAAGAACCACCAGGCCGCCAGGCTGACCGGGATCATGCTGAACAGGGTGCGCAGCAGGCCCATGGTCAGCAAGGCGGCGGCGAATTCGCTCGGCCGCAGCGGGCTGACAAACAGGTTGCCGAGATTGCGGCTCCACATTTCCTCCAGGAAGGAAATCGCCACGCTGAGCTGGATGCGGAACATCGAATCCCACAGCATCATGCCGGCCAGCAAAAGCCCGAAAGCCTGGGCGATATAACTCGCCTTGCCCATCAGGAATTGCGACAGGAAACCCCACATCAGCATCTGCACCATCGGCCAGTAGATCAAATCCACCAGCCGCACCCAGGAGCCGAACAGCAGATAAAAATGCCGCCGCAGCAGCGCGCCGATGCGGTTGGGGCTGAAGCCCAGAATAACAATGCTCATGCCTGCCGCCGCCTTACACCAGAGACCCGTGAATTTCGGCCGCCTTGCCCTGGCCGCGTGCAATATCCAGGAAAACCTGTTCCAGATCGTCGCGGCCATAACGCGCCAGCAATTCCGCCGGGGTGCCGCGATCCACGATGCGGCCCTGCTTCATCATCAGCACCTGATCGGCCAGCCGCTCCACCTCGGCCATGTTATGCGAGGCCAGCAGCAAGGTGGCGCCGCGCTCGGCGCGATAGCGCTCCAAAAGGCCGCGCACCCAATCGGCGGTATCCGGGTCCAGGCTCGCCGTCGGCTCGTCCAGCAGCAGCAATTCCGGCTTGTTGATCAGGGCCTTGGCCAGCGCCACCCGGGTTTTCTGGCCGGCCGAAAGCGCGCCGGCGGGGCGTTGCAGCAGATGGCTGAAATCCAGCACCTCGGCCAGGTCGGCAATGCGCTTGGCCGGCTCGGCCACATCGTAAAGCTGGGCAAAGATGCGCAGATTCTGCCCCACGGTCAGCCGGTGCGGCAGATCAACATAGGGCGAGGAGAAATTCATCCGCGGCAGCACCAGATGGCGCTGGCGCTCCATATCGGCGCCCAGCACGGTGACGCTGCCCGCGCTCGGCTTCAGCAGCCCCAGCAGCATGGCGATGGTGGTGGTCTTGCCGGCGCCATTGCCGCCCAGCAGCGCCGTGGTGCTGCCGCGCGCTACGCTAAAGTCGATGCCGGCCACCGCCGGCACCAGATTCGGCGGCTTGCCATAGCTTTTGCTCAGGCCGCGCACCAGGATGGCGTGATTTTCGATCATTTTGACAACAATGCCCCGGGCGGCTTTTTTCTGGCCCCGGATATATGGACAGGCGGGGGGAGTTTGTCTATAACCGCGCCCCGTTACGCCCTTTTGTAACACCCCGTTGCGCCAGCCGGCGCGGCCGGTATGCCCAGGTAGCTCAGTTGGTAGAGCAGAGGACTGAAAATCCTCGTGTCGGCGGTTCAAATCCGTCCCTGGGCACCATTTTCCCCGCCAAATACTGCTAGCCCACCCCCTGCTGTCGCGCCAGGTTAAGCCCGGCATAATGCCGCACCGCGTCGCGGTCGAGCATCACCGGCCTACCTGCGGCGTCGAACGGGGTTTTCCAGGTGAAGGCTTGCGGCGTGGCGCCGTGATCATGCAGGGCTTCGAGCCGGGCCACGGCTTCCTGCCAGTCCGGCTGGTGATCGGCGGCCAGCCACCACAGCACATAGGGCGGCCAGGCCGGCTTTTGCGGCGGCGGCACAGGTTGCAGAAACCACTCGCGGCCATGCGCCAGGGCTTCGGCATGGATGCCGTGATAGCTGAAGGCAAACGGCGCCTCCAGGTCGCGCCACAGCGACAGGGTGGAGGGCGAATGCGCATCGGCGTGCTGCACATAAAAACGCGGATAGGCATGCGCGCCCCAGCTTGGCGGCCCGAGATCGCCGGCATAGCCCGAGCGGGCGATGAAGCCCTGGGCGCTTTCGGCGGCGGCCAGGTTGGCATCGTTGCGGGCATGGAAGCCGGCATTGGCCGGATCGGCCGAAGGCCGCCGGAAGATGCCAAAGGTGTAGAGTGCTACGCGATGCTGCATGGCGGCAGTTTAGCGCCGCAGGCCAAGCAAAGCCGCATGCAGCGCATCGTCGCGGATTTTCGGCAGGCTGGCCGTGAGCAAAGCCTGGAAGGCGGCGGCATCCGGCTCGGGCTGGCCTGATATCTGCCCGCCGAGCCGGGCGGCAACAAGCTGCCGAGCATCGGCATCCGGCGCCAGGCGCCATAATTCGGCCAGGCAGGCCTGCAATTCGGCTTGCGGCAGGAAGCCCATATAGGCATCCGGCGCAAAACGCGCAGCACAGCTTGGCGAGGCGGGCTCGGTCATGATCCGATTGTAGCATGGCCGGCGCCGCTGCCTATCAGCTTGCGGCGCGACTCCGGCGGGGTTAGGCTGGGCCGATTCGCGCCATCCCCGATTCGCCCCCTCAACTGCTTGATTTACAATGCTGAATAGCAATCTAGAGATTCTTTCCGACTATCCATTTCAGCGTCTGCGGGCATTGCTCGACAGCGAGCCTGCCAGCCATGGCCTGACGCCGATCAATCTGTCGGTGGGCGAGCCGCAGCATCCGTTGCCGGATATCGTGCCGGCGGCGCTGACCCGCGATCTTTCGGCGCTGAGCCGCTATCCCACCGCCAATGGCTCGCCGGCTTTCCGCGCCGCCTGTGCCGATTGGCTCAAGCGGCGCTATGCCCTGCCTGATGCGCTGCTTGATCCCGAACGCCAGATCGTGGCGCTGAACGGCACCCGCGAAGGGCTCTACATGCTGGCCCAGGTGGTGGTGCCGCCGCAGAAAAACGGCCAGCGCCCGGCAGTGCTGATGCCGAACCCGTTTTATCAGGCCTATATCGGCGCCACGGCGGCCAGCGGCGCCGAGGCGGTGTTTGTGCCGGCCAGCGCCGAGAACGGCTTTTTGCCGGATTTTGCCGGCGTGGCGCCGGAGATCCTGGCGCGCACCGCGCTGGTCTATCTCTGCTCGCCGGCCAATCCGCAAGGCACCGTGGCCAGCCTGGATTACCTCACCCGCCTGATCGAACTGGCGCGGCAATATGATTTTGTCATCGCCTTCGATGAATGTTACGCCGAAATCTACGATGCCGCGCCGCCGCCGGGTGGCCTGGAAGCCGCCATGGCGCTGAGTGGCGGGCGGGCCGGCGATGCTGCGTTGAACAATGTGGTGGTGTTCCATTCGCTGTCGAAACGCTCCTCGGCGCCCGGCCTGCGCTCCGGCTTCTGTGCCGGCGATGCGCGTATCACGCAGGAATTCATCAAGCTGCGCAATTATGGCTGTGCCGGCATGATGATGCCGGTGGTGGAAGCCTCCACCGAGCTGTGGCGCGAGGAAAGCCATGTTGAAGCCAACCGCACGCTCTATCGCGAGAAATTCGACATAGCGCAAAGCATCCTGGGCAACCGTTTCGGCTTCTACCGGCCGGCTGGCGGCTTTTATCTGTGGCTCGATGTGGGCGATGGCGAGGCGGCCGCTGTGAAGCTGTGGCGCGAAGCCGGCCTGCGCACCCTGCCGGGCGCCTATCTGGTGCGAGACACGGGCGATGCGGTGTCGGCCGCCGCCGGCAAGCCTTACCTGCGCGTCGCCCTGGTTTGCGAATTGGAGCAGACCCGCGAGGCAATGCAACGGTTCAGTAAGGTTTTGGGGG
Source organism: Ferrovibrio sp. (assembly GCF_017994015.1). GTDB lineage: Bacteria > Pseudomonadota > Alphaproteobacteria > Ferrovibrionales > Ferrovibrionaceae > Ferrovibrio. Next base: position 64,599 of record NZ_JAGOLP010000010.1, on the reverse strand, counting down.
GTTAATTGACAGGCTGGCGCAGGCGTGTGCCGTGTCGGCGGAGGTTTATTGGATGAGGGGCGGCATGCGTGCCAAATCGGCTCGGAAACCGCGGTTTTTCCCGCAGGGATTTGACAGCTTCATGCGCCAGCGGGCGCAGGAGGGCGGCGGCGTGTTGCTGCTCGGCTGCGGCTTCCTGCTGGCGTTGGCGCTGGCCACCTATACCGAAGCCGATCCGAACCTGAACCACGCCACCCGCGAATTGGCGCAGAACTGGCTTGGCCGGCCCGGCGCCTATCTGTCTGATCTGCTGCTGCAAACCCTGGGGCTTTCGGCCTGGCTGCTGGTGGCGTTGCTGGCCACCTGGGGTTTCCGGGTTGCCTCGCATCGTGGCCTGCCGCGCTGGTGGCTGAATGTGGCGCTGGTGCCGCTCACCCTGCTGCTTTCGGCCGCCTTTGCCGCCGCTTTGCCGTTGCCGGCTTCCTGGACTTTACGCACTGGCCTGGGCGGCATCCTGGGCGACTGGCTGATGTATCGCCAGCTGGTGCCGCTGGCGGTGCAGTTCGGCCTGCCGATTTCCGCCGTGTTGCCGGGTGCGCTCTGCCTTGGCCTGGCGGCGGTGTGTTTCTATTTCTGCTCCGGCCTGTCGCTGGGTGAATGGCGCCAGGTTGGCAGCGGCATCGGTTTCGGCGCTGCTGCCACTGCCGGGCTGACCGCGCAGGGCCTGTATCAGGGCGGCCGGGCGGCGATCCGCGCCGGCGCCGAGGCGCAGGATTTCATGGGCCGGGTCAAGGCCGGTTTCGGCGCCGTGTTTGCGCGCCGCGCCGTGGATGCCGAGGATGACGATTACGCAACCCCGGCGCCCGAACAGGCCCGCGCCGTGAAACGCGCCGAGCCGCGCCTGACCGCGCGCGCCAAGCAGCCGCCGCAGGCCGATGAGATCGAGGCCGATGACGACGCCTATCTGGATGACGAGGATGCCGAGGAGCGTGGCCGCGAGGCGATGACCCTGCCGCCGGCGCGTAAACTGGATGAAGCCAGCCGGGTTGAGCGCCGTCAGGAGCGGCCCAAGCCGGGCAAGCGGGTGGCCGCCGAGGCGCAACCCAGCCTCAAGCTGGGCGATGGCAGCAATTTTGAATTGCCCGAACTGGGCCTGCTCAAGCCACCGCCGGCCGATGCTGTGCGCGAGAAGATCAACGAGGAAGCGCTGGAGCAGAATGCGCGGATGCTGGAATCCGTGCTCAGCGAATTCGGCGTGCAGGGTGAGATCGTCAAGGTGCGCCCCGGCCCGGTGGTGACGCTGTATGAACTTGAGCCGGCGCCCGGCACCAAATCCAGCCGTGTCATCGGTCTGGCAGATGATATCGCCCGCTCGATGAGCGCACTCTCCGCCCGTGTTGCAGTGATCCCGGGCCGCAACGCCATCGGCATCGAATTGCCCAATGCCAAGCGCGAGACGGTTTACCTGCGCGAATTGCTGGCTTCGGCCGAATTCGAGAATTCATCCAACAAGCTGGCTTTGGCTTTGGGCAAGGATATCGGCGGCGCGCCGGCCATTGCCGATCTCACCCGCATGCCGCATCTGCTGGTGGCCGGCACCACCGGCTCGGGCAAGTCGGTGGCGATCAACACCATGATCCTCAGCCTGCTGTATCGCCTCACCCCGGATCAGTGCCGCTTCATCATGGTCGATCCGAAGATGCTGGAATTGTCGGTTTATGACGGTATCCCGCATCTGCTGGCGCCGGTGGTGACCGAGCCGGGCAAGGCGGTGGTGGCGCTGAAATGGACCGTGCGCGAGATGGAGGACCGCTATCGCAAGATGTCGGAACTCGGCGTGCGCAATATCGCTTCCTATAACGAACGGCTGGCGCAGGCCCGCGTCAAGGGCGAGGCCCTGGGCCGCACGGTGCAGACCGGTTTCGATCCGCAAACCGGCAAGCCGATCTTCGAGGAACGCCCGCTCGATCTCAATCCGCTGCCCTTCATCGTGGTGATTGTGGATGAGCTGGCCGACCTGATGCTGGTGGCCGGCAAGGATATCGAAGCCGCGATCCAGCGCCTGGCGCAGATGGCGCGTGCCGCCGGCATCCACCTCATCATGGCGACGCAACGGCCTTCGGTGGATGTCATCACCGGCACCATCAAGGCCAATTTCCCCACCCGCATCTCGTTCCAGGTCACCTCCAAGATCGATAGCCGCACCATTCTGGGCGAGATGGGTGCCGAGCAATTGCTCGGCATGGGCGACATGCTCTACATGCCCGGCGCCGGCCGTATCCAGCGTGTGCATGGCCCCTTCGTCACCGACGAGGAAGTTGAACGTGTGGTCAAGATTCTGAAGGACCAGGGCGAGCCGGTCTATGTCGAAGCCGTGACCACCGATAACGAAAGCAAGTTCGGCCTGCCCGGCATGGGTGGCAGCGAGGATGGCGACGAGAGCGACACGCTCTACGATCAGGCCGTGGCCCTGGTCTGCCGCGAGCGCAAGGCCAGCACCAGCTTCATCCAGCGCCATTTGCAGATCGGCTATAACCGCGCCGCCCGCATCATGGAACGCATGGAAAAGGAAGGCGTGGTCGGCACCGCCAACCATGTCGGCAAACGCGAAGTGCTGGCCCGCGATATCGAGGCGGCGGAGTAGGGGCTTCACGCTGGTCTAAATTCGGTCTATCTTTAGCCCATCACGAAGAAGGGCCGGACCATGAAACTCGCCGACCGGGTGAAGCCGATAAGTTACCTCAAGGCGCATGCGCCGGATGTCATCCGTGAATTGGCCGATCATGGCGAACCGGTGATCGTCACCCTGCATGGCGAGGCCAAGGCGGTGTTGCAGGATATCGCCAGCTACGAACAGACCCAGGAAACCCTGGCTTTGCTGAAAGTGCTGGCGCTGACCACGCAGCAGGTTGAAGCTGGCAGGATCAAGCCGGCAAAACAGGCTTTCGCTTCCATCCGGGCGCGCTTAAAGGATTAGGCCGGCTTTGCGCTACGAGGTTTTTCTGGCCGAGGCTGCCGAGCGGGATATTCTCGATATCCATTACTTTGTTGCCGCGCAGGATGGCTTGCAGAAGGCTGATGCTTTACTGCAACGGCTTGAAGCTGCCTGCCTGCGGCTCGCACAGCTGCCGATGCGTGGCCATGCGCCCAAGGAATTGCAGGCGCTTGGCATCACGGATTTCCGCGAAGCCCATTTTAAACCCTATCGCATTATCTACCGCGTGATGGGCCAGCAGGTGATTGTCTATTGCGTCGCCGATGGCCGACGGGACATGCAAAGTCTGCTGCAAAGGCGGCTGCTACGATCAGGCTCAGAATAAACTCGGCTGCCGGTTATCCGGGGCGCCGCCGCCTTCGATGGCGAGCAGCTTGAGTTTGGTCTCGCGCCCGCCCGGCGCCGAGAAGCCGCCGAGTTTGCCGTTGGCCGCCACTACGCGGTGACAGGGAATGATCACCGGGATCGGGTTCTTGCCGAGCGCATGTCCCACGGCGCGGGCATCGCCGGCCTCGCCTTCATCAAGCTCGGCGGCAATCGCGCCATAGGTCATGGTCTCGCCGGGCCTGAGCCGGCTGATCACGGCATAGACGCGGCGATGGAAAGCCGGCAGGCCTGCGGTATCCAGCGGCGCGTTGCTGAAAGTCACCGACCGGTCGCCGGCCAGCAAAGCCTGGATGCCGGCGATGGCCTGGGCGATGGCGGCAGGCGGCGCGGCTTCCTGCGCTGCCGGATGCTGCCGCAGCAGCCGGGCACGGGTGGCCTGGCGGTTCAGTTCAGGCAATTGCACGGCTGCAATGCCGCGTTCGCCCCATAGGATGCCGCAGGGGCCGAGCGCAGTATCGAACAGCGCAAAATTCATGATTCCACAATGCGCTTGCGCTGGCGGCCGCCTTTGTCTTCCGGCCAGGTCGGCTTGCCCAGCGGCGAGAGCGGGCGTTCGGCAAATTTGCCCAGCGTGATCAGCCGGTCATACATCACGATGGCGCCGGCCACACCGACATTGACGCAGAAGCTGGTCGGGATTTTGATCACATGGTCGCAGCGGGCCACCAGTTCCGGGCTGAGCGAGCCTTGCTCCGGCCCCAGCACATAGGCGGCGCGCTGCGGGTGGCGGAAACTCGGCAGGTCCACCGCCTGGTCGAGCAATTCAATGCCCACCAGCTTGCAGCCCTGCGGCAGTTTCAGGTCGGCCGGCTTGTCGTAGGTATACCAGGGCAGGTTATCCGGCGTGCGGCTGGTATCCGAGCGCGCCGCATTCACCGAATAGGCCGCGTCGATGGTGAACACAAAGCCGGCGCCAAAAGCATGCGCGGTGCGAAACAGCGTGCCGGCATTCATCGGCTTGCTCATCCGTTCCACACCCACGCCAAAAAAGCCGCGCATCGCCAGAATCCCTTATTGCTGCTATAAAATGCCCGTATCCCGGAGAAAACCCCAGGAGTATAGCCGATGGTCGGTTCCTATGGTCCCCTGCCCAGTCCGGGCGAGCGGCCCTTTATCGTAGAAGTGCGGCGCGGCGCGCAAGTGGAAAGCCGCCATGCCGTGATTGCCGCCGTGGTGGATGCCGATGGCCGGCTGGTGGCTGGCTGGGGCGATGTTGAAAGCATCATTTTCCCGCGCTCGTCCAACAAGGCGTTCCAGGCGCTGCCGCTGATCGAATCCGGCGCCGCCGATGCCGCCGGCTTGAGCAATGCCGAAATGGCGATGGCCTGCGCCAGCCATGGCGGCGAGGCACGCCATACCGAAACCGTGGCCGGCTGGCTCGGCCGGCTCGGCCTGGACCATACGGCGCTGGAATGCGGCGCGCATTGGCCCTATCACGAGGAAACCGCCCGCGATCTGGCCCGCGCCCATGCGCTGCCCACGGCCTTGCATAACAATTGCTCGGGCAAACATGCCGGCATGGTCACGGTGGCGCAGCATCTGGGCGAGGCTTTGCAAGGCTATGTCAGCCCGGATCATCCGGTGCAGCGCCGGGTCACGGCGGTGATCGAGGATGTGTGCGGTGTGCGGCTGCTGCCCGATGCCTTCGCCACCGATGGCTGCTCGATGCCCACCATGGCCTTGCCGATCAACAAGCTGGCTTATGGCTTTGCGCGTTTTGTCACCGGCCAGGGCCTGGCGCCGGAACGCGCCAAGGCGGCAAAGCGGCTGGCGGCGGCCGTGCTGGCCGAGCCGTTTTTTGTTGCCGGCAGCGGGCGCTTCTGCACCGCCGTGATGCAGGCCGGCGGCGGCCGTTTCATTGCCAAGACCGGCGCTGAAGGGGTTTACACCGCAGCTTCCGCCGAGCTTGGCCTGGGCATTGCGCTCAAGGTGGTGGATGGCACGGCGCGCGCCGCGCAAACCGCTTTGGGTGGCCTGCTGGAATATCTCGGTCTGCTGGATAATGCCGCACGGGATGAATTGCGGCCGCTGGTGGAGCCGGTGCTAAGCAACTGGCGTGGCCTGCGGGTCGGCGATATTGGCCTGGAGCCGGCTTACTGATTGCCGGTTTGAACCTGCGCCAGCGCCGCGCCCAGCGCGGCCTCTGCTGCCAATGCCTGGCGCACATCGCGCCCGGCCTTGTGCGCCCAGGGCCGTGCCAGCCGGATCGGTGCGCCGAGCCGGCGATGCAGCCGGCTTAGCTCGGCCTGCACTGCCGGGCTGGCGCCCTGCACCAGCAATAGTGCAATCGGTGCCAGCAGCGGGGCTGCCGGATTTCTGTCATAGCGCGTCAGCGAATAGAGCAGCAGCAGGCAGTCGCGCGCCTGGCGCTGGGCCAGGTTCATGCCCGGCAGGTCATGGTCTTCCAGGTCAAGCAGGCCGGGCGTGCCGTCGCGCCAACTGAAATTGCGAATCTGTGCACCGCCATGCCATTCGCCGGCAGCATGCAGGCGCAGCAGCAGCGTGGCGCAAGCCGCAATCATGCCATGGCGCCGGGTGGCGTCATGTTCGGCATTCAGCAGGCTTTCCACGCTGATGCCGCCATCACCCAGCACCAAGTATTGCGCATCGGCAAACACCACGTCCGGCACCGGCCAGCCGCCCTGATGCAGGTGGCGCAGGGCGGCGGCTTCATCGGCCAGGCGGCCAGTACGAGGCGGTTTCAGCACCGCCAGGCCAAACAGCATGGCCAGGCCGCGCTGCATCAGCACGGATGAGCGCAGGCGCGGCAGGCCCGGCCGCTTCACCCAGTAGCGCCGGCCCGCAACACTCAGGCTGAACACCCGCTCGCGCGCCGTGCCGGCCATGCTGCGGATGGCCGCTGCCAGTTCAGGCGTCAGCATCGCCTCAGCGCGTGCCGTGTGACGCAGTGTCAAGGCTGGCAGCCGGGGCAGCCTCGGCCTGCGCCAGGGCAGAGAAGGTCTGCTCGATCACCTCGCGGCCCAGATCGCGGGTGATGAACACGATCTTGCTGCGCCGGTCGGCATCCGGCCAGGCCGGGATGGTGGCAGGCGGATGGAACATGTGCTGCACCCCATGCACCACCACCGGGCGATCCACGCCTACCACATTCACCAGGCCCTTCACGCGCAGCAGATTATCGCCGCGATAGGCCGCCAGCAGGTCCAGCCAGGTCGCCAGCGTGTTCCATTCAAACGGCGTGTCGAAGGTGAGGCAGAAGGAACTGATCGAGGCATCATGCCGGTTCACATCCAGCTTGCCATCCGGGGTCATCGGATGACCATGCGCATCGTGCCCGTGCTCATGATCGTGCCCATGATCGTGCCCATGGTCATGATCGTGATGATGGCCATGTTCGTGGTCATGATGGTGATGGTCGTGGCCGCCATAGGCTTCGGCGCGCAGCCAGTTCTGCACATCGTAGCTCTTGCGGCTTGGATCGTAGAGCCCGGCATTAAACAGCTTGTCCGGTTCCACCTCGCCATCCACCACGGTCAGGATCGGTGCGCCGGGATTAAGATGCTGCAAGCGGTGGCGCAATTCGCCCACCAGCGCGGCAGGCGCCAGATCGGTTTTGCTCAGCACCAGGCGGTCGGCCACGGCAGCCTGTTTCACGGCTTCCATGTGGTTGTCCAGCGTGGCGCTGCCATTCACCGCATCCACCAGCGTCACCACACTTTCCAGCCGGAAACGCTCGGCCACCACGGCGTCGCTCATCAGCGTGTGCAGCACCGGCGCCGGATCAGCCAGGCCGGTGGTTTCGATCACCACGCGGCGAAACGGTTTCACGGCGCCGCTTTCGCGCTTCTGCATCAATTCGCGCAAAGTGTTCACCAGGTCGCCGCGCACGGTGCAGCACAAGCAGCCGGAAGACAGCAGCACGGTATCCTCGCTGCTGGAGGCGATCAGCGCATGATCCAACCCGATCTCGCCGAATTCGTTGACGATCACGGCGGTTTCGCCCATCGCCGGATGGCGCAGCAGGCGGTTGAGCAGGGTGCTCTTGCCGGCGCCGAGAAAGCCGGTGATGACGGAAACGGGGATGCGGTAATCGATCTGGCCGGTCATGGAATTGTCTCCTTGTGCCGTCTATTTCGGCCGAGATGGCGCAGAAGTCCAGTGCCTGATGTTACATTCTAACACCAGGGCCGCTTGCGGCCGCCATCGTAGCGGCGTGCCAGGCCCTGGGCGATCAGCGTTTCGCCCAGGTCGCTGCTGCCATCGGCGCTTTGCACCCGGCCCACCACGCGGCGGCCGTATTTGTCATGGATCAGGTCGCGCAGCACCACGCTGCGATGCTGCTCCAGCCAGGCTGTGGCCTGCCGGCTGGCGGCGGCGGCGGCCTCGCGTTCGGCAGCGCATTGGCTGCGGCGCTCCGGCGTGTCGATGCCTTCCAGCCGCACCCGGGTGGTGACGCGCTGGTCGAGCCAGATCAGCGCCACCACTTCCAGCGTGTCGCCATCGATCACCCGGGCCTGCTCCACCGCCACCGGGCCGCGCAAGCCAGGCTCCGCTGCGGCCAGGGGTAGGGCAAAGCTCAGCGCGGCCATAACAAGGCCGGGAATAGAAAAAATACATGCTCTCAATTTTCCATGCATACTTTTACGCGAGTTTCCGGAACAAATGATCCCGACATGTTCTCATTTTATCGAAAACTTGTCCGGTAGCAATCGTTCCGTTGCTCAGGGATGCAGGGCTTTTACAATACCCAGCGCTTGAGGCCGGCGGGCAATTCAAGGCCGCGCCACATGCCTTTCAGGTCGGCCACCAGTCCGTCAGGCTTAACCAGGGCGGCAAGCTGGCTTGGGCTGAGGCTGCGGTAGACCTCATGCGGCACGGCGCCGAGCACGGCATCGAAGCCGGCCAGGCCCTCCAGGCGCGGGGTCAGCATGATGCCATATTCATGCTGTGCCTCGTTGGGATCGGCCAGCGGATCATGCACCGCCACGCGATGGCCCAGGCCTTCCAATGCGCGGACCAGATCGGCCACCTTGGAATTGCGCAGGTCGGGCACGTCTTCCTTGAAGGTCAGGCCCAGCACCAGCACGCGGCCAGGGGCAGAACCAGGGCCGCCCATGCCGGCATGCACCTGTTCGGCAACAAAGCGGCTCATGCCATCATTGATGGCGCGGCCGGCCAGGATGATGCGCGGATCGTGGCCCAGCGCCTGGGCGCGATGCGCCAGGTAATAGGGATCAACGCCGATGCAATGGCCGCCCACCAGGCCGGGCTGGAATTTCAGGAAATTCCACTTGGTGCCGGCAGCTTCCAGCACGTCATGGGTGGAGATGCCCAGCTTGCCGAAGATCATGGCGATCTCGTTCATGAAGGCGATATTGATATCGCGTTGGGCATTTTCGATCACCTTGGCCGCCTCGGCGGTTTTGATCGTTGGTGCCAGATGGATGCCGCCACTGGTGACGCGGCCATAAACCTCGGCCAGCATCGCCGCCACGGCGGCATTCTCGCCGGCCACGATCTTGGCGATCTTGTCCACCGTATGCACCTTGTCGCCGGGATTGATGCGCTCGGGCGAATAGCCGAGGAAAAAATCCACGCCCTGCTGCAAGCCGCTCGCCTGGGCCAGGATCGGCCCGCAGATTTCCTCGGTCACGCCGGGATAGACCGTGCTTTCGAATACCACCACGGCGCCCTTGGCCATGGCAGCACCAACACTTTTGGAAGCCGAGCGCACCGGGCGCAGATCGGGTTCGTTCTGGTCATCCACCGGGGTCGGCACGGTGACGATATACAGCGCCTTGCCTTTGATCGTGGCGGCATCGGCGCTCAGTTGCAGTGTCGAGGCGCGCAAAGTGGCGCTTTCCACTTCGCGGGTGCGATCCTCGCCGCGCTGCAATTCCGCCACGCGGCCCTGGTCGATATCATAGCCGATCACCGGAAAATGCCGCGCCAGCGCCACGGCCAGCGGCAGGCCGACATAGCCCAGGCCAACAACAACGATGCTGTGCGGTAGCGGAAATGAAGCGGTCACGGCGAATTCCAGGCTGGGGTGAACCGGCAGCAGGGGTAGCCCGCCGCCTGCGGGGTGTCAATCTCTTGACCCGCCCGGAGGGGCAGGGTACAGCCGGTCATGGCCCGTCGCCTGCTGATCATTGTCCATGAGGCATTGTTTTTTGCCACCCACCGCCTGCCGGTGGGCCGCGCCATGCTGGCGCGCGGCTGGGAAGTGCATGTGGCAGCGCCGCCCGATGCAGATATGGCCGCCCGGTTGCAGGCCGAGGGCTTCATCCTGCACCCAATTCCGCTGGCCCGTGGCGGCCAGAACCCGCTGGCCGAATTTCGCCTGATGCTGGCTTTGCTGGCGCTTCTGCGCCGCCTGCGGCCGATGCTGGTGCATCATGTGTCGATGAAGCCGGTGATCTGGGGCGGCATGGCCAGCCGGCTGGCCGGAGTGAAGGCGGCGGTGCATGCCATCACTGGCCTGGGCTTTGTGTTCATCCGCCAGGATTTGAAGGCCCGGCTGCTGCGTGCCGTGATCCGCCGGCTGTATCGTTTTGCGCTTGGCCATCCGAATGGCCGGGCGATTTTCCAGAACCCGGATGATCTGGCGCTGTTCCAGGCCAATGCCATGGTGCGGCCCGGGCGCTGGTGCATGATCAAGGGCTGCGGTGTTGATATGGCGGCATTTCCAGCGCGGCCGGAGCCGAGCGAGCATAGCCATGGGGCGCCGGTGGTGATGTTTCCGGCCCGCCTGCTGGGCGACAAGGGCGTGAATGAATTTGCCACTGCCGCCGCAGAATTGCGGGCCGAAGGTGTGGCGGCGCGCTTTGTGCTGGTAGGCCGGCGCGATCCGGATAATCCCACCGATATTGGCGAAGCCAGGCTGAAGCAATGGGTGGATAGCGGCCTGATGGAATATTGGGGTTTCAGCACCGATATGGCGGCAACATTGGCGCAGGCCGATCTGATCGTGATGCCGAGTTATCGCGAGGGCCTGCCGCGCGGCCTGATCGAGGCGGCGGCGACCCAGCGCGCCATCATCACCGCCGATGTGCCGGGCTGCCGCGAAGTGGTGCGGCATGAGCAGAATGGCCTGCTGGTGCCGGTGCAGGATGCGGCGGCCACAGCGGCGGCAATGCGGCGGCTGATCCTGGATGCGGATTTGCGCCGCGCCCTGGGCCGGCGCGGCCGCGCCATCGCCGAGGCGGAATTCTCTGTGGAGCATTTTGTCTCGGAAAGCCTCAAGGCTTATGACGCGGTGTTGCAGCCGCTGGGAGAGCGGGCATGATCGGGTCCGAGGCTTGGCTCCTGGCGCTCGGCTTTGCGGCCCTGGCCGGCATTGGCACGGCTTTGCTGCTGCTGCCGCTGATCGTGTGGCTGAAAACCCGCGCCGTGCTAGACCTGCCCAATGCGCGGTCCAGCCACACCCAGCCCACGCCGCGCGGCGGCGGCATCGCCGTGGTGGCGATGGTGCTGGCGCTGGGCCTGCCCTGGGTAACGCTGACCGAACAATTCGCCAATGGCCTGCTGCTGGTGGGTTTTCTGGTGCTGGCGCTGCTATTCTGGTTTGACGACCGGCTGGGCGGCCTGCCGATCAGCCTGCGGATGGGGGCGCAGGCATTGGCGGTGGCCCTGGTGTTGGGGCAATTGCCGCCCGAGGCGCGCATTGCCAGCGGCATGCTGGCGGATTGGCTGCCCTTGTGGCTGGAACGGCTGCTGTGTTTCCTGGCCTGGCTGTGGTTCGTCAATCTGTTCAATTTCATGGATGGCATCAACGGCATCACCGGCGTTGAGATGGTCGGTATCGGGCTTGGGTTGGCGGCCTGCGCGGCTTTGGCCGGGTTTGGCGCCGCACCGGCCGGGCTGGCGCTGATCGTGGCCGGGGCCGGCTTGGGTTTCCTGCGCTATAATTGGGGCCAGGCGCAGGTTTTTATGGGTGATGTCGGCTCGGTGCCGGTGGGCTTCCTGCTCGGCGGCCTGCTGTTGCAGGCAGCGCTCAGCGGCCTGTGGGCGGCGGCTTTGATCCTGCCGCTCTATTACTGGTTCGATGCCACCATCACGCTGCTGCGCCGTGCCTTGAAGCGCGAACGCATCTGGCAGGCGCATCGCCAGCATTTTTATCAGCAGGGCGCGCGCAAGGCCGGCGCCCATGCCCCGGTGGCCGGCAAGATCGCGCTGCTGAATGCGGCGCTGATCGGTCTGGCCCTGCTGGCACAATCAGGGCCGCGCCCCTGGTCGGAGATCGCGGCCCTGTTGCTTGGTCTGGTGCTGGTGCTGGCGCTGTGCCGGCACTTCAAAGAGTGAAAATCAGCCGCGCTTGATCAGCTCGTATTGCTGCACCAGGGCTTCGGCCTGGCGGATCGAGGCAATGTCGATCAGCTTGCCATCCAGCGCCACCGCGCCCAGGCCATCGGCCTGTGCCTTGGCCATGGCTTCCAGAATACGCCGCGCCTTGGCCACTTCGGCTTCCGGCGGGGTGTAAACCTCGTTGGCCAGCGGAATCTGGCTCGGATGGATCGCCCATTTCCCTTCACAGCCGAGAATGGCGGCGCGGTTGGCTTGCGCCTTGTAGCCTTCCGCATCGGAGAAATCGCCGAACGGGCCATCAATCGGGCGGATGCCGTTGGCGCGAGCCGCCACCACCATGCGGCTGATGGCGTAATGCCACATATCGCCCCAGAAATAGTCGCGCGGCTTGTCGCCGTCCTTGTCGGTCAGCACACCATACAACGCGTTCGGGCCGCCGATGGAGGTGGTGCGGGCGCGGGTGCTGGCGGCATAATCCGCCACGCCGAAATGCAGGCTTTCCAGGCGCGGGCTGGCGGCGGCAATCTCGTTGATATTCTGCATGCCCAAAGCGGTTTCGATAATCGCTTCGATGCCGATGCGGCGCTTGAAGCCCTTGGCGGTCTCGATCTGGGTCAGCAGCATGTCCACGGCGTAGATATCGGCGGCGGTGCCCACCTTGGGCACCATGATCAGGTGCAGCTTGTCGCCGGCCTGCTCCACCACATCCACCACATCGCGGTACATGTAATGCGTATCCAGGCCGTTGATCCGCACGCTGAGGGCCTTGTTGCCCCAGTCAATATCATGCAGCGCCTGCACAATATTCTTTCGCGCCTGCGGCTTGTCGTCGGGCGCCACCGCGTCCTCAAGGTCCAGGAACACCACGTCGGCAGCGGATTTGGCTGCTTTTTCAAATAGTTTGACGCTGGAGCCAGGCACCGCCAATTCGCAGCGGTTGAGCCGGGGCGTGGTTTGGGTGACGGTTTTGAAGCTCATGGCGCGTTAAGTCTCCCTGCTGGTCTGCTGCAACTGCTAACGAACCGGCGGGAGCTTGGCAAGAGCTACTCTTTGACCCCGGCGGGGCTTCTGCCTCGGGCCAGCGGGTGATGCGCCTGCACCAGTGCCTGTTTCCGCGCTTCCAGCACATGGGTGTAGATCTGCGTGGTGCTGATATCGGCATGGCCCAGCATCTTCTGCACGGCGCGCAGATCGGCGCCATGTGCCAGCAGATGGCTGGCAAAGGCGTGGCGCAAAACATGCGGCGACACCTTGGCCTGATCGATCTTGGCTGCAACAGCAAGGTCTTTCAGCAACTGGCCAAAACGCTGCCGGGTCAGATGGCCGCTTTCGCCGCGCGACGGGAACAGCCAGGGCGATGCCTGCCTGGCGGTTATGAATTCGCCGCGCCAGTCCTTGGCGTAATCCATCAAGGCGGTGCGGGCCGGTGCGCTCAGTGGCACCAGCCGTTCCTTGTTGCCCTTGCCGCGCACCAGCAGGAAACGCGGATCGTCGCCAAAGGGCGGGAAACGCAGCCCCACCAATTCGCTCACCCGCAGGCCGGTGGCATAGAGGATTTCCAGCAAGGCGGTCAGCCGGGCGCTTTCGGCCGGATCGTCGCGTAGCCGCCGCGCTTCGGCCAGCAGCCGATCCACCTCGGCCTCGCTCAGCAGCTTGGGCAGCGGCCGGCCCCGCTTGGGCGCATCCAGCAAGGCCGAAGGATCGTCGGCCCGGATGCCTTCGCTGGCCAGGAAACGGAAGAATTGCCGCAGCGCCGAAAGCCGCCGCGCCAGGGTGGCGGGTTTCAGCCCGGCATCACTCAGGCCCTGCACATACCGGCGCAGCGCGGCAGCGCCAACTTGCTCGGGGTTTTCATTCTGCGCGATCAGGAAGCCGCTGAAATCGGCCAGATCGTTGGCATAGGCTTCAAGAGAATTCCGGGCCAGGCCGCGCTCGGCACCCAGCATTTCCAGGAAAGTCTCGATATGGCGCTGGCCGCGCAAGATCAGAGGCCGCGCGCCAATGCCGCTTCCAGGGCCAGGGCGCGTACTTCGGTTTCCAGGCGCACCCGCTTGAGCGCGCCAAAGGCGGTGGCCAGGCTGGCCGGATCGGCCTTGGCCATGCCGTCGCCACCCAGCAGCACCAGCGCCAGGGCCACGGTTTCACCGCGGCTGCCGCTTTCGGCAGCGCGCAGCAGATTGCGCCAATAGGCCACCGGCGGGGCATTGCCGGCAGAATCCAGGCCGGGTTGCGCCAAAGCCTGCCAGGTTTCTGCCGGCACGGCCACGCCGCTGGCTTCGGCCAGGATCAGCACCAGGGCTTGCAACGCCGCCTTGCGTGGCGCCGGCAGGTCGCCCAAAGCGGCAATCCAGGCTTCATATTGTTGTGCCGGCCAGGTGCTGGCGGGTGTTTCGGCCAGTAGCAGCAGGGGCCAGATGCGTGCCATGCCGGCCTGTGCCGCAGCATCACCCTGGCTCAGCAGCGTGTTGCGCCACAGCCGCGCCGTGCCGGTTTCGCCGGCCGCCAGGGCCAGGCGGATCACAGCGGGTGCGGCTTCCTGGCTTTCCGGCCCGGCCGGCAGGTCACGCAGGCTGTCGCGCAAAGCAGCGGCAGTGACAAACAAGGTGCCGCGTGCCACGGCCAGTTCATAGGCGCGCTTCAGGGCTTCGGCCCGGGCCGGGCCCAAGGTGAGTTCACGCGCCTGCTGAAACAGAGCGGCAGCCGCGCGCGCGCCCTTGATCTTGCCGGCGGCGATATCGGCGCGCTGTGCTTCGCTGATATCCAGCTGGCTGTATGCCGAAATCAGCCGCGCCAGCGGCACCGCGCCCAAAGCCACGCCGCGTTCCAGGGCCTGCAACCTGGTATCGGGTTCCAGATCAGGCAATTCGGCAATCGCCGGCAGCAGGGCAGCCGGCGCCACATCCAGGCTACCCTGCGGCAGCGGCCGCTTGGCCTCGCGCAGCATGGTCACGGCCAGGGCATCATGGCCCAGGCTTTCCACCTTGGCGCGGTCATCGCCGCGCAAGGCAGCAGCCAGAACCTGAAAACCCCGATCCTCGCCGCCTTGGTCGCGCCATAGGCTCAGCGCCAGGTCGCCACCGGAAATATCGCCGGCCTTGTAGCGGCACAGCACCGCCAGCCGCAGCCAAGCGGGGGCGGCGGCATCCTCGCGCAAGGCTTGTGCGCCCAGGCTACAGGCGGCGTTGATATCGTGCCTGAGCAGTGCCTGATCAATCGGCAGACGGGTGAACACCGCATCACGCAGCATGGCCGGGCGTGGCATGCCCAATTGCGCCGCCTCGGTTACGGCGCCAAGACGATAAAGCTGTTCCACGCGCAGGCCGAGCAGGCTCGGCGCCGCCTGGCCGCCGCCTGGCGCTTCGGCGATGCTGAGCAGCAGGCGGCGCTGCAACTGGCGCAGGCCGGGCGAGGCGACCGGGGCCGGCAGCAGGGTGATGACACGCTCGGCCTGCGCCCGGCTGGTATTGCTCCACATGCGCGGCCCAAGGCCGCCATTGTCTTCCGCCAGCAGGCCGGCACTGGATGGATCGGGCGCCTTCAACGCCTCGATCTGCACGCCGCCATTGCCACCAGTATTACTGCTAGGGGCCGGAGTCTCGGCCGGCTTTGTCTCGGCAGCAGCCGGTGTGGCTGCCGGTGCCGGTATGGGCGCCGGGGCAGTATTGACCTGGTCCGTGCCGGGGGCAGGATTCTCGACCGGGGCTGGTGTGGCCGAGGGCGCTGGCGTCAGCCGCACCGGCTGGGCCTGGGCGGGAGCCGTGATCAGGGCAAGGCTGGCCAGGAGCGCCAGGCCGGGCAAGCCCCGTACCGGGCAGGAAACGGACAGCCTGCGCATGATTATTTCCCCAATCGGTCGTTTGGAATGGTTTTCTCAACCCGCGCTGTTGGCGCCGGAATGTTCCAGGTGGCAAGGAAAATGCCGCCACCGGCAACAATCAGCACCAGAACGGCAAGGAAAATCAGCAGCAGGCGACTCATGGCAACCTCAAACAGCAAAATCCGCCCGCGTTTGAATTAACGAACGGTTCAAGTATTCTACCGTTCCGGCTCGGGCCTAGCAATCGGCCCGCAAGGCCAAGGCCGGCTCCGGGGCCAAGCAAAGAGGCCAAGCAAAGAGGATCGTGTGCAAGCAACCGAATTACCCAGTCCGTCAGAGGCGGCTGCCCGGGCAGAAAATATGCCGCTGCGCAGCCTGGTGCTGGTTGGCCTGATGGGCGCCGGCAAGAGTTCGGTCGGCAAGCGCCTGGCGATGCGGCTTGGCTTGCCGTTTTTTGATGCCGATGCCGAAATAGAGAAGGCGGCCGGTGCCAGCATCCCGGATATTTTTGCCGAACATGGCGAAGCCGCCTTCCGTGATGGCGAGCGCCGCGTCATTGCTCGGCTGCTGGAACAATCGCCGATCGTGCTGGCCACAGGTGGCGGTGCTTTCATGAATGATGAGACCCGCGCCCGCATCCGCGAGCGTGGCCTGTCGATCTGGCTCAAGGCCGAGCTGGACGTGCTGGTTAAACGCTGCGCCCGGCGCGGCAACCGGCCGCTGTTGCAGCAGGGCGATCCGCGCAGCGTGCTGGCGCGGCTGATGGAGCAGCGTTATCCGGTTTATGCCGAATCTGACCTGACCGTGCTGACCGGCGATGGGCCGCATGAGGGCGTGGTGGAGCGTATCATCGCTGAATTGCCGCCGGGCTATAGCGCCCAGGCTGTGGCCGAAACCGACGGGGATTGAGACCATGAGTCAGCCGCATCGCATCCGCGTTGAACTTGGCCAGCGTGGCTACGACATCCATGTCGGCGCCGGGCTGATCGCCAATGCCGGCCAGTTGATCGCGCCGATCCTGCGTCGGCCTTTCACCGTGATCGTGACCGACGAGAATGTGGCGCGGCACCGCCTGGCGCCGTTGCAGGCGGCGCTGGATGGCGCCGGAATCCGCCATGAAACGGTGATCCTGGCGCCGGGCGAGGGGCAGAAAAGTTTTGCCGGGCTGGAGCGGGTTTGTGATGCGCTGCTGGCGCATAAGGTGGAACGCCGCGATCATGTCATTGCGCTGGGCGGCGGCGTGATCGGCGATCTGGTTGGCTTTGCCTGCTCGATCCTGCGCCGTGGCGTGGATTTTATCCAGATTCCCACCAGCCTGCTGGCCCAGGTGGATAGCAGCGTGGGTGGCAAAACCGCGATCAACTCGCCCTATGGCAAAAACCTGATCGGCGCCTTCCACCAGCCCCGTCTGGTGCTGGCCGATATTGATGCGCTGGATACGCTGCCGCCGCGTGAATTGCGCGCCGGCTATGCCGAAGTGGTGAAATACGGCCTGCTCGGCGATGCCGGTTTCTATGCCTGGCTGGAAACCAATGGTGCTGCCCTGCTGGCCGGCGACAAGGCCTTGCGCGCCGAAGCCGTGGCGCGCTGCTGCGCCCACAAGGCGCGGATCGTGGCGGCCGATGAACGCGAGGAAGGCGAACGCGCGCTGCTTAATCTGGGTCACACTTTTGGCCATGCGCTGGAAGCTGAAACCGGCTATTCCGCCCGCCTGCTGCATGGCGAGGGCGTGGCCGTGGGCATGGTGCTGGCATTCCAGCTTTCCGGCCGGCTTGGCCTGTGCGATGCGGCTTTGGCGCCGCGTGTGCAGGCGCATCTGCGCCAGAGCGGCCTGCCGGCCGGCCTGGCCGATGTGGATGGCGCCTCTGGCTTCAGTGCCGAAACCCTGCTGCATCACATGCAGCAGGACAAGAAGGTGCAGGATGGCAAGCTGGTATTCATTCTGGCCGAGGCCCTGGGCCATGCCGTGCAGCGCAACGACGTGACCGCACCAGCGGTGCTGGCGCTGCTGCGGGATGAATTGCCCCAAGCAGCATCCGATGGTGGCCCGACCATGTTGCGGCAGGCATGAGCCGGCTTCGCCTATGACCGGACCTCGCACATGACCGGATCTCGCATATGACCGGTCGCATCCTCCGTCTGGTCCGGCTGATCCGTGCGGCCTTGCTGCGCTGGCTCCGTTCGCGGGGGCCGCGTGAAAGCCTGCCGGTGCGCGAGCAGAGCGCCACCGAGGCGCTGCGGCATCAGTTGCAGGAAACTGCCGGGCAGGGCGCTTTGGTCAAGCATGAACGCGACATGCTTGGTTCGATCCTTGATCTGGACGAGGTGCCGGTCGGCGATGTGATGGTGCATCGGCGCAAGATGGAAATGCTGGATGCCGCTTTGCCTCCGGCTGAGATTGTTGCCCAGGTGCTGGCCTCGCGCCATACCCGGATTCCGGTCTGGCAGGGCGAACCGGAGAATGTCATCGGCGTGCTGCATGCCAAGAATCTGCTGCGCGAATTGCATAGCCTGAATTTTGATGAGGCGCGGCTTGATCTGGCCAAGCTATTGCTGCCGCCCTGGTTTGTGCCTGAAACCACCACGTTGCGTGAGCAGCTCAATGCCTTCCGCCAGCGCCGCGCCCATTTTGCCCTGGTGGTGGATGAATATGGCGCCATCCTCGGCCTGGTGACGCTGGAGGATATCCTGGAGGAAATCGTCGGCGATATCCGCGACGAACACGATACCGCCAATCGTATCTACCGTTTGCAGGCCGATGGCACGCTGATGGTGGATGGCACCGCCACGATCCGCGATCTCAACCGGCAATTTGATTGGCATCTGCCGGATGATGATGCCACCACCATCGCCGGGCTGGTGTTGCATGAGGCGCAGGTGATCCCGGATCAGGGCCAGGTTTTTGTGTTTCACGATTTCCGCTTCGAGGTGCTGCGGCGCCAGCGCAACCAGATCACCGTGCTGAAACTGACTCCGTTGCAGAGCGGCGGGGAATAGCCCGTGGCGATGATGGCGGAAATTTTTGCGGTGATTGCGCCGATCTTTGTGCTGGCCGGCCTCGGCTTCATCTGGGCCAAGCGCCGGCTGCCCTTCCCCACGGATAGTATCGGCCTGCTGGCCACCAATATCGGCACGCCCTGCCTGGTGATTGCCACTTTGATCAAGGCCGATATCAGCCGCGACGATCTCGGCCTGATGGCCCTGGCCACTTTGCTCGCATTGAGCAGTTTCCTGTTGCTGGGCGCGGCGGCGCTGTATCTGCTGAAGCTGCCGATGCGCAGTTTTCTGCCCTCATTGGGTTTTCCGAATACCGGCAATGCCGGCCTGTCGCTGTGCCTGTTTGCCTTCGGGGCGCCCGGCCTGGCGCTCGGCCTGGTCTTTTTCGCCATCACGTCTTTCGGCAATTTTGCCGTTGGGCAATCGATTTATGCCGGACGCGGCAATTGGCGCGAGGTGGCGCGCTCGCCGGTGGTTTATGCCGTGCCGCTGGCGGCGCTGGGCAACATCTTTCAGGTCGAATTACCGCTCTTCCTGATGCGCAGCCTGGAAACTGCCGGCTCGATTGCCATCCCGCTCATGATGCTCACGCTGGGTGTGTCGCTGGCCAATCTGCGTGTCACTGAATTGCGGGTGGCGCTGCTGCTCACCGCTTTGCGGCTCGGTTTCGGCCTGGCTGTGGGAGTGGCGCTGGCCTGGGCCTTTGGCCTTACCGGGGTGGCGCGTGGTGTGCTGATTATCCAATGCGCCATGCCGGTGGCGGTGATGAACGCGATTTTTGCCGCGCGCTACAATCGCGATCCGGCGGCAGTGGCGGGATTGGTGGTGGTATCCACCCTGATCTCGTTTGCCACTTTGCCCCTACTGCTGCTGCTCGCCCTGGAATGATGCTCCAGCCCGGCCGCCGCCATGTAATAAGCCAGGATGGCGCTGCGCAGCCGTGAGGTCAGGGTGTTTTCGCTGCGCCGCGGATCGGCCTGCACGACGGCGGCAAAGCCATGCCGGTCAACCCCTTCGAGGCGGCAGATCACATCCAGCGCCTGCCATTCGATCCGCTCCAGCCGCACACTGGTGCGCATCTGGCCCAGCCGGATATTGCGCGTGACCAGACTGGGGCGCTGGGGCTGCTTTGGCAGGCCGGTGGCAGAAGTATTGGGGTGTGTCTGCGTCATAAGCACAACATTTAATATATGCTGAGCGCCAGGGCAAACAAAAAGTTGTGCTCGGTTATTATTGCCTTATAAAAGTATATATTCTGAAGGAAGGAACCAGATTACAGGGTTTTTCCAGCTTCCTCTGGCGTCAGCGCCGTCAGCGCCAGGGCATGTACCCCATCGGCCAGTTCCTGGGCCAGCAATTTGTAGATCAGCCTTTGCCGTGCCACGCGGCCCTGGCCCTGGAAGGCGGTGGAAACCACCGCCACGGCAAAATGGGTTTCCTCGGGTTTCAATCCTTTCATGCCGGCATGACCGGCATGCTGGCTGGATTGATCCTCAATTTCCAGCCGGGTTGGCTGGAGGGCTTCGGTCAGCTTGGTGCGGATGCGGTCCTGGATGCTCATGCCGACCCGCTTAAGTGGCGTTGTCGCCCCTGTCAAGCGCGGCTTCGCCTTGCCATGCACCGCCTTGGTCCCATACTCTTGCGCCATGGCACGGGCACGATCAGCGCGGCAGACAGCACGCGAAGGGCATTTTATTGGCGCCGAGGCGGAATCCGCCGAGGGCCTGAATGCGCGGCTGCATGTCTGCAATCATCCGGAATGTCGCCAGGAAGGGCGCTTTCCGGCGCCAAAAAGCCGTGAACCACGCGATGGCCGCTATTGGTTCTGCCTGGAACATGTGCGCCAATATAATCTCGGCTGGGATTTTTTCCGCGGCATGAGCCCGGAGGAAGTGGAGCAATACCAGCGCGAAGATGTGATCGGGCATCGCCCGACCTGGACCTTCGGCACCAAATCGGCCGAACATGGCGGCGAGGAGCCGCAGGTCTGGGTCAAGGACGATCTCGGCATCCTGGCCGATGTGGGCATTGTGCTGAATGCCGGGCGGCGCCACCGGGCCGAGCCGGTTTTTGAGCCGCGCGAGCGCGAAGCCCTGCTGGAACTGGATTTTGACCTTCAGGCCCTGAAACCGCCTTTGCGCTGGGCCGATATCAAGGCGCAATACAAGGTGATGGTGAAGCGATACCATCCGGATGCCAATGGTGGCGACCGCGAAGCCGAGGAAAGGCTGAAAACCATCAACCAAGCCTATGCCTATCTCGAAACCCGGGGCTATACTTGAGCCTGATATCCCGGGAAGCCTGTTTCTGAGACCCAGACCAAAAAAGATAGCCAAAGAGAAGTGACGATGACGGCCATTCAGACCAAGCCTGTGAATGCTCCCTTTAGCGGTGCCGGCATGCCCGACCTGCCGGATGTGAAGATTTCCGTGCGCGACGTGTTCGGTTTTGACAGCGACATGATGGTGCCGGGTTTCTCGCACCGTTCAGAGCATGTGCCTGATCTTGATTCGACCTATCGCTTCGACCGCGAAACCACGCTGGCGATCCTGGCCGGCTTTGCCTATAACCGCCGCGTCATGGTGCAGGGTTATCACGGCACCGGCAAATCCACCCATATCGAGCAGGTGGCGGCGCGGCTCAACTGGCCCTGCGTGCGTGTCAATCTCGACAGCCATATCAGCCGCATCGATCTGGTGGGCAAGGATGCCATCGTGCTGCGCGATGGCAAGCAGGTGACCGAATTCCGCGAAGGCATCCTGCCTTGGGCGCTGCAATCGCCGGTCGCGCTGGTATTCGACGAATATGACGCCGGTCGCCCGGATGTGATGTTTGTGATCCAGCGTGTGCTGGAAGTGGAGGGCAAGCTGACCTTGCTCGACCAGAATCGTGTCATCCGCCCGCACAAGGCTTTCCGCCTGTTCTCCACCGCCAACACCATCGGCCTGGGCGACACGACCGGCCTGTATCATGGCACGCAGCAGATCAACCAGGGCCAGATGGACCGTTGGTCGATTGTCACCACGCTGAACTATCTGCCGGCCGATGATGAAGTGGCCATCGTGGTGGCCAAGTCGCCGAGCTACCAGGATGCCGCCGGCCGCAAGGCCATCGCGCAGATGGTGGCGGTGGCCGAGCTGACCCGCTCCGGCTTCATCAACGGCGATATCTCCACCGTGATGAGCCCGCGCACCGTGATCACCTGGGCCGAAAATGCCCGCATCTTCGGCAGCATCGGCTTTGCTTTCCGTGTCACCTTCCTCAACAAGTGTGACGAACTGGAGCGTGCCACTGTGGCGGAATATTATCAGCGCTGCTTTGGCGAGGAACTGCCCGAGACCGCTGCGAAGCTCGACCTGAAGTAACATGGCCAACAAAGCCGAGTCGCCGATCGAGCCGTTCAAGCGGGCGCTGGGTAATGCCACGCGCTCGATTGCCGGCGAGCGCGAATTGCAGGTCAGCTTCGGCCCGGAAACGCCGGGCCTGCGTGGCCTGCGCGCCCGCCTGCCGGTGCCGGCACGGGATCTGCCGGCGGCCGAGGTGGCGCAATTGCGCGGCCTGGCCGATTCGATGGCGTTGCGGCTCAGGCATCATGACGACAAGCTGCATTCCAAGCTGCTGCCGCAGGGCGGCACCGCACGCGCTGTGTTCGATGCCGTGGAGCAGGCCCGGGTAGAGGCGCTGGGCGCCAACCGCATGCCCGGCATGGCCAGCAATCTCTCCGCCGCGCTGGACGAGCGCTGCCGCAGCCGTGGCTTCGCCAAGGTGAAGGATCGCTCCGAGGCACCATTGGCTGAAGCGGTTGGCCTGTTGGCGCGCGAAAGGCTGACCGGGCTGCCGATCCCGGAAGCGGCGCGCGGCATGGTGGAAATGTGGCGCCCGTTCATCGAGGAAAAGGGTGGCGCCGATCTCGACCGGCTGTTCGATTCGATCAAGGACCAGCGCGCCTTCGCCAAGCTGGCGCGCAAACTGATCAAGGATCTTGATCTCGCCGACGAGGAAAGCGGCGACATGTCGGAGGATGACGACGAATCCGACCAGGAAAATCAGGGCCAGCAGCCGCAGAGCCAGTCTGAGGGCGAGGAAAGCCAGGATGGCGAATCCTCGGCCCAGGGCGAGCAGCAGGCCGATGCTTCCGATGCCGGCGGCGGCGATGCCGCCGAGATGGAAGCCGAAGCCGGCATGGAGCAGCAGGTTGCCGGTTCCGGCGAAGAAGCCGGCAAGGGCCGCCGCCCGCCCAGCAGCGACATGATGGGCCATAACCGCGAGGCGGCCTACAAGGCGTTCACCAAGCAGTTCGACGAAGTGGTGGGCGCCGACGATCTCTGCGATTCCGACGAACTGGGCCGGCTGCGCAATCATCTCGATCAGCAGCTCAATCATCTGCAAAGCGTGGTTGGCCGGCTGGCCAACCGGCTGCAACGCCGCCTGCTCGCCAAGCAGACCCGCTCGTGGGATTTTGATCTTGAGGAAGGCATCCTTGATGCCGCCCGGCTGGCCCGGATTGTCGCCAATCCCACGCTGTCGCTGAGCTACAAGGAAGAGAAGGAAACCGATTTCCGCGACACGGTCGTTTCACTGCTGATCGACAATTCCGGCTCGATGCGCGGCCGCCCGATCACGGTGGCGGCAATGTGCGCCGATATCCTGGCCCGTACCCTGGAGCGCTGCGCAGTGAAGGTGGAGATCCTCGGCTTCACCACGCGCGCCTGGAAGGGCGGCCAGAGCCGTGAACGCTGGCTCAACGAAAACAAGCCAGCCCAGCCCGGCCGCCTCAACGATCTGCGCCACATTGTCTACAAGAGCGCCGATGCGCCCTGGCGCCGCGCCCGGCGCAATCTCGGCCTGATGCTGCGCGAGGGCCTGCTGAAGGAAAATATCGACGGCGAGGCGCTGATGTGGGCGCATGACCGGCTGATCGCCCGGCCGGAGCAGCGCCGCATCCTGATGGTGATTTCGGATGGCGCGCCGGTGGATGACAGCACACTCTCGGTCAATCCGGGCAATTACCTCGACCGCCACCTGCGCGAAACAATCGAATGGATCGAGCGCCGCTCGCCGGTGGAACTCACCGCCATCGGCATCGGCCATGATGTGACGCGCTATTATCGCCGCGCCGTCACCATCGTGGATGCCGAGCAGCTTGGCGGCGTGATGATGGAGCGCCTGGCCGAATTGTTCGAGGACGATCCCGGTGCCAAGGGCGCCGGCAAGGCCGGCACAGGCCGGGGCCGGCACCGCGCGGCCTGACGAGTGTTGTAAGAACGCCTGAGTTGTTCAGGCGCTCTTTCTATTGGATGGGCGGTAATAAAAATTCTTGTAAAGGAATGCACTTCCTGCGAAATTTACCTCTTAAGCGGTAAATTTAGAGGCAAGCATGTTCCGGTTAGGTGTAATTTCAGCATTCCTGATTTTTCTCGCTGCCTGCACGCATAACCCGATCCCCGAAGGCTATACCGGCCCTGTTGCCATGGTTGCCGACAGCTACAGCCAGCGTAGCGGTGTAAGTGCTGATTTCTTTGTTCTCAGCGCGATCAATGACCGACAAATCGATGACAGTATTGTCGGCACGCGTATGGCAAATCACGGACAGGGTTTTGCCCAGACACCAGTAGCATTATCCCGTTCTATCCCCGCCCAGCCGGCAAAATTCACCTTGAAAGGCAGGCGGCAATACGGGGCACCAATCCTGGAACTGCTGAACAAGATCTACGAGATCACCGGCGATATCGAATTCACCCCTGAACCGAATGCGAGATATGTCGTAAAAGGCAGCTTGAGTGAGGAATATTCTGCTGTCTGGCTGGAAAATTCAGCCACCGGTGAAGTTGTGGTGAAAAAGCTGGAAATACGTGGTTCCACGGCGCTCGGCATTTTGCAGAAATAGCGAGAGGGCAATGTGGTATTTTCGCCACAAGGGCGAGTGAATAACGCATAACACAATCTTGCCAGGCCGGTGGCGCGATTGCGCCACAATTCGGATCGCATGCTCCCAGCGGTTTCAACCAGGGAGGTGCCCATGCACAGTAATCGTAATATGGCGGCCGCTTTTGCCGCCCTGATAATGGCCGGTTTGGCCATGACGGCCTGCGAAAAAGCCCCGGAAAACAGTGCTACCAGCAGTTCCGCTTCAGCCGGCGCCGTGGTGCCGGCACAAGCTACCGCTCCCATGGCAGCCAGCCTGCCAGCCGCTGCATCGGCGGCGCCTGCCGCGGAGCGTGGCCGTTTTGTGCCCGGGCCATATATCGCCGCAGCGCCAGTGGTAATGGGTGGGCACGCCATGCCGACCCAGGATCGCTATGCCAACGCGCCGGCCAATCCGGTGCGCAGCGTGGCCGATGCGCCGGTTTCCACCTTCAGCGTGGATGTGGACACGGCATCCTATGCCTTGGTGCGGCGTTTCCTGCGCGAGGGACGCCTGCCGCCGGTGCAGGCATTGCGCAGCGAGGAGATGATCAACTACTTCGCCTATGACTATGCCAAGCCGCGCGATGCCAGCACACCCTTTGCCATCGATGTGGCGCTGATGCCGACACCGTGGAACGAGCATAGCCGGCTGTTGCGGATCGGCCTGCAAGGCTATAGCCCGGCCGGCCTGCAGCAACGCCCGGTGGCAAACATCACCTTTCTGGTCGACGTATCCGGCTCGATGGCGCCGGCTGACAGGTTGCCACTGGCTCAGGCTGCGATGCGTCAGATGCTGGCTGCGCTGCGGCCAGAAGATAGGGTTGCCATCGTCACCTATGCCAATGGCACTGCGGTGCAGCTGGCTTCCACCAAGGTGGCGGAGCGTGCCAGAATCGAGCGTGTCATTGATGGCCTGGCGGCCAGTGGCGGCACGTTCGGCAGTGATGGCCTGCGGCTGGCTTATAGCGAGGCCGAAAGCGGTTTTGTTGCCGGCGCTGCCAACCGCGTGATCCTGATGACCGATGGCGATTTCAATATCGGCACCGTGGATGCACCCAGCCTGCAAGCATTTGTCGCCGCCAAGCGCAAGAGCGGCATCTATCTCTCGGTTCTGGGTTTTGGGCTGGGCAATCTGAACGACAGCATGATGCAGACACTGGCCCAGGCCGGGAATGGCAGTGCGGCATATATCGATAGCCTGGAAGAGGCGCGTCGCGTGCTGGTGGATCAGATCGATGCTGCCCTGGTGCCGATTGCCGATGATGTGAAGCTTCAGGTCGAATTCAATCCGGCCCGCGTGGCTGAATACCGGTTGATCGGCTACGAAACTCGCGCCCTGCGGCGCGAGGATTTCAAGAATGATGCTGTGGATGCGGGCGAAATTGGTGATGGCCACCGTGTCACGGCGCTTTACGAGATCACAGCGCCAGGCGGCAAGGGGCAGCGGCTTGATCCGCTGCGTTACGCGCCCGCTCCGGAGGCCGCCAAGCCGGCTGCTGCCGGGGCCGGCGCCGGGGACGAGATCGCCTTTGTGCGCCTGCGCTACAAGCGGCCGGGCGAAGCTGAAAGCCGCGAACTGGCGCGGGCTGTGCTGGAGCGTGATGGCTACACGGCCGCAACAGCCCCGGTTGATCTGCGTTTCGCCGCTGCTGTGGCCGGATTCTCGCAGGCATTGCGCGGCGACCCCTACCTGAACGGCTTCAATCTGGCTCAGGTGGCGGCTTTGGCCGAGGCGGGCAAGGGCAACGATCCAGGTGGCTGGCGGGCAGAATTCATCCGCCTGGTGCGTAGCGCCGAAGCCCTGAAACGCTGAGACGGATCAGCCGATCTTCTTGATCGAGGCGAGCAGCGAGCCAAGCTTGCTGCGCGCCGCTTCGCTCAGGCCCTCCTGGTTGGGCTTTTGCGCTGGCGCCGGTTCATCCGGCAGACCAGGCCCGGCAGCGGGGGCGCCCAGCACATTGTTGACCGCCGCCATCAGGTGGCCCAGGTCAATCGGCTTGGCGACATAGCCGTTCATGCCAGCGGCCAGATAGATGGCGCGGTCGCCTTCCATGGCATTGGCGGTAAGGGCGATGATCGGCAGATTGCCAGCGGGCGGCGGCAGACGACGGATGGCGCGGGTGGCTGCCATGCCATCCATTTCCGGCATCTGCACATCCATCAGCACCACATCAAACGGCGCCGTCTGCACGGCGGCGCAGGCTTCCAGGCCATTATTCACCATATGCACATGATGGCCCAGGCGGCGCAGCATGGTGGCAATCACCATCTGGTTGACCTGATTGTCCTCGGCCACCAGCAAACGCAGCGGCCGGCCCAGGGCATTGTGGCGCAATTCTTCGCTCGGCCGGGTTTCCGCCTGTGCCGGGGCCTCGCCCTCAGGCAGCGTCAGGCTGAACCAGAAGCGGCTGCCATGCCATTCCTCACTTTCGGCGCCAATGCTGCCGCCCATCAATTCGGTCAATTGTTTCGAGATCGCCAGGCCCAGCCCGGTGCCGCCGAAGCGGCGGCTGATCGAGCGGTCGGCCTGGGTGAAATGCGTGAACAGGTCGGCGATCTTGTCGGCTGCGATGCCGATGCCGGTATCCTGCACCGCCCAGGTCACCTTGTAGCGGCCAGCTTCCCGCAGCGGCGCCGCCGTCACTTCGATGGTCACGCCGCCCTTGTCGGTGAACTTGATCGCATTGCCCACCAGGTTGAACAGAATTTGCCGGATGCGGCTGGGATCGCCGCGCAGATAGCGGGGCGCATCGGCGGCAATCGCCACATCCAGCGCGATACCCTTGGTGACGGCGCGCGGCCCCATCATGAAGGTGATGCTTTCGACCAGACGATGCAGATCAAAATCCACTTCATCCAGCCGCACCTTGCCGGCTTCCAGTTTGGAGAAATCCAGGATGTCGTTCAGCAGCGTCAGCAGATGCTCCGCAGATTCACGCGCCGCTTCCAGCAATTTGCGCTGCTCGGCCCCCAATACTGTGTCACTCATCAAACCTATCGAGCCAAGCACACCATTCAGCGGCGTGCGGATTTCATGGCTCATCATGGCCAGGAAATCGCCCTTGGCGCGGTTCGCCGCCTCGGCACGATCCTTGGCCAGCGCGTAGCGGTCGGCCAAATCACTGAGCCGCGCCGCCTGATCCTCCACCTGGCGCTTGGCCGTGGCGAGATCGGCCAGATTGGTTTCCAGCGCGCGCTGCTGTTGCTTCAGGGCCGAGATATCGGTGCTGATGCCCACCATGCCACCATCGGCGGTGGGGCGTTCAGAGGTGCGCAGCCAGCGCCCGTCGGCCAGGCGCAATTCGGCGCTACCGCTGCTGGTTGGGCCCAGTTCCACCCGTTCGGCCAGCCAGGCATCAATCTCGCCATTGGCCATGTCGTCCAGCTTGCCGGCAATGCTGCCGCGCAGGATATCGGCAAACGGCGTGCCGGGCAGCAGCAGATGGCCGATTTCGGGGTGGAATTCGCGGAAACGGCTGTTGCACAACACCAGCCGGTGCTCGCGGTCATAGAGCACAAAGCCATCGGAAATGCTTTCAATGGCATCCACCAACTGGCGCTCGGCGCGTTTCACTTCGCTGATATCAGAGAAGATCGAGATCACGCCGCCATCGGCAATGCGGTGGCGCGTGATGCGCAGCCAGAGGCCGGGGCGCGGCTCAGCGATGAGCGGCTTGCCATCCGGATCATGCAGGGTCTGGCGCAGGGCCTGGCGGAAACTGAGCTGGTCGAGTGCCGGATTATCCACCAGGCGGCGACGCACGATTTCCTCAAACAGCAATTCCATATGCGCGCCGGGGCGGATGATCGCCGGATCGTGGCCGCTGATCTGGTAGAAGCGGTGATTGGCCAGCACCATGCGCCCATCGGCATCATAGAGCAGGAAGCCGTCAGGCAGGCTTTCAATCGAATCGCGCAGGCGCTGCTCGGCGCGTTTGATATCGGATATGTCGGCAAAGGTGGCGATCATGCCGCCTTGCGCGATGCGCTGCCGCGTTACGCGCATCCATTGCCCCGGGCGGTATTCCACATCCAGCGGCTGGCCCGATGGGTTGAGGAAATCCTCCTCGGTGCGGCGGCGCATTTCTGCGGCTTCAGCCGGCTGCAATTGCCAGAGCTTTTGCTCCACCACCCGCCGCACCAGTTCCAGCCCGTGGATGCCGGGTTTGACCAGTTTCGGGTCATGGCCGGTGAGATCGTAAAAGCGGCGGTTGGCCAGCACCAGGAAGCCGCCCGGGTCGTAGAGCGCAAAGCCTTCGTCGATGGTCTCGATGGCATCACGCAGCCGCTGTTCGGCATGTTTCAGCGCCGTCACATCGGTCAGGATGCCCACCATGCCGCCATCGCCGGTCGGCTGTTCCGAGATGCGCAGCCAGCGGCCATCGGGGAAGCGGCGTTCCACGGCATAACCGTGGCGATCCTGCCGCAACATCCGCTCACGCTTTTCCAGCCATAGACCAAAATCAGTCTGATCCATGATGAAGCCGTTCTGGTCGATAACGGCGCGAATCAGATCGGAATAGGTACGTCCGATGGCATCCGGCGCGTTCAGCGACGGGAAAATATCGGCGCTGCGGCTGTTGAACAGCACCAGGCGGTCATGTTCGTCATAGAGCACAAAACCGTCCGGCATATGCTCCAGCGCCTCGGTCAGCCGCTGTTCAGCCTGGCGCGTGGCGCCGATCTGGCGCCGCAGCAGAAATCCCAGGCAGATGCTGATCAGCAGTCCGGCGGTGAGCAGGGCGCCATAGGCAACCACATTCTGGCGCCAGCTGGCCAGCACGTCATCCGGCGACAGGCCGGCCAACACCACCAGCGGCAGGCTCGGCACACGGCGATAGGCAACAAAGCGCTGCACGCCGTCATTGCCGCCGCTGGAAACCAACTGGCCCTGCGGCGCACGCTCCAGCATGGCGAGATAATCCGGATTGTTAAAGCTGCCGCCGATATCAAGCCGCTGCGGCGTGTGGCGCAGCAGCCGGGTGCCATCGGCACGATACAGCGCCAGCAGCGAATGCGGCTGCGGCTGCATGCGCTCATAAACGCCGGCGAAATATTCCGGATCCACCGCCGCCACGATCACGCCGCCAAAACTGCCATCTGCCTGTCGGATGCGCCGGCTGACACTGAGCGCCCATTTGCCATTGAGCCGGCTTTGCACCGGCGGGCCGATGAACAGGCCGGCATCTGCCCGTTCAACATGAACCTGGAAATATTCGCGGTCGGCTGCCTGCAAGGCGCGCGGTGGATCGGCGGCGCTGTCCAGCACCGCAATGCCGGCCGGATTCAGCACCAGCCAGGCGCGGAGCTGCGGCAAGTCGCTCATCATGCTGTTCATGCGGCGGCGGATATCGGCCAGCGGCAGCGGATTCAGCATGCCGGTATCGGAAACACCATCGGCAAAATACTGGAGGAACAGATCAACGCTGGAAAAGGTGCGCGCGGCATGTTCGTCGAGCAATTGCGCTGTGGCG
The DNA here is from genome assembly GCF_017994015.1 of Ferrovibrio sp. Classification (GTDB taxonomy): domain Bacteria; phylum Pseudomonadota; class Alphaproteobacteria; order Ferrovibrionales; family Ferrovibrionaceae; genus Ferrovibrio. The sequence continues at coordinate 34,775 of NZ_JAGOLP010000010.1, read as the reverse complement.
GCCGCCTGCTGCTGCGCCTGGCTCAGCGTTTCCGCACGCTGGCGGTAAAGCTGTAGCAGCACAGTTCCGGCCAGCAGCAGCAGCACCAGGCCCAGAAAGGCAGACAAATACAGCGTGATGTTGCTACGCTTCTGCATATGATGTGGCATGCCGCCGGGTTAGAGGGTTTCCGATGCCGAGAGTAACAGGATTTGCGGCCTTTTGCCCAACGCGGTTTGCCCTGATTCTGCTGTTCTGGGCTGTATATACCCCGGCCTGGGGGCAGATGCCGGAGGCAGCCCGGCCGGTTATGGTCCGCAGTCTGGCATTGGAACTAAATCCGGAAGCCCCGACCGAGCGCAGACTGGGCCGGCTGGAATATCTCGGCGGCCTGATTCTCGCCGCCAGCGATGATGATTTTGGCGGCTATTCCGGGCTGGCTGTTGATAATGCTGGTGCCGGCTTATGGGCGGTATCGGATCGCGGTCATTGGCTGCGGCTGGAATTGCAGCGCGATGCCGCCGGATTGCCGCGGGGCATAGAGCGGGCCTGGCTGGCGCCGTTATTCGGAGTCGGAACATCAGGGCGGTTGAAAGGCCAGTGGGTTGATGCCGAATCGCTGCGGCGCGCCGGCAATGGCGATTTCCTGGTTGGTTTTGAGCGTCGCCACCGGCTGCTGCGCTATCGCCCGCCAGCATTGGGGGCGGCGCCGGGAGCAGCCGAAGAACGGCTGCGGCTGCCGCCTGAAGCCGCGAAGCTGCCGGAGAATGGCGGCCTGGAAAGTGTGGCGGTGCTGGCGCCTGATGGGGCCGTGCTGATGATTGCCGAAGAATCGCTGCCCGGCGAATCCGGGATTTCGCCGGTATGGTTGCAGCAGGGCGAAACTTGGCGACGTTTATCCTGGCAGCGCCGGGGCGATTTTTTTCCCACCGATGCAGTGGGGCTGCCGGATGGTGGCCTGCTGGTGCTGGAACGCGCCTTTCGCTGGCTCAATGGCTGGGGCGCCCGGCTCAGCCGAGTCGCGGCGGCCGATTTGCGGGCAGCGCCAGATGGCAGCGTGTTGCCGGCGGAAATCCTGGCCGAATGGAGCCGGCCTTATGCCAATGATAACCTGGAGGCGATGGATGTGCGCCGCGCCGAGGATGGCACGCTCTGGCTCTATTTGATGTCGGACGACAATCAAAGCCCGTTCCAGCGCAGCCTGCTTATGCTGTTCAGATTGCCGGAGAAAGGCTGAAAATAACTAAAACGCCCGCAATGCGGCCTTTTGGCCGTGCGGGCGTTTCAAGTTCTGGAAGGTTAAATCAGGCTGCCGGAGCGGCAGCCCGGGCCTTCTTGATCTGACGCTTCAGCTTCTTGGCATCAATCGAAAGCTTGGCATCGGCGGTCTTGACCAGCCAATTATCCAAACCACCGTTATGCTCCACCGAGCGCAGGCCCTGCGCAGAGAGGCGCAACTTGACGTTGCGGCCCAGAGCCTCGGAAATCAGGGTAACCCCATGCAGATTCGGCATAAAACGCCGGAGCGTCTTATTATTGGCGTGGCTCACATTGTGGCCGAACTGAACGCCCTTGCCGGTCACTTCGCAGCGACGAGCCATGACAGACCTCTTTCTAGCAAACTGCCCAATAGGAATCCGAAATCCCTGCTGGGAATCCGAAAATCGGGGCGGGTTATAGGGTGTCGGGGCGCATCCGTCAACGAGATTCGGCCCTGAAAAGCTTTGCTGGCTTATATCGTTGACTCCCGCAGCGCCAGCCCTTATACAGCGGCACGATTTTGGCGGGGCCTGCAAAGGCCCTTTTTTACGCTTTTCGATGGAGAGCGGTTGTGAAACGGACTTATCAACCCAGCAAGCTGGTGCGCAAGCGCCGCCACGGTTTTCGCGCGCGCATGGCCACCGTTGGTGGTCGTAAGGTGGTGGCTTCCCGCCGCGCCATCGGGCGCAAGAAGCTCTCGGCCTGATTTCCCGAGCGGCACCGCCTGATGGCGACGGACAGCCTTGAACGGCTCCGCCGCCGGGCGGAGTATCTGCGGGTGCAGGGCGCCGAGCGGCGCTCGGCCCAGCCGGGTCTGCTGTTGCAGGCCGCGCTGGCACCCGAAAGCTCATCCCGTGCAGCTATCCGCGTTGGCTTTACCGCCTCGCGCAAGGTCGGCAATGCCGTGCTGCGCAACCGCGCCCGCCGGCGGCTGAAAGCATTGGCGCGTGAAATCATGCCGCAGCATGCCGTGCCCGGCCATGAATATGTGCTGGTGGCGCGCAAGGCCACGCCGGAACGGGGCTTTGCTGAATTGCGCCGCGATCTGGAAGCCGCCTTGCGGCGGCTTAAGCTGTGGCAGGCTGTCCCCGTGCTGGCCGCCTCGCCGGAGCCGGGCGCGTGACCGCGCCGGTGTCATATTCCTTTCCCGCTCGTCTGGTAGCCTTGCCAATCCGGGCCTACCGGTTGTTTCTCTCCCCCTGGGTAGGGCATAACTGCCGCTTCCAGCCAACCTGCTCGTGCTATGCACTGGAGGCGCTGGAACGTCATGGTGCCTGGCGCGGGACATATCTCACCGTGCGGCGCCTGGCGCGTTGCCAGCCGTTCGGTTCCAGCGGTTTCGATCCGGTTCCCCCGATCGGGGAGCCACCAGGGCAGAATAGTAACCTCGCCCCGGCCAACAAGGCGGATTCGTAGAGCATGTCAGACCAGAAGAACCTCATCATCGCCATTGCGCTGTCGCTTGCGATCATGCTCGGTTTCCAATTCTTCGTGGATGCGCCGCGCCAGGAAAAACTGCGTGCCGAACAGGCGGCGCAGAAGGCCGCCACCACGCAGGTGACCAATCCGGATGGCTCGGCTGTGCCGACGCCGGCCCCAGGTGCTGCGCCGGGCCTGAACGCGCTGCCGGCCCTGCCCGGCGCCGCCGGCCCGGTTGTTACGGGTGCCAGCCGCGCTGCGGTGGTGGCGCAAACCCCGCGTGTGACGATTGAAGGCCAGCGCCTGCGCGGCTCGATCAATTTGGTCGGCGGCCGGGTCGATGACGTGATCCTGCCGGATTACAAGGAAGAGCTGGCGCCCAACAGCCCGCCGATCACGCTGTTGTCGCCGGCTGGCGCGCCGCATCCCTATTATGCCGAATTCGGCTGGACTGCGGCGCCCGGCGACAGCACCAAGCTGCCCGGGCCGCAGACGCGCTGGAGCGCCGACAAGACCACGCTCAAGACCGGCGAGACGGTGACACTGAGCTGGGATAACGGCGAGGGTCTGGTATTCACCCGCGCCATCTCGCTCGACGATAATTTCATGTTCAACGTGGTGCAGGGCATCGAGAACAAGAGCGACAAGCCGCTCACGCTGTTCCCCTATGCGCTGCTGTCGCGCCATGGCCTGCCCAAGACCGATGGCCTCTATATCCTTTATGAAGGTCCGCTGGGCGTGTTCCGCCCCAAAGCGGATGAGAAGGGCACGTTGAAGGAAGTGCCCTACGGCGATCTGGCCAAAGATAAGAATGCCGAATTCGACTCGGTGGGCGGCTGGCTCGGCTTCACCGACAAATACTGGCTTACCGCGCTGGTGCCGGGTGTTGAGCAGAATATCAAGGGCCGCTTCACCCATGGCGGCACGCCGGGCGCCGACCGCTTCCAGGTTGATTGGCTTGGCGGCGGCGTGGCCGTGGCAGCCGGCGCCAAGGCGCAATCGGCCAGCCTGCTGTTCGTTGGCGCCAAGCAGACCGAACTGGTCAACCGCTACGAGGAGCGGCACCAGATTCCGCGTTTCGACCTGGTGATTGACTGGGGCTGGTTCCCGTATCTCACCAAGCCGATGTTCTTCGCGATCCATTGGTTCCATGGCTGGGCTGGCAATATCGGCGTGGCCATGCTGATTGTCACCGTGATCGTGAAGCTGCTGTTCTTCCCGCTCGCCTACAAATCCTATGTGGCGATGAGCGCGATGAAGAAGCTGCAACCCGAAATGCAGCGCCTGCGCGAGCGCCATGGCGAAAATCGCGAGGCGATGCAGAAGGAATTGATGGAGCTGTACAAGAAGGAGAAGGTCAATCCAGCCGCTGGCTGCTTGCCGATCCTGTTGCAGATCCCGGTTTTCTTCGCGCTCTACAAGGTGCTGTATATCAGCATCGAAATGCGCCATGCGCCATTTTTCGGCTGGATTCACGATCTTTCGGCGCCTGATCCAACTTCGTGGATCAACCTGTTCGGCCTACTGCCCTACGATGTGCCCGCGGTCTTTGCCTTCGGCGGCATGCTGCACATCCTGTCGCTCGGCGTCTGGCCGATCATCATGGGCATCACCATGTGGCTGCAGATGCGCCTCAATCCGCAGCCGCCGGATCCGGTACAGCAGAAGATTTTTGCCCTCATGCCGGTGGTGTTCACCTTCATGCTCGGTTCCTTCGCTTCCGGCCTGGTGATCTACTGGTCGTGGAACAACACGCTCAGCATCATCCAGCAGATCATCATCATGCGCCGCATGGGTGTGAAGATCGGCGGCGGTGCCGATCCCACGCCGCCGCCTGCGAAGTGACGCCAGGATGAGCGAGCCGCAATACAGCGCGGCACAGATCGAGAAGGGCCGGCTGCTTTTCGCCGGCCCTTGCGATTTTGTCGCCGGGGCGATGATCGCCGAAATGCTGCCGGCGCCATCCTTGCCGGAAATCGCCTTTGCCGGCCGCTCCAATGTTGGCAAGTCCAGCCTGGTCAATGCGCTCACCGGGCGCAAAACCCTGGCGCGTGTTTCCAACACGCCGGGCCGCACCCAGCAGCTCAATTTCTTCTCGCTCGGCGGCAAGCTGATGCTGGTGGATCTGCCGGGCTATGGCTATTCGCAGGCTGGCAAGCAGGTGGCGGCCGACTGGACCCGCCTGGCGGTGGATTTTCTCAAGGGCCGGCCCAACCTGCGCCGCGTGCTGCTGCTGGTGGATGGCCGCCATGGCCTCAAGGACAGCGATCTCGACATCATGGAGATTTTCGACGCCTCGGCCGTGGTCTACCAGGTGGTGCTGACCAAGGCCGACAAGGTGAAGCCGGTCGAGGCCGCCGCGCGTCTGGCTGAAACCCGCGCCAAGGTCAGCCGCCGCGTTGCTGCGCATCCGGAAGTGCTGTTCACCTCCAGCGAAAAGGCGCTCGGCATACCAGAACTCCGCGCCGAGCTTGCGGGGCTGGTTTAAACCGCTTTATATAGGCCCGATTTCGTCCAGAAACGGAAACGCCCAATGAAAACCGCCGGCCCCAAGCCCTTGGAATCGCATTTGCAGGAAACCGCCAAGGTGCTGTCGGAAGCGCTGCCCTATATGCGCCGCTTCGCCGGTCAGACCATGGTGATCAAGTATGGCGGCCATGCCATGGGCGACGAGCATCTGGCGCAGGAATTTGCCCGCGACGTGGTGCTGATCAAGCAGGTGGGCATCAATCCCATCGTGGTGCATGGCGGCGGGCCGCAGATCGGCGCCATGCTCGACCGGCTCAAGATCAAGAGCGAATTCATCGATGGCCTGCGTGTTACCGACCAGGCCACGGTGGAGATCGTGGAAATGGTGCTGGCCGGCTCGATCAACAAACAGGTTGTCACCGCGATCAACAGCGTCGGCGGCATCGGCATCGGCCTGTCGGGCAAGGATGGCCGGCTGATCGAGGCGCGCAAGCTGCGCCGCTCGGTGCGCGATCCCGGCTCGAATATCGAGAAGCTGCTTGATCTCGGCTTTGTCGGCGAGCCGGTCAAGGTCAACCCGGATATCCTGCGCACCTTGCAGAATTCCAACATCATCCCGGTGGTGGCGCCGATCGGCATCGGCGAGCATGGCGAAACCTACAACATCAATGCCGACACGGCAGCCGGCGCGATTGCCTCGGCGGTGGGCGCGGCCAAGCTGCTGATGCTCACCGATGTGGCCGGCGTGCTGAACAAGGACAAGCACCTGATCCCGAAGCTGACGCCGAAAGAAGCGCTGATGCTGATGGGTGATGGCACCATTTCCGGCGGCATGATCCCGAAGCTGGAAACCTGCCTGGATGCGGTGCGCGGCGGTGTGCATGCGGCGCATATCCTGGATGGCCGCATCCCGCATGTGCTGCTGCTCGAATTGTTCACCGCGCATGGCGTCGGCACCATGCTGGAACGCGCCCCGGTAACGCCACGCGCCGGCGAATAATCGGGCGTTCAAGTCAGCGCGGCGGCGCCCATACTTCCAGGAAACGCCGCACCATTGCGGCGGAATTATCGGAAGCCAAGCGCATGAAGGTAGCCATTTCGTTGCCGCCTTTTTCGCCGCCGGCCAGATCGGACAGGCTGCGGAAGGCGATGAACGGCACGCCATTGGCATAGGCCACCATCGCCACCGCCGCACTTTCCATATCCAGCACGCGCGCCTGGAAGGCATCAAACACATAGCGCCGGAAATCGGCATTATCCACAAAGGCCTGGCCGGAAACGCCATTGCCGCCCAGCACCAGGCGCGGCTTCTGCTCCAGGCAGGTAGTGCCGCTGGCGCAATGCTGTAACGTTACATCATTGAGCCGCCGTGCTGCCGCCAGCATGCCGGGATCAACCTCAAACCAGAATTTGGCTTCCGGCGCCGCATTGGCGCGCCGCACCTCCACCGCATTGGGGAAGATCATGCCGTAATTCGGCTGTTCAGGTTTTTTCCAGGGCGGTAGTTCATAACGGCGATTGCCGAGGTCGCGGGCAAAGGTGGCTTCCAGATACTGCGCCCATTTATCCGCCACCACCACATCGCCAACATTCAAGCCAGGGTCGACGCCGCCGGCAATGCCGCTGAAAACGATGCCGCTGATATCGAAGCGGTTGAGGGCGATCTGGGTGCTCATGGTGGCATTCACCATGCTGATGCCACTGAGGAACAGCACCACATCGCGGCCCGAAAGCCGCCCGGTGACAAATTCGATGCCGTTCACAGCATGGCTCTGTGGCTCGGCCAGCGCCGCTTTTAGGGTGAGCCATTCCGGGCCAAAGGCCGAAATCACCGCCACGCGCGGGCGGGAATCCAGCTTATCGGCCGCAACTGCCAGAATGGGCAGCATACAAAACAGCAAGGTAAACAACGCTTTGCGCATAGGGCAGACTCCTGATCTGCGCTAGCTTAGCCTGCGGCCGGGTCGCTGTGAAAGCCCAGATTACCGCTGGCTGGGGCGCTGATTGACCAGCAGGATGCCAAAAATAATCACCAGCAGGGCACCCCAGACCAGCAAGCTGTAGCTTTCGCCAAAATAGAACGCGCCGATCATCAGGCTTGTGGTGGTGATGACATAGCCAATCTGGCTCAGATAGACCGGGCCGGCTACGCGCTGCAATTCAAAATAGGTGATGAAGCTCAGGCAGGCAAAACCGCCAGCCACCGGCAGCACCCAGTCGGTTTCGCCGTGGCCAGGCAGATAGAGCCTTGGGCTGGAAACCAGCGCCATGGCGCCACCGGCCAGCAGCAGCCAGAGCGCCGCAGCCAGAAGTGTACCCGCCGCCAGCAGCAATGGCGCTGCATTCTGCGGCCAGGCACGGGTGCGATAGATGTTGCCAATGGCCAGGGCAACCGGCGCGATGAAGGCCAGCAGCATCCAGGGTAAATCCGGCCCGGCGACCGGGCCGCTGCGCGGCACCAGGATCAGCAGGATGCCGACCAGCCCGAGGCCGATGCCGGCAGCGCGCCGCCAGACAAGTTTTTCCATCCCGAGCAGCAGGGCAAGGCTGTAGGTGAGGAGGGTGGGGAAGGCATAGACAACGCTCGGCAGTCCGGCCCCGATGCGGGCCACGGCAAGAAAAATAAGCACATGCGGCAATGCCAGGGTTATGAAGCCGCTGATCAGAAAAAAGCGTAGATGCTGTGCCGATGCCACGGGCCGGCTGCCGGTGGCGCAGGCCAGCACAAGCAACAGCAGGCCGCCGATTAAATTCTGCCAGAAGGCAAAGGCGACCGGCGAAATACCCTGGTCCAGTGCCACTTTGGCAAATGGCGTGGACAGGCCGAGCGTGGTGCCGGTAGCGACGAGCAGCAGCAGCGGATAGAAGCGCGATTGACGCAGACTGGCAAACATGGCGGTTACGAACTCGTCACTGAATGTGAGACTATTGCTTAGCCAATGCCGGGGCTGCTGGCTGTGTCATGCATCACAAGCTGATTTCCTGGCTGTTGTGCAGCCAGTCGCGGAAGGCACGGATCGCCGGTTCGCGCTCGCGGCCCTGCTGGTGCAGCAAATAATAGCCGCCGCGCCGCTGCACACGATGCTCGGGCAAGGGTTCGATCAGGCGGCCATCGCGCAATTCGGCGCTGATGAAAAAATCCGGCACCAGGGCCAGGCCAAGGCCATTGGCCGCCGCTTCAATCGACATGAAAAAATGCTCAAAACCGGGGCCATGCTGCTGTGGTGCTGGCTTCAGACCGGCAGCGGCAAACCATTCCGCCCAGGCTTCCGGGCGGGTGGAATGGGTCAGCAGGGTGTGGCGCCGCACATCCTCGGGCCGTTTCACCGGGCGGCTTTTCAGCAGAGCGGGGCTGCCCACCAGCAGCACGGTTTCGGGGAACAGGAAACTGGCGGCCAGGCCCTCGGGCCAGGTGTCACGCCCAGCCGGCGGGCCATATTGGATGCCCACATCAATGGCCTCGCGTGCGAAATCGATCGGGCGGTCGGCGCTGGTCACATCCACCGATATTTCCGGGTGGCGGCGCTGGAAATCCGCCAGGCGCGGCATGAACCAGCGCATTGCCAGGGTGGGCAGGGTGGCAATGGTCAGCCGGTTGGCCGGGCGCCCGGCGCGGGCCACCAGGCGGGTGGCGGCAAATAACCGCTCGAAGGCATCCTGCAAGGCGGGCAGATAGGCGCCGCCGATTTCGGTCAGTTCCAGGCCGCGCGGGCCGCGGCGGAAAAGCTGCACCCCCAGATCGGCTTCCAACTGCTTCACCAGCCGGCTCACCGCGCCCTGGGTGACATGCAATTCGGCGGCGGCGCGGGTGAAACTGAGATGGCGCCCGGCGGCGGCAAAGGCGCGCAGGGCGTTCAGGGAGGGCAGAGGGCCGCTCTCGCCGGGTGGGTTGTTATGAGGAAAACTCATGGCTGGGCGAGTTTAAATCGATTGTGGCGCCGGCGCCAATGGTTAGGATCAGCGCTGATACGCCCCCCCAGATTTGGAGCCAGCCATGAATGCCCTGACCCCGACCGCGAAACCCGAAACCAGCACGCTGCCGAATGGCGGCAAGCCGATCCGCCCGTTCCATCTCGCCTTCCCGGTGCATGACATTGCGGCGGCGCGCAGCTTCTATGGCGATCTGCTCGGCTGCCCGGAAGGCCGCTCGGCCGATAACTGGGTGGATTTTGATCTGTTCGGCCATCAGATCGTGGCGCATCTGGCGCCCGAGGAATGTGGCCATGCCAAGACCAGCGATGTGGACGACCATGCCGTGCCGGTGAAGCATTTCGGCGTGGTGCTGAATATTCCGGAATGGAAGGCACTGGCCGAGAAGATGCAGTCGGTCGGCACCAAATTTGTCATCGAGCCCTATGTGCGTTTCGAGGGCGAGGTCGGCGAGCAATACACCATGTTCTTCCTCGATCCCTCGGGCAACGCGCTGGAATTCAAGGCCTTCGCCCATGACGAGATGATCTTCGCCAAGTAATTGCCCAGTAGCAGACCAACTTTTCCAGCACCCCCGCCATTCCCGGCGGGGGTGTTTTTTTGTCTCAATCCAGCAGCGCCAGCGCCTGCGTGGTGAAAAGCGGCGCCCATTCCTGCACAAAATGCCCGGCCTCGGCCACTTCGATGGGGGCTGGGCAATTGCGGATTTGTTTGTGCAGCGCCTGCATCACCGGCGCGCCCAGCACCGGGTCGGCCATGCCGATCACCATGGCGCTTTTGCCCTGCCAGTCGTTGCGCCAGAAATCCCGGGCGTTGCGCGAGGTTTCGGTGCCCGGCGCATCGGGATTATCCGGCACCAGATTGGGGAAGCGGCGCACGCCGCCCTTGTAATGCAGATCAGGATAGGGCGCGTCATAGGCGGCGGCCTCGGCCGGTGATAGCTGCGGGCAACTGCGCTGCATCAGCTTGCCGACCGCCATGTCGGGATTCTTGTTGTTCCATGCACGCCAATCCAGGAAGCCCTGGGTCAGTGGCGCATCGCCGGTGGCGAGTGCCGTGTTCATCACCAGCAAGCCACTGAACCGCTCCGGCATCTTCTTCGGGATCGTCAGGCCGAGCAGGCCGCCCCAATCCTGGCATACCAGCACGGTGTTTTGCAGGTTGAGCGCCCGGATCAGCGCGATCAGGCTGTCGCGGTGGAAATCGAAAGTGTAGACCGCATCCTCGCGCGGCTTGTCGGATTTGCCGAAGCCGAACAGGTCAGGCGCCACCACACGATGGCCGGCCTGCACCAGCAGCGGGATCATCTGGCGGTAAAGATAGCTCCAGGTCGGCTGGCCATGCAGGCACAGGAAGGTTTTGCCGCCATGCCGGCCTTCATCCAGGTAATGCATGCGCAGGCCATTGGCATGCTCAAGATAATGCGGCTTGAAATCATAGCCGGGCAGATTGTCAAACCGCTCGTCCGGCGTGCGCAGGGCCTCGATCATGGCGTCTCTCCCTTTTGTTATCGTTAGGAAGAGACTGCATGGATCGTGGCGCGGGTGTCAATGATGCGGCTGGCTCAGGCTTTCTTCGGTTTTGCCTTTGCTTTCGGCTTCCTGGCCTTCTTGGCTTTTTCCGGTTTCTTCACCTTGGCGCGCGCCTTGCCCGGCTTGCTGCTCACCGCCTTGGCATGGGCCGCCACGGCCTTGGGGCCAAACACGCGGCGGAAGATGGTGTCCACATGCTTGAGGTGGTAGCCGAGGTCAAACAGATCGGCGAGCTGCTTCGGCTTCAGCTTGGCGGTCACTTCCGGTTCGCCCTGGAGCAGCTTGAGGAAATCGCCGCCCTCGCGCCAGATCACCATGGCATGCTTCTGCACCAGGCGGTAGCTGTCCTCGCGGCTCAGGCCGGCCTGGGTCAGCGCCAGCAGGATACGCTGCGAATGCACCAGGCCGCCGAAGCGGTCCAGGTTCTTCATCATGTTTTCCGGATACACCACCAGCTTTTCGACCACGCCGGCCAGCCGGTGCAGCGCAAAATCAAGATGGATGGTGGCATCCGGGCCGATGCCGCGCTCCACCGAGGAATGGCTGATATCGCGCTCATGCCACAAAGCCACATTCTCCAGCGCCGGCACCACCGCCGAACGCACCAGCCGGGCCAGGCCGGTCAGGTTCTCGGTCAGCACCGGGTTGCGCTTGTGCGGCATCGCCGACGAGCCCTTCTGGCCGGGCGAGAAATATTCCTCGGCCTCCATCACTTCACTGCGTTGCAGGTGGCGGATTTCAGTTGCCAGCCGTTCGATGGAGGAAGCCACCACGGCGAGATGGGCAAAATAGGCGGCATGGCGGTCGCGCGGAATCACCTGGGTGCTGACCGGCTCGGGGCGCAGGCCAAGCTGCTTGGCGACATGCTCTTCCACACGCGGATCGATATTGGCGAAGGTGCCTACTGCGCCCGAGATGGCGCAGGTGGCCACTTCCTCACGCGCCAGTTCGAGGCGGCGGCGGGCGCGCTGGAATTCGGCATGATATCCGGCCAGCTTGAGGCCGAAAGTCACCGGCTCGGCATGGATGCCATGGCTGCGGCCGATGCAGGGCAGCAGCTTGTATTCAAAGGCGCGCTCGGCCAGCGCCTTGAGCACACGGTCGCAGCCGGCCAGCAAAAGGTCGGCGGCCTTCACCAGTTGCAGGTTGAAGCAGGTATCCAGCACATCCGAGGATGTCATACCCTGGTGCACAAAGCGCGCTGCCGGGCCGACATATTCCGCCAGGTTGGTGAGGAAGGCGATCACGTCATGCTTGGTCTCGCGCTCGATGGCATCGATGCGGTCGATTTCCCACTGGCCCTTCTTCCACACTTCCTTGGCTGCCGCCTTCGGGATCACGCCCAGCTTGGCCTGGGCGTCGCAGGCATGTGCCTCGATTTCAAACCAGAGCCGGAACTTCATTTCCGGTTCCCAGATGGCGGCCATTTCGGGGCGGGTGTAGCGCGGGATCATGCGGGCCTCAAAGGCTGGAAATAGGCGGGAAAGCTGCCGCCTTATAGCCCCCGGGCGGCGCCGGATCAATCAATTGACGCTGACTGGGGAATCGGGCAGCGTCGCGCCCGGAAACGGGAGAGAACGCCATGGCCGCCGAAAACACGCTCAGCACGATTGATCGCCGCGATCTGGATTTCCAGCTTTTTGAACTGTTGCGGGTGCAGCAGCTGGCCGAACGCCCATTTTTTGCCGATCACGACCGCGAAACCCTGAACGCCGCGCTGGATACCGCCCAGGTTATCGCCGCCGAGCATTTCCAGACCCATAACCGCAAGAACGACCTGCATGAGCCGAGCTTCGATGGCAAGACGGTGACGATTATCCCGGAGGTGCGGGCGGCGCTGGATCAGTTTGTCGGCGTCGGCTTCATGGCGGCGCACCGGCCTTATGACGAGGGCGGCCAGCAATTACCCTGGAGCCTGCTGCAAGGCTGCTTTGCCTGTTTCAACGCCGCCAATGTCGCCTCCACCGGCTATGCCTTCCTCACCATCGGCGCCGCCAATCTGATCGGCGCCTTTGGCAATGCCGACCAGAAGGCGCGCTACATGGCGCCTATGCTGAGCGGGCGTTTTTTCGGCACCATGTGCCTGTCTGAACCGCAGGCCGGCTCGGGCCTGGCCGATATCCGCAGCCGCGCCACGCCGCTGGCCGATGGCAGCTATCGCATCAGCGGCAGCAAGATGTGGATTTCCGGCGGCGAACATGAATTGTCGGAAAACATCGTGCATCTGGTGCTGGCCCGGATTGATGGCGCGCCGGCCGGGGTGCGTGGCATCTCGCTGTTCACGGTGCCGAAATTCCGCGTCAACGACGATGGCAGCCTGGGTGCGCGCAATGATGTGCAGCTTGCCGGGCTTAATCACAAGATGGGCTTTCGCGGCACCACCAACACGCTGCTGTCTTTTGGCGAAAACGGCGATTGTATCGGGCAGTTGATCGGCCAGCCGCATCGCGGCCTGGAATACATGTTCATGATGATGAACGAGGCGCGGATCGGCGTTGGCCTCGGCGCCACCGCTTTGGGCATCGCCGGCTATCGCTACAGCCTGGATTATGCCCGCCAGCGCCTTCAGGGGCGCGCCCCGGATAACAAGGACCCGGCCTCGGCGCCGCTGCCGATCATCCAGCATGCCGATATCCGCCGCCTGCTGCTGGCGCAGAAAGCGGCGGTGGAAGGCGCGCTGGCGCTGTGCCTCTATGCCGCGCATCTGGTGGATATTGAACATACCGCCGCCTCGCCGGCGGAGAAGCAGCAGGCCACCTTGCTGCTGGATATGCTGACGCCGATGGTGAAATCCTGGCCCAGCGAATTCTGCCTGGAAGCCAACAAACATGCCATCCAGGTGCTGGGCGGCTATGGCTATACGCGGGATTATCCGGTGGAGCAGTATTACCGCGACAACCGGCTCAACCCGATCCATGAAGGCACCCATGGTGTGCAGGGCATGGACCTGCTCGGCCGCAAGATCGTGATGCAGGGCGGCGCCGGCTTTGCACTGCTGCTGGCCACCATACGCGCCGATATTGCCGCCGCCGCTGATCCGCTGGTGACGCCTTACGCTGCCGCGCTGGAAGCGGCTTTGCAGCGGGTGGAACAGGCCACCCAGGCCATGCTGCCGGCGATGAAAGACGGCCGCCTGGCGCTCTATCTGGCTAATGCCACGCTGTATCTCGACATGCTGGGCCATGTGGTGATTGCCTGGATGTGGCTGCGCCAGGCCAATGTGGCAGCGGCGGCCTTGCACAATGATGCGCAGCGCGATGCCGATTTCTATCAGGGCAAGCTGGCCGCCTGCCGCTATTTCTATGCCTATGAACTGGCCAAGCTGGATTACTGGCTGCCCTTGCTGGCGCGGCTGGAGCCGGCCACGCTGGAGATGCAGCCGGCCTGGTTCTGATCAAACCTCTGTATAGTAGCGCAGTGTGCAATGCTGGCGCATGGTGGCGTCAGGTCCAGCCGGAGGTCGCCCCATGTATGTCCTTACCCTCACCATCGTGCATACGCTGGTCAGTTTTGTCGCTATCGGCGCTGGTATGGCGGTGGTGGCGGAATTGCTGAAGGGCGATCCGCGCGGCGGCGGCCTGGCCAAGCTGTTCCTCGGCACGGCTTTGTTCACCTCGGCCAGCGGCTTCGCTTTTCCGTTCACGCAATTCCTGCCGTCGCATGGCACCGGCATCGTTGCCCTGCTGGTGCTGCTGCCCACCCTGCTGGCGCGTTATCACTTTCATCTGCGCGGCGCCTGGCGTTTGGTTCATGCCGGTGGCCTGGTGGCCAGCCTGTATTTCCTGTTCTTTGTGCTGGTGGCGCAGATTTTCAGCAAAATCCCGGCCTTGCGCGAAGCCGCGCCAACCCTTGCCGAGCCGCCTTTCACCATCACCCAGGGCATCCTGCTGATGGTTTTCATCGGCCTTGGCATCGCCGTGACCCGCAAGCTGCGCGGCAATGCTTCATTCGCCTAAAGCGGTGGGCTATGCTGCGGCATGGCCGATCCTGAAAAACCCGCCGCCAAGCGGCCGCATGATGCCGCCAAGCGGATAGGCGGGCCGCGTGGCCTGAATGTGGCGCTGGCGCGGCTGACCAATCCGCTGGTGAAGCGGCGCGGCGCGGCTTTTGGCGACATCCTGGCGCGCTGGCCGGAAATTGTCGGCCCGTTGCTCAGCGCCGATACCCAGCCGGAAAAACTGCATTACGGCGCCAAGGATGGCCATGGCGCCACGCTGGAAGTGGCGGTCACCGGCGCCCAGGCGCTGGAATTGCAGCATCTGGCGCCTTTGGTGGTGGAACGCATCAACAGCTATTTCGGCTATCGCGTGGTGGCGGGCCTGAAATTGAAGCAGATGCCGGTGCGGCCCCGAGTCGCGGCAGCCCCGCCGATGCGGCATAGCCGCCGCCTGAGCCCGGACGAGGCCAAGCGGCTGGGTGAAATGTTGTCAGACGTTGATGACAAGAATCTCCGCCAAGCGCTTGAGACTCTTGGGCGATCCCTTCTGGGTAGCGTTTAGTCCCGCCCCATTGCCGCCAGATTCCTGTGGATAAGAGAGGGAGTCGGGTTGAAGCCCCGGCGCCGGAATCCGTAAAATATACCCTGGATATTGGGGGTAGGAGCCTCTTCATGAACTATATGCTGCGTCTCGCTGCCATCCTTCTGTTTGCTCTGGCCGGCCATCAGGCTCAGGCCCAGACGGCCGATCCGCGTTTGCAGGACATGGCCATAGGCCGTGCCGATGCGCCGGTCACCATCGTGGAATATGCCTCGCTGACCTGCCCGCATTGCGCCAGTTTCCACGCCACTGTGCTGCCGGTGCTGAAGAGCGAATATGTTGATACCGGCAAAGTGCGCCTGATCTTCCGCGATTTCCCGCTCGATCAGCTTGCCCTGGCGGGTGCCGCCATCGCTCGCTGCGCCGGGCCGGAGCGTTATTTCAGTTTCCTGGATGTGCTGTTCAGCCAGCAGCGCGCCTGGGCCACGGCCAGCGATCCGCGCGCGGCGCTGACCCAGATTGCCCGCCTGGGCGGCATGTCGTCGGAACAGGTGGAGGCCTGCTTCAGCGATCAGCCAATCAACGACTACATCCTGAATTCACGCCTCGAAGGCAATCAGAAGTTCAACGTCACTTCCACGCCGACACTGATCGTCAATGGCAAGAATCTGCCCGGCGTGCCGAATGTCGATGAATTCCGCAAGCTGCTTGACGATCTGGTGGCCAGCGGCGCCAAGAGCGCCGCGCCGGCTGGCGGCGGCTTGCCGCAGGCGGCGGGTTCGGGTGACTGGCTCGGCGGCAATGCCAAAACCTATATCGCCATCGCCATCGTGGTGCTGCTGGTGGCAGGCATCTCGATTTTCCTGCTCCGCAAGCGCTGAGCGGATAACGGATTCAGTGTGAATTCGTATTGAAAGGGTAAGGCTGTGCAGTTTACCAAATTGCGCCTTTCCGGCTTCAAGTCTTTTGTGGAGCCGACCGAATTCGTGATCCATCCCGGCCTTACCGGTGTGGTCGGGCCGAATGGCTGCGGCAAGTCGAATCTGGTCGAAGCCCTGCGCTGGGTGATGGGCGAGAATTCGGCCAAGCGCATGCGCGGCGCCGGCATGGACGACATGATCTTTGCCGGCACCGCCACACGGCCGGCGCGCAATGTCGCCGAAGTGGCGCTGGTGATGGACAATAAGAGCCGCACCGCGCCGGCCGCTTTCAACGATCATGAAAATCTGGAGATCGTGCGCCGCATCGAGCGCGAGCGCGGTTCGGATTACCGCATCAACGGCCAGGATGTGCGCGCCCGCGATGTGCAGCTTTTCTTTGCCGACCTGGCTTCCGGCGCCAATTCGCCGGCCATGGTCAGCCAGGGCCGCGTCGGCGCCATCATCAATGCCAAGCCCACGGATCGCCGCATGTTGCTGGAAGAGGCGGCCGGCATTTCCGGCCTGCATTCGCGGCGCCATGAAGCCGAATTGCGCCTCAAGGCGGCGGAAAGCAACCTGGAGCGTGTGGTCGATGTGATCGGCCAGCTTGACCAGCAATTGCAGGGCCTGAAGCGCCAGGCGCGCCAGGCCAGCCGCTACCGCAATATCGCCGGCCAGATCCGCCGCACCGAAGCGATGCTGTTCCATCTGCGCCACACGGCGTTGCAGCAGGCTTTGGCCCAGGCCGAGGCGGCTTTGCATGAAGCCGAACGCGCCGTTGCCGACCGCACCTTGCAGGTTTCCGAGGCGCATGCGGCCGAGCGCATTGCCGCTGAAGCCCTGCCGCCGTTGCGTCAGGCCGAAGCCGAGGCCGGCGCCCGGCTGCATCGCCTGGCGGTGGCACGCGATGGCCTGGATGCCGAGGAGGCCCGCGCCCGTGAGGCGGCGGCGCAGGTTGAGCAGCGGCTGGAGCAGATCAACGCCGATGCGGCGCGTGAGCAGAGCCTGGCCGCCGCCGCCGCCGCCCTGTTGCAGCGCCTGGCCGAAGAAGGCAGCGCGTTGCGCGCCCGCGAGGAAGCTGCGCCGGCCCTGCTGGAGCAGGCCGAGGCCACGGCACAAGCAGCGCAGCAGGAAGTGACGGCACGGCAGCAGGAACTGGATGCCGCCACCGAGCGTGCCGCTGCCGAACATGCCGAACGCACCCGGCTGAACCAGAGCATTCAGGAAGCCGAGCGCCGCCTGGAACGGCTGCGCGCCCGTGTTGCTGAACTGACCGAAGAACATGCTCGCCTGGAAAGCGATGCCGGCGCCGTGGCCGCCGCCGCTGATGCCGGTGCGGAAATCGAAGCCCGCCTGGCTGCCGTGGAAGCGGCGCGGACGGCGCTGGATGCTGCCGAACAGCAGCAGGCACAGCTGGTTGATCTGGCCCGCGCCACGCTGGATGGCGTGGAAAGCGATTTTGCCGGCCGGATCGAAGCGGCGCGCGCAGCGCTTGAAACCATCGAGGCCGAGCAGGCCGCCCGGGTGGAAGCGGCGCGGGCGCAACTGGGCCAGATCGAAGCCGAGCAGGCCGCAAAGGTGGAAGCGGCGCGCACCGCGATGAATGGCGTGGAAGCCGAATATGCCGGCCGCATCGAAGCGGCACGGGCCGGCCTGGGCGCGGTGGAAGCCGAGCATGCCGGCAAGATCGAGGCGGCACGGGCCGGCCTGGGTGCGGTGGAAGACGATCATGCCGGCAAGATCGAGGCGGCGCGGGCCGGCCTGGGCGCGGTGGAAGCCGAGCATACCGGCAAGATCGAGGCGGCGCGGGCGGCTCTGGCTGGCGTGGAAGCCGAGCATGCCGAAAAAATCGAGGCAGCGCGCGCCCTGGTGGCCGCCGCCGAAGCCGAACAGGCGCAGTTGATTGCGGCAGCACGGGCCGGGCTTGAGGAAGCCGAAGCTGAGCGCCAGCGTTTGCAGCAGTTTGAGCAGGCGGCCCGCGACAATTGGCAGGCGATGCAGGGTGAACTGACCCGGCTCAAGGCCGAGGAAGCCGGTCTGGCGCGCTTGCTCAAGGCCGACGACAACAACATGTTCGCCCCGGTGATCGATCAGGTGTCGGTGGCGCCCGGTTTTGAGAAGGCGCTGGGCGCAGCCTTGGGCGATGAATTGAACAGCGCTGTGGATAGCGGCGCGCCGATGTTCTGGGAGGCTTTGCCGCCGCTGGTGGATGCACCGCCGCTGCCTGAAGGTGTGGCCTCGCTGGCGTCTCAGGTGACGGCGCCGCCGGCCCTGGCGCGCCGCCTGAGCCAGATCGGCATTGTTGAGGAAGCCGATGGCCTGCGCCTGCGCGGCCAGTTGCGCCAGGGTCAGCGCCTGGTTTCCAAATCCGGTGCCTTGTGGCGCTGGGATGGTTTCACCATGAAGGCCGGTGCGCCGACCCCGGCTTCGATCAAGCTGGAACAGCGCAACCGCCTGGCCGATCTGCGCGAGGAATTGCGCGAACTGGAAATCAAGCTGGCCGATGCCCAGGCCGCCTATGCCGAAGCCAAGCAGGCCACCGAAGCCGCTGTGCAGGGCGAGCGCGATGCCCGTGGCGGCGTGGCCCAGGCCGAGGCATTGCGCGACGAAGCCCGGCTTGAAGCCGGCAAGGGTGTGGGCGAGGCCGAGCGCCAGCGTAACGAGGCGCGTAATGCCGCCGCTGCGCTGATCGCCCAGGCCGAGCGCGACCGCGCCGAAGCGCGCCAGCGTGCCGAACAGGTGGTGGTGCTGGCCGAGCGTGAGCGTAACGAAGCGCGCCAGCGCGCCGAGCAGGGGGTGGTGCTGGCCGAGCGTGAGCGCCAGCAGGCACGGCAGCAGGCCGAACAGGCGGTGCAGCAGGCCGAACGCCAGCGCCAGCAGGCACGGCAGCAGGCCGAGCAGGCGGTGCAGCAGGCCGAGCGGGATCGCGCCCGCGCCGGCGAGCAGGGCCAGGCGGCGATTGCCATGGCCGAACGCGAGCGTAATCAGGCGCGTGAGCGCGGCCAGGGCGCCATCGCCGCCGTGGAGCGCGAACGCAACGAAGCGCGCCAGCGTGCCGGCCAGGCTTTGGGCCAGGCCGAGCGTGAACGCCAGGCGGCGCGTGAGCGGGCCGGCCAGGATATCGCGCGTGCCGAGCGTGAACTGGAAGCGGCGCGCGCACGCCAGGCTGAAGTGGTGCGCCGTGAAGCCGAGCGGCAATCGCGCCTGGCTGCGCTGGCGGATCAGATTCTGCAACTGGGTCTGGAGATCGAGGAAGGCGAAACCGCGCTTAAGGCGTTGGCCGAGGCGCTGGCTGCGCTGCCGCCGGAAGAATTGTTGCGTGAGCGTATCGCGGCCTTGCGCCAGGATGTGGATGCGCTGCGCCAGACTTTGGCCGAAGCCCGCGCTGCGCTGGAGCAGATGCGCCGTGACATGGTGGCCCGGGTTCAGCGTCTCCAGGTTATCGCCGAGGAGATCGAGGGCGCAGAAGGCCGCGCCGCCGATGCCGGGCGCCAGCTGGAGCAGCTTGGCCTGCGCCGCGAGGAAGCCGAGGCCGAGTTGCTGCGGCTTTATGAAATCCCTGCCGGCATTGAAGGCAAGCGCAGCGGCCTGCTGGATGAACTGGCCAAGGCCGAAACCGCGCGTCAGGAATTGGCCGATCATCTGGCCAATGCCGAGGCGGCGCAGGCCCTGGCGGCCAAGACCGCGCGCGAACTGGAACAGATGCTGGGTCAGGGCCGCGAATGGCGCGTGCGCGCCGAGGCCGAACTGGAGCATCAGCGCCAGAGCGGCGAGGAACTGGCCTTGCGTATCCGCGAAGTGCTGGAATGCGCGCCGGATGAAGTGCTGAAAGCCGGCGAAGTGGACCCGGACGAGGATTTCCCGCCGCTGCCGCAGGTGGAAAACCGCCTGGAACGGCTGCGCAAGGAACGCGACAATATGGGGCCGGTCAACCTGCGCGCCGATCTGGAAGCGCAAGAGGTTGAGGAAAAGCTCAACACCCTGACCAGCGAACAGAATGATCTGGTGGCAGCCATCGAAAAGCTGCGCCAGGGCATCACCTCGCTGAACAAGGAAGGCCGCGAACGCCTGCTGGATGCCTTCAAGCAGGTGGACGAGCATTTCCAGAAGCTGTTTGTGCAGGTTTTCGGCGGCGGCAAGGCGCATCTGCAATTGGTGGAAAGCGACGATCCGCTGCAAGCCGGGCTTGAGATCATGGCGTCACCGCCTGGCAAGCGTTTGCAGGTGATGTCGCTGCTTTCGGGTGGTGAACAGGCGCTGACCGCGCTGAGCCTGCTCTTTGCGGTGTTCCTCACCAACCCGGCGCCGATCTGCGTGCTTGACGAGGTTGATGCGCCGCTCGACGATTCCAACGTGGAACGCCTGTGCAATCTGATGGAAGCAATGGCAAGGGAAACCGCCGTGCTGGCCGAAGGCACCCGCTTTGTGGTGGTGACGCACCATCCGATCACCATGGCGCGGATGGATCGCCTGTTCGGTGTCACCATGGCAGAACGCGGTGTTTCCACCCTGGTCTCGGTTGACCTGGCTGGCGCCGAAGCGATGCGGCAGACGGCGTAGGCGGCGATGGACAGGCTGCGCGCCTGGCTTGCCGCTTTTGCGGTCTATCGCGACCGCCGGGTGCTGGCGATCCTGGTGCTGGGCTTTGCTTCCGGCCTGCCGCTGGCGCTGACCGGCCAGACCTTGCAGGCCTGGCTCACCGATAGCGGCACTTCGCTGAAGGCCATCGGCCTGTTTGCTGCCATCGGCACGCCCTACACGCTGAAATTTCTCTGGGCGCCGCTGGTGGATCGTCTCGACCTGTCGCTCTTGACCCGGCGGCTCGGCCGGCGGCGCGGCTGGCTGATCTTTTCGCAAGCTCTGCTGCTGCTGGCGATTTGTGGCCTGGCATTATCCGATCCGGGCCAGGCTTTGCATATCACGGCTTTCTGGGCACTGGCGGTGGCCTTCGCTTCGGCGACCCAGGATATTGTGATTGATGCCTGGCGGGTCGAAATCCTGGACGAACGGCAATTGGCCGCCGGTGCTGCCAGCATCGTGTTTGGCTATCGTATCGGCATGCTGGTTTCCTCGGCCGGCGCGCTTTATGCCAGCGCCTATTTTGCCTGGCCGGTGGTTTATCTTGGGCTTGGTGCGTTGCTGCTGCTCGGCACGCTCACCGTGCTGTTGGTAGGCGAGCCGCCGGCACGGCCGCGTGAGGATGCCGAGCGCCGCTTTGCTGCCGCGCAGGCTTGGCTCGACCAGCGGCCGCATCTGGGCGGCGCCCTGGCAAAGCTGACGGCCTGGCTCTATGTCAGCCTGGCCGGCCCGTTTGCGCAATTCATGAGCCGCCGCGGCTGGGTGGCGGTGCTGCTGTTTGTCATGCTGTTCAAGCTCGGCGACAGCCTGGCCGGCGCGCTGGCCACCAGCTTCTATCTCAAGCTCGGTTTCGCCCGGCAGGATATTGCCGAGATCGGTAAGCTTTATGGTTTCGGCGCCACTATGCTGGGTCTGTTTCTCGGTGGCTGGTTGATGCAGGCAGTTGGACTTTACCGTTCGCTGTGGTTCTGCGGCCTGCTGCAAATGGGCTCGAACCTGCTGTTTGCCGCGCTGGCGATGCGCGGGCCGGATTTGTGGTTCCTGGCCCTCACCGTGGGGGTGGAGAACCTGGCCGGCGGCATGGGTACGGCGGCTTTGGTGGCCTACCTGTCAGCTTTGTGCAACGTGGCTTACACGGCAACGCAATATGCTTTGCTGTCCTCGCTCACCGCCGTAGCCCGCACCTGGCTATCGGCTTCGGCCGGTTATCTGGCCGAATCGCTCGGTTGGCCGCTGTTTTTTGTCCTTACTACAGTGGCTGCCTTGCCCGGTCTGGCGCTGCTGGCCTGGTTGATGCGCCCGGGTGCGACAACAAGGCTCGTTGAAAAATCCCCGTAAAGCAGTAAATTCGTCAAATTCGTTTAGTTGAATTTTATCCTTGAGTACGGTACCGGCTTACCAAAGCGCTTGCTTTCACTTATATGTCACGAAAATGACATGATCCCTCAACAGTGTGGCGGGATAGTCGGAGCATGAACATGCAAGTCCCCCTCGTCGTATCCGCCGCCGTAGCGCTCAACCCGGCTCTGCTGGGCTGGCAATGCGCCTCGGCAGATGGCCGTTTCGAGGTCCGGCTGACACGCCGGCCCGATGATGTGCGGGCGGCACAGCGCCTGCGCTATCAGGTCTTCTATGAGGAAATGGCGGCACAGCCGACGCCAGAGATGGCGGCGAGCCAGCGCGATTTCGACAAGTTCGACGATCTCTGCGACCATCTGATGGTGTTTGACCGTTCGCTGCCCAGCGGCCAGCAGGCGGTTGGCACCTATCGCCTGTTGCGGCGCAGCGTGGCCGAGCGCCATGGTGGCTTCTATTCGGCGTCGGAATATGATCTCGGGCCGATGCTGCGGCATGTCGGCCCGCATGGCGGCCTGCTTGAACTGGGCCGTTCCTGCGTGCATCGCGATTATCGCTCCAATGCCATCATCCAGCTTTTGTGGCGCGGTATCTCCACCTATATCGACGATCATGGCATCGAATTCATGTTCGGCTGCGCCTCGCTGGCCGGCACTGATCCATCGGCGCATGCCCTGGCGCTGAGCTATCTGCATCACAATCACCTGCCGCCGGAAGCCTGGCGTGTGCGCGCACTGCCGGCGCGTTTTGAGAGCATGAATATCCTGCCGGCCGATCAGGTCAGCCCCAAAGCGGCGATTCATGCCCTGCCGCCGCTGATCAAGGCCTATCTGCGGCTCGGCGCCTATATCGGCGATGGCGCCGTGGTGGATGAGCAATTCGGCACCACCGATGTGTTCATCCTGCTGCCGGTTTCGCGCATTGCGCCGAAATATCAGAATCGCTTCCAGCCCGAGGACGGCTTGATCCACGTCGAGGGCCACGCCTAAACTCTTTCCTCCAGGGAGAGAGACACAGGCATGTATATTACCGAATGGGCGGCCAAGCAGCCCGACAAGACCGCTATTCTGATTGCTGAAACCGGCAAAAGCCGCAGCTATGCCGAACTGGAAGCAATGTCGAACCGCGCCGCGCAGCTTTATCGCGCCGCCGGGCTTGGTTTCCGCGACCATATGGCGCTGCTGATCGGCAATTGTGTCGAATTCTATGATGTGTGTTTCGGCGCTGATCGTGCGGGACTGTATTACACGGCCATATCCACCCGGCTGACCGCGCCGGAAGTGGCTTATATCATCAATGATTGCGGCGCCCGGCTGGTGGTGATCGGACCGGAATTCGCCGAGATCGCCGATGAATTGCGCAGCCTCTGCCCGCATGTGACGCATTTCTACCTGATCGGCGCCGCATCGACCGCCTTGCCGGCCGGCTGGCTCGATTGGGATGCCGCCATCATGGCGCAGCCGCCGCAGCGTATCGCGGACGAAATCCAGGGCCGCGATATGCTGTATTCCTCGGGCACCACCGGCAAGCCCAAAGGCGTGAAGCGGCCGCTGAATGGCGATGCGGTGGGTGTCTCCACGCCATTCTATGAAAATGCGCTCAGGATCTACGGCTACAACGCCGATATGGTCTATCTCTCGCCAGCGCCGGGCTACCATGCCGCGCCGCTGCGCTACACCATGGTGGTCAGCCGGGTGGGCGGCACCCTGGTGGTGATGGAGCATTTTGATGCTGAACGCGCCCTGGCGCTGATCGAGCAATATGGCGTCACCCATTCCAACTGGGTGCCGACCATGTTCGTGCGCATGCTCAAGCTGCCCGAGACGACGCGGCAGCGCTACAGGCTCGGCACACACCGCGTTGCGATCCATGGCGCGGGGCCGGTTTCGGTCGAGACCAAGCGCCGCATGATCGAATGGTGGGGGCCGATACTCTATGAATATTATGCCGCATCGGAAGGCAACGGCACCACAATCATCACCGCGCCGGAATGGCTGCAACGGCCGGGCTCAGTGGGCCGTGCGGTGATCGGCCAGGTGCGCATTGTGAATGAGGAGAATGGCGCGGTGCAGCCGGTGGGCCAGACCGGCGTGGTGCATTTTGAAGGCGGCCTGCCTTTCGCCTATCACAATGATGCCGAAAAGACCAAGGCGGCGTTCAACGACAAGGGCTGGTCCACCATGGGTGATGTCGGCTATCTCGATGCCGATGGCTATCTCTACCTCACCGACCGCAAGGCTTTCATGATCATTTCCGGCGGGGTGAATATCTATCCGCAGGAAGCCGAGAATGTGCTGATCGATCATCCGCTGGTGGCCGATGTGGCGGTGATCGGCGTGCCGAACGAGGATTTCGGCGAGGAAGTGAAAGCCGTGGTGCAATTGGTCGAGCCTTCGCAAGCCTCGCCGGAAATTGCCGCCGAGCTGATCGCCTATTGCCGCCAGCAACTGGCCGCGATCAAATGCCCGCGCAGTATCGATTTTGATCCGGCTTTGCCGCGGCATGAAACCGGCAAGCTCTACAAACGCCTGATAAAAGACCGCTACTGGGGCAACAAGACCAGCCGCATTGTATAGCGCGCCGTCAGGGTTCCGGCAGGCCCTTGCTGGTGGAATATTCAAAATGCAGCGCTTGGCCGCGTAATTGCGGATAGATGGCATGCGCCGCAGCGGCGGCTTCGGCAAAGCCAGTCAGGATCAGTTTCAGCTTGCCGGGATAGTCGGCCACGTCGCCGATGGCATAGATGCCGGCTGCGCTGGTGGCACAGGTGGCGGGCGTCACCGTCACATGCTGGCGTTCCAGGGCCAGGCCCCAATCGCGGATCGGGCCGAGTTCGCTGCGCAGGCCAAAGAAGGCCAGCAGATGCTCGGCTTCCAGGCGCAGGCTGGCGCCATCCAGGTCTTGCACTAGCACGGCATCAAGCCGCCCGCCGTCGCCTTCCAGGCCGGCAAGCTGATAGGGCACAACAAAATCCACGCCCTGGCCACGCAGGGCGGCAAGCCGGGCGACACTTTCCGGCGCGGCGCGGAATTGCTCGCGGCGGTGGATCATATGGATATGGCTGGCCACGCCATGCAGCGCCAAGGCCCAATCCACGGCGGAATCGCCGCCGCCCGCGATGGCGACGCGCTTGCCGCGGAAATCCTCGGCCCGGCGTACCAGATAATGCACCGCCCTGCCTTCATAAGCCTCGATGCCGGCCAGCGGCGGCCGGTTCGGCCCGAAGGCACCGGCGCCGGCGGCCAGGATCACCGCGCCGGCTGTGAGTTGGCTGCCCGCGCTGGTGCCGAGCCGGAAGCCGCCCTCAGTCAGCCGTTGCAGCGTTTCGACACGCTGGCCCAGCAGATAACGCGGCGCAAAGGGGGCGGCCTGGGTTTCCAGCTTTTCAATCAGGTCGGCGGCGGCGATGCGCGGATAGCCGGGAATGTCGTAAATCGGCTTTTCCGGATAGAGCGCGCTGCATTGCCCGCCGATTTCCGGCAAAGCATCCAGCACGGCGCAAGAGAGGCCCAGCATGCCGCATTGAAACACGGCAAACAGACCCACCGGGCCGGCACCGATGACGGCGACATCGACCTCGGCCACCTCGATCCCGGCTGCCGGCACAGGCTCTATGGTCACTCGGCCGCTGCCGCGTTGGCCTGCAACACGTTGCGCACCAGCACCGCCAGGCGTTCGATGCCTTCCTCGATACGCGCCGGCTCACCGAGCGAGAAGCTCAGGCGAGCGGTGTTGCGCTTTTGCTCGGTGGCGTAAAATGCCGAGCCGGGCACAAAGGCCACGTTGCTGTCCTTGATCGCCTGCGCCAGCAATTCAGCGCAATCCACGCCCTCGGGGAATTCCAGCCAGATGAACATGCCGCCATCCGGCACATTCCAGGTCACCTCGGACGGGAAGCTGCGCTTCAGCGCCGCCAGCATGGCATCGCGCCGTGCCTTGTAGGTCGGGCGCAGCTTGGCCACCTGGCTGGCGTGCGAATTACGCGCCAGTTCGTTGGCGATGATCTGGTTCACCGTGGAGCAATGCAGGTCGGAAGCCTGCTTCAGCAGCACCAGCTTGTTGATCAGTCCGGCATCAGCAGACACCCAGCCGATGCGCAGGGCCGGCGTCAGCACCTTGGACAGGCTGCCGACATAGATCACCAGATTGCCATTCGCCGCGCCGCGCCGGGCTTCCAGGGCGGCGAAGCTCGGGATCCGCGCGCCATCATAGCGCAGTTCCTCGTAGGGCGAATCCTCAATGATCGCCACGTTATACTTGTAGGCCAGATCAAGGATCGCCTCGCGCCGCGCCAGACTGGTGGTGATGCCGGCGGGATTGCAGAAATCCGGCGTCAGGTAAAAGAATTTCGGCTTTTGCGCAAAGGCGGCTTCAAGCTCGGCCAGTTTGGCGCCTTCGGCATCCATCGGCACGGCGATGAAATGCGGCCGGTAGGTGCCGAAAACCTGGATCGCGCCGAGATAGCTCGGATCGGTCATCACCACGCCGTCGCCCGGCTCGATGAAGGCACGGCCGAGGAAATCCAGCGCCTGCTGGGCGCCGCTGGTGATGATGATGCGGTCGGCGCCAGTGTCGATGCCATGGCCTTTGAGATAACCAGCAATCCAGTCGCGCAGCGGCGGAAAGCCTTCGCTGATCGAATACTGGAAGGCATCGCCGGCACGCGCCGGGTCGCCCAGGATTGCGGCATAGGATTTGCCGATGGTTTCCAGCGGAAACATCGCCGGATCGGGGATGCCGCCGGCAAAGGAAATGATTTCCGGGCGGTTGATCAGCTTGAGCAGCTCGCGGATTTCGGAAGCGCGCAGGTCGTTGACGCCCTGGGCGAGCGCGGGAAGCGAAGAATGGGACATGATGCTGTGGTTTCCTCTGGTTGGCGCCAGAATAACCGAGCCGGTTGGACCGGAAAAGTCGCGCCGCTGCTTAATCGCGCAACAAAAGCACCGATTCCGGCGGCACTTGGATTGATACATTCTGCCCAGCCTCGAATACCGCGTCGCCGGGCCGGTAGAGCCGGTCCACGTTGAGCCGGTGTGGCCCGAGCTGCACCGCATAGCGCACCAGGCTGCCGAGGAATTGCCGGCTGGCCACCTGGCCGGGCAGGCCGTCGGCAGCGGGCGCCAGCAGCGCCAGCGCCTGGGGCCGCAAAGCCAGGCAGGCGGCGCCGTCGCGGGCTTCGGCGGCGGGCAAGGCCAGGGCCAGGGCCTCGGCCTCGAAATGACCATGCCGCACCCGGCCCTCGATCAGCGTGGCGCTGCCCAGGAAGCCGGCGACGAAGCGATTGGCCGGGCGGTCGTAGAGATCCACCGGGCGGCCGATCTGCTGGATGCGGCCGCCATCCAGCAGGGCCATGCGGTCGGATACCGCATTGGCCTCTTCCTGGTCATGGGTGACAAAGATCGTGGTCAGCCCGGTGCGGCGCTGCAACAGGCGCAATTCGTCGCGCATCTCCTCGCGCAGCTTGGCGTCCAGATTGCTGAGCGGTTCATCCAGCAGCAGCACTTCCGGCTCCACCACCAGCGTGCGCGCCAGCGCCACGCGCTGCTGCTGGCCGCCGGAAAGCTGGCTCGGCCGCCGTGCGCCATATTGCCCAAGGCCAACCAGATCAAGCGCAGCCTGCACGCGGCCGGGAATCTCGCCACGCGGCACTTTGCGCTGCTCCAGGCCGAAGGCGACATTCTCGGCCACGGTCATATGTGGCCATAAAGCATAGGATTGGAACACCATGCCGACATTGCGCTGCCATGGCGGCAGCGTGGTTACGTCGCGGCTGCCCACGCGGATCGTGCCGGCATCGGGCATGCCGAAGCCGGCCACCAGACGCAGCAGGGTGGTCTTGCCCGAGCCGGAGGGGCCGAGGAAGGCAAAGAACTCGCCGCGCTCAATCTCCAGGCAGACATTGTCCAGGATGGTCTGCGCGCCATAGCTGAAACGCACATCCGCAATGCTCACGCCGCTCATTGGTCCGCACTCCTCAAGCCGCGCCGGGCGCGGTCGCGCTCGGCAATGCGATGCGAAGCCCAGGTGCCGAGCGCCACCAGCAGCACGGCGATGATGCCGAGCGCGGCGCCAGGGCCGCGTCCGGCCGGGGTCTGCATCGCGGTATAGATGCCATAGGAAATCGGTGCCGAGACATCGCGCGTCACCAGCATCAGCGTGGCCGACAATTCCACCGAGGCGGTGGCGAAGCTGGTGACAAAGGCGGCGGCCAGACCGCCGGTCATCAACGGCACCACGATGCGGCGCAGCGTGGTCAACTTGCCGGCGCCAAGCATCTCGGCGGCTTCCTCCAGGCTGACATGCAATTGCTGTAGCGCCGCCATGCAGGCGCGCAACGCATAGGGCAGGCGGCGGATGGCATAGGCGATCACCAGCATGCCCCAGAAGGTGGCCAGCGACGAACCATCGGGCAATTTCACCTCGAAATACAGCCGCAGCAGGCCGATGCCCAGCACCAGGCCGGGCACTGCAAGGGCGGCGGTGGCGATATGATCCAGCAATTGCCGCGCCGGCAGCTTGCTGCGCAGGATCAGCCAGGCGATGGCGGTGCCCAGCACCAAGTCGATCAAGGCTGCCAGGCCGCAATACAGCACGGTATTGCCGATCTGCGCCGAGGATTCCTGCCAGGCGGTGGCGTAATGCGCCAGGGTGAAGGCATCCGGCAGCACGCTGAAGCTCCAGATCGTGCCAAGTGACAGCAGCAGGATGCCGAGATGCGGGCTGAGCGCCACCAGCAGCACCAGGATGATGAAGCCCCAGGCCAGCGCCATCTGTGGCTTGCTCAATTGCCGCCGACCCAGGCCGCCGCCGCCGCGCTGCTGGGTGGAATAATCCTTGCCGCGCAGGGCGAGCGCCGAAAGCGCCATGGCGGCCAACGAAAAGCCCACCAGGATGACGGCGATGACATAGCCCATCGGGTCGCCCATGCCCACTGAAGTGATGCGCAGATAGGCCTGCGGCGCCAGCATGTTGGTGACACTGAGCAGCAAAGGCGTGCCGAGATCGTCGAATACCTTGACGAAGACCAGCGAGGCGCCGGCGACATAGCCGGGCAGGGCGAGCGGAAACACGATGCGGCGGAACAATGTGAAGCCATGCGCACCGAGATTCTGCGCCGCTTCCTCCATCGCGTTGTCGATATTGTTCAGCGCGGCGGTCAGGTTAAGCAGGATGAACGGGAAATAATGCAGCGCCTCGACGAAGACGACGCCATTCAACCCGTCCATGAAGCCGATACGGAAGCCGAACCAGTCATTCAGCAGCAGGTTGACGCTGCCATTGCGGCCGAAGATCAGCTGCATCGCCACAGCACCGACAAAGGGTGGCATCACCAGCGGTATCACGCCCAGGGCCTGGATCAGCGAGGCACCGGGAAACCGGAAACGCGCCAGCAGATAGGCCAGTGGCACGGCGATGAGGGTGGCCCAGACCACGCTCATCGCCGCGACATAGAAGGAATTGAAGAAACTCTCGCGGAACAGCGAGGTGCGGAAAAAATCCGCGAAATGCACCAGCGTGAAGCTGCCATCAGCGGCGCGGAACGCGGTCAGCACCACGCTCAGCACCGGCAGCAGCAGAAACAGCAGCAGGAACAGGCCGACGCCCGCCGCCAGTACCAGGGCAAAAGCCTGGCCGCGCAGGGCAGAGCGGCTGCGCGCCAACAGGTTGGTTATCACGCCGATTTACTTTTTACTTCGCGGCTTTGGCGGCTTGTTCAGCCAGCGCCTTGGCCTCGGCATAGTTCTTCTTGGCGAAGGCGTCCCATTGCTCTTCATACTGTGCCTGACGGGCCGGGGCCGGCTTGTCCTTGGCAACTGGCTGGAAGGCACCGGCAATTGCCGGGTCGCCGGCTTCCTTGGCGCTGACCGGCACAGTGGTGGCCAGGGCGCGCGCCTCGGCCAGCAGCTTCTCGGCTGCCGGCGTCTTTTTCTTCGCCATGGCGGCTTCGGCGGCATGGATCGCCTTCCAGGCTTCGTTCAACTCCTTGAGGCGGAAGGTTACGAGCCGGTCATAGAGCGAATTGACCAGTTCGTAACGCGCTTCCGAGAGATCAGAATCAAACGCCACCTTGGCGCCCAGCTTGGTGTTCTTGAACGGATTGGGATAATCCGCCGGCGCCTTGGCGTAACTTTCCGGGCGCACCGGCAGGCGGCGGATTTTCGGCTCCAGCAGGATTTCCTGGCCTTCGGGCGACAGGATGAAATCAACAAAAGCCTCGGCGGCCTTGCGGTTCTTGGCGTTGTTGATGATGCCGATGCTGGCCGGCACGATGGTGGTGAGTTCGGGATAGACGAATTCCACCGGGAAGCCGCTGGCCTTGGCCGCCAGGCCAAAGAAATCGATCACGATGCCAAGGCCGTATTGCCCGCTATTCACCGCATCGGGCACGCCGAAGCTGCGATCCGACACAGTGACCAGGTTGCCGCCGATTTCCAGCAGCGTGGCCCAGCCCTTGGCCCAGCCTTCACCTTGCAGGATGGTTTCCACGGTGAGATGCGTGGTGCCCGAGCGTGATGGTGCCGAGATGCCGATATGGCCGGCATAGATCGGCTTTTTCAGATCATCCCATTCCTTTGGCGCCGGCAGCTTGTTGCCTTGCAGGTAGCGCGAATTATACATGATGCCGTAGCCCGAGGCGGCAAAGCCGAAGAAATGCCCTTCGGGGTCGTTGATCGGGAAGGCGCCGACCTTTTCCGGGATGCCTTCGGCCTTGGGCTTATACTGGCTTAACAGCTTGTTCTTTTTCAGCACTTCAAAAGCATCCGGCGCCGAAACCCAGAACAGGTCGGGCGGATTGCTCTGCGTCTCGCGGATATATGCCACCGCGGCGGTGGTGTTGCGGTTCTGGATTTCCACCTTGGTGCCGGGATACTTCTTCTCGAAAGCGGCGGCATAGGGGCCGGTCAGGTCCTTGGGGAAGGAGGTGATGATCACCACCTTGCCTTCCAGCGCCTGGGCCTGAACTGGCGCCGCGTTGGCAAGTAGGCCGGTCATGGCGAGGCCGCAGAAGGCGGCAAAAAACGAGCGGCGTGCCAGGCGCATGAGGTTCCCTCCCAGGAAATGATTCTTGTCACAAAACCGTAACAAGGCCCTGGCGGCTTGGCAACCGGGCTGGCCGATGCCTCAGCGTTCTTTGCCCGATGGCAAGGACTGCATTGCCTGCTTCGCCACTGCCAGCAGCTTTTCACGCGCAAAGCCGGCTTTGGCCTGCACTGCCATGCCGTGCATCACGGCCATGAAATAGGCGGCCAGCACCGCCGGGTCTGCCGTTTTCGGCAAGTCGCCTTCGCGCTGTGCCTGTTCAAAACGGGCGCGCAGCGCAGCTTCGCCGTCGGCCCGCGCCGTAATCAGCGCCTGGCGTGCTGGCTCGGCGTCATCCGAGGCAGCCAGCGCACCGTTGATGCCGAGGCAGCCGGTGCGGTCGGGGTAGCGTGTGCTGAGTTCCACCGCGCCCTTCAGCATATCGGCCACCACCTGACGCGCAGTGGGCTGTGCCAGGGCCGCCGGCATGTAATCCCAGTAGCGTTCGCTGTAACGCGCAAGCGCAAGCCGGAACAATGCCGCCTTGTTGCCAAAAGCCTTGTACAGCGCCGGCCGCTCCACACCGGTTGCCGCCACCAGATCGGCATAGGAAGCGCCTTCATAGCCCTTGCGCCAGAACACTGCCATTGCGGCATCCAGGGCCTGGTCAGGGTCAAATTCGCGGTGGCGTCCCATCTGTGGGTCCAATCAATTCTGCAATGTCCATTCCATAATGATTGTTACTAAATCGCTTGACTTCCAGTGTCCAATTCACAAATGAGCGTTACCGTAATGATCGTTATGTAATTTCGGTACCTATTTGTGTTTTGATGAAAGGATCAAGCATGACCAAGAGTCTGGCGGGCAAGGTTGCCCTTATCACTGGCGGTTCGCGCGGCCTGGGCGCTGTGGCGGCGGATGCGCTTGCCGAACAGGGCGCGGACGTGGCCATCAGCTATGTGGCATCGGCCGAAAAGGCCAATGCGGTGGTAGAAAAACTGAAGGCCAAGGGCGTGCGCGCCTTGGCGATCCAGAGCGATCAGGCCGATGCCACCGCTGCAAAGTCGCTGGTGGATGCAGTATTGGCGTATTTCGGCCGGCTCGACATTCTGGTGAACAATGCCGCTATCGCGGTGCAGGGCAAGACGGTGGATGACCCCGCCCTCGACACGGTGGGCCTTGACCGCCAATGGCAGATCAATGTGCTGGGTGTCGTGGCGACAACCCGGGCCGCTGCCGCCAGGATTGCCGATGGCGGGCGCATCATCTTCATCGGCTCGCTATTAGGCAGCCGGGTGCCATTTGCCGGCGTGGCGGATTATTCCGGCACCAAGGCGGCGATTGCCGGCTATGCCCGGGGTGTGGCGCGTGATCTCGGCGGGCGCAATATCACTGTGAATGTTGTGCAACCCGGTATCATGCCCACCGACATGGCGGCCGAAGTCGCCAGCAACGTGCCGCCGGCCATCATGGACCTGCATCCGATCCGGCGCATTGCGACGCTGGAGGAAGTCGCCGGCACAATCGCCTTCCTGGCTGGCCCGCATGCCGGCTATATCACCGGCGGCATCATTGATGTTTCGGGTGGTCTGCAAGTCTGATCGACCGCCAGGCGGGCGCCTGCATCGATTGATGTTTCGGGTGGTCTGCAAGTCTGATCGACCGCCAGGCGGGCGCCTGCATCGGCGCCTGCCTGGCCCTGGCAGCGCTTCAATGCGGCTTGACCAGGGCTTCTTCCATCAGCCGGGCCACGGTGCGCAAAAGTTTGCTGCGCTCGGCCTCGGATTCAATCTGGCTGAACAGGAAGGCGATGCGTTCCAGCTCAAAATCATCCGGCGGCAGGCCGGGCTGGCGCGGCGAAGTGGTGGCGAAGGCGCTGGGCGGAAAGCCGAGCGCCTGGGCGATACGTCGCAGCCGGTGCGGCGGCACCGGGCGCTGGTTGGTCTCATAATCGGCCAGTTCGCTCTCGCGGCAGGCACAGAGCCGGGCCAGTTCGGCGCGGCTGAGTTCGCGGTATTCCCGGAAAACGCGGATGCGGCTGCCAATGCCGCTCTGGCCGGATTCCGGCCGCAGCAGCTTCAGTCGATAAGGTTGTGTCCTGCTCCCGCCCATGTCAGGCCAGCGCCGCCTTTTATCCGATCAGCATAAAAATCTCGCAAAACTGTGTCAGGAATACAATGGCGGATTTGCCCTGGCCGGTTTTGTGATCGTTGATACAGCCCTCGGCGCGCAGCCGGCGCAGGCTGAGGCCATCAAGCAGGGGCCAGAAAACAGGGAAGCGGGGGCAATCATGCAGATACCGGAAGAATTGCGCGCCTTGGAAGCATACTGGGATATGCAGCGTGGTGCGCAGCCGATGCCGCCACGCAGCGCCTTCGGGCCGCTGGAATTGCGCCCCTGGCTCGGCAATATCGCCATCGTGGCGGTGGAGCGGCAGCCGGCCCTGCGTTTCCGGGTGACATTATCTGGCGCCCGCATGGATGATTATCGCGGCCACGGCATCACCAACCGTTATATCGACGAGATTTGCGCCGGCCGGGAATCGAGCGAACCGTTTTTCCGCCGCTGTCTGGACACGGCCGCACCGGTCTATTTCCGCTTCGACAATTCGTGCAACAGCCAGCTTTATCCCTGCATGGCAAAGCTGTTGCTGCCGCTTGGCAATGCGGCTGGTGATGCCATTGAACGCATTCTGGTGGGCAGTTACCCGCAAGCCGTCCGGCTGGCACGGGCAGCCTGAAAATGACCGCGCAGGACGTGACCAACTTCTGGCGTGTTGCCGGGCCGGCGCGCTGGTTTGCCAAGGATGCGGCGTTTGATGCCGAATTCAGCCAGCGCTTTATGGGCTTGCATGAGGCGGCGGCGCGTGGCGACTTGCAGCCTTGGCTAAGCCAGCCGGAAAGCGCTTTGGCCCTGTTGATTCTGCTCGATCAGTTTCCGCGCAACTGCTTCCGCGGCACGCCACGCATGTATGCCACAGACCCTGCCGCGCGACAGGCGGCCAATCAGGCGATCGCCCAGGGCCATGATTTGCAGATCGAGTCGGATTTGCGGCTGTTCATCTACTTGCCGTTTTCCCATGCCGAGGATTTGGCCGATCAGGAACGCGCCGTGGCTTTGCAGACCCCACTGGGGCCGGAAATTCTGCGCCATGCCGAGGGCCATCGCGCGATAATCCGGCGTTTCGGGCGTTTTCCGCATCGCAATGCCATTCTTGGCCGCAGCAGCACAGCCGAGGAACTGGCCTTTCTGGCTGAGGGCGGTTTCGCCGGCTGAGCCGGTTCAGCGCGCCAGCGCTATGCGCCGATAGCTTA
Organism: Ferrovibrio sp.; assembly: GCF_017994015.1. Lineage (GTDB taxonomy): Bacteria > Pseudomonadota > Alphaproteobacteria > Ferrovibrionales > Ferrovibrionaceae > Ferrovibrio. Next base: position 519 of record NZ_JAGOLP010000010.1, on the reverse strand, counting down.
AAGCCTCGGCCACATGCAGGCGGCTGATGCCGTCGCTGCCGGCCAGGTCGGCCAAGGTGCGCGCCACGCGCAGCACGCGGTGATAGCCGCGCGCGGTCAGCCGCAGGTTTTCGGCCGCCTTGGCCAGCAGGCTGCGGCCGGCGGCATCGGGTGTTGCCACCTGTTCCAGCAATTCGCCATCGGCTTCGGCATTGCAGCGCACCGGCTCGCCGCCCTGGCTGGCGCCGGCATAGCGTTGGCGCTGGATGGCGCGGGCCTGTGCCACCCGTGCCGCCACCTCGGCGCTGCCCTCGCGCGGGCTGGGCAAGGCCAGGTCGGCGGCAGCCACGGCCGGCACTTCGATATGCAGGTCGATGCGGTCAAAGAGCGGCCCGGAAATGCGCGCCTGATAATCGCCGCCGCAGCGCGGCGCCTTCCGATGGCAACCATGCAGCCTGCACGGCGCGCGATGAGCACGGACTCGTCACCCACCAGCGCAGGATCGCTGGCAGCGGTAACCAGCTGCGGCGCCCGTGCATG
>NZ_JAGOLP010000009.1 GCF_017994015.1 Ferrovibrio sp. | reverse complement strand
CGCGCTGATCCTGCTGCTGCCGGCCGCTCCGGCGCGGGCCGATTTTGCAGCCGGCGTTGCCGCCTTTGAAGCGGGAGATTATGCCGCGGCGGCGGCGCAATGGCGCCCGCTGGCGGAAGCCGGCGATGCGGCGGCGATGCGCAATATGGGCCATCTGTATCGCTGGGGCCGGGGCGTGCCGGTGGATATGGCCGCAGCCCTGCGCTGGTATCGTGCCGCTGCCGAACTTGGCTTTGCCCGCGCCCAGGCCAATCTGGCGGCGCTGTATCTCAATGGTGAAGGCGTCAAGCTGGATTACGCCGAGGCGCGCAAATGGTTTGAGGCCGCCGCCCGCCAGGGCCATGCCGTGGCACAATATAATCTGGGCCTGATGCACGAACTCGGCCTGGGCATGCCTGCCGACTCGGCCTCGGCGCTGGGCTGGTATAACAATGCCGCCAAGGCCGGCCAGCCTGATGCGCTGGAGCGCCTGTCGATCCTGGTGATGAAGCCGCGCGGCACCGTGCCGGTGCTGCCTGCCGCCCAGCCGACGCCACCGGTTGCGGGGGCGACCCCAGCTGCGGACGCAACCGAAGCCCGGCCTGTGGCGCGCGACGATGCGGTTCAGCTTGCCGCCACACCGGTTGCTGCATCCCAGCCGGCGCCCAGCCGGGTCGCTACGCCATCTGCAATCTCAACCCGGCCTGATCCGGCGCAGTTGCCTGGCCGCCGCATGATTACGCCGGAATCGCCGGCCCCAACCCCGCCGGATGTTGCGTCACCAGTCCCAGCCCCAATCCCAGCCCCAATCCCAGCGCCAGTGCCTGCCCCAGTGCCGGCCCCGCCCTCGCCCCCGGCTGTAGTGTTGGTGCCACCGCCGCCGCCACCGCCACCGCCGCCCGTCGAGTCGGGCGGTTTGTTCGGCTGGCTGTTCGGGCGTAGCGAAGAACCCGGCCCGGCGATTGCCGCCGCGCCGGCCATGCCGGCGCCGGATCCGATGCAGGTGGCGCAGCAGGCTTATGAAAAAGCCGATTATTTCACTGCTTTGGGGCGCTGGCTGCCGCTGGCGCAGCAGGGCAATGCCGAGGCGCAGGGCCGGCTGGGGCTGTTATACCGCGATGGCAAGGGCTTGCCGCCAGATCGCATCAGGGCGCTGGCATGGCTGCGCGTCGCGGCGCAAAATGGCAATATGCAAGCCGAGCAGGCAGCCGCCGAGCTGGCCCGGGCGATGCCCGACCGCCAGCGCGACGATGCCGCCGATCTGGCCCAGCGCCTGCTGAGCCCGCGTTGAAAGTGATCTGTCATGCGTGACCCCTATAGTGTGCTCGGCGTTGGCCGCACGGCGAGCCAGGACGATATCAAGAAGGCCTATCGCAAGCTGGCCAAGGAGCTGCATCCCGACCGCAATCCGAACGCACCCAAGATCGAGGAGCGGTTCAAGGAAGTGTCGGCGGCCTATGATATTGTTGGCGACCCCGACAAGCGCGGCAAATTTGATCGCGGCGAGATCGATGCCGCCGGCCAGCCGCGCGCTGCCAATTTTGGCGGCGGCTTCGGTGGCGGCGGCTTTGGCGGTCGTGGCCGTGCCGGGGGTGCCGGTGCTGGGGCGCGCGGGCCGTTTGGCGGCGCCAGCCAGAGTGGCGAGGATTTTCTGGACGAGATTTTCGGCGCCATGCGCGGCGGCAAGGCCGGGGCTGGTGCCGGGGCCGGCCGCGCCGGGCCGCAGCCGATGCGTGGCGCGGATCGGCATTACACCATCGAAATCGGTTTTGTGGATGCGGCTCGCGGCTGCAAGCGGCGCGTCACCATGCCGGGCGGCAAGCAGCTTGATGTGGCGATTCCGGCCGGTATCAATGATGGTCAGCCGATCCGGCTCAAGGGCCAGGGCGAGGCCGGCCGGCTCGGCGGCGTGGCCGGTGATGCGCTGATCGAGGTGAAAATCCTGCCGCATGATTTTTTCACCCGGCAGGGCGAGGATGTGCATGTGGAATTGCCCATCACGCTGGATGAAGCCGTGCTCGGCGCCAAGATCGCGGTGCCGACGGTGGATGGCATGGTGGCGGTAGGTGTACCCAAGGGGGCATCCTCGGGCACCATGCTGCGGCTCAAGGGCCGTGGCCTGCCGCGCCGCGACGACACGCGCGGCGACCAGTATATCAAGCTCAAGATCATGCTGCCGGAAAAGCCCAATGGCGCGCTGGAAAAACTGATCGAAGGCTGGGTGAAGGGTAATCGCTATGATGTGCGGGCGCGCTTTACCGTAGATTAAGAATTTCCCTTTACCCTTTGTTAAGTGACGGCTTTTCGCAAAGATAGCTTGTCGCGGAATCGCTGGCTGGCTATCGTCTGCCCGGCGCAAGAGTCGATTCGTTTGGCGAATCGGCTGCATGGATTTTGGGGCAGATGATCAACCGGCGCTTGGCCATACGCTACATTCTCGGCAGTCTCGGCGGCGGGCTGATGCTCGGCACGCCGCTGGCCGATGTGCTGGCGCAGCAGACCGCCAAGGCCAATCCGCCCCGCCCCGCATCCAAGCCGGCATCTAAGCCTGCACCACGGCCACCTGCCGTGCTGGTGCTTGATCCCGGCCATGGCGGTCGCGATCCCGGCGCCATCGGGGTTTCCGGCACCGAGGAAAAGGACATCACGCTGTCGATCTGCCGTCAGATCCGCGACATCCTGGCCAAGCGCAAGGATATCAAGGTGCTGCTGACCCGCGATGGCGACGAATATCTTGCCCTGCCGACCCGGGTGGCGGTGGCGCACAAGCATAATGCCGATCTGTTTGTCTCGGTGCATGCCGATGCGGCGCCGAATCGTGGTGCGCGCGGGCTTTCCGCCTATAGCCGTTCGGATCGCGCTTCCGACAAATTCGCCAATGCGCTCGCCGAGCGCGAAAACCGTGTTGATGCGGTGTATGGCCTTGATCTGCGCGGCACCGACCGCGAAACCTCGGCCATCCTGCTCGATCTGGCGCGGCGCCACAGCCACAATGCCTCGCTCAGCGCCAAGCGCCGCATTGTCGACGGCGTCGGCAACAAAGTGCGGCTGCTGGATAATCCGATGCGCACCGCCAATTTCGCCGTGCTGCGCTCGCCGCGTATTCCCAGCGTGCTGATCGAAACCGGCTTTCTCAGCAATCCCGAGGATGAGCGCATTCTGCGCAATGCCAAAAGCCGCGCCCAATTAGCGCGCCATCTTGCCGATCAGCTTGCCCCGGTGGCGCTTGATCTGCACGAGGCATGATCATTTCCAGCTGGTGAAATCCGCAAGCGGCTTTTTTATCCCGCCATGCACCGGCACTTCGGCGCCTTCCGCCGGATAGCCCACCACCAGCAGGATATAGGGTTTTTCGGCTTCCGGCCGGCCGCACAGCTTGTTGAGGAAATTCATCGGGCTGGGCGTGTGGGTCAGGGTGGCCAGGCCGGCATGATGCAAAGCTGCAATCAGGAAACCGGTGCTGATACCCACTGATTCCGGCACATAATAATGTTTGCGCCGGCCACCATCGGGCAGCAGGCCATAACGCTGGGCAAAAATCGCAATCAGCAGTGGCGCGGTTTCCAGGAAGGGCTTGTTGGCATCGGTGCCAAGCGGCGCCAGGGCTTCCAGCCATTCCGGCGAGGCGCGGCCGGCATAGAATTCGCGCTCCTCGGCCTCGGCGCCTTCGCGCACCTGGCGTTTCAGCGCCGGATCGGTGATGACGCAATAATGCCACGGCTGCTGGTTGGCACCGGATGGCGCGGTGCCGGCGGCCAGCAAGGCGGCCTCGATCACGGCGCGCGGCACCGGCTCAGGCGAAAAATCGCGTAAAGTACGGCGGCGGCGGATGTCGGCATGAAACGCCGCGGCCCGCGCTATCATCTCGGCTTCCGGATAGCGCCGGTAATCCGGCAATGGCTGCATCAGCGGTGCGTTCATGCTCATGTTTTGCTTCCCGACATCTTGTTACTGGCAGTCTGCCCCGGTTGCGGCGCCTGCGCCACCCGCAGCCCCAGCAGCACGGCGCCCAGGCCGAGCAGCAAGGGCAGGGTGAGGTTTTCGCCAAGCCAGACCACGCCGAGCAGGGCCGCCGTGACCGGGCTGAGTGAGAGAAATTGTGTGATGCGGGTGGGCGTGCCGTGGCGCAGGGCCCACAGCCACACGCCATAGCCGATGCCGCTGGACAGGCCGATGAAACCGATCACCCACCAGGCTTCTGCGTCAAAACGCCAGGGATTGGCAAAATAGCCTTCATTCAGGGCCAGCAATGCCAGGAAACCCACCGAAGCCGCCATCGCCCAGGCGCCCACCGGCAGGGCGCCATAACGCGCGATATAGGGCCGGGTATAGACACTGCATACCGCGCCGCAGAAAGCAGCGGCCAGCACTGCCAGTTCGCCGATCCAGCCATCCAGGCTTTGTGCCGGCGCCAGATCGGTCAGCAGCTTTTCCGACAGCGCGATGCCGACGCCGAGGAAACTGAGCAGCACGCCCAGGCTTTTGCGCCAGGTCAGCGCTTCATGGCCGCTGGCCGCCGCTACCAGCATGGTAAGCAGCGGGAAGGCGGCAAAGATCAGCGCCGCGCGCCCGGCCGGCACCCGTGCCAGGCCAAAATTCAGCAAGGCGATCAGGAGCGCAAATTGCCCGATGCCGAGCAGCGCGATGGGCAGCACATCGCGGCGGGCAAAGCTTGGCCAGGCGCGCAAGGCGGCGATTATCGGCAGCAGGCAGAGCAGGCCGATGGCATACCGCAGCATGGCCAACGAGCCCGGCCCGGCCTGATCCACCACCAGGCGGGTGGCCACCATGGCGGCGCCGACCTGCACGCCGATGCTGGCGGCGGCCAGGCCCGGCAGCCAGGGTTTCACAGTTTCTTTTCCCAATATTCGCCGATCAGGTCATGGCCGAAACTGTGATGCGGCTCGGATTTCACCAGGCTGTAGCCGCCGCGCTGGTAGATGCGGCGCGCATCCAGCAGGTTGGCATTGGTCCACAGCACCATCTTGCGATAGCCTTTCTCGCGGGCAAACGCCTCGCAGGTCGCCACCAGGCGGTGGCCCAGGCCATGGCCGCGCGCTGCCGGTTCCACCAGCAGCAGGCGCAGCTTGGCCACGGTACGGCTCTGCTGCACCACAAAAACCGAGCCGACCCGCTCGCCATCCTTTTCGGCGATCCAGCCGGCCTCGCGTTCGGGATCGAAGTTTTTCAGGAAGCCGGCGCCGATCTCGGCCACCAAGGCTTCGAAGCTGATATCCCAGCCGAATTCCTCGGCATACACCGCGCCATGGCGGCTGATCACCCAGCCGATATCGCCCGGGCGATGCGGCCGCAAGCTGATCGCCGTGGCGGCAGCGGCCGGATCAAGCCGCAGCAGATTTTCCATGCCATGCACCGCCTGCATCAGCCGTTCGCGGCCAGCCTCGCCCAAGGGTTTGAGCAGGGCGCCGATCTCGTTGCGCGAGGCAGCATCCAGCGGCGCATAGGCCTTGCGGCCGGCGGCGGTCAGCGTCAGCAGGCTGCGGCGCTTGTCGCTGGCATCGGCGCGGCGCTTGAGCAGGCCGTCGCGTTCAAAACCGCGCAGCATACGGCTGACATAGCCGGCATCCAGGCCAAGTTCCTGGCAAAGCTGACCGGCGCTCAGGCCGTCGCGGTTGGCCAGTTCATAGAGCAGGCGGGCTTCGGTCAGCGAAAAGCGGCTGTCATGCAGGCCCGGCTTGAGCACACCGATGCGCTGCGTATAGAGCCGATTGAAGCGCCGCAAAGCGGCAACATCCTGGTCAAAGGCGGCATTGGTCATTGTCTTGGCCTCACATCCCGGCATTCCCTGCCTGGATGCTGCGGCCAATACTTGCCAAAGTCAACTAATTATCCAGTTATTCCTTACTGTACCAGTTTCACCCGCTGGCCCGGCTGTACGGTCTCGCCATCGCGGTAGCCGTTCAGCACGCGGAAACGCTCGACCTGAAAGCGCCCGGGCGGCATGCGCTGGGCCAGGCTCTCAATCGTGTCGCCGCTTTGCGCCGTGATCACCTTGAGGCGCAAGGGCTGCACCCTGGCGGCTTCCTCGGCGGAGAGATGGCGCACAGTGTTGACGGCGCGGATTACCTCCGCTTCCACCTGAGGCAGCAGGCGCGGCGGCGCCAGCAGCACAAAACGCAGGATGTCATCGGTGGGGAAACCCACGGCGACAAAACGCGCATCCACCGTGCTGCCATCCTTGGTCTGCACCCGGGCCCGCGCGGTGGCGCCCGGCATGCCGCCGACCTGGATCGCCTCGGCATTGCTCAGGCGCTGCTTGGGCAGCCAGATACGGGTCAGGTAATCCAGTGCGCCGCGTGAAGCCTGCACCTTGCGCTTGTCGCGCTCGATATCAAATTGCAGGCTGGCGCTGCCGGCATTGCTGGCCGGGCTGCGCGCCACAACGGCATCGGATGAATTGCTGATGCGCCAGCCCTCTGGCACCGAGAAAGCCAGGCGCAGGCCGGGATGGGTGAAACTGGTGCCGCGCACCACACCCTCTTTTGGATCGTCGCCATAGATCAGGCCGTTGATGCGGTCGAGATATTCATCGCGGCGATAGATCGGATGCGCCGGCTGGCTGCGCGCAGCCTCGATGGCGGCCTGCACCCGATCCGGGCCGCGCGGATGGGTGGCGAACAGGTCCATAGTGCGGTCGCGTCCGGCCTGGCCTGCCGCCTTGGTTTCAAGTTCGCTGTAATCCGACAGCGATTGCAGGAAGCCGGCAGCCGCATCCGGCGCATAGCCGACGCGGCCGAGCAATTGCAGCCCGATCAGGTCGGCCTCAAATTCATTCTCGCGGCTGAAGCCGGCCAGATAGGCGCCACCCGCCGCGCCGCCCAATTGGCCGATCACCTCGCCGGCGCCCTGACCCAGAAAGATCGAACCCAGGATCGAAGCGCCCGCCACGCCCAGATTGGTGAAGATCGACTTGTCGTAACGCTGCTCGGAATGTTTGGCCACCACATGGCCGATTTCATGCCCCAGCACGGCGCCGGCCTCGGCCTCGTTATTGGCCAGGGCCAGGGTGCCGCGGGTAATGTAGACATAGCCGCCGGGCAGGGCGAAGGCATTCACCACCGGGCTGTTCAGCACGGTGAAATGAAAATCACCCGCCGGCAGGCCGGATTGCCCGGCCAGCCGCCCCGCAATGCTGGCGACATAGGCGCCGATTTCCGGATCGTCAAAGGCGCCGCCGAATTCCTTGAGCACTTTTGGATGCTCCTGCGCCCCCAGCTGCTTCGCCTCGTCGGGCGACATGAAGATTTGCGCCGCAGCCGAAAACGGCAGCAGCATCAGCAGGCAGAGGGCAAGGAAATGGCGGCGCATGGCAATACTCCTAGCGGCCCTTGAAGGCGGCGGCGCGGCGCTCGACGAAGCTGGCCACGCCCTCTTTCACATCCTCGGAAGCCATCAGCACTTTCTGAGTCGGGTGGAAATCGCGCACGGCGGCGGCCGGGCTGTCCTCCACCGCCAGGCGGGCGTTGCGCAGCGTGGCGGAAACCGCCAGCGGCGCCTGGGCGGCGATACGTTTGCACAAATCCATCGCCACGGCATATTGCTCGCCCGGCGCCACCACTTCCTGGATGAAACCGTAGCGCAAAGCCACATCACAATTGAATTCGTCGCCGGTCAGCAGATAGCGCATGGCATTGCCCCAGCCGGCGCGCTCCACCATGCGGATGGTGGCGCCGCCGGTGGCCATGATGCCGCGCTTCACTTCAAGCTGGCTGAAACGGCAATCGCTGGCGGCCACCACCATATCGGCGGCCAGCATCAATTCGATGCCCAGCGTGTAGGTGATGCCCTGCACGGCGGCCACCACCGGCTTGGTGCGGAACGGCGCTACATTGTTGCAGGGGTCGATCTGGCCCGGATCCACCAGCAGGTTCCGCTCGCCCATGAATGGCGCCACCTTGGGCAGGTCCAGCCCGGCGGTGAAATGTTTGCCCTCGGCATAAAGCAAAGCCACGCGGGCGCCGGCATCCTGCTCGAAAGCGGTATAGGCGGCGGCCAGTTCCTTCAGCATCTTGGGCGTGAAGCCGTTATACTTGGCCGGGCGGTTGATGCCGATGACAAAAACCTCGCCGTCGCGGCGGGTGATGATCTCGCCGTCTTCATGCACGCTGCTGATCTGGGGATTGCTCGACACCGATGTTTCTCCTGGTTGGCTTTTTTACGCTGCCAAACATTAGATATAATCCGCGATCATGGCAAAGCCGGGGCAGTTAAAACCGATCCCAAGTTTCGCGCCCGAACAGGGCCGCGCGCCAGATCCGGCGCGGCCGCTTTGCGGCGTCGACGAAGCCGGCCGCGGCCCCTGGGCCGGGCCGGTGGTGGCGGCCGCCGTGATCCTTGATCCGGCCCGCCTGCCCAGCGGTATCGACGATTCCAAGGCCCTGAACGAAGCCCGCCGCGAGGCGCTGTTTGCCGCCTTGCAGGATGTGGCAGAGATCGGCATCGGCGCCGCCAGCGTGGCGGAAATCGCGCAGCACAACATCCTGGGCGCCAGCCTGCTGGCGATGCGCCGCGCCGTGCTGGCCCTGCCGCGCCGGCCCGGCTTTGCGCTGATCGATGGCAAACACTGCCCTAAGGGCCTGCCCTGCGAAGCCGCCGCCCTGGTGGATGGCGATGCGCTCAGTCTGTCGATCGCCGCCGCTTCCATCATCGCCAAGGTGGTCCGCGACCGGGCGATGCGGAAGCTGCATCTGCGCTATCCGGCCTATGCCTGGGAAAAAAATAAGGGTTACGGCACAAAAGCGCATCAGGATGGCCTGGCTGTGGCCGGCGCCACGCCGCACCATCGGCTATCCTTTGCGCCCCTGGCACCCTGGCGCCCCTAAATGTGGGATTTGGTCCTGGTTCGGACCCGTTAAAGTGCCCGTTAACTATTAATTAGTTCAATGAATCTAATTGCTTACGGGTCACTCATAAAAAACGGACCCGACATGGCCACGACCCGCCTGGACAGCCCCAAGCCCGCCCGCAAAGGCCATCTCCGCCTGGTTTCCGTTGCCGGCCCGGATGCCGGCCGCAAGCTGGGCCGCACCCGGCTGAAGCAGCTTGGCCCGGCGCGTGAGCCGGAAGGGCCGCATCCCGACCTGCCGCTGGACCGTATCCTGCTCGGCGATTGCATCGCCGCGATGAACAGCCTGCCGGCCGGCAGCATCGACTGCATCTTTGCCGACCCGCCCTACAATCTTCAGCTTGCCGGCGAGCTGCGCCGCCCGAATGACAGTGTGGTGGATGCGGTTGACGATGCCTGGGACAAGTTCGCGTCTTTTGCCGATTACGACACTTTCTCCAAAGCTTGGTTGCAGGCGGCGCACCGGCTGCTCAAGCCCAATGGCACGCTGTGGGTGATCGGCAGCTACCACAATATCTTCCGCGTTGGCGCGCAGTTGCAGGATCTCGGCTTCTGGATGCTGAATGATGTGATCTGGCGCAAAAGCAACCCGATGCCCAATTTCAAGGGCCGGCGCTTTACCAACGCGCATGAAACACTGATCTGGTGCGCCAAGTCGAAGGATGCGAAATACACCTTCAACTACGAGGCCATGAAGGCGCTGAACGACGATTTGCAGATGCGCTCCGATTGGACCATCCCGATCTGCGGCGGCGGCGAGCGCCTGCGCGGCGAGGATGGCGCCAAGACGCATCCGACCCAGAAGCCGGAAGCCCTGCTGCATCGTGTGCTACTCAGTTCCACCAAACCCGGCGATGTGGTGCTTGATCCGTTTTTCGGCTCCGGCACCACCGGCGCGGTGGCCAAGCGGCTGGGCCGGCGCTGGATCGGCCTGGAACGCGAGCAGACCTATGCCCGCGCCGCCGAGCGCCGCATCGGCATTGTGCAGCCGGCGGCGCCGGATGATCTCGAAATGACCCGCTCGAAGAAGGACGAACCGCGGGTGCCGTTTGGCGCGGTGGTGGAGCGCGGCCTGCTGCCGCCCGGCACGGTGCTGACCGATCCGAGCCGGCGCTACACCGCCCGGGTGCGCGCCGATGGCAGCCTGGCCGCCGCCGATGCCGCCGGCTCGATCCACAAGATGGGTGCCCATGTGCAGGGCGCTTCGGCCTGCAATGGCTGGGTGTTCTGGCATTTCCAGGTGGAAGGCCAGCTCAAGCCGATCGACATCCTGCGCCAGCAGATCCGCGCCGAGATGCTCTGACCGTTTTGCACTGACAGAACCCCTCCAGGTTCGGACCCGGCGGACACCATGCCGCCGGGTTTATTTTTGCGTCCGGCGGATATGCGGATTTTTTTGTAAGGATTTTGGCCGCATAGGTAGATTGGCGTTGGTCATTTGACCGTGAACCTGAACCTGCTGCTGCCTATGGCAACGGTGCTGGCAGCCTTGCGGCAGCGTTAAGCCTGGGCTTAAAGCCCGACGCTGCCGATATCGAGGAATTTGCGGCGGCGCTGTTCGCGCAGGGCGCCGGGTTCTTGGCCGGCCAGGCCCTTGAGCTGGGCTTCCAGGGCATCGCCGAGCGCCTGGATCGCGGCCTTGGCATTGCGATGCGCGCCGCCGACCGGTTCCTTCACCACTTCATCCACCACCTTGAGCTTGGCCAGGTCGGCGGCGGTGAGCTTGAGCGCCTCGGCGGCGTCCTGCGCCTTGTCGCCGGTATTCCACAGGATCGCGGCGCAGCCTTCCGGGCTGATCACCGAATAGACCGCATGTTCAAACATCAACACCCGGTTGGCGGCGGCCAAAGCCACGGCGCCACCCGAGCCGCCTTCGCCGACAATGGCGGAAACCAGCGGCACGCGGATATCCAGGCAGCAATCGATGGCGCGGGCAATCGCCTCGGCTTGGCCGCGTTCCTCGGCGGCCACGCCCGGGAAGGCGCCCGAGGTATCCACCAGGGTCAGCACCGGCAGGCGGAAGCGCTCGGCCAGCCGCATCAGGCGGATCGCCTTGCGATAACCTTCGGGCTTGGCCATGCCGAAATTATGCTTCACGCGGCCTTCGGTGCCACGGCCCTTTTCATGCCCGATCACCACGACGGCGCGGCCACGGAAACGGCCCAGGCCGCCCTGGATCGCGGCATCATCGGCAAAGGCGCGGTCGCCGGAAAGCGGCACATATTCCTGGATCAGCCCGGCCACGTAATCGGCAAAATGCGGCCGGTCCTGGTGGCGCGCCACCTGGGTTTTCTGCCATGGCGTCAGCCGGGCATAGGTTGCCTGCAATTGCTGGGCAGCCTTGGATTCCAGCTTCACCAGCTCATCGGCGATGTCGGTATTGCCGGCATCGACCAGTTGCTTGAGCTCGGCGATCTTGGTTTCCAGTTCGGCGAGCGGCTTCTCGAATTCGAGGTAGGATTGCATGGGCAGTTCGTCTAGCACGGATCGGCGCCTCGCACAAATGTCTGCAAGCCCTTGAAATTTGGCAGAATTTTAGCAGTCTTGGCCGCGCCGCCGCCGCGTGCTATACGCCGCGCGCCCATCCCCCTCAGCTCCAGGCCCCCCGAATGACCGATATTGTCCCTATTCGCCGCGCTTTGCTCTCCGTTTCCGACAAGACCGGGCTGGTTGAATTCGGCCGCGCGCTGGCCGCCCAGGGCATCGAACTGCTCTCCACCGGCGGCACCTACAAGGCGCTGAAAGATGCCGGCGTGGCGGTGACCGAGGTGGCCGAGCATACCGGCTTCCCCGAGATGATGGATGGCCGCGTCAAGACGTTGCACCCCACCATCCATGGCGGCATCCTGGCTTTGCGCGATGCCGAGGAGCATGTGGCGGCGATGCAGCGCCATGGCATTCCGCCGATCGATCTGGTGGTGGTGAATCTCTATCCCTTCGCCGCCACGGTGGCCAAGGGCGCCGATTTCGCCACCTGCATCGAGAATATCGATATCGGCGGCCCGGCGATGATCCGTTCGGCGGCGAAGAATCACGGCTTCGTCGCCGTGGTGGTGGATGTGGCGGATTACGGCGCGGTGCTGGACAGCCTGCAAGCCAATGCCGGCGCCACCGATCTAGCCCTGCGCCGCCGCCTGGCGGCCAAGGCCTATGCCCATACCGGCGCCTATGACAGCATGATCGCCACCTGGTTTGCGCGCCAGAATGGCGAGGCTTTCCCGCCCACCTTGCTGCTGTCGGCCGAACGCAAGCAGAGCCTGCGCTATGGCGAAAATCCGCATCAGCAGGCCGCCTTCTATGTCTCGGCCGACCGGCGCCCGGGCGTGGCCACGGCGCGGCAGTTGCAGGGCAAGGAACTCAGCTACAACAATCTCAACGATACCGATGCAGCTTTTGAGCTGGTGTCGGAATTCAGCGACCAGCCGACCATCGCCATCATCAAACATGCCAATCCCTGCGGCGTGGCCAGCGCCGACACGCTCGGCGCCGCCTGGGATGCGGCGTTGCGCTGTGATCCAGTTTCGGCCTTTGGCGGCATCGTGGCAATGAACCGCCGGCTTGATCGCGTCACCGCCGAGAAGATCGGCAGCATCTTCACCGAGGTGATCGTGGCGCCCGAAGCCGATGATGATGCCATCGAGTTGCTCGGCAGGAAGAAGAATTTGCGCCTGCTGCTGACCGGCGGCATGGCTGATCCGGTGGCGCCGGGCTGGTTCGTCAAATCGGTGGCCGGTGGCTATCTGGTTCAGACCCGCGATGCCGGCCGCATCGTTGCCGCTGATCTGAAAGTGGTGACCAAGCGCGCGCCGACGGCGCAGGAACTGGCCGACATGCTGTTTGCCTTCCGCGTTGGCAAGCATGTCAAATCCAACACCATTGTTTACGCCAAGCAGGGCGCCACAGTGGGTATCGGCGCCGGCCAGATGAGCCGGGTGGATGCCGCCCGCATCGCTTATCGCAAGGCGCAGGATTCGGCCAGGGCGGCCGGGTTGGACGGCGCGCTGACCCAGGGCAGCGTAGCCGCCTCTGATGCCTTCTTCCCGTTTGCCGATGGCCTGGAAGTGCTGGTGGAAGCCGGTGCTACTGCCGTGATCCAGCCGGGCGGTTCGATCCGCGACCAGGAAGTGATCGATGCCGCCGACAAGGCCGGCCTGGCCATGGTGTTCACCGGCATGCGGCATTTCCGCCACTGAGCCAGCACAGGAGCGCGGCGATGTATCGGCTTTATTTTGCCCCGGGTTCCGCCGCGATGGCGCCGCAGGCGGTGCTAGAGGAAATCGGCGCGCCCTATGAATTGCTGACCGTGGATGTGGCTGGCCGGCAGCATCATGGCGAAGCCTATCGCCGTCTCAATCCGAATGGCCGCATTCCGGTTTTGCTGGATGGCGATTTTGCCCTGTTCGAGACTGCCGCGATCTGCCAATACTTGGCCGAGCGGCATCCCGAGGCGGGCCTGATGCCGAGCGATGGCCGCCAGCGCGCCCTGTGCCTGCAATGGCTCACCTTCATGACCAACACGCCGCAGGTGGCGTTTATCGACTGGTTCCACCCGGATTGGAAATTCAGCGATGCTGCCGGCCAGGCGGCGCTGAAGGCGGCAGCCGATGCAGAATTGCAGCGCGCCTTCCAGGTGCTGGAGGAGGGCCTGCCGGGCGGTGACACGATGCTGGCCGGCGGTTTCTCGCTGCTGGATATCTACCTCACCATGCTGATGCGCTGGAGCCGCTTCATGACGCGGCCGATGTGGCATTGGCCCAAGCTCAAGCGCATTGCCGGTGCTACCTATCCGCGCCCGGCCTTCCAGCGCATGATGCAGCGCCAGGGCATCGCCTGGGCCGATAACTGGCCGGGCTGATTTCAGACTGACTGAATTTTCACCCACCACAGCCAAGCGCTGTGTTTCCGGCCCTGCAATACCCCTCTTGTCTGCGACAGCGAGCCGCCCCACTATAGCAACCTATCGGGTGGGGTTTTTCTCTGTAGATCGCCAACGGCCACGTAACCAGGGGCCGCGGGCTGGAGGGAGATTTTCACATGCTGTTGCAGCAAATATTCCGTCGCGTCATCAAAACCGGCAGTCTCACTTTCATCGATCATAAGGGCCGCAGCCAGCATTACGGCGGCAGCAACCAGGAACCCGGTGTGGTGATCCGGGTGCATGATGCCGGCACCGAATGGCGGCTGGCGCTGAATGCCAATCTGGAAGCCGGCGAAGCCTATATGGACGGCCGGCTCACCATCGAGCGCGGCACGCTGTATGATTTCATGGACCTGATGCTGCGTAACATGGGCACGGCGCCGCTGCCGTTTTCCGGCGCCATCATGCTCTATGACCGGCTGTTGAAATGGTGGCATCAATGGAACGATGCCGATGCCTCCAAGCGCCGGGTGCAGCATCATTATGATCTGGATGGCCGGCTCTACGACCTGTTCCTGGATACCGACAAACAATATTCCTGCGCCTATTTCCCGACCCCGGAAACCACGCTGGAACAGGCGCAACTGGCCAAGAAGCGCCATATTGCCGCCAAGCTGCGCTTGCAGCCGGGCCAGCGTGTGCTGGATATCGGCTCGGGCTGGGGCGGCATGGCGCTGTATCTGGCGCAGCATTATGGCGTTGAAGTGCTCGGCGTCACGCTGTCGGAAGAGCAGCACCGCATCGCCACCCAGCGCGCCCGCGATATGGGCCTGAGCGACCGGGTAACATTCGAGCTGCGCGACTATCGCTCGCTGCAAGGCCCGTTTGACCGTATCGTCTCGGTGGGCATGTTCGAGCATGTCGGCGTGCCGCATTTTCCCGCCTTTTTCCAGACGGTGAATCGCCTGCTAGCACCGGATGGCGTGGCCTTGCTGCATGCCATCGGCCGCAGTGACGGGCCGGGCAGCACTGCCGGCTTCATCCGCAAATACATTTTCCCGGGCGGCTATTGCCCGGCCCTGTCGGAAGTGCTGCCGGTGATCGAGAAGTCTGGCCTGTATCTGACCGACGCTGAAATCCTGCGGCTGCATTATGCCGAGACCTTGCGGCATTGGCGCGAGCGCTTTCTGGCGCAATGGGACAAGGCCAAGGAACTCTACGACGAGCGCTTCTGCCGCATGTGGGAATTTTATCTCGCCGGCTCGGAAGTCACCTTCCGCCATGCCGGCCATATGGTGTTCCAGCTTCAGCTTACGCGCCAGGTGGAAACCCTGCCGATCACGCGGGACTACATGCTGGATGACGAACGCGCCCAGGCTGCCGGCAACGTGGCCGGTCTGCGTGCGCCGGTGGCGGCGCGCAGCGCGTAGCCAGCTGTTTACCGTTTCGGTTCGGCCACGCGCCAGAGCAGGATGAAGCCTGCCGCCAGGAAGATCAGCACAATCACCGCCGCCACGCGCTGCGAGGCGAAGGCGGCGGTGGCAAAGCCGATCAGCAGCGGCGCCAGGAAGCTGGTGGCGCGGCCCGAAAGCGAGAACATGCCGTAGAATTCCGCCAGCATGTCGGGCGGTGCCAGACGCGCCACCATGGTGCGGCTGGCGGCCTGCATCGGCCCCATGCCGAGGCCGAGCAGGACGGCGCAGGCAAAAAACACCTGCTCGCCGGTGGAAGTGAAGGCGCCCATACCCGGGGCTTTGGGCGTAATGCCGATGCCGAACAATACCGTATCGGCGGTGATCGACAGGATGCCCAGCGCACCGGCGCCCACCAGCAGGATGGCAAGCTGCACCGTGCGTTTGGAGCCGATGCGATCATCCAGTATGCCGGCCGCCATCACACTGGGCGCGGCGATCACGGTGAGCGCGATGCCGAACAGGCCAAGCTCTGTGGTGCCCCAGCCGAAAATCCCGGCGGCATAAACCCCGCCGAAGGCGATCACGGCATTGAGGCCGTCGAAATACAGCATATAGGCGATCAGGAAACGCAAAGTGTTTTTATGCTGGCGCAGATGCGCCACGGTCTCCACCAGCCGCAACACACCCTCGCGCACCACTTGGCCCAGCGGCTTGCCGCTGCCCGGCCGATCCGGTGTGAACAGGAACATCGGCAGTGAAAACAGCAGCAGCCAGATCAGGGTGGCGGGGCCGATGATGCGCTCGGCCTCGAAACTGTCGCGCCGCAATCCGAGCAGGGCCTCGCCCGCGGGCGGTGTGATGCCGACCAGTTCCGGTCGCGATACGATCAGCACGGCAAACAGCGCGATCAGGCCGCCGGTATAACCCATGCCCCAGCCGAAACCGCTGAGCCGGCCCATGCGGCCGGGCGGTACCAGGCCGGGCAGCAGCGCATTGTTGAACACGATGGAATATTCGGCGCTGATATTGGCCAGCGCCAGCGCCAGCAGCACCAGCCACAGCACTTCCGGCCTGCCCGGCTGGGCCAGCCACAGCAGGGTGCAGGCCAGCGCCAGCATTACCTGGAAACCGAGCAGCCAGGGTTTGCGGCGGCCGCCGGCATCGGCGATGGCGCCCAGGAAGGGGGCGCCCAAAGCCACCACGGCCCCGGCCGCCGCCTGGGTGAAGGCCCATAGCGATTGCCCCTGCACCGAATTGCCCACCACCTGCGAGGTGAAATAGGGCACGAAGATGAAGGTGGTGATCACGGTGAAATAGGGCTGGTTGGCCCAATCAAACATCGCCCAGGAAAGCCGGGCGCGCAGGCTGGCCGTGGCCTCGGGCGTTGTTACCTTGCCGTTAACGGTCATGTCGCTCCCCACCCGAATCGGCGCCCTGGACCGCCCGGAGTGTAATGCGGCGCCGGGCTGAAACAAATGAAACAATTATGGACATAAGGCAGAAACGGCCTTGCGGCATAAACCCGGCCCAGCAGACACACCAAAGCCGGAGACAAATTCATGACCCCCGAACAGATCGCCCTGGTGCAGCAGAGTTTTGCGCAAGTGCTGCCGATCCGCGAGCAGGCGGCGCAGATCTTCTATGAGCGCCTGTTTGCGCTTGATCCCAGCCTGCGGCCGCTGTTCAAGGGCGACCTGCGCGCCCAGGGAGCCAAGCTGATGAGTGCGCTCACCTTTGTGGTTGGCGCGCTGCACAAGCTCGATACCATCCTGGAGGAAGTGCGCATGCTGGCGCGCCGCCATGTTGGCTATGGCGTGCAGGAAAACCATTATGCCCTGGTGGGCAGCGCCTTGCTGGGCACCCTGGAGGAAGCTTTCGGGCCGGATTTCACCCCGGCGCAAAGCGCGGCCTGGGGTGCGGCCTATCAGGCTTTGGCCGGCGCGATGATGGCGGCGGCGCGTGATATGCAACAAGCCGCTTGATCCGCACCGGCCTTGCCCGTTATCGATTGTCGCATGGCCGAAGCAGAGATCATCGTGGTGGAGGATGAGCCTGGCATCCGCGAGATGCTGCGCGACTATCTTTGCGGCCATGGCTTTGCCGTGCGGCTGGCGGAAAGCGCCGCCGCCTGCCGCCGCCTGCTGGCCGAGCAGGGCGCCGACCTGATCCTGCTGGATATCAACATGCCGGGCGAGGATGGCCTGAGCCTGGCGCGCTGGCTGCGCGGTCAGCCGCAGGGTAATGCCCTGGGCATCATCATGCTGACCGCCGAAGCCGCCGTGGTGGATCGTGTGGTCGGCCTGGAGGTTGGCGCCGATGATTATGTGGCCAAGCCGTTTGACCTGCGTGAATTACGCGCCCGCATCCGCACCGTGCTGCGCCGTGTGAAGCCGGCCGGCATGCCGCCGCAACAGCAGCCGCAGCCGCAGCCCGGCGATACCGTGCGCTTTGGCAGCCGCCTGCTGCATCTCGGCAGTCGCAAACTCTGCGATGCCGGCGGCCTGGAAATCCCACTTACCGCGATGGAGTTCGATCTGCTCAAAACCTTTGCCGCGCATCCCGACCGGGTGCTGAGCCGCGACCAGTTGCTGGATCTGGCGCATCACGGTCAATGGGAGCCGTTTGATCGCTCGATTGATATCCGCATCGCCCGGCTGCGGCGCAAGATCGAGGCCGATCCGGCGCATCCGGTGGTGCTCAAGACCGTGCATGGTGCCGGCTACCTGTTTGACAGCAATGCCAGCGGCTGAATTTCCCGCCGATCTGCTGGAAGCAGAACTGGAACGGCTGCGGCCTTTGCTGGCGGCCTCGCTGGATGCCATGATCATCACCGATGCCGGCGGCTTGGTGCTGGAATTCAATCCCGCTGCCGAGCGTATCTTTGGCCGCGCCCGCGCCGCCGCCCTGGGTCAGCCGATTGGCGACCTGATCGTGCCGCGCCATCTGCGTGGCGCGCATGAGGCCGGCATGCAGCGTTATGCCGGCGGCGAGCCGCATCGGGTTATCGGCCGCCGCATCGAGACCGAGGGTCAGCGCGGCAATGGCGATCGTTTCCCGGTGGAATTGACCGTTACGGAAGTGCGGCGCGGGCCGCATCGCTTGCTGGCGGCGTTTTTGCGCGATATTTCCGACCGCAAGGCCACCGAGGCGGCTTTGCGGCGTAGCGAGAATCGCTACCGGCTGGCCGTGCGCGGCGCCGAGGATGGCATCTTCGAATGGGATCTGGTCAACGGCACAGCGTATTATTCCGAGCGGCTGGAAGAGATTGTGGGCCGCAAGCAGCGCGATCTGGGCAACGATCTGACCGCCTGGCAGGCCTTTGTGCATGCCGACGATCTGGCTGCGTTGCAGGAAGGCACGCGCCGGCTGCTGCGCGGCGAAGCCGATAACATCGTGCTGGAATACCGCATGCGGCGCGCCGATGGTGTGGAACGCTGGGTGCGCACCACGGCGGCGGTGGATCGTGACAGCAATGGCCGCGCGCTGCGCATCGGCGGCTCACTGGGCGACATCACCGAACGCAAACGCTCGGAAGCCGAGATTTTGCGCCAGCGTGACGCGCTCTATCAAAGCGAAAAACTTTCGGCGCTGGGTTCGCTGCTGGCCGGCGTGGCGCATGAATTGAACAACCCGCTTTCCATCGTGGTGGGGCAATCGCTGATGCTGCGTGAGGCGGCCGAAGAGGGCGCCGCTCTGGCCGGCCTGGCCGGTCGGGCCGCCAAGATCGAGCAGGCGGCGGCACGCTGCGCCCGCATCGTGCGCACCTTTCTGGCCATGGCACGGCAGCGCCATCCGCGACGCGGCGCGGTGGATATTGAAGCGCTGCTGGATGATGCCCTGGCCTTGCTGGATTACAGCCTGCGCAGCGCTGGCATCGATGTGCGACGTGAAAATTTTGGCCCGCTGCCGCAGTTGCAGGCCGATGGCGACCAGTTGGGCCAGGTGCTGACCAACCTGCTGGTGAATGCGCAGCAGGCGCTCAGCGACTGGCCGGCGCCGCGTATCCTGAGCATTCAGACCCTGCCGAGCGTGGATGGCCGCTGGGCCGAGATTGTGATTGCCGATAACGGTCCAGGCGTGCCGGCGGAATTGCGCCGCCGTATCTTCGAGCCGTTTTTCACCACCAAGCCGGCCGGCAGCGGCACCGGGATCGGCCTGTCGGTTTCCATCGGCATTGTTGAAACCCATGGCGGCAGCCTGATGGTGGAGGAAAATCCCGGCCTGCATGGCAAGCCGGGCGGTGCCTGTTTCACCATTCGCCTGCCGCTGGAAAGCGCCATGCCGGAGACTGCCGATTTCCCGGCCGAGCCGCAGCAGCCGCTGGTGGGCGGGCTGCGCCTGCTGGTGGCCGATGACGATGCCGAAGTGGCGGAATTGCTGCGCGATCTGCTCAGCCGCGCCGGCCACCGGGTGGACCTGGCCGCCGATGGCCAGGCGGCGTTGCAGCTGGCGCTGGCGCAGGAATATGACGTTGTGCTGAGCGACCTGCGCATGCCGGGGCTGGATGGCCGCGCCTTGCTGCGCCGGCTGGAGGCGGAACGCCCGGCCCTGGCGCGGCGCTTCATCTTCATCACCGGCGACACATTCAGCCAGGCCGGGGCGGCGGAAATACGCGATCTGGGCCGCCCGGTGCTGGATAAACCCTTCACCCGCGATGCCGTGCTGACGGCGCTTAATATGATTGCTGCACTGCCATAAAAAGCGGCAGCCCAGTTTTTGCACCCGATGTCTTGCCAATCTGCGCCTGAGAATGACAAACTGCGTCCTTCCGGCGGTGTTGGCCGCCGTTTGACATGGGGAGATATTGTCACATGCTTCGTCGCACTCTGCTGAAGACCGTCGCCGTCAGCGCCATCATGGTGGCTGCCGCCGCGACCGCCCAGGCGCAGACCAAGTGGGATCTGCCGGGCGCCTACCCGGCCGGCAACTTCCACACCAAGAACCTTGTGCAGTTCGCCGAGGATGTGAAGAAGCTGTCGGGCGGCAAGCTGGAAATCACCATTCACCCGGGCGCGTCGCTGTTCAAGGCGCCGGAAATCAAGCGCGCGGTGCAGACCGGCCAGGCGCAGATCGGCGAAGTGCTGATGGTGAATGTGGAGAATGAAATCGCCGTTTTCGGCGCCGATGGCGTGCCGTTCCTGGCCACCAGCTTCGCCGATTCGGCCAAATTGTGGAAAGCCCAGAAACCGGTGATCGAGAAGAAGCTGACCGAGCAGGGCATGATCGCGCTGTATGCTGTGCCGTGGCCGCCGCAGGGCATCTACACCAAGCAGAAGGAACTCAATACCATTGAGGACCTGAAGGGCCTGAAATATCGCGCCTACAGCCCGGCCACCTCGCGCATCGCCGAACTGGTTGGCGCGCAGCCGGTGACGGTGCAGCAGGCCGAACTGGCCCAGGCGATGGCCACCGGCGTGATCGTCACCATGATCACCTCGGGTTCCACCGGCCGCGACATCAAGGCCTGGGAAAGCATGACCCATTTCTACGACACCCAGGCCTGGCTGCCGAAGAATCTGGTATTCGTGAACAACGATGCCTTCAAGAAGCTGGATGCCGCTACGCAGAAGGCGGTTATGGATGCCGCTGCAGCTGCCGAGACGCGCGGCTTCGCTGCGGCTCAGGTCGAGACCGAGGATTCCAAGGCGGCCTTGGTCAAGGGTGGCATGAAGGTGGTGCCGCCGTCGGATGCGCTCAAGGCCGGGTTCCAGAAGGTTGGCGCCACCATGACCGAAGAGTGGGTCAAGAAGGCCGGTGCCGATGGCAAGGCCATCGTGGATGCTTTCAAGAAGATGTAATCATCTTCAGCAAGCGGGCGGGGGAAACCCCGCCCGAATTGTTTCCGGGGGACAATAACAAAGGTTGCTTGCGATGCGTTCGCCACTCGATCTGCTATACAGGGCCTGCGGCTGGCTTGCCGGCTTTTTCATGGTTGCGCTGCTGATAGCGATCCTGCTCAGCATTCTGGGCCGCCAGTTCAATTTCTATATCCGTGGTATTGATGCTTATGCCGGCTATTGCATGGGCTCGGCCACTTTCCTGGCACTGGCGCATACCTTCTCCCATGGCGAACATATCCGCGTTACGTTGATCCTGAAGCGGTTCACCGGCGCCACCCGGCGCGGCCTAGAATTGTGGTGCATTGCACTTGGCATCGCGGTATCGGGCTTTTTCGCCTTCTATGCCTGCAAGATGGTGTGGTGGAGCTGGAAGTTCAACGATATCTCCACGTCCAACGATGCCACGCCGCTGTGGATTCCGCAGCTTGGCTTTGCCATCGGCAGTGTTGTGCTGTTCATCGCCATGGTGGAGGAATTTTTCCTCGTGCTGCGCGGCAAGCCGCTCGACGATACCCCCGCCGAACTGGCGCGCACGGAGTAAGCCCGCATGGATCAGATCCTGATTTCAGTTTTCCTTATCATCGCGCTGTTTGCCATCCTGGCCACCGGCCTGTGGATCGGCCTTGGCCTGGTGGCCTGCGGCTGGCTCGCCATGATGCTGTTCACCAGCCGCCCGGTGGGCGATGCGATGATGACCACCATCTTCGGCTCCAGCACCAGTTGGACGCTGACCGCGTTGCCGATGTTCATCTGGATGGGTGAAATCCTGTTCCGCACCCGGTTGTCGGAAGACATGTTCCGTGGCCTGGCGCCGTGGATGACCAAGCTGCCCGGCCGCCTGGTGCATACCAACGTGATCGGCTGCACCATCTTTGCCGCCGTTTCCGGCTCCTCGGCCGCCACCTGTGCCACGATCGGCAAGATGAGCATCCCGGAATTGCGCCAGCGCGGCTATCCGGAGAATATCGTGATCGGCAGCCTGGCCGGTGCCGGCACGCTCGGCCTGCTGATCCCGCCTTCGCTGATCATGATTGTGTATGGCGTGGCGGCGGAAGTCTCGATTGCCAAGCTGTTCATTGCCGGTGTGATCCCCGGCATCCTGCTGGCAGTGCTGTTCATGGGCTATATCGTGGTCTGGTCACTGCTCAATCCGGGCAAGATCCCGTTGCCCACCGAGCGCTATAATTTTGTCGAGAAACTCTGGGCCTCGCGCCATCTGCTGCCCACGGTCGGCCTGATCCTGGCCGTGCTCGGCTCGATCTATACCGGCTTTGCCACCGCCACCGAGGCAGCGGCATTGGGCGTGGTTGGTGCGCTGGTGATTTCGGCCGCCCAGGGCAGCCTGAATATGAAAACCTTCCTGGATAGCCTGCTCGGCGCCACGCGGCTATCCTGCATGATCGGCCTGATTCTGGCCGGCGCCGCCTTCCTCACCCTGGCGATGGGTTTCACCGGCCTGCCGCGCCATCTGGCGGATTGGATCAGCAGCATGGGCTTCAGCCCGGCCATGCTGATCATTGTGCTGATGGTGTTCTACATTGTGCTCGGCTGCTTCCTGGATGGCATCTCGATGGTGGTGCTGACCATGGCAGTGGTGTTGCCGATGATCGAACGCGCCGGCATCGACCTGATCTGGTTCGGCATCTTTGTGGTGCTGGTGGTGGAAATGGCGCAGATCACGCCGCCGGTCGGCTTCAACCTGTTTGTGCTGCAAGGCATGACCGGGCATCAGATCACCTATATCGCCAAGGTCGCCTTGCCATTCTTCATTCTGATGGTGGTGGCGATTGCCTTGATCTTTTTCATTCCCGGCTTGGTCACCTGGTTGCCCGGCCAAATGCTCGGGCCGGGCTGAGGGAGCGCCAGCAGATGTTGCCGATCACACGTTTTCCCAGCGAGGCGGCGGGCCGTTCGCGCACCACGGTTTATAACGGCTTCGTTTTCACCGTGGCCACCGCCGATACCTACGAGCTGGATATGACGCGGCAGGCGCGTGAAGCCCTGGCCAATCTGGATCGCCAATTGGCCGAGGCCGGCAGCGACAAGTCGCGGCTCGTCTCGGCCACGGTGTATATCACCGATATGGCGCTGAAGCCGGCGATGAACGCGGTCTGGCTCGACTGGGTGGATCAGGCCAACCCGCCGCAGCGTGCCTGTATCGGCGCCACGCTGGAAGAAGGCGACATGATCGAGATTGTTGCCGTGGCAGCTGCCGGAGCGTGATGCGCCCTAAAAACTGGGTGGCGTGCAGGCGCTAATGATTTCGCATGGCTCCGGGCCGATATTGCGAAACCGGTGCGGCTGCTGGCTTTCGAAATAATAGGCGTCGCCGGGGCCGAGCAGGCGGCTCTGGCCGGCTACGGTCACCTCGATGCGGCCGGCCAGCACCACGCCGCCTTCCTCGCCTTCATGGCGCAACAGCACGCGGCCGGTATCGGCGCCGGGTGCATAGCGTTCCACCAGGATCTGCAAGGCGCGGCCGGACAGGTCGGCGCCGACCTGGCGATAGCTGATCTTGCCCTTGCCGACCTGCACCAACTCCTCGGCGTCATAAAACGCCTTGCGCGGGGCCGGGCTTTCCAAGGCAAAAAACTCCGCCAGGCTCATCGGCAGGCCATCCAGCACGCGCTTGAGCGCGCCGACTGATGGATTGACCCGGTTGGCCTCAATCAACGACACGGTGGCATTGGTCACGCCAGCGCGGCGCGCCAGTTCGCGCTGTGACAGCTTGCGCTGCAGGCGCACCAGCTTGAGCCGGCCGCCAATATCGATCTCACTATCCATCATCCTGCCGCGTCGCTGTTTCGCTGTTGAATATATTTAACGGTGTTTGCGTTGCCATATCAATATCAAGCACTTAGGCCAAGCATAAAAGCGTTGTTTCCGACGCCGCTTCAGCCGAGACTCCGGCATCGCGTTTATGCCTCAAGGAGAGCCGCCATGGGCCAGTCTGCCGCCGTACCCAACGACCTGGAATCCTGGTGGATGCCATTCACCGCCAACCGGCAGTTCAAGGCCAATCCGCGCCTGCTGGTCGGCGCCAAGGACATGCATTACACCACGCATGACGGCCGCCAGGTGATTGATGGCTCGGCCGGCCTGTGGTGTGTCAATGCCGGCCATTGCCGCCAGCCGATTGTGGATGCGATCCAGAAGCAGGCGGCGGAGATGGATTTTGCCCCCACCTTCCAGATGGGCCATCCCAAGGCATTTGAGTTCGCCGCCCGGCTGGCGCATCTGGCGCCCGGCGATCTCAAGCATGTGTTCTTCGCCAATTCCGGCTCGGAAGCGGTGGATACCGCGCTCAAGATCGCGCTGGCCTATCATCGGGCGCGCGGCGAGGGCGCCCGCACCCGGCTGATCGGCCGCGAACGTGGTTATCACGGCGTCGGTTTTGGCGGCATTTCGGTTGGCGGCATTGTCTCCAACCGCAAGGTATTCGGCCCGATGCTGGCCGGCGTGGATCACCTGCCGCATACCCATTCCTTGAAGGACATGGCGTTTTCCAAGGGTCTGCCGGATTGGGGCGCGCATCTGGCCGACGATCTGGAGCGGATTGTGGCTTTGCATGATGCCAGCACCATCGCCGCCGTGATTGTCGAACCGGTGGCCGGCTCCACCGGAGTGCTGCCGCCGCCCAAGGGCTATTTGCAGAAGCTGCGGCAGATTTGCGACAAGCATGGCATCCTGCTGATCTTTGATGAGGTTATCACCGGCTTCGGCCGCACCGGCACGGCATTCGCGGCTGAAACCTTCGGCGTCATCCCCGATCTGATGACCACCGCCAAGGGGCTGACCAATGCCGCTGTGCCGGCTGCCGCCGTGTTCACCCGCAAGCATGTGCATGATGCCTTCATGCAGGGGCCGGAGCATATGATCGAGCTGTTCCACGGCTATACCTATTCCGCCCATGCCCTGGCCTGCGCCGCCGGCTTGGCCACGCTGGATGTGTATCGTGATGAAGGCATCTTCGAGAATGCCGCCGCCCTGACGCCCTATTGGGAAGACGCCGCGCATAGCCTGAAGGGCCTGCCGCATGTGATCGATATCCGCAATATCGGCATCATGGCAGCCATCGAACTGGCGCCGCGTGAGAATGCGCCGACCAAGCGCGGCTACGAGGTGTTTGTGAAATGCTTTGAACAGGGCCTGATGGCGCGGCTGACCGGCGACACCATCGCGCTGTCGCCGCCGCTGATCCTCAACAAGGGCCATATCGACGAGATCTTCGGCATCCTCGCCAAGGTGTTGAAGCAGGTCGACTGATCCGGCCATACTCCCCGTCAGGGCAGCGAAACTGACGGGGAGGCACCGCATGAATGCGGGCATACATGAATTCCTGGCGCAAGACCGGGTGATCTGGGGCAAGCCGGCCGCCGAGGCGGTGCTGGAAGAAGCTGATCGGCGCGGCGCCAGCCGGATTTTCATCGTCACCAGCAAAACGCTGAACCGGCAGACCGATGCGGTGGAGAAAATCCGCCAGGCGCTGGGGCCGCGCCATGTTGGCACTTTTGATGAATGCCGCGAGCATACGCCGCGCCCGAGTGTGATTGCCTGCGCCGAGGCGATCCGCGCTGCCCGGCCCGATCTGATCCTGACCTTCGGCGGCGGCACTGCGATTGATACCGTGAAGGTGGCGCTGATTGTGCTGGCGCATGACCTGACGCGACCCGAGCAGCTAGACGATTATCACCTGCGCGCCAATCCCGATGGCAGCCGCTTCATGCCGGCAATCAAGCCGCCGCCAATGCGCCAGATTGTGTTGTCCACCACGCTTTCGGCAGCGGAATTCTCTAATTTCGGCGGCTGCACCGATCCGGCGCGGCAGATCAAGCATGGTTATGTCGGGCGCGAGATCGGCGCTGCCGCTGTAATTCTCGACCCAGCCGTGACCGTGCATACCCCGCAATGGTTATGGTTATCCACCGCCATCCGCGCCATCGATCATGCGGTGGAAGGCATCTGCTCGATCCAGCCCTCGACGCTGATCGAGGCCACCTCGCTGCATGCGCTCAGGCTGTTTGCGCAGGCGCTGCCGCAAAGCCAGCGTGACGCAGCGGATATGGCGGCGCGGCTGGAATGCCTGCAAGCCGCCTGGCTCTCGGGCTTCGGCATCCTGCGCGTGCCCTATGGCGCCAGCCACGGCATCGGCCACAGCCTGGGCGCCGTCACCGGCATGAGCCATGGCCACACCTCCTGCATCATGCTGCCGCAGGTGATGCGCTACAATCTGCCCCACACCGCGCCGCAGCAGGCGCGTATTGCGGCGGCGCTGGGCCGCGCCGATGGCGATGCAGCGGCCGCTGTGGCGGACCTGATTGCACAGCTCGGCCAGCCCGGGCGGCTGCGCGATCTCAAAGTGGATAAAACTCAATTCGGCAAGATCGCCGAAGGCGCCATGGAAAATCTCTGGGTGCGCACCAATCCACGGCCGATCCAGGGCGTGCAGGATATCATCGGCCTGCTGGAAGCGGCCTGGTGAAACTACAGCCGGCGCAGGCGGTAGCCGACGCCGTGGTCATTAAGCAGGAAGCTCGGATTCTGCGGGTCGGTTTCAATCTTGTTGCGCAATTGCCGGATCAGCACGCGCAATGACTGGCGCCGGCTGTCGCTATCCATACCCCACAGGTCTTTCAGCAGGGTTTCGGTGCTGACGGTGTTTTGGTCCGCCTGGGCCAGCCGGCGTAGCAGCCGCATTTCCATGCGTGACAATGGCACATTTCGGGTGCGGTGGCGGAAACTCTGTTCCACCTGATCAATGATGATATCGCCATAACACAGCCGGCCAATCTTGGTGCAGCTATAGCAGCGGCGCAGCAGGCTATGCAGCCGCGCCAGCAATTCGGCTTGATCCAGCGGCAGGCTCAGCACGTCATTGGCGCCGGCTTCCAGGGCGCGGATGCGGTTGGCGCTGCCGCCGGCCTCGTTAATGGCAATCACCGGTATGTCAGCGTGGTTGCGCAGATTGGCCAGGATCTCAAAGGCGCCCTGCGTATCTGTTGGTAGATATACCAGCACTGAATGGTACAGGCTTTCGGATAGAAAACCGTAGGTGATATCGCTGCGGTTGGCGGCGATTGCCTCAAATTCTGCTTCGGTCAGCAGGGCCGTCAGCTCGGCGGTTAGCTGCTCGGTAAAACCAATCAGCAAGGCTTTTGGCGGAGACATGGTCACTGTTCTTTTTATGGTTACCAAGGCTGCATTTCTTTTAAATATATAATAAATCCGTAGGCGACATAAAGTGGAAAAATAAGGATAAAATATTGTTAAGAAGTCCTTATTTAACACGAATCTGGATATGTGGTAAGTATTATGGGGTATTTTTCAGCGGTGAAATTGGCTTGTGTGGAATTTAAGATCAATAATATAAATATTTTAACTTTAATATAGAGGATATTTCAATACTAATATTTTGCAATATCGCGATGTCTGAAATGATAAGCGCAGGGAGCGGACAAAATAATAAAAGCGCATTAATTGCGCAGGCATAACCACAGCTCTTCATTCTTACTCACGGCCATTGCCAGGAAAAGGCTGTTCATGAAACGCCCAGAACCGACATTGCAGGAGCGCTTTTTCAACGCCGACGACATTATCGTGTCAAAAACCGACCTGAAGGGCCGGCTGGTTTATGTCAACGACGTATTTTGCAGCGTCGGGCTTTACAGCGAACGCGAGGTGTTGGGCCAGCCGCATGCCATTGTGCGCCACCCGGATATGCCGCGCGCGATTTTCGCGTTGCTCTGGCAGCGTATCCAATCCGGCCGTGAGGTGTTCGCCTATGTCAAGAACATGGCCAAGAACGGCGATTACTATTGGGTGCTGGCGCATGTGACGCCGAGCTACACCCTGGCTGGCGAGATCGATGGGTATCATTCCAACCGGCGCAAGCCACAGCGCGCTGCGCTGGCCGCCATCGAACCGCTCTACCGCGACCTGTTGCGACTGGAAGCCGTTGGCGACCGTAAAGCTGGCTTGCAGACCAGCCTGGCGCGGCTGGATGCGGCAATGGCCGAGTGCGGCCAGGGTTATGACCAGTTTGTACTGGGCCTGGCCGTGCAATGACAAAATCACACGGGGGAAGCGCGGCATGCTGATATTCGGACGCAGGGCGCGGCAGCAGCGTGCCGCTATGGCTGCGGTGGCTGAAATATGCGGCCGCGCGGCCCGTGGCGATCTCTCCGCCCGCGTGCTGCATGTGGGCGATTATGGCGAAAATGCACCGGCGCTCATCGCAGTCAATCGGCTGTTGGACCTGACCGACGCCTATTTGCGCGAGTCTGGGGCGTCGCTGACCCTGGCCGCCGAAGGGCAGTATTACCGGCCATTTATCGAAACCGGCATGGTGGGCAATTTCCGCCGCGGGGCCGAGATCATCAATAGGGCACGAGAGAGTATGCGCCAGCGCGCCGATGAAGGTGTGCGGCTGGAGGCGGAAATCGTCGAGTTGGTTTCGGCCGCGGCTGCCGGTGATCTTGGCAAGCGGCTGCCGCTGGAAGGCAAGCAGGGTTTCATGCTGGGCCTGTCGCAAGGCATCAACGAGGTGGTTGGTGCCACCGCCGCCGTGTTGCAAAGCCTCAGCCGCATCATGGCCGGGCTGGCGCGCGGCAATCTGGCTCAGCGGGTTGAACAGGGTTATGCCGGGGAGTTCGGCCTGTTGATGCAGCATACCGGCACCACGGTGCAGGTGCTGCGTGATGTGGCTGGCCGGCTCACCCAGAGCAGCGCCGCGCTGGAAGCGGCAGCCGGCGAACTGGCGGAAGGGGGCCGCGATCTGGCCTCGCGCACCGAAAGCCAGGCGGCAACACTGGAACAGACCGCCGCCGCCCTGGCCCTGCTGACCGATACAGTGCGGCAGAATGCCGAGAATGCACAAATGGTGAGTGAGCTGAGTTCGACGGCACGGAATGCGGCGCAGCGTGGCGGCGAGATTGTGCGCGAAGCGGTGGCGGCGATGGATCGTATCGAGGGCGGGTCGCATCGCATTGTCGGCATTGTTGGCCTGATTGACGAGATCGCCTTTCAGACCAACCTGCTGGCGTTGAATGCCAGCGTGGAAGCCGCGCGTGCCGGCGAGGCGGGCAAGGGCTTCGCTGTTGTGGCGCAGGAAGTGCGCGCCCTGGCCCAGCGCGCCGCCAGCGCTTCCAAGGATATAAAAGGGCTTATCAACGAGACCGACCAGCAGGTTAAGGCCGGTGTACAATATGTGCGCCGCAGCGGCGACACCCTGGCTGAGATCAACAGCGCCAGCGACCGTGTGGCGCTGATCGTTACGGAAATTGCCCGGGCCAGCCGTGAACAGGCCCAGGGGCTGGAAGAAGTGAACACCGCCATCGCTGCGCTCGATCAGCTTACCCAGCGCAACTCGGCTTTGGTGGAGGAAAACAGCGCCGCCACTGCCACCTTGTCGGATCAGGCCGCACAACTCACCCAGTTAGTCGCTTTCTTCGATGCATCCAGCCGCGACGGCCTGCGCCAAGACGCCGCTGCATGAACACCTGCCAGAAATGAACAATATTCAGGACAGCCTGCTGGCCTTCATTCCGGAGGCCGTTGTCACCATCGCCATGGATCAGCGTATTCTGGATTTCAACCGCATGGCCGAAGCGGTGTTCGGCTATAGCCGCGAGGAGATTGTCGGCCAGCCTCTTGAAACCCTGATCCCGCTTGGCGCACGCGCGGCGCACCAGCATCATGTGGCGCGTTTCGAGCAGGCGCCGGCCACTGCCTATATGATGCATGGCCGCCGCGAAGTTACCGGCATGCGGCGCGATGGCAGCCTGTTTCCCGCCGAAGCTTCGATCCTGAAGGCACAGCAGGGCGGCGAGCCGGTGATCATTGCGGTGCTGCGCGATGTATCGGCGCGGCGTGCGGCACAAGCCAAGACGATTGCATCCGAACGTAAACATCGCGCCATCATGGAGGGTAGCCCGGATGCGATCCTGATGGTGGATATGGTGAATGGGCGGATTCTGGACGCCAATGCGGCGGCCGGTGAATTGATCGGCTGCGCCCCGGCCAGCCTGATCGGCCGGTTGGAAAGTGAACTGCATCCGGCCGGGCTGGGCGGTGGACTGGTGGCCTTGTTTGAGGCCGGCAGCCATGGCGACCGTCTGGTGGCAGCCGGCGCCATGCTGCACCACAGCAGTGGCGTGCTGCTGCCAGTGGAAGTCAGTGCGCGTCGTATCGAGCTGGATGAACATGCGGTGCTGACGGCTTTCTACCGCGATATCCGCCATCATCACGAACGTGAAGCACGCCTACAGCATGCACTGGAACAGGCGGCCGAATCAGCCCGTAGCAAAAGCCTGTTCCTGGCCAATATGAGCCATGAATTGCGCACGCCGCTGAACGGCATCATCGGCTTTGCCGAAATGATCGCGCTGGAAATCAACGGCCCGCTCGGCCATGGCAAATACCGTGAATATGGCAACCTGATTGTTGAAAGCGCCGGGCATCTGCTCAGCCTGGTCAATGACATCCTGGATTTTTCAGCATTGGAAATCGGCAAATATCGCCTGCATCGCGAGGTCGTTTCGCTGCTGCCGCTGATCGAGGAATGTTTGCGGCTGGTGCAGGGCGCCGTGGCGGCGAATCATCTTGATCTGCGGGTTGAGGCGCCGCCCGATGCCAGCCTGCTGGCGGATCGGCGCGGCCTGCGCCAGATGCTGCTCAACTTGCTCAGCAATGCGGTGAAATATACGCCCGAAGATGGCAGCATCCTGGTGCGGGTGGAGCAGGATGTGGTCGGCACCGCGATCAGTGTTTGCGACAATGGCCCGGGCATCGATGCCGAAAGGCTGGCCCAGGTGCTGGAACCCTTCGGCATTGCCAGTGATGTCTATACCCGGCGCCGGGGTGGCGCCGGGCTTGGCCTGTCGATCACCAAGATGCTGGTGGAACTGCATGGCGGCCGGCTCAGCATCAGCCAGATGCTGCCAGGACAGCAGCCGGCCGGCACCCGGGCGGCGCTGTATTTCCCCGCCACGCAGGTGATGCAGGATTAGAGCGGTTCATATTCATATGGAAGCACCTGCGTTGCGTCTGGAGGCGGTAGGCCGATAGGAGAAGCGCGCAGCAGGTACCTTGTGGTACCTGCAAGCGTTTCGACGACGCGGATGCCGCCTCCAGGCGCAACCCCGAAGGGGCCGGGCGATTTTGCGTTTTGCGCGCGTCGCCCGGCTTGGCCGTAGTCCCACTACGCCCAGCGCCGGGCTCCTCCGCAAAACGCAAAATCGCCAAGGCGCAAGTGCTTCCATATGAATATGAACCGCTCTAGGGCAGCAGCCGGTCGTAGTACTGGTTGAGCGGCAGATAGCGGCGCCAGAAACTGTCGGGCACACGGCCATAGGCGCGTTCCACCAGCGTATCCAGATGGGTGTGCCAGCCGCCGGAAACACTGAGCATGGCATCGCGCCCGCCAAGCCGGCGATGGGTCAGCACCAGGCGGATTTTCTCGCCCTCGGGCCGCAATTCAAAGGTCACTTCCGACTGCGCATCGCTGGCTTTACAGCCGCTGCCATCTTCGCCCCAGGTGAAGGCCAGCAGATGCGGCGGCTCCAGCCGGGTGATATGGCCCAGTAATTTGCTGCCTTCATATTTGGCATAATCCGCCGGCGGGGTTTCCGGCTCCGCGCCCAGCTTGCCGTTCCAGAATTCCAGTTCCACCGCGCCGCCGATGCGTAGATCCATCGGCCCGGCGGCAAGCCAGGTGGCGCGCAATTCGGATTGCGTCAGATAAGCCCAGATCCGTTCCGCCGGCCCCGGCAGCAGGCGGGTGAAACGCACCGCGCCGGATTCAAGCACTTCGCCGTAATCGCTGGTCTGCGTCATGGCATTCATCGGTTCTGGTCCTTTTCCAGTTCAGCTTGCAATGCGTCGAGCCTTGGGCCCCAGAATTGCCGCACCCGGCCAAGCCAGGCCTCCATCTCGCCAAAGCCGGCCTGGTTCAGCGCATAGATGCGGCGCTGCGCATCCACCCGCTGGCTCACCAGCCCGGCCTGGCGCAGCACTTTCAGATGCTGCGAAACCGCCGGGGCGGAGAGTTCAAAATGTGCCGCGATGGCACCGGCCGGCAGTGGGCCGGGGCCAAGCAATTCGATGATCTGCCGCCGCGTCGGGTCGGCCAGGGCTGCAAAACTTTCCATGGCCTCTTTATTTCATATTTTACTTAAATAAGCAATATATAAAATATATTTATTGCTTTCAGTCAAAACTGGGATATACATAATGTATATCCTCACGCTGCTTCAGGAGATCGAGCGATGCCCACACGAACCAAACTATTCCAATCAAATCGTAGCCAGGCTTTGCGGTTGCCACGAGACGTGGCATTTCCGGCCGAGGTTCAGGATGTTCTGGTGCTGAAACAAGGCGTGAAGCGGCTGATTGTGCCGGCCAGTTGCGCCTGGGATGATTTTTTTGACGCTCCCGGCATTGATCTGCCGGAGCGGCAGCAGCCGGTAATGCAGCAACGTGATGACTTCTGATGCTGCGCTACATGCTGGATACCGATATCTGCATCCGTGTGCTGCGTGAACGACCGGCCAGCGCCCGCTTGCGGTTCAATCAGGAAGCCGAAGCTTTATGCATCTCGGTGGTGACATTGGGTGAATTGCTCTACGGCGCCGAACGCTCGGCGCGACCGCTGCATCATCGCCAGCAGGTGGAGCATTTTGCCGAACGGCTTGAAGTGCTGGCCTTTGATGCCGAAGCCGCCATGCATTTTGCCGATATCCGCAGCCGGCTAGAACGCCAGGGCAGTGTGATCGGCCCGTATGATCTGATGATTGCCGGCCATGCGCGCAGCCGCGGGCTGGTGGTTGTCACCGGCAATTTGCGTGAATTCAGCCGCGTTGAAGGCCTCAGAGTTGAGGATTGGCTCGGTTTGCCGTGAAGCGTTGCGCCAGCGCGCAGGCCAGGCCGCAGCTGGTGGCGCTGAGCAGGCTGCCCCAGGCCATGTCAATGAAAGTGACCAGTGCCGGCCAGCCGACGATGGTGGCCTGATTGGTCAGATCATAAGTGCCATAGGCCACCAGGCCAAAGGCGGCGCCCAGGCCACAAGCCAGCCAGGCCGAGCCGGCCGCCAGGGCCGGGCGCAGCACAAACAGGCACAGCCCAAACCAGTACAGCAGGTAAAAGCTGATGGCGGCCCACAGCACCGGGGCCGGATTGAGCAAAGCGCCCAGTTGCGGCCGATAGAGCCAGCCGGTGGCGGTCAGCAGCCAGGCGATATCAGCCAGGGCCAACAGCAGTAGCAGGATCAGCGCGGCGATGCTGAAACGGCGACTGGCTGAGGCTGGGGCGGCCGGCATGGCTGGACTATCCTTGAGATGCTGCTGGTGGATAACAAGGTAGGGCGTTCGGGCCAACTGGCAAAACGCCCGCCCCTGTGATGGTTCAGAATTTGTAGCTGAGAATCAGGCCGGTGCTGAACTGGTCGGCCGAGCCCTTATCCTCAACCAGTGGGCTGCTGGCGGCATCGCCGAGCAGGCGCTTGTAGCCAACCCGGCCAGTGAGGCCCCAATGCTGGGTCAGGCTGTAATCCAGATCAAGCGACAGGCTGACATCCTTGAACCCGGCTTCGGGGGTGTATTGCCTGAGGCCGCTGCGCTGCGCCTGTGCGGCGGTGATGCCGAAGAAGCTCTGGGTGTAATTCTCGTCGGCCCAGGTGGCGGATACTTCCGAGCGGGCGCGCAGCTTGGGGCCGAAGCTATGCATGTAGCCGCCGCTGAGCTTGGCGGTCCAGCCATCATGGGCGCCGCTGGCATCGTGGAACACGGTCAGGCCGGTGGACCATGATCCGATGCGATAATTGATGAAGCCGCCGATTTCGGCGCCGGCATCGATATCGCCCAGGCCGCGCAGCGCATCATTATCGCCATCATCGCGGCCCATCTGGTAGCGCAGCAAAGGCCCGGCTTGCAGCTTGTCGGAGGGGCGTGGCCCCTGCCAGGTGAAGGCGTTCACGCCCAGCATCGGGCCGCGCAGGAATACCAGGTCGCGATAATTCACCATCAGGAAAGGCAAAGGCGCCACTTCGTAATCGTCGCTGCCCTCGTAATCCGGCTGGAACATGGCGCCGGCGCCGAGCCGGATATCCCAGTCCTTTTTCTCCGCTGCCTGCCCGGCCAGAGCATTGGCCTGTGCATTGGGCTGCTGCGCGGCTGCGGCAAAAGACAAAACCCATAAAGCGGCAGCAAAAGGCAGGATGCGTGACAGGAACTGCGAGGCGGGGGGAAGCATAGTGTTTTTCATGGGCAGGAGGCTCTTTTCTGGCAAACCGCACAGCGGCGGGATGGCGCACCCTAGCCATTGCGGTGGCCGGGCGGGTTTCGGCCCTGTATCGATATGTTTCAGAATGTTGCCAGCCGGGTGCTGGCCCGGGCCAAGCTGCTATACTGGCGGCATTGGAGAAAGCCGTGACCACCCAGCCCAGCACCCATGTTCTGATAGTTGACGACGATCACCGCATCCGCGCCATGCTGGCGCGTTTCCTGACCGATCACGGGCTGAAAGTCAGCCAGGCCGGCGATGGCCGCGCCATGTTTGCGGTTTGCGAGGCGGCCCGCATCGATGTGATTGTGCTGGATATCATGATGCCGGGTGAGGATGGCCTGTCGCTCTGCCGCCGCATGCGGGCGCAGAGTGCCGTGCCGATCATCCTGCTGACCGCGATGAGCGGCGATACCGACCGCATCATCGGCCTGGAGATCGGCGCCGATGATTATGTGGTGAAACCGTTCAACCCACGCGAATTGCTGGCGCGTATCCGCGCCGTGACCCGCCGGCTCGGCGCCGTCAGCATCAATGCCGAGCGGCCCACTGTAGCTGTCTACGAATTTGGTGGCTGGCAGCTCAATGCCAGCCGGCGCACCCTCACATCGCCGGGCGGTGCGCTGACTGATCTGACCAGCGGCGAATTTGACCTGCTGCTGGCTTTTCTGGAGCATCCGCAGCGCGCCCTGACCCGCGACCAGTTGCTTGATCTGGCGCATGGCCGGATGACCCAGGCCTATGATCGCAGCATCGATGTGCAGATCAGCCGCTTGCGCCGCAAGATCGAGGCCAATCCGCAGGACCCAGCCTTCATCAAGACAATCCGCAATGAGGGTTATTTTTTCACTGCGCCGGTCAGGCTGTTGCAGGATGCCATGCTGTGAGGCCAGGAGCATGAAGCTACCATTCTGGTCGCGCCTGCGCCTGGCGCCGCGCATCGGGCTGGTCATCATTGGTGGCCTGCTGGCGGTGAAGGCTGTCGACAAACTGCTGCCGCTGGTGATCCGCCCGCCGGAAATCATGTTTTTTGACCGCGACTGGCTGCTGGCCAATCTGGCCGATATGCGTGACCGCAGTTTGGCCGTGTCGGCGGCCGAGCGGCCGGCGGCCTTGCGCGATTTGCCGGTACGGCGCTGGCTTGATATCACATCCCTGAGCGCCGAGCCGGATTTCCGCCATGGCTCACGGCTCGGCGCCTTTGCAGACTTGCACCTGCAGATCGCCGCCACGCTGGCCCTGGCACCGCAGGATGTGTTGCTGATGGCGGATGATCTGGACGATCCGGAATATTCGCCGCGCCCGCTGGTGATCATCCTGCCACCGCTGCCGATTGTGATGGCGGATGTGCTGGATGAAAGGCGCAGCAACATGCTGAGCAGCGATTTGCGCATTGCCTTTCGCATCGGGCCGCAAGACTGGCTGCTGGTGACACCCAAAAGCGACGGACAGGAAACCGTGCGCATGATCCGCAACGTGCTGTTGCCGCTTTTTGCCGTGGTGATGATCGGCCTGCTCTCAATCTGGGTGGCGCGCGGCGTGGTGAAGCCGCTGGACGATCTGGCTGCGGCGGCGGAAAAGCTTGGCCGCGACCGTGAACTCAGCCTGGTCGGCAATTTCAATGCGCCGGAATTGCAGGCGATCGGCAGTTCTTTCAACGCCATGCAATTGCGCCTGAAGCGCTTCGTCGACGACCGCCTGCAAATGATTGCCGCGATATCGCATGATCTGCGCACGCCGCTGACCCGGCTGCGGCTATTTGCCGAATACCTGCCGGATCAGGAACAGCGCCGCCAATTATTGTCGGATATCGACGATATGGAAACCATGATGAGCGCCACGCTGACCTTCGCCAGCAACCAGTTGAAGGACGAGCCACGCAGCGCCGCCGATCTGGCTGCCATGCTGATCAGCCTGTGTGATACCGCCGCCGATGCCGGCCATGCCGTCAGCTATGATGGCCCGGATCATGCCGGCCTGATCTGCCAGCCGGTGGCGATCCGCCGCGCTTTTGCCAATCTGATCGATAATGGCTGCAAGTTCGCCGATCATGTGCGGGTTGGCCTGCATGATGCGGCGGATTGCATCATCATCACCGTTGCCGATGATGGCCCCGGCATTCCGGCCGATCAGGTGGAAACCGCCTTCCGGCCCTTCACGCGGCTGGAAAGTTCACGCAACCGCGAAACCGGCGGCACCGGCCTGGGCCTCACCATCGCCCGCGATGTATTCCTGGCGCATCGCGGCAGTATCGAATTGTCGATGGCGGTGCCTGCCGGCCTCCTGGTCAGCGTAAGATTGCCGAAGTCGGCCGGCTGAAATAGCCGGCACGAAAAAGCGCGGGCGCAAGCTGGTGCCCGCGCCCTCGCCTTTTCGTGCCGTTGCTTTCGGGAGATTATTTGCGGCTATTGGCGGCGAAGCTGGTCATCAGGTTCTTGTAATCCGGGATGTGATCCGCCAGCAGCTTGCCCAGGCCCTCGATGTCGTTGCGCCAGTCGCGATGCAGTTCACAGGCCACGGCAAACCAGTTCATCAATTGCGCACCGGCCTGGCTCATGCGGTTCCAGGCTGATTGCTGGGCAATCTCGTTGAAGGTGCCGGAAGCATCGGTCACCACAAACACCTCAAATTCCTCTTCCAGGGCCGAGAGCGCCGGGAAGGCGACGCAGACTTCGGTGACTACGCCGGCGATGAGCAGCTGCTTCTTGCCGGTGGCCTTCACGGCCTTGACAAAATCCTCGTTGTCCCAGGCGTTGATATTGCCCGGGCGGGCGATATAGGGCGCATCGGGAAACATTTCTTTCAGTTCCGGCATCAGCGGGCCGTTCGGGCCATTCTCGAAGCTGGTGGTCAGGATGGTCGGCAGGTTGAAGAATTTGGCCAGGTCGGCCAGTGCCAGCACATTGTTGCGGAACTTGTCGGGGTCGATGTCGCGCACCAGCGAGAGCAGGCCGGCCTGATGGTCCACCAGCAGCACGGTGGCATTGTTCTTGTCGAGGCGGTTATAGGTGAAGCTCTTGGTCATGATCGTGATCCTTTGCGTGTCTCTGGGCTGTTTCCGTTCGGCGTTGCTTGCCGGTGAACAGACCCTACGCAAAGACCGCGCGG
Organism: Ferrovibrio sp.; assembly: GCF_017994015.1. Lineage (GTDB taxonomy): Bacteria > Pseudomonadota > Alphaproteobacteria > Ferrovibrionales > Ferrovibrionaceae > Ferrovibrio. The sequence goes on along the minus strand of NZ_JAGOLP010000009.1, from coordinate 62,179 downwards.
CGCATTAGCCGGCTTGTTCCGGACCTACTGTCCGGCAATCACGAACAATCAGCTTTTATCTTTCCGCCTTGCCTTGGTGCTTTTCGGCGCCGGCGCCATCCAGGGCGGTGTGCCGGCAAAGGCGGCGGCGAGATGGTCGATCAGGGCGCGGCATTTGCGCGGCAGGTGGCGCGCCGGCGGATACACGGCGTAAATCGCATCCGGCAGCGGGCGGATGCCGGGCAGCACTTCGATCAGCGCGCCGCTATGCAGCGCTTCTGCCAGGATGAAACGCGGCAGCACGATCAGGCCCAGGCCGGCTATCGCCATATCGCGCATCGCCTCGCCGTTATTCACCACCAGGCGGCTGCGGGTTTCCACCACGCGCGGCTCGCCGCCCGGCTGTTCCGGCTCAAAGCGCCAGAGCCGGCTGGCATGGGCATTGGCATAATCGATGCTGGCATGGCCGGCCAGATCGGCCAGGCTGTGCGGCAGGCCATGCTGCCTGGCATAGCCGGGGCTGCAACAGACCACGCGCTCGCTGTCGCAGAGTTTGCGCGCCATCAGCGCCGAATCGCCTAAGCGGCCGATGCGCAGCGCCAGATCATAGCCGGCGCCGATGATATCCACCGCGCGATCATCAAAATCCAGCGCGATTTCCAGATGCGGATGCGCCTGGGCAAAGCGGGTGATCACCGGGGTGAGATAGGCCACGCCGAAACTGATCGGCGCGGTCAGCCGCAGCCGCCCGGTCAGCGGGCCATCCTTGCGCGCCGCATCATCCAGCACCTGCGCCACACCGGCGGTCAGCGGCGCCAGCGCGTCGAACAGGTCGCGCCCGCGCTCGGTCGGCGTCACCTGCCGCGTGGTACGGCGCAGAAGCTCGGCGCCCAGCGCATTCTCTAGCTGCCGTACCCGGTCGCTGACCACCGATTTCGCCAGGCCAAGCCGCAGCCCGGCGGCGGTGAAACTGCCGGCCTGCACCACCTCGATAAAAGCCAGGATGTCTTCGTAGCGTTGCTTCATGGCCGGCATGCTTGCAGTGCTGCGGGCAAAAGAAAAGGCCCGGTGTTGCCACCGGACCTTTCCCTGTCTCCAGAGCGGAGTGGTTGGACTTAGAAGTCCATGCCACCCATGCCGCCCATGCCGCCCATGCCGCCGCCGGCCGGCATGCCGCCGCCAGCCGACTTCGGCTCCGGCTTGTCGGCAACCATCGCCTCGGTGGTGATGAGCAGGCCGGCAACGCTGGCGGCGCCCTGCAGGGCCACACGCACAACCTTGGCCGGATCGATCACACCGGCCTTCACCAGGTCGGTGTATTCTTCGGTCTGGGCGTTGAAGCCCCAGTTCACTTCCTTGCTTTCCAAAAGCTTGCCGGCAACCACGGCACCGTCAACGCCGGCATTCTCGGCGATCTGGCGCACCGGAGCCTGCAGGGCGCGGCGGATGATTTCCACGCCATGCTTCTGGTCGGCATTCTCCACCTTCACCTTCTCGATGGCGCGGATGGCATACAGCAGGGCGGTACCGCCGCCCGGCACAATGCCTTCCTCAACCGCGGCGCGGGTGGCATGGAGAGCATCGTCAACGCGATCCTTCTTCTCCTTCACCTCAACCTCGGTGGCGCCGCCGACCTTGATGACGGCCACGCCGCCAGCCAGCTTGGCCAGACGCTCCTGCAGCTTCTCGCGGTCGTAGTCCGAGGAGGTTTCCTCGATCTGCGCCTTGATCTGGGCCACACGGGCTTCGATGTCCTTCTTCTTGCCGGCGCCGCCGACAACGGTGGTGTTTTCCTTGTCGATGGTCACCTTCTTGGCGGTGCCCAGCATGGCAAGGGTCACGGTCTCCAGCTTGATGCCGAGATCCTCGGAGATCAGCTGACCACCGGTCAGGATCGCCAGATCTTCCAGCATCGCCTTGCGGCGGTCGCCGAAGCCCGGGGCCTTCACGGCGGCAACCTTGAGGCCACCGCGCAGCTTGTTCACCACCAGGGTGGCGAGGGCTTCGCCTTCCACGTCTTCGGCGATGATCAGCAGCGGACGACCGGTCTGCACCACGGCTTCCAGCACCGGCAGCATGGCTTGCAGGCCCGACAGCTTCTTCTCATGGAGAAGAATGTACGGGTTTTCCATGTCGCAGATCATCTTCTCGGCATTGGTGATGAAATACGGCGACAGGTAGCCACGGTCGAACTGCATGCCTTCCACGACATCCAGCTCGGTTTCCAGGCTCTTGGCTTCCTCGACGGTGATCACACCCTCGTTGCCAACCTTTTCCATCGCCTTGGCGATCATGGCGCCGATCTCGCTGTCGCCATTGGCGGAGATGGTGCCAACCTGGGCGATTTCCTTGGTGCCAGCGATCTTCTTGGAGCGCGCCTTCACGTCCTCGACCACCTTTTCGACGGCCAGATCAATGCCGCGCTTCAGGTCCATCGGGTTCATGCCGGCGGCAACGGCCTTGGCGCCTTCGCGCACGATGGCCTGGGCCAGCACGGTGGCGGTGGTGGTGCCGTCGCCGGCCTGGTCATTGGCCTTGGAAGCAACTTCGCGCACCATCTGCGCGCCCATATTCTCGAACTTGTCGGAAAGTTCGATCTCCTTGGCGACGGTGACGCCGTCCTTGGTGATGCGGGGCGCACCGAAAGCCTTGTCGATCACCACATTGCGGCCCTTCGGACCCAGGGTAACCTTCACGGCATTGGCGAGGATGTCCACGCCGCGCAGCATCTTGTCGCGAGCGTCGGAGCCGAAGCGAACGTCTTTAGCAGCCATAATTGTTTCTCCTAACAGACTGGGTTAATTCAGGCGGCCTTGGCCGACTTCTTGGCGGAACCTTCGATCACGCCCATGATGTCGGATTCCTTCATGATCAGAAGGTCTTCGCCATCGATCTTGACTTCGGTGCCGGACCACTTGCCGAACAGCACGCGGTCACCGGCCTTCACGTCCAGCGGCACCAGCTTGCCATCATCGCCACGGGCGCCCGGGCCAACGGCGATCACGTCGCCCTGCATCGGCTTTTCCTTGGCGGTATCCGGAATGATGATGCCACCGGCGGTACGCGCCTCTTCCTCAATGCGCTTCACCACCACGCGGTCGTGCAACGGACGAAACTTCATGCGATCCTCCATCTCGATATCGATCGGGCCGGCGGCCCGAGGGGGTCAAAATTCTTGGCCCACAAGCCGGAATTCGCTTAAGTTATTGAAATAACTGTAGTGAACCCGAATTGTTAGCACTCTCCCTAGGAGAGCGCCAGATACCTAGGCGCGACCGGGCGCGCTGTCAAGGAGGCGGCAGCAGATTCCGCAAAACCCGGGGCATGGCCGGGCGGAAACTGCTTTATGGCGCCAAAATGACTCAAATCAATGTATTGTCGGCTTATGGCAGGGTAGGTGGGGCCATGAAATTGCTTGTATTTGCAGAACAGCTCGGCAGCCTGTGCCGCAACAGCCTTTCGATCCGCACCCACCTAGCGGTGTTGGTTGGCGTGATAATGCTACCATTAATAGCCTTGCATGGCTTGGCCGCCTATGGCGATTACCGCCGCATCACCGCTGATCGTGTGGAATTGCTGGGCTACGCCGCTCAGGTCACCGCCGGGCGGCTGAATGATTTTCTCGGCGAAAGCGAGGTCATGCTCAACCGCCTGGCATTGAGCGGCGAGGTTGCGGCATTGCAGCCGGATCGCTGCCGGGAGGTGTTCGACGATGCGATGTTCTTTTTGCTGCGCTTCACCAATCTGGTGACCGTTAATCGTGATGGCCGTGTGGTTTGCAGCGCCCTGGCCATGCCGCAGGGTGGTAGGGTCAACGTCAAGCCAGAGCTTTACTTGCAGCGTCTGCTGGTGCGGCCGGGTTTCACCGTTGGCGAGCCGAACCCGACCGGCGCAACCACCGGACGCCCCAATATTGCCTTGGCGGTACCGCTTGGGGTGGGCGCGTTGGATGAAGCGGAGCCGATTGCCGGTGCCCTGGTGTTGGGCCTCGATCCGCAGCGCCTGGCATTGCAGATGCCTGACCTGCCCGGCATCGGCGGCCTGGTATTGACCCGCTCGGGCCATGTTGCCCTGGCCAGCCACGGCCAGCGCGGCCTGATCGGCACGCATCTGCCTGAAGCCGCGAGCTACTGGCGCAGCCATGCCGCCCGCCAGGGTGTTGCCGATGGCACGATCCTTGGTCTGGCGCATGTTGCCAAAGCGGATTGGCTGGTGGTGGTGAGCGAACCGGAAGCCGCCGCCCTGCTGCCGGCGCGGCAGCAATTGCTGCGCGATATCAGTGTTGATCTTGGCGTGCTGCTGGTGGCCGCTTTGGGCGCCTGGCTGCTCGGCCGGCGGCTCTACAAGCCGCTGGAAAAGCTGGCCCATGTTGCCGATCTGGTACGCCAGGGTGACGACCGCATGCGTGCGCCGGCCGCCGGGCCGCGTGAATTGCGCCGCATCGGGCAAGGGCTCAACCGCATGGTCGATGCCCTGGTGCAGCGCCAGAGCCAGTTGCGCGAGCGCGAGGAACGGCTCGGCCTGGCCTTTGTCGGCAATCAGGATGGCATCTGGGATTGGGATTATCCCAGCGGCCGGGTGCTGTTCAGTGACCGCTGGATGAGCATGCTGGGTTATCTGCCGGGCGAGCTGGCGGGTGAATTGTCGACCTGGGAAAAGCTGGTGCATCCGCAGGATATGGCGCGGGTGCGCATTGCCTTGCAGGATCACCTGCAAGGCCGCAGCCCGAATTACGAATGCGAACACCGCCTGCTATGCCGCGACGGCCGCTACAAATGGGTGCTCGACCGCGGCGCCGTGGTGGAGCGCGATATCAACGGCCTGCCGCTGCGGGTCATCGGCACGCATAGCGACATTGATGCGCGCAAAATCGCCGAGCAGCGCCTGAGCCAGGCCGGCGTGGTGTTCGAAAAATCACCCCAGGCCATCATGGTGACCAATGCCGATAACATCATCCTGCATGTCAACCCGGCCTTTGAACGGGTTACCGGCTATAGCGCCGACGAGGTGACCGGCCGCAACCCGGCGCTGCTCTCCTCGGGTCGCCAGGGCCGCGATTTCTATGTTGACATGTGGGCCGCCATCGAACGGGCCGGCGAATGGCAGGGCGAGGTCTGGAATCGCCGCCGGGATGGCGCCATCTATTGTGAATGGCTGTCTATCACGCGCCTGCGTGATGCCGATGATGTGGCGGCCAGTGGCTATATCGCCATGTTCATCGATATCACGGATCGCAAGAATGCCGAGGCTTTGGTGCGCTGGCAGGCGGATTATGATGCCCTGACCAGGCTGCCGAACCGCCGCCTGCTGCTGGATCGCATCGACCAGGCAGCACGCCTGGCGCAGCGGCACCGTGGCGATACTGAAGCGGGCGGTGTGCCGGTGGGTGGTGCCGTGCTGCTGCTCGATCTTGATCACTTCAAGGAAGTGAATGACACGCTGGGCCATCTGGCCGGCGATGCCTTGTTGCAGGAAGTGGCCAGCCGGCTACAGGGCGCGCTGCGGGCCAGCGACACGGTGGGCCGCCTGGGCGGCGATGAATTTGCCGTTTTGCTGCCCAACATGGCGCCAGAGGCCGTGCCGGCGGTGATCGAGAAATTACGCACAGCACTGGCCCAGCCTTATGAACTGGAAGGCCGGCTGGTGCCGCTTTCGGCCAGTATCGGCGTGACCGTGTTTCCGAATGATGCCAGCGACCCGAACGACCTGATGCGCATGGCGGATACGGCGATGTATGCCGCCAAGACCAGCGAACGCGGCTCGTGGCGTTTCTTCACCCCGGAAATGCAGAGCGAGACCGAGCGCCGCGTGGCGCTGATCGCCGATCTGCGCCAGGCCGTGGCGCGCGGTGAATTTGAATTATTCTGCCAGCCGATCATAAACCTTGATACCGGCCGCGTGGCCAAGGCGGAAGCCTTGCTGCGCTGGCATCATCCCAGCCGGGGCATGGTGGCGCCGGGCGAATTCATCCCGCTGCTGGAACAAAGCGGCCTGATCCATGAGGTTGGGCTATGGGCCTTGCGTGAGGCTTTGCGGCTGCGCGCCGCCTTGTTGGCTGCCGAGCTGGATATCGAACTGGCGGTGAATGTTTCCACCCGGCAATTTGAACGCGCCGATTTTGTGCCGATGGTGGCCGAGATGATCAAGGCCAGCGGCCTGCCGCGCCCGCTCACGCTGGAAGTGACCGAAAGTGTGGCGCTGGTGGATGTTCATGGCGCCCGCACCGATCTGGAGCGCCTGGTGGCTGCCGGGGCGCGCATCGCGCTGGACGATTTTGGCACCGGCTATTCCAGCCTGAGCTATCTTACCTCACTGCCGGCTGCGGTGCTGAAGATCGATCGCAGCTTTCTGCAAGGTGCCGAGCAGGATGCCGCCGTGGCGCATATGGTGCGCGCCATCATCGATCTGGGCCATGACCTGGGCTTGGTTGTGGTGGCCGAGGGGGTGGAGACTGAAGATCAGGCGGCGGCTTTGCGCAGCATGGGCTGCGATCTTGGCCAGGGCTATTATTTCGACCGGCCAATGCGGTTTGCTGCATTACTTGAGCGCTATGCGCCCAGCCGGGAAAAAGTTTAGACTATCGGCATGACACTCGATGACCTGCCGACGCCCAGCCTGATTCTTGACCTTGCCCGCCTGGAGCGGAATCTCATCCGCATGCGCGAACGCGCCTCGGCGCTTGGCGTGCGGCTCAGACCGCATCTGAAAACCGCAAAATCGGCGCGGATTGCGGCTTTGGCGCATGGCGGTGAGGCCGGGCCGGTAACGGTTTCCACCCTGGCGGAAGCGGCGTATTTCGCTGCTGCCGGTTTCACCGATATTCTTTATGCCGTCGGCATCGTGCCGGCCAAGCTGGCCCAGGCTGCCGCGATCATGCGCCAAGGTGGTGATAGCTCGGCTGGCGGTATTGATCTCAAGCTGATCACCGATGATGTGGCCACGGCCCAGGCCATCGCCGCCAAAGGCCAGGAACTCGGCGTTACCTTCCGTGTGCTGATCAAGATCGATACCGGTCTGGGCCGCGCCGGCATTGCGCCCGATGCCGAAAGCCTGCTGCCGCTGGCTGCGGCCCTGAACCAGCCGGGCGCCGTTTTGGCCGGGGTGCTGACCCATGCCGGGCATTCCTATCACGCTCATGGTGCTGCCGAGATCATTGCCATAGCCGAAGCCGAGCGCGCTGGCGTGGTGCGTGCCGCCGAGCGGCTGCGCCAGGCCGGCCATGCCTGCGGCATCGTTTCGGTCGGCTCCACGCCCACCGCGCTGTTTGCCGAGAAGCTGCCCGGCATCACCGAGATGCGGCCGGGCAATTACGTGTTCTTTGATCTGTTCCAGGCCGGGCTTGGCACCTGCGCCATGGATGATATTGCCGTGTCGGTGCTGGCTTCCGTCACCGGCCGGCATCGTGGCCGCAATCATCTGCTGATCGATGCCGGCGGCTTGGCGCTGTCCAAGGATATCGGCGCCAACGAGCATCGGCCGCATACCGGCTATGGCTTGGTCTGCCTGCCCGGCGGCGCGCTGCCGCTGCCCGGCCTGGCGGTGGTGGATGTGCATCAGGAACATGGCCTGATCGGCCCGGCCGGCCCGGCTGAAACGGCTGCCGCGCTGCCGTTTGAGCGTTTCCCGGTGGGTAGCCGGCTGCGCGTGCTGCCGAATCATTCCTGCATGACGGCGGCGATGTATGATCGTTATTACGTTGTGTCGGGCCAGCCCGGCGATGGCAGGGTGATTGCCGAATGGGATCGTATCAACGGCTGGTGATGGCGCGATGGGCAGCAACGGCATCGGCAATTCCGCTGCCCGCCCCGAAGAAGGCGGCGACCCGCTTTTCACCAGTTATCGCCAGACTGTGCCGCTGAATGCCGCCGTCACCCTGGCCATCGCCTCGATCACCGCGATCACCCTGATGCCGGATTTGTCGCTGCCGTTGATCGGCGGCTGGTGGCTGGCGCAAACCGCCTATGCCGGTACCATGCTGGCCGGCTGGTGGCTGGCCAGCCAGCGCCAGGCCCGCCGTGCGGCCATGCCGCCGCTTGCGCTGCCGCAACGCACATCACAGCAACATGCAGCCCGGTTGCGCTTCCGCCGCCGCCAGGCTTTTGCCTCGGCCATCCTTGGCGGCAGTCTGTGGGGTGTTGGCGCCATCATTCTCGATCAGCTGGATCCGGCGCGGCAGATATTCCTGCTCACCGTGGCGGCCGGCATGGTATCGGGCGCCGCCACCACATTGGCCTCCATGCCGGCGGCAGCCGCGGCCTTTGTGATCTGCACTGTGTTGCCCTATGTGGTGGTGTTTTTCTTGCGCGATGAGCCGACCTATTACGCCTTGAGCGCCATGGCGCTGGTCTATGTGCTGGCGATGATGGTTTCCAGTCGTATCGTGCATGGCATGATCGCGCGCAACCGGCGCCTGCGTGGCGAGAATCGCGACTTGCTGGAACGCACCCGCGCGGCGCGTGCCGCCTTGCTGGACGTGGCCGAAAGCGCCGAAGCCTTTGTGTTCACCGATGCCGAGGGCAGGGTGACACAATGGAACCGAAAATTTGCTGATCTGCTGCGCCTGGATACGGCTAAGCTGCGGCCCGGCACTGTATTGGCGCCATTGCTGGCAGAAGGTGGCCTGGCGCCCGACGCCATCGAGGCAGCTTTGCACGGCCAGGGCCTGGCCCCGTTGCGCACCGCTGCGGGCCGCTGGGTGCGGCCATTGCAACGCCACACGCCGCATGGTGATACGGCTTTGCTGCTGCTCGATATCAGCGAACAATATGCCGCCACCGAAACGCTGGAACAGCAGAAGCGGCGGCTGGAGGAACTGGTGGCGGAAGTGACCCGCGCCCGCGATGCTGCCGAACGCGCCAGCCGCGCCAAATCCAGCTTCCTGGCCAATATGAGCCATGAATTGCGCACGCCGCTGAATGCCGTGATCGGCTTTTCCGATATCGTGCGGCAGAAGCTCTATGGTCCGCAATCGCCGAAATACGACGAATACATCAGCGACATCCATTCCAGCGCCACGCATCTGCTCGGCATCATCGATGACATCCTCGATCTCGCCCGGGTTGAGGTCAATCGTATCGGCCTGCATGAAACCGATATCGATGTGGCGGAAACCGCCGCCATCTGTATCCGGCTCAGCGCTTCGGCGCCGGCTGCCAGCGGCAAAAAGCTGCGTGCCGAGATCCCTGAGGACTTGCCTTTGCTCTGTGGCGATGTCCGGCTGTTTCGCCAGATGCTGCTCAACCTGATCGGCAATGCGGTGAAATTCTCCGGCCCGCAGGGTCAGGTTTGTGTGGGTGCCTGTTTGAGCGATGCGGCGCCCAATCCGGGCGGTATCACGGTTTGGGTGCAGGATGATGGCATCGGCATCGCGGCTGCCGACCGTGAACGCATCTTCGCGCCGTTTGAGCAGGCCGAGGCGGCGCGCAGCCGGCAATATGGCGGTGTTGGCCTGGGGCTGGCGCTGGTGCGCGCCTATGTCGAAGCACATCAGGGCAGCGCCGCCTTGCAAAGCGAATTGGGCCAGGGCACGCGGATGCTGCTGCATTTTCCGGCCAGCCGCACCGTGGCGCTGGATCACGCCGGTCTGCCTGGCGGCTAGCACATGGCAGGCAGCGCAGACAGTGACGGGTTTCGCGCCACAATCGGCCATCCTGGTCTGCTGCCGCTTTACGATCACTGGCGTGAATTGCGGCAGGATGATGCCAGGCCGCCGCCGCGCGATGCGTTTGATCCGCGCCGGCTCGGCCGCGCCCTGGCCTGGCTGATCGTGAATGAGGTGGTGCACGGCGCCGCGCCGGATGGCGGGCCGCGTTTCCGTATCCGACTGGAAGGTGATGATGTGGTGCAGGCGCGTGGCTATGGCGCCAAGGGCCGCTTCATCGACGAACCTGGTGTGCTGGTGCTGCATAATGAAGTGACGGCGCATTATCGCCGCATCGTCGAAACCGGCCGGCCCTGGTATAGCGAAGGGCGTTTCCGCCATGCCGAGGGCCGCTATGGCCAGCTTTACCGCCTGGCAGTGCCGTTTGCCGGCGAGGTGCCAGATCGGGTCGATTTCATCTTTGTCGGCTTCCTGCACACGATTTGAAGCCAGCGGCCTATTTGCGCGGCGCCAGCAGGGCATAGGTCAGCGTGGCCTGGGCAATTGGTGCGTCGTTGCCCAGCGTGGTGAACAGCACGTCGCCAAAGGCCAGCGAGCGGCCCATGCGCACCACGCGGGCATCGCATAGCACATCGCTATCCACGGCGGCGCGGAAGAAGCTGGTATTCTGGTTCACCGTCGCCATATCGGAAAAGCCGGCCTGGGCGGTGGAAACAGCAAACACCATGGCGGTATCGGCCACCGCCATCAATGCCTGGCCGCAGAGCACGCCGCCCAGGCGGTTGAGGCGCGGGTTATTCGGCAGCCGCAGCACCACGCGGCCCTTTTCCAATGTCTCAAAGCGCAGATTGAGGTCGTTGATCCAGGGCGCAAAATTCTGCTTCAGGATCGCTTCCGCCTCGGCCTTGGTCAGCATGCTCATGGCTGTTCCCTTCTCACCTGTGCATCGACTATAGCGCAAAATAACTTTAGAACAGCGGCCATGACCGACCTTAATCCCCGCCGTGTAGCCGCCGACCTGCTGGACGCCGTGCTGCGCCGCCACCGTGCGCTTGACGAAGCCATGCATGAGCCGGGCCTGGGCTTTGCCCGCCTGGCTGATCGCGACCGCGCCTTTGTGCGCCGCCTGGTTGCCACCTGCCTGCGCCGCCTGGGCCAGGTTGATGCCGTGCTCAAGGGTTTTGTGAAAATCTGGCCCAAGGGCCTGCCGTTGCAGGCCTTGCGGCTCGGCCTGTGCGAATTGCTGTTTCTGGATACGCCGCCGCATGCTGCGGTTTCCAGCGCGGTGGAATTGCTGCCGGCTGGGTCCAAGGCGCGCGGCCTGGTCAATGCCGTGCTGCGCCGCGCCGGGCGCGAAGGCGCCGCCATCATTGCCGGCCAGGATGCCGCGCGGCTCAATACGCCGGTCTGGCTGCGGCGGCGCTGGGAAGCGGCTTATGGCGCCGATCTGGCGCAGGCGATCATGACCGCGCATCAGGCCGAGGCGGCGCTGGATATCAGCACCAAGCCGGGGCGTGCCGCCACCTGGGCCGAACCGCTTAATGCCGTGCTGCTACCCAGCGGCAGCCTGCGCCGGCTGGCCGGCGGCGCGGTGGAAAGCCTGCCCGGCTTTGCCGATCAGCCTGCCGAATGGTGGGTGCAGGATGCCGCAGCGGCTTTGCCGGCGCGGTTATTCGGCGCTGATCTGGCCGGCCGGCAGATCGCCGATCTCTGCGCCGCGCCGGGCGGCAAGACGGCGCAATTGCTCAGCCTTGGCGCCGAAGTCTTTGCCATTGATCGTTCCGAGCCACGTTTGCAGCGGCTGAAGCAGAATCTGGCCCGGCTCGGCCTCAAGGCCCAGGTGCGCACCGCCGATGCCACGGTCTGGCAGGCGGAAGCCGGCCTGCTGCTGGATGGTGTGCTGGTGGATGCGCCCTGTTCCGCCACCGGCACAATCCGGCGCCATCCGGAATTGCCCTATCTGAAGCAGGAAAGTGATCTGGCGGCGCTCACTGCCTTGCAGCGCCGCCTGCTGCAACATGCGATCACGCTGCTCAAGCCCGGCGGCCTGCTGGTCTATGCCACCTGCTCGCTGGAGCCGGAGGAAGGCGAGGCACAGCGCGACTGGCTGCTGGCCCAGCCGGAGCTGGAGGCAATGCCGATCCAGCCCGCCGAACTCGGCCTGCCGGCAGCACTGATCGATGCCGCGGGCAGCCTGCGCTGCCTGCCGTGCCACTGGCCCGAACATGGCGGCATCGACGGCTTCTTCGCGGCGCGTTTCCGCAAGCGCTAGGCCCGCGTCGTCTCCGCCAGCCAGCCGACCACATCGCGCAAGGCCTCGATGCGGCTTTTGCCTTCGCTGCGGCGTTGGCGATAGAGCGCCATCTGCTGCGCTGCGCTGGTGCCGCGCGCCAGGATGGTGCGGGCGTGGGTTACTTCCTGCTCACAATCCAGCGCCGCGGCATCCTCGGCCACCAGGGCCAGCAGATTGTTCACCACATCGGCAAAAGGCAGGATGGTGCGGTTGTCAAAATCGATCTGGCCGGCTTTGGTGCCATAACGCTGGGCGCGCCAGCGGTTTTCCTCGATCAGCAGCCTTGTATGGTTGCGCCAGGTGCCGTTCAAATCCGGCCGGCGCCGCAGGCAACGCACCAGGCAGCGATAGAGCGCGGCGATGCACAGCGTATCCTCCAGATGGGTGCAGGAATCGGCGACGCGCAATTCCAGCGTCGGGAAACGCAGGCTGGGCCGGATCGCCCACCAGATATGGCTGGCATCCTCGATCACGCCGGCCGCCACCAGCGTATCGACATAGCCGTTATAGTCGGCCAGATTGACGAAAAAATCCGGTATCCCGGTGCGCGGCAATTCATCATAGGCGGCGAGGCGATAGCCCATCAGCCCGGTCGGTGTCTTGCTCCAGAAGGGCGACGACGTGCTGAGGCCGAGCAGAACCGGCAGGAAGGGCAGCATGCGGTTCATCACATCGATGCGCACATGCGGGTCTTTCACCTCCACATGCACATGCAGGCCGCACAGCATGTTGCGCCGGGCAAGGAATTTCAGGTCATTGGCCAGCTTGTGATAGCGCGGCTTGTCGGTGGGCAATTGTTCCGACCACACTGCAAGCGGATGGGTGCCGGCGGCAAAAACCTGCATATCGAATTCCGCCGCCGCCTCGGCCAGTGCCCGGCGATAGCGCCGCAATGCCTGGCGCGCTTCGGCCAGCGAGGCACAGACCGGAGTGCCAACCTCGATCTGCGATTGCAGCAATTCCGGCGTCACCTGATCGCCAAGCGCACCCCGGAAACGCCGGATCAGCGCCTTGGGCATGCGCGAGATGGTGTTTTTACTGACGGTTTCAGCGAGGAAGTATTCCTCTTCGATACCAATCGTATAGGGCTCGCTCATGCGCGCCTCCAGTATGCGTGTTTTTCTGAGCGCTTTTTTTGTCCGGCAGCTTTGGCCGCCAATTTGGGCGGCAATGTGGCATTTCTGCTGGCGTGGAAGCCACCCCTGCGTGTAAAGATTCAATAAATATGTGTCGTGGGGGAATAAAATGTCATTTGCGGTTGGTGCCGCCTCGCAGCGTTTGGCTTTCCTCGGTCTGTGTCTCGCCTTTTTTCTTTCCGGCTTTGCCGCCCTGATCGATCAGATTGTCTGGCAGCGTATGCTTGGGCTGTTTGCCGGCTCGGATTCGGTGACGGCGGCGCTGGTGGTGGGCGCTTTCCTGCTTGGCCTTGGCCTGGGCAGCCTGGCCGCCGGCGCGGTGACGGATCGCCTCGGCATGCGGGCGGCATTGATCGGCTTTGTGCTGTGTGAGATCGGCATCGGCATTTTCGGCCTGCTCAGCCGGCCGTTTCTCTATGACTTTGTGGTGCAGGTGATCGGCCCGCTGGTACCCAATCGCTGGGGCATCTTCGCGGTCTGCTTCGGCGGCATTCTGATCCCCACCATGCTGATGGGCGCCTCGCTGCCCTTGTTGGCCAAGGCGGCGATCAACAGCCTGGCTGAAGCGGCGCCACGTATCGGCTGGCTCTATGGCCTCAACACGCTGGGCGCCGGCCTGGGCGCGCTGCTCGGCGGCTGGTGGCTGATCGGCACGCTGGGTTATGAGAACAGCCTGCGGGTCGCGGCGCTGTTCAATCTGCTTGCCGCCGCCATCGGCCTGCTGCTGTGGCGCCTGGAGCCTGCGGGGAAAGCTGCGGCGCCGGCCCTGGCAGCAACAGCACCCGCCGCGATTGCCACACGCGGCTTCGGCTTCGGTATCTGGGCTTTGCTGGTCTTTGTATCCGGCTTTGCCATCGTGGCGCTGGAAATCCTCTGGGTGCGTGTGGCCGGCGTGGTGGCGCAATACACGGCCTATAGCTTTGCCACTATCCTGGGCAGTTTCCTGCTGGCGGATGGCCTGGGCATGGTGCTGGGGGCGCTGTGGCTCAAGCGGCTGCGCGATACCCGCGCCGCCTTCTTTGCCGTGCAGGCCTTGGCCACGCTCTATGCCCTGGGCTCGATCTGGCTGGTCTACTGGCTGGCCGGCGCCGTCTGGTGGGAAAGCCTGCTTGCCGCTGAAACCACGCGGCATTACGGCACGCCGCTTTTTGCTGCACTGGTGGTCACCGTGCTGCTGGTGGCGCCGCCTTCGCTGCTGCTCGGCATCTCGTTTCCACTCGCACAGCAGGCGGTGCAAACCGATCTGAGCCGGCTTGGCTGGCGCGTCGCCGCTGTGCAGGTGGCGAATATCCTGGGCAATGCCGCAGGTTCGCTGGCTACCGGGCTGGTGGCGTTGCATTGGCTTGGCACTGCCGGCACGCTGAAATTCATCGCCCTGCTGGCGGTTTTGCTGCTGCTGTACTGGGCCTATGCCGCCTGGCGCGAGCGCCAGCCCGGCGCCTGGCGCTTTGCCGCCGGCCTGGCCGCTGTGCTGGCCGTGGCGCTGGCGCTGTTTCCCGGCAATACGCAATTCTGGGCGCGACTGCATCAGGCCGCCGAACAGCATGAAATCCTGGTGGCCGAGGATCGCTCCGGCCTGGCGCTGTTCCGGCTCAATGAAAACGGCGCTGCCAGTCCGTTTTTCATCCAGGGTTTCACCCAGTCAAAATGGCCCTTCATGGTGGAACATGCGTTTCTTGGCGCGGTTGGCCCGTTGCTGCATCCAGCGCCCGCCGATGTGCTGGTGATCGGTTCGGGCAGCGGCGGCACGCCATTCGCCGCCGGGGTCAATCCGGCCACCCAGCGGGTGCGGGTGGTGGAACTGGTTGGCCCGGTTTTCCAGGTGCTGCGCGATTTTGCTGTGCTGGAACCGGATTCGGCGATTGCCGGGCTGCTGCGTGATCCACGGTATGAGTTTGTGGTGGGCGATGGCCGCCGTGCCATCTTTGCCGCCGAGCGGCGTTATAACGTGATCCAGGCCGATGCCATCCTGCCCGAATCATCCCATAGCGGGCTGCTCTATTCGCGCGAATTCATGCAGATGGTGCTGGCCGCGCTGGCGGATGACGGCATCTATGTGCAATGGGGGCCGACGGCGCGCAGTGTTGCCACCTTTGCCGCGGTATTCCCGCATGTGGCGATGTTGCAGCCATTTCCGGTGCTGATCGGCTCGCGCCACCAGCTCGATATCGACCATGACCGGCTACGCGCCGTGTTTGGCAGCGAAGCGGCGCGGCGCCATTTTGCCGCAGCCGGCATCGATACCGGCCATGCCGAGCGGTTGTTCCACCAGGCCGTGCTGCGGGCGCCGCAGCTCGATACCGGCGCCGGCGTGAATGCCGATCTGTTCCCGCGTGATGAATATTACATCAACAACCAGCTTGGCGCGGCAACCAAGACGAAAGGTGGTTCCTGAGCCGGGGGGCTGGCCTCTGGTTGCGAACCGCTCTAACTTAAGCCTATGTCCGACAGACCCCGCACTCTGCTTCTCACCGGCGCCAGCCGAGGCATTGGCCACGCCACCGTCAAACGCTTTTCCGCCGCCGGCTGGAAGGTGTTGACCGTGTCGCGGCAGGCTTTTTCCGAACATTGCCCCTGGGAGGGCGGTGCCGAAAGCCATGTGCAGATGGATCTGGCCGATATCGCCAAACTGCCGGCTGCCATCGAGGAATTGCGCGATCGCCTGCCCGGCGGCAAGCTGGATGCGCTGGTCAATAATGCCGGTATCTCGCCCAAAGGGCCGGGCGGCAGCCGCCTTGGCGTGTTGGGGACCGATCTGGCCACGTTGCAGCAGGTTTATAACGTCAACCTGTTCTCGGTGATGCTGCTGGCCAAGGGTTTCTTCAACGAGTTGAAGGCGGCGCAGGGCTCCATCGTCAATGTCACCTCGATTGCCGGCAGCCGGGTGCATCCCTTTGCCGGCATGGCCTATGCCACGTCCAAGGCGGCTTTGGCCGCCCTGACCCGCGAGATGGCTTCCGAATTCGGCGCCCATGGCATCCGCGTCAATGCCATCGCGCCGGGCGAGATCGACACCGCGATTCTCTCGCCCGGCACCAGCGAGATCGTTGAGCGTGAAATCCCGATGCACCGCCTGGGCAAGCCCGAGGAAGTGGCCTCGACGATATATTTCCTCTGCACGCCCACTTCATCCTATGTGAATGGCGCCGAAATTCACATAAACGGCGGCCAGCACGTATAATTTCACATTAAGGCTTGTGAGGACGGGGCGGCTTCGTTAGGTTTTTGCACACCAAGCCCCCGTAATTTCTGGTGAAGGCCGCGTGCTGAACGGAAAACGAATCCTCCTGGTCATATCGGGCGGCATTGCCGCCTTCAAGGCGCTGGAACTGATCCGCCGCCTGCGTGAACGTGGCGCCAGCGTGCGCTGCGTGCTGAGCCGCTCGGCGCCGCAATTTGTCACCCCGCTCTCGGTGGCCGCCCTGTCGGGTGACAAGGTCTATGGCGATCTTTTCTCGCTCACCGACGAAGCCGAGATGGGCCATATCCAGCTTTCGCGTGACGCCGACCTGCTGCTGGTGGCACCGGCCAGCGCCGACCTGCTGGCGCGCATGGCCAATGGCCTGGCGGATGACCTGGCCGCCACCGTGCTGCTGGCCACCGACAAGCCGGTGCTGGTGGCGCCGGCAATGAATGTGCGCATGTGGCTGCACCCGGCCACCCAGCGCAACGTAGCCCGGTTGCGCAGCGATGGTATCGGCTTTATCGGCCCGGTGGATGGCGATATGGCCTGCAACGAATATGGCCCCGGCCGTATGAGCGAGCCGGCCGAGATCGTGGCCGCAGCCGAGGCGTTTTTTGCCCGGCCGTTGCCGCTGAAAGGCCGCAAGATCATCGTCACCTCCGGCCCGACGCATGAGCCGATAGACCCGGTGCGCTATATCGCCAATCGTTCTTCGGGCAAACAGGGCCATGCCATTGCCGCTGCGCTGGCGGCTGCCGGGGCCGAAGTGATCCTGGTCAGCGGCCCGGTCAACCTGCCCGATCCGCCCGGCGTGAAAACCATTCATGTGGAAGCGGCGCGCGACATGTTTTCGGCCTGCTTCCTCAATCTGCCGGCGGATTGCGCCATCTTTGCCGCTGCCGTGGCCGATTGGCGTGTCGCGGTGGCAGCCGATCAGAAGCTGAAAAAAAGTGGTGAACTGGCGCCCATCCTGCAACTGGCGGAAAATCCGGATATCCTGCGCGCCATCGCCACCACCGATGCCAAACGCCGGCCCAAACTGGTGATCGGCTTTGCCGCCGAAACCGAACAGGTGGTGGAATACGCCAAGGCGAAACTGGCCAAGAAAGGCTGCGACTGGATTCTGGCCAATGATGCCAGCCCGGCCAGCGGCACTTTCGGCGGTGACGACAACACCATCCATCTGGTGACCAAGGACGGTGTGGCGGATTGGCCGCGCATGAGCAAGCAGGCGGTGGCCGAACGGCTGGCCGAGCATGTGGCGGCGTTTTTTAATGGAACGGAAAATCATGAGTGACGATGTAACCGTGGCGGTGCGGCGCCTGCCGCATGGCGCCGACCTGCCTTTGCCGGCCTATGCCACGCTGGAATCGGCCGGGCTAGACCTGCTGGCCGCCATCGCCGAGCCGATTGTGCTGGCGCCGGGCGAACGCCGCCTGGTGCCCACCGGCCTGGCGCTGGCTTTGCCGGCGGGTTTTGAGGCCCAGGTGCGGCCGCGCTCCGGCCTGGCGCTGAAACATGGCCTCACCGTGCTGAATGCGCCCGGCACCATCGATGCGGATTATCGCGGCGAGGTGGGGGTGGTGCTGATCAATCACGGCCAGGCTGCCTTCACCATCAATCGCGGCGAACGCATCGCGCAGATGGTGGTGGCGCGCCATGCCCGCGTGCAATGGCAGGCAGTGGCCGATCTTGATGCGACGGAACGCGGCGCCGGTGGCTTCGGCTCGACCGGGCTGGCCGCCCAGACTGGAGGCTGACGTTATGTTGAAATGTACCCGACGCACCATGCATGCGCTGGAAGCGGTGGTGGATATCGCCTTTCATGCCCGGCCCGAGCCGGTGCAATCCAAGGATATTGCCGCAAGGCAGGGCGTGCCGCAGCGCTATCTTGAACAGGTGATGCAGCATCTGGTGCGCAATGGTGTGCTGAAGGGTGTGCGCGGCCCGCGTGGCGGCTACACCCTGGCGCGTGAACGCCGCCGCATCACGGTGGGCGAGGTGGTGCGTATTGTTTCTGAACTGGATGCTGATGGCGAAGAGCCGATGCTGGCCGGTTCCGAACTGGGCCGCCGCACGGTGCAGCCGATCTGGGATGAATGCCAGGTGGTGATCATGGAACGGATTGATCGCATCACACTGGAAGACCTGTGCAACCGGGCGCAGGTTCAGGGCATTGACGCGCCGCTTGAGGGCGCAGACAATTTCGCCATCTGATTCATAACGACAAGCAAAGGCCGGGAAAAATCATGGTTGCTCCCTCCGTTTCCAACGCGCCGCGCGGTCGCATCTACAATTCCATTGTCGAGACCATCGGCGCCACGCCGCTGGTGCGGATCAACCGCCTGGCGGCCGAGGCAGGTGCCAAGGCCACCATCCTGGCCAAGCTGGAATTCTTCAATCCGCTGGCTTCGGTGAAGGATCGTATCGGCATCGCGATGATCGAGGCGCTGGAGGGCGCCGGCAAGCTGGCGCCGGGCAACACCATCGTTGAGCCGACCTCGGGCAATACCGGCATCGCGCTGGCCTTTGTTGCCGCCGCGAAGGGTTATCGCCTGATCCTGGTGATGCCGGAAAGCATGTCGATGGAGCGCCGCAAGATGCTCAAGTATCTTGGCGCCGAGATCGAATTGACCCCGCCGGGCCAGGGCATGCGCGGCGCCGTGGCGCGCGCCGAGGAGTTGCTCAAGGAAATTCCTGGCGCAGTGATGCCGCAGCAATTTGATAACCCGGCCAACCCGGCGATTCATCGTGCCACCACCGCCGAGGAGATCTGGGCCGATACCCAGGGCGCCGTGGATGTGGTGATTTCCGGCGTTGGCACTGGCGGCACGCTGAGCGGTATCGGCAGCGTGCTGAAGCCGCGCAAGCCCGGCTTGCGCATGGTGGCGGTGGAGCCGGAGGACAGCCCGGTGATTTCCGGCGGCCGCCCCGGCCCGCACAAAATCCAGGGTATCGGCGCCGGCTTCATTCCGGGCAACCTGGATACTGCGTTGATTGACGAGATCATCACCATCGGCAATGAAACTGCGTTTGAGACGGCGCGTCAGATGGCCAGGCTGGAAGGCATTCCGGGCGGCATTTCGTCGGGTGCGGCGATGGCGGCGGCTTTGGAAGTGGCCGGCCGTGCCGATATGGCCGGCAAAACCGTGGTGGCGATCATCCCGTCCTTCGCCGAGCGTTATCTCTCCACCGCCTTGTTCGACGGGCTGTAACCGCATGGCTGCCTTCTCGCCGGCAGAACTGGAGCGTTATGCGCGCCATATCATCCTGCCGGAAGTGGGCGGTGCCGGGCAGCAGGCGCTGAAACGCGCCCGTGTGCTGGTGATCGGCGCCGGTGGCCTGGGGTCGCCGCTGGC
This sequence comes from Ferrovibrio sp., assembly GCF_017994015.1. GTDB lineage: Bacteria > Pseudomonadota > Alphaproteobacteria > Ferrovibrionales > Ferrovibrionaceae > Ferrovibrio. The sequence continues at coordinate 42,627 of NZ_JAGOLP010000009.1, read as the reverse complement.
GCTGTATCTTGCCGCTGCCGGCATCGGCACGCTGGGCATTGTGGATGATGACCGGGTGTCGCTCAGCAATTTGCAGCGCCAGGTGCTGCATGGCAGCAGCCGCATCGGCCAGCTTAAAACCGAAAGCGCCGCCGTGGCTTTGGCCGAACTCAATCCGCATGTGCGGGTGATTGAGCATAGTCTGCGGCTGGATGCCGGCAATATCGCTGATGTGCTGCAAGGCTACGATATCGTGGCCGATGGCAGTGACAATTTTGACACCCGCTTTCTGGTCAGCGACACCTGCCATCGGCTTGGCAAAACCCTGGTGACAGCGGCGATGCTGCGCTTTGACGGCCAGCTCTCCACCTTCAAATCGCATCTCGGCGCGCCGCATCCCTGCTATCGCTGCGTTTTCCCCGAACCGCCGCCGCCGGGCAGTGTGCCGGCCTGTGCCGAAGCCGGTGTGCTTGGTGCGCTGGGCGGTGTGATGGGCAGTTTGCAGGCGCTGGAAGTGATCAAGGAAATCACCGGGCTGGGTGACAGCCTGTCGGGCCGGCTGCTGCTGTATGATGCGTTGCGCGGCGAAATGCGCAGTGTGCGGCTGAAGCGCGATCCGGCCTGTCGCATCTGTGGCGAACATGCGGAGGCTGCGCCCTGAAGCAGGAGACCGCGCCGCCCGGCATTTGGCCTGATCTGCGCGATGCGCGCCAGCGCCTGCTGCTGCGGCAATGGGCGCTGTGGCGCGACGGCCTGCGACCGCCGCCACGCAGCCGGCTCGATCCGGCGCTGATCAAGCCCTGCCTGCCGGATTTCTGGATTTTCCGCATCGCCGATAATGGTAATGATCTGGTCTGCACCCTGGCGGGCGAGAATATCCGCGATGCCTGGGGCCATTCGATCATTGGCGGCCGGCCAGTGGATTTGTGGGGCGCCGGCGATGGCGATCTGGTGCGCGAACGGCTGCTACGCGCAGCGCGCGAGCCGGCGCTGATCCATGGCCGCACCGGCATCACCCCCAAGACCGGCGCCAGCAAACTGGCGCAGCGCCTGATGCTGCCGCTATGCGATGATGCCGGCGCAGCCTATGGCGTAATGGGCATGACGCAGTTTGTCTATGACCATTCACGCGATGCATTGCCAACCGGCCCCAGTGAGGCACCAACTCTGTTCAGCACCTTCTATCCTTGCGCCAGCCTGCCCGCTACGGCCCCCGATGCCTGAGGCCGGCAGCAATGTGATCATGCAGCCGCCTGGCACCTGGCCGGTGCTGTCGGATAGTCGGCTGCGGCAGTTTCTGCGTCATTGGGCGGCGCAGCGCCGCGACGCTTTGCTGGCACCACGCAGCAAGATTGATCCACTGGCGATGCGCGAATGCCTGCCGTATCTCTGGATTTACCGCTGGGATGATGGCCAGGGCGATTTTGTCTGCAACCTGGCCGGCGAGGCGGTGAATGAGGCCTGGGGTTTCGGCCTGGCCGGTCGCAGCCTGCAACAGGTGATGGGTGCGGCCAACGCCGCCGTGGTGGGCGAGCGTTATCGCCAGGTGCTGCGCCTGCCGGCTTTGCAATATAGCTGGCGGCCGATTGCGCCGGGCAATGCGGTGGAGAAAGTCTGCCACCGCCTGATTCTGCCTGTGGCCGATGCCGATGGCACGGCTGCGGCGGTGCTGGGCATGACGGTGTATGATTACGACCGCTTCGTCGATGCCGACAAGCCGATCAATGTGGCGCCGGATGTGGCGATGTATGCCTGTGCCACGTTGCCGCGTGATCTGCCGCCGCCCTGAGCCGAAAGAGGCCCGACCATGGACGAAACCAGCATCGAGCAACGCCGCGCTGCCTTCCAGGCCCTGCACCGGCAGGGTTGTTTTGTCATCCCCAATCCATGGGATATCGGTTCGGCCATGCTGCTGGCTGGCTTGGGTTTCAAGGCATTGGCCAGCAGTTCGGCCGGCTTCGCGTTTTCGCGCGGCCTGCCGGATACCGATTGGGCGGTGCCGCGCGATGCCATGCTGGCGCATATCGGCGAATTGGTGCGCGCCACGCCGCTGCCGGTGAATGCCGATTATGAATCGGGTTATGCCCATGACCCGGCAGGTGTGGCCGATAGTGTGCGGCTCTGTGCCGCCACCGGGGTGGCCGGCCTGTCGATCGAGGATAATACCGGTGATGCCGCCGCGCCGCTTTATGATCATACGTTGGCGGTGGAGCGTATCGCCGCTGCGGCCGAGGCGCTGAAGGGCAGCGGTGTGCTGCTCACCGCCCGTTGCGAAGCCTTCCTGGTGGGGCATCCTGAGGCCGAGGCGGAAGTGTTGCGCCGCCTGCCGGCCTTTGCCGAGGCGGGCGCCGATGTGCTGTATGCTCCCGGCCTGCGTGATGCCGGTCAGATTAGCCGCGTAGTGCAGGCGGTGGCGCCCAAGCCGGTCAATCTGCTGGTTTCGTCGCCCATCGGCCTCAGCGTGGCCGAGATTGCCGCGCTCGGTGTGCGCCGTATCAGTGTCGGCTCGGCCTTTGCCCGCGCCGCCTGGGGCGGCTTCCTGCGCGCCGCCCGCGAAGTGGCCGGGCCGGGCAGCTTCACGGCTTTGGCCGATGCCGAGCCATTCGGCAGCCTGAACGACTTTTTCCGCAAAGCCGAGCGCGAGGGCTGAGGCTGCCGTTCAGGCTGGCTTACTTGCCGCCAGAAACGTCCATGAACAGCCGGACCAGAGGCAAGTTGATATAGTAATTATGCCGCCCGGTCGGGAATTTTTGCACAAATTCGCGTTCGGCCAGGGTATCGAGATATTTAGCCGCCGTCTGGCGGGTCACGCCCAAATCCTGCACCACAAATTCGATCCGTGTGTAGGGGTGGCGGAACAAGTTGTTCAGCAGGTCCTGGGAATAGATTTTAGGCAATTCCCGGCGCATCCGATGCTTTGCCGAAGCCATCTGTTCACGAATACCCTCGACAAGGCCAAGGGTGATTTTTGCCGTACCGGTCACGGCTTCCAGCATGTAGAGCACCCAGGCTTCCCAAGCTGCCGGTGTGCCATTGGTATCGCGAACCGATTGCAACAGTTGATAATAGTCCCCCTTGGTTTGGGTGATATGGCGGCTGAGATACAGAATAGGGATTTCCAATAGGCTGGTGCGCGTGAGATAAAGCACATTGAGCATGCGTCCGATGCGGCCATTGCCGTCCGGGAAGGGGTGGATGCTCTCGAATTGGTGATGAATTAGAGCCATTTTGATGAGTGGGTCCAGTGGGCAGGAGTCATCTTCATTGATGAAGCGCTCCAAGGCCGTCATCAGCGCCGTGATGTTGTTCGCGTCTTGTGGCGGCACATAGACGATATCGCCGGTGCGGTCGTTTTTTAGGGCGGTTCCGGGCAACACCCGGAAACCGTCATTCCGCCCCTTGAGCAACCGAAACATCTCGATCAGAGTGTTGTTGGCAATCACATCTCCTGTCGCACGCATGCGGTTGAGGCCGAGCTTAATGGCGTCGCGATACAGCGCCACTTCCTTGGCGGCTGCCGATTGTGGTCCTTCTGGGAACAGGTCGGCCTGAAATAGTTCATCCTGCGTGGTTACGATATTTTCGATCTCGGAGGATGCCTTCGCTTCTTGCAGGGCTAGGGTGTCAATCAGGATACCTTGGTTGGGAATGGTTGCTGCCCGGCCTTTCAATTCGGCCAAGGCCCGGTTGGCGTTGGCAAGAGCCTTTAAAATCGGCACCGTTTCCAGATCGACCGACGGTGGCAGGCGAGGTGGCGCATAGGTCGACTTTAACATGTCGGCTTCCATATGTTAACGGAATGCGATTTTGTTAACATATGCCTCCGGACATGTATAGCAAAGTTGCACCCCGTCAACATGTTCTGCAAACGGCATGGCGACACTGCCCGTATAACGGCAAGATCGTGATCGTTCGGTGATCCGGCGCCCTCTCAGATGCACGCTCTGTGGCAGATTGTCGCAGTTTCGGCTATGCCGTCACTGGCTGCTAACCCAGAATCTGCGATATGGAAATCATACTGGCGCCTGTTAGCTCCATAAAAACATAAATTTATGAGGGGCTTGATTTGGCAACTAAGAATGTTTCTTAATTAAAGCCGAAAACCGGCCCGGCTTGACGCTGGCGGGGCTGGTTCCTATGGTGCGGCCGCTTTCCACGGCACAGGCCGGGAGTCGCGCCGGAGCATGTATGCCTATGGCCGAGACAGACCGACCTGATCCAGGGAAAGACGAGCATGCAGCCCTTGCCCGTCTCGACCAGGCGATAAGCCAGGCCGAGGAGCGCAAAGGCGGCAAGGCTCGCCGGCAAGCCGAACAGGAAGCGGCGGCCATTGGTTCGCGCCGCTCACTTGGCCGGGCCTGGTCGCTGGCGATTGAGATGGTGGCGTCGGTCGGGGTGTCGGTATTCATCGGCTGGTGGGTTGACCGCTGGCTGAATTCGGCGCCATTCGGGATTGTCGGCTTTGCCCTGCTGGGCGTCGCCGCCGCGATGTGGACCGCAATCCGCACCGGCATGGCGATGAACCGGGAAGCCGCCGGCCAGGATGGCAGCAATGAGAAGGGGAAGTGACCGTGGCAGCCAGCCCGCTCGACCAATTCAAGATCAAGTGCATCGCGCTGTGCGGTGAAGGCGGCAGCCTGACCGCAGTCTCGTTCACCAATGCCTCGCTGTTCATGGTGCTGGCGGTGGCCGCCGCCACGCTGCTGATGGTTTATGGCATGCGCGAGCGCAGCCTGGTGCCGGGCCGGCTGCAAAGCGTCGCCGAGCTGTCCTATGAATTCGTCGCCAACATGGTGCGCGACAATGTCGGCGCCAATGGCCGGCAGTATTTCCCGTTCATCTTCTCGATCTTCATGTTTGTGCTGATGTGCAACATGCTCGGCATGGTGCCCTACAGCTTCACCGTCACCAGCCACATCATCGTCACCTTCGTGATGGCCATGGTGGTGTTCCTGGGCGTGACGGTGATCGCCATTGCCCGCAACGGCATCCACTTCTTCACCCATTTCCTGCCGGCCGGCGTGCCGGTGGCGCTGGCCCCGATCATCGTGCCGATCGAGATCATCTCGTATCTCTCGCGCCCGATCTCGCTGTCGTTGCGTCTCTGCGCCAACATGCTGGCGGGCCACACCACGCTCAAGGTGTTTGCCGGCTTCATCGTCGCGATGGTCGGTGCAGGTGGCTACAGTGCAATCGGCGGCATCCTGCCGTTGGCAATGGTGATTGCGCTCACCGCGCTGGAATTCCTGATCGCTTTCCTACAGGCCTATGTCTTTGCGATCCTGACCTGCCTGTATCTGAGCGAAGCCGTCAACATGGAGCACCACTAAGTCCGGTGCTGCTTGCCCTCTGAACCCTTAAGCGTAAACCAACCCTGAAAGGATGAGTAATATGGATCTCGCTGCTGCAAAGATGATCGGCGCCGGCATTGCTGCTATCGGCATGGGTGGCGCGGCGATCGGCGTGGGTCTGATCTTCGCCAACTTCCTCAACGGCGCGCTGCGCAATCCGGGCGCTGCCCCGAAGCTGTTCGGCAACCTGATGCTCGGCTTCGCCGTGACCGAAGCGCTCGGCATCTTCGCGCTGCTGATCGCGCTGCTGATCCTGTTCACCTGAGCCATTAGATGCCTCAGCTCGATACAGCCACATTCCTGCCGCAGCTTGTATGGCTGGCGATTACATTCGCCGTGCTCTATGTGCTGATGGCCAAGGTGGCGCTGCCGCGCGTGGCGGGTGTGATGGACGAGCGCAAGCGGCGCCTGGACCATGACCTCGAAGAAGCGGCGCGGCTGAAGCGCGAGACCGAGACGGCGATCGCGGAGTATGAGGCGGCGCTGGCTGCGGCCCGCGCCAAGGCACAAGGCATCGGCGGCGAAATGCGCGCCCGGCTGGCAGCGGATGCTGCCGCCGAGCGGGCCAAGATCGACGCCGAGCTGGTCTCTGCCACCAAGGCTGCGGAAACCCGCATCCTGGCCAGCAAGGACGCTGCCCTGGCTCAGCTCTCGGGCGTGGCTGATGCCACCGCCCGCGATATCGTCGCCAAGCTCACCGGCGCGGCCGGCTAACCCAGGAGAAATCGGATGTTGCAAGATTCGAGTTTCTGGGTCCTGGTCGCCTTCGTTATCTTCTTCGGCTTCCTGTTTTATCTGAAGGTGCCGGGCCAGTTGTCCCGGTCGCTGGATGAGCGGGCCGAGAAGATCAAGCGCGAGCTGGAAGAGGCGGAGAAGCTGCATCGCGAGGCGCAGCATCTGTTTGCCGAATACCAGCGCAAGCAGCGCAATGCGATGAAGGAAGCCGAGGACATCGTGGCGGCGGCGCAAGCCGAAGCCAAGCGCATCGCCGAGGCCGCCAAGGCCGATCTCACTGCCAGCCTGGAGCGCCGTCGTCTCCAGGCCGAGCAGAAAATCGCCCAGGCCGAGCAGACTGCCTTGCGCGAAGTGCGTGATGCTGCCGTGGACATGGCGGTGAATGCTGCCAGCACCATCCTGCGCGAAAAGTTGCAGGGGCCGGCCGCTGCCGCACAGACCGAACGCGCCATTGCCGATGTGAAGGCCAAGCTGCATTAAGCGCCTGAACCTGTCGGATACCGAAAAGGCCGCCCCCGGGCGGCCTTTTTGCGTTAATCCAGCACGCGGCAGAAGCAGCGATACAGCCGGATGATATGGGCATCCATGGCACTGATGCGGATTGCCCAATGTTCGCCCTCGGCAATCACCCAGTCGCGTTCGTTATCCGTCACCTCGGAACCGCGTAATTTGATATCGGCGGCATAGCGGGCGAAGGCATCGATCACCCCGGCCTTGTATTCCTCGGTCACGTCTTCCATGAACATGATGGTGAAGCCGAGGCCTTCAAGTTCGGCCTGTAAATCATCCGGCGTCAGCAGCACCGGCTTCACCGGCTCGCGTTCCAGCCACACTTCATAAACCCGGCTGCCTTCCGGCCCGGTGAGCAGGAAGTCGGTGAACATCAGCTGTCCGCCCGGCTTCATGGCGGCGCGCAGCTTGGTCAGCAGCAGGCGCTTGTCCTGCACGCTCATCAGGCCTTCCTTGGACAGCACGGCATCCAGGCTGCGGCGTTTGAACTGGATGTCGTCGAGCAGGGCATGTTTGATATTGGTGCGCTGCTTGATGCCCTCGCGCCGTGCCAGGGTCAGGGCGGCTTCACTCAGCGCCTGATCGGGTTCATAGGCATCCACCCAGATGCCGTCACGCGCCAGCAGCCGGGTCATGCCACCCAGGCCGCAGCCCAGTTCAGTCACCGACATATTGGGGTTGAGGCCAAGCGGCGCGGTCATGGCGCGGAGCTGGGCTTCACCGCCAGGCTGGTGAATACCTTCGCCAAACAGCAATTGCACAATCTGCTGGCGGCGCGGCGACCAAATCGCAATATTGGGGATTGTATCGTCAGTGACAGGGGCGGGATTGTCATCCACAGGCTGCGCTTGCGGCTGTGTCGATGAGCGGAAATCCTGCACTTCGGGGCCGAAGCCCTGGCTCTCGCCATGCCACCAGGCACGTAAGCGGTCGCGCCATCCGGGCCGGTCGTGGTCGTCGTTCATTCTGCCGCCGATTCGTTGCCCCCTGTCGTAGTCTGGCGGCGGCGGCGAGGTGGCGCAAGCGTGAAGTAAAAATAGGCTTTGCTCAGCCCTTCAGCAGGGTCTCTACCACTCGCTGCACGGCAAATGCCTCGGCTGCGCTGGCCAGCGGAAAACCGGTTTCGGCTTCGCCCCGGCTCAGGCGGGCCAGTTTTTCAAGCTGGTGGCGCAAAACCAGTGGCCGCGCCTTCTCGTTGGGCATGGCATCGGGCGCCGGCTGCCAATGGCCGGCGGCATCCTGGCGTTCGGCAACCGCCCAGTCACGCAACCGGATGGCGCCGCGCGGCCCGGTCAGGGTGAACAGGTTATGGTCTGGCTTGTCGGTGCTGCCCACAGCACCCTGCAAGCTCAGCGGCAAATCGCCGGCGCGCAGGCTGGCGCTCAGGCTGCGCTCACTCAGGTCGGCTTGCGGATAGCTGACTTGATGGCCGGGCAGCAATTCGAGCTGGCCGCCGAGTCGCGAGGCCAGGAACAGGAAATGCGATACAACTTCGCGGACAAAGCCGCCCTGCTGCCGGCGGTCAAGCCAGCTTTCGGCATCCATCTGCCAGGGCCGTGGCCAATGTGCGAAGCCGACTTCGATGGCGAGTCGTTCAGGCTGGCCGATAGCATCCTCGGCCAGCCAGGCGCGCAGTTGCTGCACGCCCAGCGAGGAAGCAAAGGGGAAATTCACCGCAATGCGGCTGGTCCGCGGGCCGTGCTGATCCAGGAAAGCCTGGGCTTCGGCCACATCGATGGCGAAGGGCTTCTCGCAGAACACCGCCAGGCCACGATCAAGTGCGGCGCCGACATAACCGAGATGGCTGGCCGGCGGCGAGGCGACATAGAGCACATCGGCATTGTCCAGCAAGGCGGCGGCAGACTGCGCCTGCTTCACCTGCGGCAAGTCTCGCCCCAGCCGCGCCATGGCATCGGCTGAGGGGTCCCACACACCACTGATTGAGACAAAATCGGCAGCATGATCGAGCGCCGCACGCAGCAGGCGCTCGCCCATGATGCCATAGCCAACGATGGAAAGGCGTAATTTGCCGCTCATCGCCCGGGCAGCCTTGTGTCTTTGGGCCGCCGGATCAGCGGCGGCCGGCAATACGCTCGGGTAACAGGTCACGCACGCGGCGGCGCGCTTCCAGTTCGCGGATACGGGCGGATTGTGCCGTGGTGATCAGGCGCGGCGCCGGCGGATTGGCCCACACGGTGACCGGATCGGTCAGCAGGCTATCGGCCAGCTGCTTGATCTCGGCCGGCAGTGTGGTGGCAAACACGATGGTCTGGCGTTCGCTCGGCGCGGCTTCAAAAATCGCCTTCAACTCGGCGGTGAGGCCGAGATCGAGCATGCGATCCGCTTCATCCAGCACCAGGATTTCCAGCTTGTTCAGTTCAAGCTGGCCGGCATTAATCAGTTCCACCACGCGGCCGGGGGTGCCGATCACAATATCAATGCCGCGCGCCAAAGCCTGCGCCTGCGCGGCCTTGCCGGGGCCTTCATACACGGTGGCCTGGCTCAGGCGCACAAAGCGGCCATAAGCGCGGAAGCTTTCGTGGATATGGGTGACACGCTCACGCGCCGGCGTCAGCACCAGGGCACGCGCCTTGCGCGCCCCGGCCGGGTGCCGGTCGATCGAGAGATGCTGCAAGATCGGCAGCGTGAAAGCGACGGTCTTGCCAGCACCCGCTTCCGCCTGGCCGAGCAGGTCTCGGCCCTGGAGCAGGTGAGGGATGGCTTTGGCCTGGATGGCCGTCGGCGCCTGGTGCTTTTCGGCTGCCAGGGCGCGCTGAATCGGTTCTACCAGGTCGAGCTGCGAGAAAGAGGCGTTCAACATCGTTCGACAATCTTTGGTTAACACGATCATCCTTGACCGGGCGAAAATCCACCCCCAGCCGCAGTGTATAGTGCTGCGACATGGTAGCGGATTTGGTGCGGGAGCTTCCCGGCGGGAGGCCGCGAACCCGGGGATACTACCCGCCCATCCGGCTTTTGCAAGTGCGAAAACTAGGGTGTGACATTTTAGCTACACGGCCTGTTTGCCACACTCTACAAATAGAGATAAAATATTGAAATGCAAGGAATTATTTTTATGCATAGAATCTATGCAGCCTGCTAAACGGGCGGAATCGCGCTGCCTTATCCACAAGCCCGGCCTGGTCGGCCGGTTCGGCCGGCCCGGTTTGGCGCTGATTCTCAAGATATTGATTTTTCCGGGCCGAGACTCGGGCGCGATGATCCGCCCAAAGAGGGGGGCAAAGCGAGCCGCTGGCGCCCAGGGCCTGGATCGTTAACGACTCAGCCCCTGATGCCCTGCGGCAACATAGCCGGCGATAACTGCGCCAAGGCAGGTTTTGCTGCCTTGCAATTGCCGGCAATGGCCGCTAAAACCCGCGCCTCTATCGGGCGTTCCGGCTATTAGGGCTGCCGTGTCTGCCTAGAATGTCATTCTTCCTTATCGGAGGTTATCGCAAAATGCCCAAGTTGAAGACCAAGAGCGGGGCGAAGAAGCGTTTCAAGCTGACCGCCACCGGAAAAGTGAAGCGCGCCCAGGCGGGCAAGCGGCACGGCATGATCAAGCGCACCAATAAGCAGATCCGTGAGCATCGCGGCACCGAGATGGTGTTTGAGGGTGATGCCCGCAAGATCCGCAAATACTGGCTCGCCGGTTAAGGAGGCGCTGAAATGGCTCGTGTTAAGCGCGGCGTAGCCGCTCATGCCAAGCATAAGAAAATCATCAAGGCCGCGAAGGGTTTCCGTGGCCGTGGCAATAGTGCCTTCCGCGTTGCGATCGAGAAGGTCGAACATGCGATGCGCTATGCGTATCGCGACCGTCGCGCCCGCAAGCGTGATTTCCGCGCGCTGTGGATCCAGCGTATCAACGCCGCTGTGCGTGAGCAGGGCCTGACCTACGGTCGATTTATCAACGGCCTCAAGCTGGCCGGCATCGAGGTGGACCGCAAGGTGCTCGCCGATCTCGCCGTGACGCAGCCTGAGGCTTTCACCGCCCTGGTGGAGCAGGCCAAGGCCGCGCTTCCCGCCCAGGCGGCCTGACCGGCTCGCACTCGAATACAGTATCGACGCATGCGATCAGGGGGCCGTTACCCAACGGCCCCCTTTTTGTATTTGCGCCGCAGCTTTGATTTATCCGATTCCCATCAACAGGTGATGCCATGACCGATATTGCCAGCCTTGCCGCCGCCGCCGAGCGCGCCGTGATCGAGGCAACCGCGCCCGAGGCGCTGGAACAGGCGCGCATCGATGTGCTGGGCAAAAAGGGCTGGCTCAGTGCCGCGCTGAAAGAGCTGGGCAGCCTGGCGCCAGACGAGCGCAAGGCGCGCGCGGCGCAGCTCAATGCCATCAAGGACAGTCTATCCGGCGCCATCGAGGCGCGTCGCAATGTGTTGCAGGATGCGGCAATCAATGCCCGCCTGGCTGCCGAAACGCTGGATATGACGCTGCCATTGAATGAAGGCGCCGAAGCGCAGGGCCGCATCCATCCGATCAGCCAGGTGGTGGATGAAATCACCGAAATCTTTGCCGGCATGGGTTTCACCATCGCCGAGGGGCCGGATATTGAAGACGGCTTCCATAATTTCACCGCACTGAACATGCCGCCGGCGCATCCGGCGCGGCAGATGCAGGATACTTTCTATCTGCCCAACGCACCGGATCGCGACGAGATCGTGCTGCGCACGCATACCTCGCCGGTGCAGATTCGCACCATGCGTGCCGGACCGCCGCCCTATCGCATCGCTGTGCCGGGCCGCACCTATCGCAGCGACTATGACATGACCCATACGCCGATGTTTCACCAGATCGAAGGTCTGGTGATCGACCGCAGCACGCATATGGGCCATCTCAAGGGCGTGCTGGTGGAATTCTGCAAGGCGTTCTTCGAAACCGACAATGTGAAAATGCGTTTCCGCCCGAGCTATTTCCCGTTTGTGGAACCGGGCGCCGAGGTGGATATCAATTGCAGCCGCAAGGGCGGCGAATTGCGCGTCGGCGAAGGCGATGACTGGCTGGAAATCCTCGGCTGCGGCATGGTGCATCGCAAGGTGCTGGAGCATTGCGGCCTCGATCCGAATGAATGGCAGGGCTTTGCCTGGGGCATGGGTATTGATCGCATCGCGATGCTGAAATACGGCATCCCTGATTTGCGCGCGTTTTTTGATTCCGACCTGCGCTGGCTGAAGCATTACGGCTTCCTGCCGCTCGACATGCCGTCTCTTGGCCAGGGGATTGCCAGATGAAATTCACGTTGTCCTGGCTCAAGGATCATCTTGAGACCACCGCCCCGCTCGATACCATTGCCGAAAAGCTCACCGCGCTCGGCCTGGAAGTGGAAGGCATCACCGACCCGGCGGCGCTCTACAAGCCCTTCGTCACCGGCCGCGTGGTCAAGGCCGAGCCGCATCCCAATGCCGACAAGCTGCGCGTCTGCGTGGTGGAAACCGGCGCTGGTGCTGAAACCATGCAGGTGGTGTGCGGCGCACCGAATGCGCGCGCCGGCATAATCGGCGTGTTCGCGCCCGTGGGCTCCACCGTTCCCGGCATCGACCTGCTGCTCAAGGCCGCCACCATCCGTGGCGTGGCGTCCAACGGCATGCTGTGTTCGGAACGCGAAATGGGCCTGTCGGATGACCACGAGGGCATCATCGACCTGCCAGCGGATACGCCGGTTGGTGTGCCATTCGCCTCCGTGATCGGCCTCGACGATCCGGTGATCGAGATCAAGCTGACGCCCAATCGCGGTGATTGCCTGGGCGTGCGCGGCATTGCCCGCGATCTCGCCGCTGCCGGCCTCGGCACGCTCAAGCCGCTGGATACCAGCAAGGTGCCGGGCAGCTTTGCCAGCCCGATCAAGGTGCGGCGCGAATTGCCGGCCGAGGCCCAGGATGCCTGCGCGCAATTTGTCGGCCGCCTGATCCGCAATGTTAAGAACGGCCCGTCGCCGGTCTGGCTGCAACGCCGGCTCAAGGCCATCGGCCTGCGTCCGATCTCGGCCCTGGTCGATGTCACCAACTACATCACCTATGATCTCGGCCGCCCGCTGCATGTGTTCGATGCCGACAAGGTGCAGGGCGATATCGTGGCCCGGCTGGCAAGCCCGGGCGAAAAGCTGCTGGCGCTGGATGGCAAGGAATATACCCTCGACGACACCATGACGGTGATCGCCGATGCGGCCGGGCCGGAAGGCATTGGCGGCGTGATGGGCGGCGAACATTCCGGCTGCTCGGCGGAAACCGTGAATGTGTTTCTGGAATGCGCCTGGTTCGACCCGGAACGCACCGCCAAGACCGGCCGCAAGCTGGGTATCCATTCCGATGCGCGGCATCGGTTTGAGCGCGGCGTTGATCCGGCCTTCCTGCTCGATGGCGCCGAGATCGCCACCCGGCTGATCCAGCAGCTTTGCGGCGGCGAGGCTTCCGAACTGGTGATTGCCGGCCAGGAACCGGCCTGGCAGAAGCGCGTGGCGTTGCGCCCGGGCCGCCTGCTCGGTCTGGTCGGCTTCGATCTGCCGCGCCAGCGACAGGCCGAATTGCTGGCTGCGCTCGGCTTCGGCGTGAAGGATGACGGCGCGCTGATCCAGGTTGATGTGCCGTCCTGGCGCCCGGATATCGATGGCGAAGCCGATCTGGTGGAAGAGATTGCCCGCTTGGCCGGTTTTGAGCATATCCCGGCCGAGCCGTTGCCGCCGTTGCGCGCTGTGCCGCTGCCGGCAGTGAATGCGGCGCAGCGCCGCCTGCGCCAGACCCGGCGCGCCATTGCCGCGCGCGGGCTGGTGGAGGCAGTGACCTATTCCTTCATCAAACGCGAGGAGGCGGTGCTGTTTGGCGGCGGCGGCGCCGATCTGCTGTTGGTCAATCCGATCAGCGCCGATATGGATGCGATGCGGCCATCGATCCTGCCCGGACTGGTGGCGGCGGCGCGACGCAACATGGATCGCGGCTTCAACGATCTGGCCTTGTTCGAGGTTGGGCCGCAATTCGCCGATGCCACGCCGGAGGGCCAGGCTTTTGTTGCCACCGGCATCAGGCGCGGCCAGAGCGGTCCACGCCATTGGCGCGAAAAGCCGCGCGCCGTGGATGCCTATGATGCCAAGGCCGATGCCATTGCGGCGCTGGCGGCTGCCGGCCTGCCGGTGGAAAGCCTGCAAGTGATGGATGGTGCGCCGGGCTGGTATCACCCCGGCCGCTCCGGCACGCTGCGGCTAGGCCCCAAAACCGTGCTGGCGCAATTCGGCGAATTGCATCCGCGTGTGCTCAAGGCATTGGATGCCAAGGGGCCGCTGGTCGGCTTTGAAGTGTTTCTGGATCGTGTGCCGGCGGCACGCGGCAAGGCAGGCCGCTCCAAGCCGGCGCTCAAACTGTCTGAATTCCCCGCTGTCGAGCGCGACTTCGCCTTCATCGTCGATCAGGCGGTGGCGGCGGATACGCTCACGCGCGCCGTGCGCGGTGCCGAGAAGGCGCTTATCGCTCGTGTTGCGGTATTTGACGTGTTTGCCGGCACCGGCATCGAGCCGGGCAAAAAGTCGGTGGCGCTTTCGGTGCGGCTGGAGCCGCGCGAACGCACATTGACGGATGCAGAAATCGATGCCGTGGGCCAGAAGATCGTTGCCGCCGCCGCCAAGGCTTGCGGCGCCGTGCTGCGCGGCTAAGGCACTACGCCTGATCGTCATGCGCTGGCATGACGATCAGGTGGTGCGATTGCGGCAGACCAGGAAGATCGAGCGGCAACCATCGGTGAATTCACGCCGTTCCGGCTGCCAGCCATGCTGGCGCAGATGCGCCTCCAGCGCCTCGACGCTGTAGCCCTTGAAGCCGACTTCCCATTTATGGGTATGCCAGTCATGCGGGTCGGTGGCTGGGAAATCCTTGCGCGAGCGGAATTTGCGGAAAAAGCTGCGGCGCCGCGCGGTATAGCGGTTCCAGTAGAAATTGAAGCCGATCTGGGTACCTTCATAGGGTACTGACAGCACCAGCCAGGGAATCCGCGTTGCCGCCAGCTTGTTCAGCACGGCGCCGGTTTCGGCCCAGGGGATATGCTCCAGCGTTTCGCAGCAAAGAATGACATCGGCATCGCCGGGCAATGCAGCGCTGTCGATATGGCGGATATCGGCGGTGATATGACGCTCCACGCCGATGCCGGCGGCGCGGGCTTCAATATCCACTGTGGTGACACGATAGCCGGCGGTGGCCAGCAAGGCGCTGACCACGCCGAGATGCGGCCCGATCTCCACCACATGCTGCACCGGCAGGTCACGCATCAGATGCACTTGCAGCCATTGATGCGTGATGCGCTTCTCGGTGTAGTAATTGTGCCAGCCCTGCGGCAGCTTGGCTTCCTCGCTCTGCGCGCCCACCGGTCCCCCTTCAGCAACAAAAAAACGGCGGCCGGTTGCCCGGCCGCCGTCATTCAACACGCTCGTGGCGTCTGGCTCAATAGGGCTTCATGCCCGGGATGAGCTGGCGCACAAAATTCGGCAGCGCAAAGGCACCGGTGGCGATATCCGGGTTGTAGTAGCGCAGCTTCTTCAGGCCGGCCCGCTTGAAGCGCGCCGCCACGGTCTTGGCCGGCACCTTGGTGATGTCCTGGTCAGACGCCCAGGTCAGCGACATGAAGCCGCAGACATAGGTCGGCACCACGGCCAGATACGAGCCAGACTTCTTCCAGATCTTCTGGAACAGCTTCACGGCATCGGTCAGTTCCGGGCCCTGCATGTGCGGCACGCCATTCTGCGCCACCAGGATGGCGCCCGGCTTCATCACACGCTTGCAGTTCTTGTAGAACTCGGCGCTGAACAGCACGGTGGCCGGGCCGACCGGGTCGGGCCGGTCGACGATGATCAGGTCGTAGCGTTCCTCGGTGTCGCGCACCCAGGCGGCGCCGTCGCCAACGATCAGGTTGGTGCGCTTGTCGTTGAAGGCCTTGCCGCAGATTGACGACAGGAACTTCTTCGACACGTCGATCACCACATCGTCGATCTCGACCATGGTGGCGCGGCGCACGCCCTTATGCTTCAGCACTTCCTCAAGGATGCCGCCGTCGCCGCCGCCGATGATCAGCACGTCGCGCACCTTGCCATGCGCCAGCATCGGCAGATGGGTCAGCATCTCGTGATAGACGAACTCGTCGCCCTCGGTGCACTGAACCACACCGTCAAGGCCCAGGATGCGGCCGTAACGGGCGCTCTCGAACACCGTCACCTTCTGGTATTGCGACTTGCCCTCGAAGAGGACTTCCTTGATCTCGTGGCTCTGCCGGAAACCGGAATAGAGCGTTTCGTTAAACCACTTGGTCACAGAATCAAACCCCGCTTCAGTTCGGTGCATTGGATATTGTCGGGCAGGAAGGCGCGGCGCAGCACCGGGATCGCCTTCGCCGGCTGGCAATCGCCGCAGACAAACACGTCAAGCGCGGCATAGCCCTTTTCCGGCCAGGAATGGATCGACATGTGGCTCTCGGCCAACACGGCCACGCCCGAGATGCCGCCATTCGGCTCGAAGTGATGCAGGTCGATGTTCAGCAGGGTGGCGCCAATGGCTTCCACCGCTTCGGTCAGCGTCTGCTTCACCAGGGCCAGATTGTCGAGATTCTTGCCGCCCCACAGATCAATGATCAGATGCTGGCCGGCATAACGCATGCCATCCTTGTTGATGAAATGCTCTTCCTCGGCGGCGGCCTCGGGCTGAACCGCAACTTCGTACAGGGCCGGCTTGGGCGCGGCGGCGTTCTTGGTCATTGTCTGGTCTCTCCACCATCTAGAAAAAACCGGGCCATCCGGAAACCCGGATAACTCCGACGGCAGAAAGACTGTTGGGAAAGCCCCGTGGTACCGGCCGGTCAATGCTAAACAGCAACCGGCGGCCATTCGCCACTTTCCAAACAGTCTTCGAGAGGGGGGTATGGGACCATTTCCCCCCCGATGCAAGAAGAAATTGACCCCTCTGGTGATTTTTTAGGCCGCGTGTTGCGGGGGTCACACTCGATTGACTGTCACAATTCAGCTAGAAATAGCTGCCGGCGAGCGTGAATACCTCGCCATTCAGCCCCAGCTTGAATCGCGCCACCCCGGCGCCCTCTTCGGTATTGGCGCCGCCCAGGTCAAAATGCTGCACGCCGCGCGCTTTCAGCGTCAGCAGGCCATGCCACAGCAGGCGGTGATGTGCGCGCAGCAGGCGACCGGCTTCGCCGCTCCAGCCGGCGGCATAGGTGGCGCCACGGCCATGGCGCAGCAGCAGCATGCCGGCCACCGGGCGGTTGCCGATGCTGGCGGTGAACAGATGCGCCTGTTCGCCATGGGCGGGATCGGCGGCGGCGGCAAAAGCGCGGTAGAAGGCGCCATCGGGGCCAAGAAAGCGTTTTTCGATTCGCTGCACGTCATGCGCCCGCATCACGGCGTCAAATTGTGCCGGATCGCTGCTTTCCGCGATCAGCAGCGGGCTGCGCTCGGCGGCTTTCAGCGCATTGCGCCATTTGCCATCCAGATGGCTGCGCAGGGCATTGGGCGGCGGTGTCAGGTCCAGCCGCACAGAACTCCAGCCGGTTATCATCTGCGCCAGGCCCAGCCGCTGCATCAGGGCTTCGGCCTCGCTGCCGCCGGGCAGTTCCGGCAGCCACCATAACAGCCGGCGTTGGCCGCGATACTGCGTCCGCACCGCCGCCAGGGCGGCCTGGCGCAAGGCTGGATCAAGGCCGGGGCGGAAAAGCGGGCCGCGCAGGATGCGCACCAGGCTGAACAGGCCGGCGAAATCACGCCGGAAAGCCTGCACCAGGCCGATTTCCTGCCCGCCGGCCTGAATTAGCCAGCGTTCCGGCCGGGTGCGCGAAACCTGCGCCACGGCCGTGCCATAGGCCCAGCATTGCTCCAGGGTTTCCAGCCGCAAAGCCGCCTGCGCAGCAGCCCAGGTGGCCGGCTCGGTGCAGGGCAGCAATGTTATGCTGGCGGCTTTGCTATCGGGCATCACAAATAACGTGCGGGTGGTTCCTCGGAAAAAATCTGCCCGGCCATAAACATGTCCACGTCTTCGCCAGTGGCAGCCAGAGCGCCTCGTAATCATACCAGCGGTCGTCATAACAATCGGCATTGCGGATCAGCAATGGCGCCGGATCTGCGGTCAGTGCGGTCAGGCGGGCCAGGATCAGTCGCCGATAGTCGCTTGGCGGCAGGTCGTTCAGCACCTTGCTGGTGGCATCATAGCCGGCCCGGGTGGCAATGTCGCTGCCGACTAGGCGGAAGCGGTATCTTGGCTCGGCGGCAGCTGGTTCCGGCAGCCGTTCAAACAGCACGATGTTGCCCAGGGCATAGCGCATCTGCAACGGATCAAGGTCGGCGCGGGCGGGAAAGCGCCGGCTGCCGCGCTGCGCCAGCCAGTATTCCAGCAATTGCCGGATCGCCAGATTCTGGCAATCCGTCGGTTTGGCATCCCGGATCTGCTCACCGTCGCCTGGATAGGGCCTGGCTTCCATTGCAGCCTGTTCCTCCTATAGCCGAATATCTTATAACCATTATCATGGCTTGGATTCGACTGCCGTCGCGTTGGCGCGGCCCTGAACCTGTTCACGGCTACGTGATCCCGGCGCCGCGCCTGACCCGGCACGCGCTGCGCCGTTTCCTGCTCTGGGTCTTGCTGCCCTTCCTGCTGCTCTGTCTGGCCGGCGACCTGCTGCTCTACTGGCTGTTCCGGGAATTCCTCGGCCGTTGTTACGGTCTGTTGTGCTTCTTCTGATCCGGCGGCTATGCTTCCAACATGGAAACCGCAAGCTGTCTTTGCCCGGATCGGGTGATATCCAGTTGGCAGATCGCACCGCGCACTGCCGGTGGCCAGGCGATCTGGCGCTATTGGCTGGCAAAGCGCGCGGCGGTTGGCACCAGGCTGCCCGGGCGGGCTGATATCGATCCGTCCGACATGCTGGATTTCCTGCCCAATGTTTTCCTGGTCGATGTCGACCCGCTGCCCACTGGCCGGCTTGGCTTTCGCTATCGCCTGGCCGGCACCGGCATGCGCTATATCATGGGCGGCGAGATCGGCGGCAAAACGCTGAGCGAGGCCTTGCTGCCCGATGTGGCGCGGGCTTTTGAGCAGGCCTATGCGGCAGTCAGCCGGCGAGGCGAGCCGTTGCAGAATAACGGCGATGCCTTCTGGGAGCCGGCGCGTGGTTTCCTACAGGTGGAAACCCTGCTGCTACCGCTGGCCGGGCCGGATGGGGCGGTGGCCATGCTGCTCGGCCATTGCGCCTTGGAAGCGGCCAGCGCTGGCCGGTAAAGCCCAGGCATGAAAAAACCCGCCTTGCAGCGGGTTCTTCGCATATCGACAGGTTTTCCGATATCGGAAGCGGTTGGTGGAGCCAAGCGGGATCGAACCGCTGACCTCCTGCATGCCATGCAGGCGCTCTCCCAGCTGAGCTATGGCCCCTTACCGTACCCTCTGATCTTGGTTGGTTTACCTTGACCAGCGGGCGCGGACCATAAGGCCAAGACCTGGGCTTTGCAAGGGTTTCATGCAGAGGAAAATCAAGATCGCCTGCCGGGCCGATTCATGCTGGTCCGGCAGGCATTTAGCCGCGTTGGATCAGCGCTCTTCCTCGCCATCCGCGACCGGATCGACATCGATTTCCTCGGCCACGTTATCGCCTTCCAGATCGTCCTCTTCAGCAAGGAAATCGTCAGGCAAATCGCCATCCTCGACCTCGCCGTCAACGATTTCATCCGGCACCACGGCAACCTTCGGCACCACCTTGGCCTTTTCTTCGACCTTGGCCGGACGGCGCGACTTCACCACCGTTTCCGGATTGAATTCGGTGCCGCATTTCGGGCACAGGATCGGGCTCTTCTGCATATCGTAGAACGCGGCGCTGCAGCTCAGGCAGCGGCGCTTAGTGCCCCATTCCGGTTTCGCCATTCCAAATAATCTCCTGAAGCCCTGGGCTTGGTGCCGAAGGGCATTGCATGGGCCTGACCGTCGCCGTGGTCAGGGCGGCGCGATTGTGTTAAAGAAGCGCGCCCTGTCAACCCTTGATTTGCCAGTCGCGGCGCGAATCTGCTCCGGCCGGCCCGGAAGTTTGCCGTATGACTGCCGCCAGCACACCCCGTCCACACCAGAGCAGCCCCGGAAAACCACTCGCCGGCAACCTGGCGGTGCCGGGCGACAAGTCGATTTCGCACCGGGCGCTGATCTTCGGTGCCCTGGCGGTGGGCGAAACCGAAGTGACCGGCCTGCTGGAGGGCGAGGACGTGCTGCGCACCGCCGCCGCCATGCGCGCCATGGGCGCCGAGGTCGAACGTTTGGGCGAGGGCCATTGGAAGGTGCGCGGCGTTGGCGTTGGCGGTTTTGCCGAGCCGGCCGATGTGCTGGATATGGGCAATGCCGGCACCGGCGCCCGGCTGGTGATGGGCCTGGTGGCCAGCCATCCTTTTACAGCCGTGTTCACCGGCGATGCCTCGCTGCGCCGCCGCCCGATGGGCCGCGTGGTTGAGCCGCTCAGCCGCATCGGCGCCGCCTTTCATGGCCGCCAGGGCGGCCGGCTGCCGATGGCTGTGGTGGGCAGCGCGCATCCGCTGCCGATCGAATATGAATTGCCGGTGGCTTCGGCGCAGGTGAAATCCGCCATTTTGCTGGCCGGGCTGAACGCACCCGGCATCACCCGGGTGATCGAACGCGAGGCGACGCGCGACCATACCGAAAACCTGCTGCGGCATTTCGGCGCCGAGGTGATGGTGGAAAGCACCAAGCAGGGTGGTCGCATCATTTCGCTGGTCGGCCAGCCGGAATTGAAGCCAAGCCGCATCGACGTGCCGGGCGATCCGTCCTCGGCGGCTTTCCCGCTGGTGGCGGCGCTGATTGTGCCGGGCGCCGAGGTGACGGTGACCGGCGTGGGCATCAACCCGCTGCGCATCGGCCTGATCGACAGTCTGCGCGAGATGGGCGGCGATATCAGCTATGGCAATATCCGCGACCAGGGCGGCGAGCAGGTGGCCGATATCACAGCGCGGCATTCGCGGCTCAAGGGCATCACCGTGCCGCCCGAGCGCGCCCCCAGCATGATCGATGAATATCCGATCCTGTTTGTGGCTGCCGCCTGTGCCGCGGGTGAAACCGTGGTGCGCGGCGCCAAGGAATTGCGCGTCAAGGAAAGCGACCGTCTGGCCGCCATGGCGCGTGCGCTGGCCGCCAATGGCGTGGCGCTGGAGGAACTGGAGGATGGCCTGATCCTGCGCGGCAATGGCAAACCGCCAAAAGGCGGCGCGGCTGTTGCCACCGAACTGGATCATCGCATCGCCATGTCGGCCTTGGTGCTCGGCCTCGCCGCCGAACAGGGCGTCAGCGTTGATGATGTTGGCATGATCGATACCAGCTTCCCCGGCTTTGTTGGCCTGATGCGCGGCCTGGGCGCCGATATTGCGCCGGTCTAGCTAAAACATTGCTGCCCCGGCGGCGGCTGTTTAAGCTGCCGGGATGAACCCGCCGCTGCCGCAGATTGCCGCCAAACGCCATCAAGGCCAACGTCATGAGGGCCGCGCGCTGCCGCGTGGGCGGCAGGCCAGCCCGGAA
Source organism: Ferrovibrio sp. (assembly GCF_017994015.1). Classification (GTDB taxonomy): domain Bacteria; phylum Pseudomonadota; class Alphaproteobacteria; order Ferrovibrionales; family Ferrovibrionaceae; genus Ferrovibrio. The sequence continues at coordinate 21,509 of NZ_JAGOLP010000009.1, read as the reverse complement.
GATGCAGCAGCGTTGCAGGCTTTGCTGGGGGCGGCGCTGTTGCGCCGCGACCTGCTGATCGAATACCTGCATGTGATCCAGGATGCGCGCGGCCATCTGCCGGCCGGCTTGCTGGTGGCTTTGGCCGAGGTGATGAACCTGCCTTTGGTTGAGGTGTATGAAACCGCCAGCTTTTATGCGCATTTTGACATTGTGGATGCGGGCGAAGCGCCGCCGCCGCGCCTGACCCTTCGGGTATGCGACAGCCTGTCCTGCTGCATGGCGGGGGCGGATGATCTGGCGCAGCAACTGGCGGCGGAGAATGATCCCGCTTGCCGCGTGGTGCGGGTGCCCTGCATGGGGCAATGTGATCGCGCGCCGGCCGTGGCGCTGGGCAAGAATGTGTTTGCGCCGGCCAGCCTGGAAGCCTTGCGCGCCGCGCGCCAGGCCGGCGATGCCGCGCCGGTGCTGCCGCGTTACAAGGCGTTGGCGGCCTATCTGGCCGAGGGCGGCTATGGCGTGCTGCGCCGGTTGCGTGAGGGTTCGCTACTGGTGGAGGATGTTATTGCCACGCTGGAGCAGGCCGGCTTGCGCGGCTTGGGCGGTGCCGGTTTCCCCACCGGCCGCAAATGGCGCCTGCTGCGCCAGCAGCCGGGGCCGCGTTATCTGGCGGTGAATGGCGATGAAGGCGAGCCCGGCACGCTGAAGGACCGCTATTATCTCGAAACCGATCCACATGGTTTTCTGGAAGGTTTGCTGATCGCCGCGGCGGTGATCGAGCCTGCGGCGGTTTACATCTATCTGCGCGATGAATATCCGGCTCTGCATGATGTGATCACCGCCGAGCTTGCCGCCTTGCGCGCCGCCGGGCTGCTGGATGGCCTGCATGTTGAAGTGCGGCGCGGCGCCGGGGCGTATATCTGCGGCGAGGAATCGGCGATGCTGGAAAGCATCGAAGGCAAGCGCGGCCTGCCGCGCCACAAGCCGCCTTATCCGGCCGAGGTTGGGCTGTGGGGCCGACCGACCTTGATCAACAATGTTGAAACGCTCTACTGGGTGCCGGCGATTCTCGACCAGGGCGCCGCCTGGTGGGCGTCGCATGGTCGCCATGGCGGCAAGGGCTTGCGCAGTTATTCAGTCTCCGGCCGGGTGCGGTTGCCGGGCGTGAAGCTGGCGCCGGCCGGCATCACACTGAATGAGCTGATCGAGGAATATTGCGGCGGCATGGCGCCGGGCCATGTGTTGCGTGCCTATCTGCCGGGCGGTGCCTCCGGCGGCATTCTGCCGGCGCATCTGGCCGATATTCCGCTCGATTTCGGCACATTGGAGAAATATGGCTGTTTCATCGGCTCGGCAGCGGTGATTGTGCTGTCGCAACAGGATGACATGCGGGCGGCAGCGCTGAATCTGATGCGGTTTTTCCGCCATGAATCCTGCGGCCAATGCACGCCCTGCCGCGTTGGCACCGAGAAAGCCGCCGCTTTGATGCAGGCACCGGATTGGGATGAGGCCGCCTTGCGCGGTCTGGCCCAGGTGATGCGCGATGCGTCGATCTGCGGTCTGGGTCAGGCGGCACCGAACCCGTTGCTGGGCGTGCTGGAGCATTTCCGATGATCCGCTTCCGGCTTGATGGTGCAGAGGTGACGGCCCAGCCGGGCGAAAGCATCTGGCAGGTGGCGCAAAGGCTGGGCACGGAAATCCCGCATCTCTGCCATCTGCCGGCGCCGGATTACCGGCCAGACGGCAATTGCCGCGCCTGCATGGTGGAGATCAAGGGCGAGCGTGTGCTGGCGGCTGCCTGCAAGCGCCAGCCGGCCGAAGGCATGGAGGTGAGCAGCGCCGGCGAGCGCGCCCAAACCGCGCGCCGGCTGGTCTTTGAATTACTGCTGGCGGATCAGCCGGCACGGCAGACCGCACCCGATGCCGATAGCAAATTCTGGCATTGGGCCGACCGGCTCGATCTGCAAGCCAGCCGCTTTCCGCCACGTCGGGTGGCGCAGCCGGAGGCGGATCGCAGCCATCCGGCCATGATTGTGCAGCTTGATGCCTGTATCCAATGCGGCCTGTGCCAGCGCGCCTGCCGCGAGGTGCAGGGCAATGATGTGATCGGCATCGCCTATCGTGGCAAGGATGCCCGCGTGGTGTTCGATTTTGCTGATGCGATGGGGCAATCCACCTGTGTCGGCTGCGGCGAGTGCGTGCAGGCCTGCCCCACCGGGGCGCTGCTGCCGGCCAGCCTGGTGGATGCCGCCGGGCAGGGCGTGGCCAAGGCCGAGCAGAAGGTGGACACGCTCTGCCCCTATTGCGGTGTGGGCTGCCAGCTGACCCTGCATGTCAAGGATAACCGGGTGCAGTATGTCAGCGGCCGTGATGGCCCGGCCAATCGTGGCCGGCTCTGTGTGAAGGGCCGTTTCGGCTTTGACTACGCGCATCACCCGCAGCGCCTGACCATGCCACTGATCCGGCGCGAGGATGCGCCCAAACGCGCCGATGATGTGATCGATCCGGCCAATCCCTACACACATTTTCGCGCCGCAAGCTGGGATGAGGCTCTGGCGCGGGCGGCGGAAGGCCTCCGGCAGATCCGTGATACACGCGGCGGCGGCGCGCTGGCCGGTTTCGGCTCGGCCAAGGGCTCAAACGAGGAAGCCTATCTGTTCCAGAAGCTGGTGCGCACCGGCTTTGGCACCAACAACGTGGATCATTGTACCCGGCTCTGCCATGCCTCTTCGGTGGCGGCGCTGATGGAAGGCATCGGCTCGGCGGCGGTGACAGCGCCGTTTGCGGCGGCGGGCGAGGCCGATGTGATCATCGTGATCGGCGCCAACCCGACGCAGAATCATCCGGTCGCCGCCACCTTCATCAAGCAGGCGGTGCGGCAGCAGGGCGCCAGGCTGATCGTGATGGACCCGCGCGGCCAGGCGCTGGCGCGTTTTGCCAGCCATATGCTGCGCTTCAAGCCGGGCAGCGACGTGGCTTTGCTCAATGCGCTGCTGCATGTCATCGTGCAGGAGGAGTTGACCAACCCGGCCTATATCCAGCGTTTTGTTGATGGCTTTCCCGATCTGGCCGAGGCGGTGCGCGCGGCAACGCCTGAAGCCATGGCGCCACTTTGCGGCATAACGCCGGAAACCTTGCGCGCTGTGGCGCGGCTTTATGCCAAGGCGAAAGGCTCGCTGATCTTCTGGGGCATGGGCGTGTCGCAGCATGTACATGGCACCGATAATGCGCGCTGCCTGATTGCGCTGGCGCTGATCACCGGCCAGGTCGGCCGGCCCGGCGCCGGGCTGCATCCGCTGCGCGGCCAGAATAACGTGCAGGGCGCTTCCGATGCCGGCCTGATACCAATGGTGCTGCCGGATTACCAATCGGTGGAAGACCCGGCTATCCGGGCGCGGTTCGAGCAGCTCTGGGGCGTGGCACTTGATCCGAAGCGCGGCCTGACGGTGGTGGAGATCATCAACGCCATCCGCGCCGGGCAGATTTCCGGCATGTATATCATGGGTGAAAACCCGGCCATGTCCGATCCCGATCTGGGCCATGCGCGTGAGGCTTTGGCGCAGCTCCAGCATCTGGTGGTGCAGGATATCTTCCTCACCGAAACGGCGATGTTTGCCGATGTTATCCTGCCGGCCAGCGCGCTGCCGGAAAAGACCGGCAGTTTCACCAACACAGATCGCCGCGTACAGATGGCCCGCGCTGCGCTCGATCCGCCCGGCCAGGCGCGGCAGGATTGGCACCTGATCCAGGAACTGGCGCGACGCCTGGGGCTGGATTGGCGCTATACCCAGCCTAGCGAGATTTACGCCGAGATGGCCGCCGCCATGCCGTCGCTGGCCGGCATCACCTGGGCGGGGCTGGAGGCACAGGGCGCCATCACCTATCCGCTGGGCCAGGACATTCTGTTCGGCGAGGGTTTCCCCACTGCCAGCGGGCGCGCCCGCCTGGTGCCGGCCAAGGTGACGCCGCCGGCTGAATTGCCCGATGCGGAATACCCCATGGTGCTCTCCACCGGGCGGTTGCTGGAACATTGGCATACCGGCGCCATGACGCGCCGCGCCAACACGCTGGATGCGCTGGAGCCGGAACCGGTGGCGCTGGTCAACCCGCACGACCTGCAACAGCTTGGCCTGGCGCCGGGAGCCCGGGTGAAGGTGAGCACAAGGCGTGGCACGATTAGCCTCAAGGCCCGCGCCGACCGCGATATTGCGCCGGGCAATCTGTTCATCCCGTTTGCCTTCCACGAGGCGCCGGCCAACATGCTGACCAATCCGCAGCTTGATCCCTTTGGCAAGATTCCGGAATTCAAGTTCTGCGCGGCGCGGCTGGAAGCGGATTGTGCCGCGCAGTGATGCCGTTTCGATTTGTATTTGAGAATTAAGTATATAGTATAATAATTACTGCATGAAATTGGGACGTGAGGGGGTGAATACATGGGTATTCTTACTGTTGACGAATTTCATCCCATGGCGGGCGGCAATTTCCAGATCATAATTGATGAGCAGCCTGCAGTGGAAATTCGGCTATCCGAAATTAGGGCGCAGAAGGTGCGCGATTTTCCGGGCAAGCTGCGCGAGCCTTTCTCGCTGTTTTTTGAAGGTGGGCAGGGGGTGTTTTGCCCACAGGGTAATTACCTGCTGCGCCATGCCGCCAGCGGCTGGGAGGCGGAGATGTTCATTGTGCCGGTGGGCGACAAGCCGGATGGCAGTTATCGCTATCAGGCGGTGTTCAACTGATCGGCGCGCCACTGCATCAGCCGATATGGCCCATGCTCGCCGGTTTCAACAAAGCCGAGGCGGTCATATAGCCGCCGCGCCGGGTTGAAGATTTCAACATGTATGCTGACGCTGCGGCCGGTGGCGCGTGCCTCAGCAAACACGGCTTCCAGGATATGGCGCCCCAGGCCCTGATTGCGCTGTGCCAGCAACAGGCCGATATCGATGATCCTGATATCCTGCGGCGCGCCGCGATAGAGATAAAGCCGGCCGATGGCAGTATCGGCACGCTCGATCACCAGGAATTCGGCATCGTAATAGGCGCGGGCATAATGCTGGCGCTGCGCCGCGCATTGCTGCGCCAGGAATAACAGCTTGTGCTCATTCGGCCAGGCCACCTGGGCCAGTTCCTGCCAGCGCATTTCGGCATAAAGCTGCTGGATGAAGCCGGCATCTGCTGGTGTTTCCGGCCGAAAATTTAGCCCCAGCAGATCAAGCCCAGATGGGTTAAACACCATGCCTGCCAGCAAGTCTCAGGTTTCGAAATCCGGGTAAATACCCTGGGTGCAGATGCAGAAGTTCAGTGCCATGAAAGGCTGCCGGTTTTCATGCGGGCTGTTGCCGCCGAAAACCGAAATCGCCTGCGGCGATAGGAGCGTATCAGGCTGCGCATTGTAAAAGGCCGTGCTGGCCTTGTTGTTGATCACCACCAGGCCGGGCACCACATTGGCGCCCGGCTTGTTGGTCTGATTGACGGCCTGGCCCTGGATTTCGCCGGCCATGGCATGGTCATGAACGGGGGTTTGCGCCAGGGTCAATGTTACGGATTCACTGCCCGAAAACTGGTTGAGATTGGAATATCCGCTATTAGACATCGTGGCAGCCCCCATCGCGAGTTGCGATTGCAGGTTGGGCACATTGAAGGTTTGCTGCTTGGCATCCCCGCCATAGAGCGTGCCGATCAGCGAGTAAAGCGCCGGGAATTGCTGCCCGTTCAGCAGCACACCATTGCAAAAGCACCAGTCTTGGGGCGGATAGTTGAAAGCAAAAATGCGGATTTCGCCGATAAAGGGGTCCATTCTTTTGCTCCCGGATCAGGTTGGCCGAACTGGAAAAGTGCCCTGGTTGCAGATGATGTAATTCAGTGTGCGGCTGGGCATGATGTTGTTATGCGGCTGGTTGCCGCCCGCTGCTTGCAACGCCGCATCGGCGAAGCTGAAGGCTTTGCCTGTGGCGCTTTCCAGCGCGTAAGGGCTGACCGTGGCATCGGATTGCGCCAGGGTGAATGTATCGCCCGGAATGGTGGCGATGGCGTTGCTGGTGGTGGCGAAAAGCTGATGATTATGGGTCGGAATCTGGCTGGCTTGCAAAGTGACCGATGTTGCGCCGCCATTCTGTCCGATGATGTAATTTGTGGCCGGCAAGCTGCCATTGGTACCCGTGCCGGTGCCCATATGCAGCGGCACCCGGTTGCGTAAATCGGGCAAGTTGAAATTGCTGCGGCCATCGCCGCCATACCGAACGCCGAGCAAAGCGTACAGCGCTTGATAGCTGCTGATCGCCAGGCTGCTGCCATCACACCAGAGCCAGCCTACAGGCAATCTGGGAATCGGCCAGAGTTTGATTTCGCCAATATAGGAATCCATTTCGCATCCCTCCCGCGCTTGGTCAGTTAGTGTTTCGCATCGGTCGTGAAAGCCGGGCCGTTATTGGCGTGGCGGGTAATAGCCGAGCAATGCAATGCAGAAGTTGAGCACTAGGTAAGGCTGCATGTTGCTATGCGCTGCGTTGCCGCCGACGCTCGATATGGTGGCGTTGTTCAGTGCCGCCACACTGCTGGATGTTGCTGGGGCATAGATATTCACGCTGCTCTGCGCGTAGACGCAGCCTGCCGGATTCACGCTGTTGCCGGCTGCCTTGTTGGCAGTCAATTGATGCGTGTGGGCGGGAAATTGCGCTGTTGTCAGCGTTACCGTTTCGGTGCCGCCCTTGGCGCCCATGGCGTATTGCGTCAATCCGTTCAGGGTGGTGGCATTGGTGGCATAGCCCAGCGGCGAACGGCCGCGCAGGTCCGGTAAATTGAAGTTATTTGTGTCATGCCCGAAATAGGGGGCGATCAAGGAATATAGGGCTGCGTTCTGCCGGATCGGCAGCGATTGCCCGTTGCAACTGGCCCAGCCGTTTGGCGCATAGTCGAAGGCATTGATCCGGATTTCTCCGATAAATGGATCTGTCATGTCATCCCCTCCGCACAAGGCAGCCTTTTTTGGCTCTGCCCTAAGTATTGTGTTGGGAATGACAGCAAAAAATCTGGTGTATTGCAAATATTAATTTAAACCATTGCGATAATTACATATGTATTCATGTAATTGAATACAATAATATTAATATCTATACAATAAATTATAAAAACTGAAGCATTGAATACTGTTGTAATCAAATGGGGGCGCGAGCTACCAGTCCCATTCATCCCTTCATGCGCTGCCGCAGCGCAAAGCCTTCTGAAATACCCGCGTTGGCGCTACTGATGATGGAGAATCGGAGCGCTCCTCAATCGTTGAGATACGGTCTTGTGAATGAAAGCGGTGGAAAACGATTACCTGCTATGTGGCTGGCGTGTGGCGAGTGCGTTGCCGCTACCTGATCTGCGGCCCTGGCGCGGCGATGACCGGGCGCCGGATCTGCGCATCACGCTGGGGCCGGTGCCCGAGCGACTGGACGATCTGATTCTGGACCGGCCATTTCTGCAAGTGGCTGCCGACAAGAGCTGTCGTTTCGCGATGCCGGGTGTGGCCAATTATCTGATCGATGGCCAGGGGCGCCAGGTTGTCATTGATCCCGTGCTCGACCACGCCGCGCCGGATATTCGGGTGTTTCTGTTTGGCACTGTATTTGGCATCATCTGTTATCGCCGCGGCCTGCTGCCGCTGCATGCCAGTTGTGTGCGGATGGGCGATGCGGCCGTGGCCTTTGCCGGCCCGTCCGGCATGGGCAAATCCACACTGGCTGCCAGCCTGATGCAGCGCGGCTTTGCCGTGCTGGCGGATGATGTGACCGTGGTGGATTTCTCCGCACAGGGCGGCCCGCAGGTGCTGCCGGCCTTTCCGCGCCTGAAGCTGTGGCGTGATGCCATGCAGCGCATTGCAGCGCCCACCGATGGCATGGAGCGCAGCCGCCAGGCATTGGACAAATTCCATCTGCCGGTCGAGGCCGCGTTTCAGGCGGCGCCTTTGCCGCTCAAGGCGATTTTTCATCTCAGCCCGGAAACTACTGATGGCGGCCTGCGTCGCCTGCACGGGGCGGAGGCGGTGATACGGCTGGGGCAGGATTTATACCGCAATGGCATCATGGTGCGGTTTGGCCTTTCAGCCCAATTGCTGCCGGCACTTGCGGCGCTGGCGGCTGTGCCGGGCGGCTGCTGGCTGCTTCAGCACGCGCATGAAGCCGGCGGGATGGAACGCAGCATAGCCACCATCCTGCGGCAGATGGCGCCATGAGCGGCTTCTACTGGATCGCCTCCTACCCCAAATCCGGCAATACCTGGCTGCGGCTGGCGCTCGCCGCCCTGTTGCATCCGGACAAGGCCTTGCCGTCTGATGCCAATAACGGTTTTGCGCCTAATGCCAGCCAGCTTTACGATCTGGAAGAAGCCCTGGATGTGGAAAGCAGCGATCTCAGCCTGGCGGAACTGGAGGCTTTGCGCCCCGTGGCCTATCGCATGCTGGCGCAGCAGGCAACGCGGCCGCTTTTCCGCAAGGTGCATGATGCCTGGACGCATACAGCCGGCGGCGAGCCGTTATTTCCGCCCGAGGTGACGCTGGGCACATTCTACATCGTGCGCGATCCGCGTGACGTGGCGGTTTCCTGGGCGCATTTTGCCGTACAGCCGCTGGATGCCGCCGTGAACAGCCTGTGTAATCCGGCTGGCCTGCTGCTGGGGCGGCCAGACCGGGCGCGCTTCAATCTGCCGCAGCGCCTGTCCTCCTGGGGCGGCCATGTGCAGAGCTGGCTGGAGGCGCCGGGCCGGCCATGCTGCCTGTTGCGCTATGAGGACATGCTGGCCGACCCGCTGGGCAGCCTGCGCCGCGCGGCACTTTATGCCGGCATCCCGCATGACCAGGCCGATCTTGAACGGGCCGTGGCAGCCACGGATTTTGGTGTTTTGCAGCAGGCCGAAGCCCGCCATGGCTTTGATGGCGGCCAGCCAAAAGGCGTGCGGTTTTTCCGCACTGGCCGTGCCGGCGGCTGGCGTGACTGGCTGACCCCGCGGCAGGCCGATCTGTTGGCAGCAAGCCAGGGCGCCATGATGCGCCGGCTCGGCTACCTGGAGGCGGATAATCTTGAATAAGATCGATAATTAATATACATTTGTATGTACCGTATAACTTAATGGTGCTGCCATGCTTAAAAACATTCAAGACAGCATGCCTGAAAAAACCCGGCAGGCCGTTGGCGTGCCGTTTAGTGCCGCGCCGCGACCCAAATGGCATACACCCCGCTTGAGCCAATATGGCATCACCGGCCATACCGCGATCACCAATTGCGGCAGCGGGGATGATACCGTGATCTGCCAGTCTTCCTGATGCGGCATGTGGGCATGATGATGCCAAAATCCGGGCCGTGAAGGGATTTATCGGTTATTTCGCGCCACATGCGACTGCAGATTCCGGTTTCAGCGCGCAATTCCAGCAATTCTCTCGTCATTTCACCGGTCGGCGGGTTATCCAGGCTGGTCCGGTGGCATCTTCTGCGGCAAATTTTTGGCAGGCAGGCGGCGCGTGGCTCGGCTGGGAGGGCCGCCTCGACAATGCCGAGGATTGGCGGCACGAAGCAACGGCGCTGGCAGCGGACGAATCTGCCCTGCTGCTTGAACTGGTGCGGCGCCAAGGCATCCCGGCTTTGGCAAAACTGCGCGGCCGCTTTGCCCTGGCCTGCTGGGATGAGGCCGCGCAACACTTGCTGCTGGCCGGCGATCAGCTTGGGCTGAACACGGTGTTTTATGCCCGGCTGGCTGGCGGGCTGGTCTTTTCCTCCAGCTTGCGGGCTTTGCTGGCCTTGCCCGGCCTGAAGCGTGACCTGGACGAAAATTATCTGGCCGCCCTGCTCTGCGATGTGGTGCCGGAAGTCGATGCCACGCTTTATACCGCGATCCGCCGCGTGCCGGCGGCCTGCGCGCTGCTGGTTGATCCCTCGGGCCATACAAAAGTGCAGCAATACTGGCAGCCGGATTGGCGCCGCCGCATCCGGCATCGGCAGGATCAGGATTATGTGGAAGAAGCCCGCGCGCTGCTGGATCAGGCGGTGCGGCGGCAGATGACTGGCCTCGATCCGTTGGTCTGCCAGTTGAGTGGCGGGCTGGATTCCGGCGCGGTGGCGGCCACTGCCGCCCGGCTGCGCCCCGGCCAGCCGGTGCATGTGCTCACCATGGCGCCGCCGGATGGCGTGGCGCGGCGGCAAGCGCCACATCAGATCAGCGACGAGCGGCCGGCGGCACAATCGGTTGCCGCGCTGCATCCCAATATGCGTTGGCAGGGCCTGACATCGGCGGCGTTGCACCGGCTGGATCACAATCCGCAGCAGCTTTTCCTGGCGCTCGGCATGCCGGCGCGCAACATTATGAATATTGGCTGGTTCGGGCCGTTATTCGATCAGGCGCGCGCCTTGGGTGCCAATGCCATCCTGACCGGCAATTTCGGCAACTTGACGCTGACTTGGGATGGCACCAGCGGCTTGGCCGGCTGGGCGCGGAATGGCCGCTGGCTGCGGCTTGGGCGTGAGATTGCCGCGCTGCACCGGCAGAGCGGCATTGGCATGGCCAAGTTGCTCTACCGCCATGCGCTGCGGCCGCTGCTATCGCCCGCCGCACAGCACTGGCTGGATCGGCAACGCGGCCTGCCCCTGCCCGATGCTCGGCAAAACAGCGCCATCCACCCGGATTTTGCAGCCGCAACCGGCATCGATCAGCGCGGCCTGGCGCTGGGGCATGATTATGATGGCGACACCGAAACCATGCGGCGGCGCTGGCTCAGCCGGATCCAGACTTTGCCGCCGATTCTGGCGCCGCTGGGCGAAATGCTGGGGCTGGAATTACGCGATCCCACGGCTGATATCGATCTGCTGGAATACTGCTTTGCCGTGCCGGACGAGCAGTATCTGCGCCACGGCACCAGCCGCTGGCTCGCCCGCCGTGTGCTGGCTGATCGCTTGCCGCCACAGGTGCTGAACGAAACCCGGCGCGGCCTGCAAAGCGCCGACTTTCTGCACCGCATGACCTTGCAACGTGAACACAGCGTGGCAATGCTGGCGGCGCTGCGGGCATCGCCGCTGGCCGCGCGGGTGCTGGACCTGGATCGCATGCAGCGATTGATGGCGGATTGGCCCACGGATGCGGCAGCCATCGGCTTTGGCGAATATGGCGCCGTGCTCAATCGCGGCCTGCATGTCGGCGCCTTCCTGCGCTGGATCGAAGGCGGCAATCAATAAAATCAGCCAAGGTCCAGCAGGTCACGCTCGGCCATGTTTTGCAACAAGGCCAGGGTATCGCGGCGGATGATCTCCGGCTCGCCATCATAACGCTGGATCAATATGGTGATGATCTGTGCCGCCGTGGTTGGCTGCGCCAGCAAATGCCATACCGCCGAGGCGATGTCGTCCAGCCCGTAATATTCATCCTTCTGAACATCCATCAGCACGGTTTCATCGTTGATTGCAGTGTCGAGCAGGGTTTGCTTGCGCTGGATTTTGTCGTTGAGATCGATGGTTGGCATGACTGAATAAACCCTTTAAGGGTGTATCTATGCCGGGAATTTATTCTAAACGGATGGGCTGAGCTAACTAAAACGCACCCGGAGCACCCGGGTGGCATCCAGCCGCACCAGGATCAGATTGCCGTCGCGCGCCGCATCGCCGATTTCCGGCGGCAGGTCGCCCGGCGCCGCCACCACCGCCACATCGGCCTCAGCGCGGCCACGCCGCGCCATCACATTCAGCACAGTGCAGGGCCCGGCCGAGAGTTTGCAGGTAGCGGCGCGCGCGCCGTCAAAACGCATTGGCACAAAGGGTTTGCGCAGCATCAGCGCGCCGCCATCGCCAAAGCGCAGGGCGCAGCCTTCACCCTGGATCAGGGTGATCCAGCGTTCGGTATCGGCAAAGGCGGAGAAGGCGGCGTCGCGCATGATGGCGGCGCGGCTGACGCGCCAGGCAAAATCCTCAAAGCCGGCGCCATCGGGATCCACCGCGATATGCCAGCTTACGCCCTGGCCGTTTTTCCAGGGCATCGAGCGTTGCTGCGCCACCGGGATGATCTGCATGGATCAGGCCGGAATCTTCGACAAGGCCCATTTGAGCTGCACCGGCAGCCCGGCGGCAGAGCCGGCCATCACAATCTGCTGGCTGCGGCGCAATTCGCCGCCTTGGCCGAGATAGACACTATCCTCCAGCCGCACCAGGCCGCCCTGGCCGCGCCAGCGCCAGCCCTGGCCCGAGCCGGTCTTGAGCAACACGGTATCACCGGCGCCGATCAGCGAGGCATGCACCGAAGGATGCAGGTGGAAGCGCAGAGTGAAGCCGCGTGGTTGATCGGGCGCACCGCCTTCCAGCAAATCCTCGCCGCGCAGGTCGTCGCCCGCTGCCGCCAGATAGAGCCGGCGTTTATGCAGCAGGCCAAAAGCCGCCTGCCAGCCATCATGCTCGGCTTCCACCCAGGCATGGCCATCCTGTTCATGGCGTTGCAGCCGCACCGTGAAATGCGGCGCCGGGCGGGCATGTTCAATGCCCAGCGTGGCATGCGCGGCCGGGCCGGACAAAGCCTCGGCCCAATCGCCGCCCAGGCGCCGTGCCGCACCGCAATTGACGATCAGGCGATCCTTGCCATGGCTGAATTCAAAGGCCAAAGGCGCCGCATGTGGCCGGCCGGCATGGCTGGGCGGCGGTGCGCCGGTATCCAGCAGCAGCAGGGCGCGGCGCGGCGCCAGCCGTTCATAGCCGGAAGCGGCCGAGGAGGCGGGCGGCTTGCCATGTTTGCCCTGGATCAGCGATTCCGACAGCGCCAGGGCATGGTCGAGCGCCCCGGCCGCTTCTTCCTCGCCGCCATGGAACAGCGCCAGGCCACCATCGCCATGGCGGAAAAAGCGCAGCATCGGCGCCATGCGGTCCATCAGCGGCATCAGGCTGAGCCGCTCCGGATGGCCGGCGCTGAGATAACGCTGCAACGCCACCACATCGCGGAACATGGCAAAAAGCCGGCTTGGGCAGCGCGAAACATGGCCACCATCGGGCAGTAATTGCGCTTCCCAGGCCAGGATCAGCTTTTCCAGCGCGCGCGGCCAGCGCTCGGCCCCGCCGGGCAGGCTTTCGGCGGCGTAGACCAGGCCCAGCAGCGCTTCGGCACGCGCCGCCGGATCAGCTACACGCGGCGCCACGCGGCCGAGATGTGCCGCCTGGCGCGCCACGCTGAGCAGCAGGTCATGGGCAAAACTGGCTTCACTGTCGCGCAGCAGGAAATGCCCGGCATTGAGCCAGGCGGTCAGGCGCCGGCCGATCACCGGCGCGGCCCAGGCGCGCGGCTGCCACTGGGTATGGCGCTCGATCCAATGCTGCACCAGGCTGCGGCTCATGCGCTGCGCCATGTCGCCGCCCTGGGCGGCAAAGTCACGCAGCCAGGCAAAGCCATGCAATTCGGCGGCCCAGGCGGCAATGCTGGCCGGTTCGGCATTCAGGCTGTCCACATCCGCATCCCAGGGCGCGGCATGGGGCGACACCACCTCAAGCCCGGCAAAGGCAAAGCGGCCCTGAAACAGCCGGTCGGCGCGGGCCGCCAGGCCGGGCCAGGGATCGTCCGGCAGGATGGGGAATTCCAGCGGCGCGCGGCGCGGCAGGGTCAGGCGGTAAAGCGGCGAGCCATACCACAGCGCGCCGATCTTTGTCGCCGCACGCTCCACCAGGCCGGGCCGTGGCGTATCGTTGCGGCGGTTTGCGGCCGGTTTGGCCGTCATGTCAGGCTGCGCGCAGGCGGCGGATATTCTCGGCGTAATGCTCCGGCCCGCCCTTGAAGCCGGCGGTGCCGGCCACCAGCACATCGGCACCGGCCGCCACCGCCTGGCGCGCCGTTTCCTCATTGATGCCGCCATCAATTTCAAGGTCGATCTGGCGCCCGGAAGCATCGATGGCCTGGCGCAGCCGCTTCACCTTCTCAAGCTGGCTCGGGATGAAAGCCTGGCCGCCGAAACCTGGATTCACACTCATCACCAGCACCAGGTCGAGCATATCCAGCACCGCCAGCGCGGTTTCCACCGGGGTGCCGGGATTGAGCGACAGGCCGGCCTTCTTGCCCAGCGACTTGATCAGTTGCAGCGTGCGATGCACATGTGCGCCGGCTTCGGGATGCACCGTGATGATATCGGCGCCGGCCTCGGCAAAAAGCGGCACAAAGGCATCCACCGGCGAAATCATCAGATGTGCGTCAAACACCTTGGCGCTATGCGGGCGAAGGGCTTTCACCACGGCCGGGCCGATTGTCAGGTTGGGCACAAAATGCCCATCCATCACGTCGATATGGATGTAATCCGCGCCGGCGGCATCAATGGCGGCAATTTCGGCGCCAAGTTTGGCAAAATCCGCAGACAGGATCGAGGGCGCGATTCGGGTGGCTTGCTGAGGCATGATTTGGGCATAGCAGCTTTGGCCGGGCAAGCCAAGCCGAGCCGATTCGAATTGGCCATGCTGCCCGGCCTGATGACGAAATATCCAATTTTCGCCATAATTGCAGCATGGACCTGCCGCTTGATCCCACCCTGCCGGTTGCCGGCATCATGCTGATCCTCGTTCTGGTTTGGCTGACCGGCGGGCGGCGCCGCGCCTGCTTGGCCGATGGCGAAACCGCGCAGCGCCTGCTTGCACAACCGGAACTGGGTTTTGCGCCAGCGGAGATTGTGGTGGCGGAGGATGGCGCTGGCGCCATCGCCGTTGATCGGGCCGGAAGGCTGGCACTGGTTTTTCCCGCCGGGGCGCGGCTGGCGGCGCGGCCGCTGAAGCCCGGCGAGGTGATCCGGTATCATGTTGAAACCCTGCCCGATGGCCGCGCCCGGCTGCACCTGGCCACGCGCGGCCCGGGCGGCCAGGTGGTGGCCCTGCTGCTGCCGCTGGCTGTGGCATTATCCTGGCAGCAGAGGTTGGCGGCATGAATACCACCCTGCCTGATCCCGCCTTGCCTGATCCGGTGGTGCTGGCGATTCCGGCCTTCATCGCCCTGGCGGCGCTAGAAGTGCTGCTGGCGCGCTGGCGCGGCATGGATGCCTATGAGTTGAAGGACACCGCCGCGTCGCTGCTGATGGGGCTGGTCAATCTGGTGCAGGGGTTGCTGTTTGCCGGCCTGGTCTGGGCGGCGTTGCAAGCCTGTTATGCCGTGCGGCTGTTTGACCTGCCGTTTAATGCCTGGACCTGGCTGGCTTTGCTGTTTGCCGAGGATTTGGCCTATTACTGGTTTCACCGCCTGAGCCATGAACACCGCATCTGGTGGGCGGCGCATGTCAATCACCATTCCTCGCAGCATTACAATCTCTCCACCGCCCTGCGGCAGACCTGGACCGGCAACCTGGCGCTGACCTGGATTGTCTGGCTGCCGCTGGCCTTGCTGGGTTTTCCGCCGGCTTTGATCGTGTTCCAGAAAGGCGTCAGCCTGGTCTATCAATTCTGGATTCATACCGAACAGCTGCGGCGCCTGCCGCGCTGGCTGGAATGGCTGTTCAACACGCCATCGCATCATCGTGTGCATCACGCCACCAACCCGGCCTATCTGGATCGCAATTATGCCGGCATCTTCATCATCTGGGACCGGCTATTCGGCACTTTTGCCGCCGAGCGTGATGACGAACCCTGCCGCTATGGCATCGTGAAGAATCTCGGCAGTTTCAATCCGCTGGTCATCGCCTGCCATGAATGGATCGAGATCGGGCGCGACCTGGCGCAGGCGCGCAATTGGCGTGAGCGTTTTGGCTATCTGTTCGGTCCGCCGGGTTGGGCGCCGGATGGCCGCGGCCGCACGGCGGCTGATATCCGGGCCGAGGCGGCGCCAAAGCCTGTGTCGGATCATACGGCCTTCAGGTGATTGTCCCAAGCCACGGCATGATGCCGCCGGCTGCCATCGGGCAGGATCAGGTCGCCGCGCCCGCCGCTGAGCATGAAGCCCGGCCCCAGCGGTGCCACACCGCACAGGTCGGCGGCGTCAATACGGCTTGAGCCGGGATGCAGCAAGGCCACGCCGCCCTGCGGTGAGGTCAGGCAGAGCCGCGTATCCTGGGCGGCAATAGCGCCGCAATAGCCGCGCAAATCGCCCTGGCTCTGGCCCAGATCGATCCAGTGCAGCCGCTCATCTGGCTGCCACAGCGCCAGCAGCGGCATGCCGGCTTCGGCGCCGCCGCGATCCTGGGCTGCCACGGCAATGCTGCCATCAGGCAAAGCCGCCATGTGGCGCAGGCTGAGGCGGTGCAGTTTTGGTGGCGCTTCAATGCGGGCCAGGATGGCGCCGCTGGTGGCATCCAGCCGCACCAGGCAACTGGCCTCGGCAGCATCGCCGCCATTGGCCAGCGCCAGGATGCCGCCTGGCAGCGACAGCAATTCATGCGGATCAATGCCATCTGTTGGCCACAAGGCGATGCGCCCGCCGCTTGCGGCATCCAGCACGGCGATGCAGCCATAACCCTCGGCATCGCTGGCGCTCAGCGCCACGCGCGTTGCATCGAGAAACACCACATGGCCGCCATAGGCCAGGTCGTCGCAGGGCCAGAGTTGCGGCGGCGTTTGTGGCTGGTGCAGATCAATGCGCAGCAGCCAGCGCCCGGGGCGCCGTGCCGCGATCAGCGCAAAGCTGCCATCAGGTGCCACCGCCATGCCATGGCCGCGCCCCGGCAGCGCCTGGCGCCAGATAATCTCGCCGGCCGCATCCAGGCCAAATACGGCATCGCCCGCCGCATCGCGGCCACAGCCCAGCAATGCGGCGGGCGATGCGGCAGAAGGCGCGGCCTGTGCCATGCCGGGCCAGAGCGGCAGCGTGGCAAAACCAAGCAGCAGGTGGCGGCGGCTGGTGCTTGGCATGCTCAATCACCATCCAGGGCGTTGAAGCCGATCTGTAGGCCCAGCGCCGGGGCCAGGCGTTCGCCCAGCTGGGTTTTCAGCGCCAGCAGATCGGCACGCAGTTTTTCCAGTTCCGGGCGGCGCGGCGCATCGGTTATGTCGCGGTCAAGATCAAGCCCGGCGCTACGCTGCGCCAGATCGTCAAAGCGGCGCTGCAAATCGCCGCGCAGGCCGGCATCGGCAAGCTGCGGCGCAAAGCTGGCATAAAGCTCACGCGCAGCGGCGATATTGGCACCGATGGCGGCGCCGGAAAGCCCGCTGCGCCAATGTTCGGCTGCCATCGGCCGGGCATCGCGGCCACCCTTGCCCAGCGGCCGAGCCAGCTTGTGATCGGCCACCAGCTCGATGGCACCATAGAGCGCCTTGAACAATTCCTGCGTTGCTTCCTGCGGCCCGGCAAAGGCCACCAGATCGCCCTTGGCGGCAACAAACTGCGCGGCATAATGCCGGCCGCTGCGCCAATCCTGCTCGATCGCCGTGGCCATCTCGGCCAAGTTTTGTGCCGCTGCCTGCGCCCAGGCGCAGCGGAACACGTCGCTATTCAGCTTGGCTGCCTCGGTGGCGTCAAACAGATTACGTTCCAGCGCCGAAAGGCCCTGCACGGCGATGCTGCCGATGGCAAAATCCGGCAGGCGTTTGGTAGCGAAGATTTCATTCAGCTGGCGCGGCATGCTGTTGCGCGCATCGGGCCAGAAGGCAAAGCGCTGATAGCGGTTGAACAGCAGCACCGGGCCAAAACGCAGATGCTGCACGCCCTGCCAGGCCCGCATCGCCTCGGCCCAGCCGGCCTGCCAGGCCAGGCGGTCGGCACAGCCGGCGGCCGCAATGCTGGCGAATTTTGCCGTGGCGGCGCTGAGCGCGGCATAACGCGGCAGGATATGCGCCTGCACGGCCGCCTGGTTGAGCGCGGTGTAATCCGGCGCGGCGCGGGCCGGGCTGGCAAACATCACAAACAGGGTGGCGGCAACAAGCAGGCAGCGGCGCATGATGGCCTCCGGCGTCAGAGCGAATTGAGGAAACTGAGCAAAGCGGCACGATCCGGCTTGCTCAGGCCGATAACGCGCTGGCGTGCCGCCGCCGCTTCGCCGCCATGCCACAGGATGGCTTCCAGGATGCCATCGGCGCGGCCATCATGCAGCATGAATTCATGGTCATTGACGCGCTTCGTCAGCCCCAGGCCCCAAAGCGGCGGTGTGCGCCACAGCCGGCCATCCTTGCCGCCATCAGCCAGGTCGTCGCCCATGTCATGCAGCAGCAGGTCGGTATAAGGCCAGATCACCTGGTTGGAGAGTTCCGGCCGATCGGGATGGCTGCCGGTCACCTGGCGCGGCACATGGCAGGCGGCACAGCCGATTCCACCAAACAGCTTCTGGCCCCGTTGCACATCGGCGGCGCGGCTATTCTCGCGTGTCGGCACTGCCAGATTGCGGGCGTAAAAGACCGTGAGGTCAAACAGCTTGCGCGGTACTTCCACATCGTCGGCCGCTTCCACGCCATGCGGCGCGCTGCGGCAGGCGGCCTGGGCCGGGGTGCAATCGCCAAAGCCGTCGCGGTGCAAGTCGGTGGACAGGCCCATATCGTTGAAGAAGGCATTGGCGGTCTGGTCGGCGATGGTGGCGGCGCCGTTTTTCCAGCCGAAGCGGCCCAGCATTTCGCGTTGTTCGGCGGCGCTCCACACTTTGCGGGTTATGCCGCGAATGCCATCATTGTCGCGGTCATCCGGATCAGCGCGGGCCAGGATATCGGCTTCCAGGATCAGTTCCAGCAGGCCAACACCGATCATCGGCGGCGCGATACGTGGCGAGAAGCGGGTGGCCGTGTCGATGGCGCCATAGGCGAAATCGCTAAAATGATAAACCGGCCGGCGCAATGTGATGGTTTCACCATCCGCCAGCGTTACCGGCAGCGGCTGATATTCAATCTGCAGGCTGGCCTCGGCGGCATGGCCCTGGATGCCGAAAGTCTGCAACTGGCCGCCATAAACCGGGTCGGGCTTGCCATCGGCGCTGCCCAGGGCAAAGAGCAGCGAGGCCGGCGTTTCACCTGCGGCAGGCGGGCGGCCGCGCCCGTCCTTGAGATGACAGGCCTGGCAGGCGCGGGCATTGAATAGCGGGCCAAGCCCATCCGACGAGCGGGTGGAAGCTGGCGCCGCCACCCACAATTTGCGGAACACGCCATCACCCACCTTGAAATCCAGCTGGCGCTCAAACGACATGTTGCCGGATGGGTTGGAAAAGGCGCTGCGATTGCGCGGCCCCTTGCTGGTGGCGGCGCCGCCCGGCCGGGTTTCGTCATCTGCCGCCGCAAGCGATGGCGCGAGCAGAAGGGCGATGGCAAGGCCAATTGTGAGGCATCGGATCACGGCTTCTTGCCCACTTTGTCGGGCGCATCCAGGCTGTCGGAACCCTCGAACTTCACCTTGCCAAGCTGCAAGGCGGCGCTGATCCGTTCCAGGCTGCGGGTCTGGTCGGTCAATGCCGCGATGGCGGCCTCAATCACGGCGGCGCCCTCGGCATTGCCTTCGGCCAGCATCTGGTCGTAACGCTCGGTGGTTTCGGCGCGCTGTTTCAGCTTGCTCAGGGCGGCCAGGCTGGCCGCCAGCTTGGCGCGCATCTCGGCATCCAGCGCCGGCGCGGCCTTCTGCACCAGGCTGCCCAGGCCGGGCAGGCTGAGTTTGCCATAGCGGCCATGATACACCGCCACCATGCCCACCACGTCATAGTAATGCGAGTTGTGGGTATTATCCGAGAAGCAGTCATGCTCCTCCTCGGGATCGTGCAGCAGCAGGCCCAGCTTCATGCGCTCGCCGGCCAGCTCGCCATAGGCCAGGCTGCCGATGCCGGTGACAATGGCGGCGATGCCGGCCTGGGGATCGGCCAGCAAGTTGCGCCGGGCAGCGCCGTCCGCCGCCCATTGCGGCAGCATCCAGGCCAGGTCATCCACCAGCAGGCGGCTGGCAGTGAGCAGATAGGCGGCGCGGCGTTCGCAGGGCGGATGGGTGCAGGCGCTGCCGCTGGCATAATCGGTCCAGGGGCGCTGGCCGGCGCCGGGGCCGGTGCCGTTCAGATCCTGGCCCCAGAGCAGGAATTCAATGGCATGATAGCCGGTGGCCACATTGGCCTCCACGCCGCCGGCTTCCTGTAGGCCGCGCAGGGTGCGCCAGGTGATGCGGCTGGTATCCACTTTCTTGCCGCCGATGGTCAGCTTTGGATTGGCAATGATATTGGCGGCATACCAGGGATTGGCATCCGAGCTTTCGCCATAGCGCCCGGCATCGACGTAATCAATCAGCCCTTCATCCAGCGGCCAGGCATTCACACGGCCTTCCCATTCGTCAACGATTGGGTTGCCGAAACGGAACACTTCGGTCTGCTGATAGGGTTCGCGGGCGGCGATCCAGGCCTGGCGCGCTGCTGCCAGGGTGGCTTCCGAGGGTTTTGCCACCAGCCGTTCCACCGCGCCGAGCAGCCGGCGCGCTTGCGCCAGGCTGTCGCCATACATCGCCTGGGCGATATCGGCATAGCCGTTCAGTACCGCCTGGCGATCCGAATCGGTGATCTGTGCTTTTGCCGGAGTGAAAGCGGCCGGGCTGGCCAGGGCCAGCAATACGGCCAGCAGGCCGGCGAAGAAACGAAATACAGACCGGCGCGCCATGCAGCCTCTCCCCGAAACGGTATGAACCCTGAGTCGTTATGCAGGCTGAGTATAGAGTGAGTGATAATCACTCGCAAAGCTGTCGGCTGCGGCATATTGCCAGGGAAAGCCGGCTCAAGCCGGCTATGTCTGCTACCTCTATTTGGTGGCCTTTTGGCCGGATTGGAAATAAATCCCAATTTTCCGCTAATTTTGTCTTTTACTGCTCGGCATACAACTGAAGGCCGTATTGCCTCTGGCGCCACTAGCACCTGAGAATTGTGCCAAAATGTGACGTAGTTCAGCAAAATCAAAGGCTTAATAAAACATGACGCTGCCTGTCAAAACGCATTTTGCTTGTATAGGGCCGGAAGCTATGCGATTAAACAGAAGGACAAAGATGCGTGCATAGCGTCTGCGTGGCTGCGGATGAGGCAATTCTGCCGGTCGGGTGGGTTATCCGGGGGGAAGTGCTTCAAATCGTACCGTGTGGCACAAGGCGCTTGCTGCAGAATTCAGGGCTTGGGGCTAGTATGAAATTTGCGCAACCGAACCGCAGCGACGCACTCTATCGGATCCTTGATATCCTGAGTGCTGGTCGGCATTCCGGCCCAGCCCTAAGCGCAGCGGGATTGGCGCTGTTGCTTGCCGCCCTGCCGGTGCAGGCGCAGCAGGTGCCGGCGCAATTGCCATCTGGTGCCGAAGCCGGTCGCGCTGCGCCGCAGCCACTGATGGTGGCGCCCTCCACCCTGGGTGGCCGCATCGCCGTGCCGCAAGCCCCGGCAGCGGAAGCGCCGGCCGGTGCCGACAAGGTGAATTTTGTTCTCAAGAAAGTTGAAATCCAGGGTGCCACGGCGTTTTCGGCCGGCGAATTGCAGGCTGGCCATGCGGCGCTGATCGGCAAGGAAATCAGTGTTGCCGATGCTTTCAAGATCGCCAACGATATCGAACTGCGTTACCGCAATGCCGGTTTTGTCACCAGCCGCGTGATTGTGCCCGAGCAGGCGATTGAGGATGGCAGCTTCCGCATTGTGGTGTTGGAAGGCTTCATCT